>JBHWOX010000029.1:0-29185 GCA_043424615.1 Atopococcus sp.
CCATCTTCAGTCGGGTTTTGCAATAAATGCCAGACCAAACGGGAATCTAAGTCTTGGTCAACTGTTTCAATAATGCTTTCTAGGAAATAGTTCGCCCGTTCTAATTTGTCCCAAAATAAAGGATAAGCTTGGGAAAATTCAAAACTTTCTACATTTAATTCTTTCATGACGTCCGCCCGATAGGTGTTTAAGGCAGCAAACATCCAGCAACGGCCAGATTTTTTTTGATCGGTAATTTGACCTTTGATGGTTTCTTCAGAGAAAACAAAATTGTGTTTGCGAATAGCTTCTTGGTTGAGACTGGCTTCTTTTATTCCTACATGAGCGATCGCATGTTTGGAAGCTCTATTTTTACATGGACGATTAAATTTGTTTTGGAAATCTTCTAATAAATCTGTTGTTATCATTTTAATCTCTTTTCTATCATTATTTTTATTTATGTAGCGGGGGTCATTGCTTTTGGCCCTCTTATTTATTCTTTTTCTTGGCCGATAAAATCTGTTTCATTGGATATCTTAGTAAAAATGCTAGAAGTTTCACCTGCTGGCTTGTATTCTACTTTTTGTTTGCCATTTTCTTCAAAATAACGGATGGTTTCCTGCCTATCTCCAAAGTCTGCGTAGAGGGTATCCCCTTCAATGGTCATCTCTTGTGCTTGCTTATTCTCAACCGTTCCGGCTTGAGAAGACAAGGCATAATAATCATCAAAAATTACCAGTTGAAAGCCATCGTCTCTTTCATATAAGCCCTTGAATTGGTCCATATTAAGTTCTTCACCCTCAGGCGGGAGGGCCAGCGAAGGGTCTTTGTCTTGGGCTTCTTGACTGGTCGATGGGCTTAAATTTTCTTCAGAAGAAAGAGAAGAAACTGATGAGTGGGATGGGGTAGCTTCTTCAGAAGAATGAGATGGGCTGGTCGTTTGAGGTTCAGATTCTTGGCAACCAACTAAGACCAGACTGGCAACTGTCATCAACAATAATTTTTTCATACATTTCCCTCCTCTCTCCTCTTATCCTCATTATAAAACAAAGGCGATTGAATATAAAAGATGTGAGCGAATAAAGCCACTGTTTATCAGGGAAATAAAATTGATAAGGCTAGTTATAGAGCGACTTGATTGACAAAAAGGGTGTTAAATTGTCGGCAAGCTAAAGTTGGAGTCATTCCTCTATTCTCGATTTTAAACGAATGTGGTAAAATGTAAGAGCTATTGCTTGACAGAAGGTGAAATAAAGATGAAAAAAAAATATATACTCGGCTTTGATAGCTTACGGTTTTTAGCTATCATCGCTATTATTCTATACCATTATTATGAACACATTGTTATGGGGGGGTATCTGGGGGTCAATATTTTCTTGATTCTTTCAGGGTATTTAGTGACCAGCCAGCTCGAAAGGAAATATCAAGAAGGCCAACAGCCTCAGATATTAAAGGCCCTCTTCCGACGTTTTCAAAAGATTTTTAGACCTCTTTTAGTCTTTGTGGTAATTAGTTTAATTTTTCTATTTCTTTTTAGAGATCAATTACTGGTCAATGTTCGTCCGACAGTGTTGAGTTCTCTTTTGATGGTGAATAATTGGCAACAAATTTTTTCTGGCCAGTCTTATTTTGAAGCTGCTATGAATCCCTCGATTTTTACACACTTATGGTATTTATCAGCTTACTTTCAAATGAATGTGATCTGGAATATTCTTTACCCTGCCCTCCGACCGTTTTTTAAGCAAAAAGAAAATCAATTGTTTTCCATCATGGTCATCCTCGCGGCTCTGAGTGCTCTGGCGATGGGGTTACTCTATGATCCTGCTGGCGACCCTTCCCGTGTTTATTATGGAACGGATACACGCTTGTTTAGTTTCTTGCTGGGTGCTGCGGCTGCTCTTCTGCCCCAGCTGCCATTCGTGCAGAATTCCCGCCAGCGCCTAAATTCTTTGATCGTTGATGGAAGCTTTGTTTTGGCTTTGGCTGGTATGACCTATTTAATCTTTCAATTAGACGCTCAATGGACCCTAACTTACCGTGGCGGTATGCTTTTATTTGATATTTTAGCTAGTTATGTCATCTTTCTTTTAGCTGAACATGCCAGCATGATGACCAAGCTCTTTACGTTTAAGCCGATGGTTTGGTTGGGTCAACAAACTTTCTCCATTTATTTATTCTACTATCCTATCTATATTATTTGTTATGCCCATGCCCAAAATCAATCTTTTTTAAGTCGACAACCCCTCTTACAAATTCTCTTGATCTTTGCTCTTTCTATTTTATTTGAAGGATTTATCGTTAAAAAAGAATGGACATTATCCATTAATAATCAAAATCCAACAGAACATCCCATCCTCACTAGCATTAAAGATTGGAATTGGCCAGTCATCACGAAAGTGGTCTTATTAGTAAGTGCTCTTCTTATCTTTTTAAAAGCCCCTACTTCCGATCAAATGGCTGAGGTAGAAGAAAAAAATAAAGAATTTCAAGCAATGATAGAAGAACGAAACCAAAAATTGTCCGCTTCCGATTCTTCAAGCCAAGATGCTAAGAGCTTTGAAGACTATTTTGATGATTTAAGCGAGGATCAAAAGATGTATTATGATCAGGTTAGTAAAAAGGCAGCTAAATTTGCCTACAATACTCCGACCACATTCATTGGAGATTCCATAGTGGTAGGAGCAACACCTGGCATTTATACCCTTTATCCACAGGCCACTATTTCTGCTAATGTGGGTCAACAGTTAAAAAATTCCCTACCGCTCATTGAAAACTTAAAAGCCAATAATCAGCTCCAAGACCATGTGGTAGTTTTTCTAGGCTCAAACGGGGCCTTTACTCAACAGCAATTGAATGATTTCATTGCAGCAATCGGAGATCGTGATATTTACTTGGTTACCTCCCATGTCAACCAGTCCTGGATTCCTGGTGTTAACCAAATGTTAGCGGAAAAAGCCAATGAAGATGAAAATGATAAAATTCATTTGGTTCACTGGTCAGAGTATTTCAGTTCTAATCCAGAAGCAGGATCCTGGTTAGCTGAAGATGGTATTCATTTCCAAAGTCAAGGAATGAGTCAGTGGTTAGGATTTGTAACGGACAGTATCTATGAGATCAATCAATAGAAGCATCAGCTAGAATGACCCACTACTTCCTGTTAGTGGGTCATTTCTTTCCTGTTTGAAATTGCTTTGGCTGCTTTCATTTATGAAAAAGAGAGAAGGAAAAAAATGAAAAAGTATAGAGTGACGCATGATGCCCCTTTACTGGCTTACATGCAGGAAATTTTTCACCATCAATCACGCTCTAAAGTAAAAAAAATGCTCCAGCATGGTCAATTTATCATTAATCATGAGTCGATCACCCAGTTTGATTACCCCCTTCGCGAAGGGCAAGTCGTTGGAGTTCTCTCCCAGCGTGAGTCCAAACAAATTGATTATTTAGAAAATATAGACCTGCTGTATGAAGATGCTGACCTGCTGGTGGTTGAAAAAGAAGAAGGCCTGCTGTCGGTGCCTACTGAGCATCCGACCCCTGACGAAGATTCAGCCCTGCTTCAAGCTCAGGTCTATATCCAATCGGTTGATCCTCTGGGGGAGATTTATCCAGTTCACCGCTTAGACCGGGAGACGTCCGGGCTCATGATGTTTGCAAAGAATCAGAAGGTGCAAGAAATCTTGCAAAAGAATTGGAAGCAGTTGGTGAAAACTCGGGCCTATACCCTGCTAGTGGAAGGTGATTTTCCTAATGAATCTGCTCGCTATAAGTCTTGGTTGAAAGAGTTAGACAATAAGCAAATGGTGTCTTCGCTCACTGACAATGGAGGTAAATACGCCGAGACTCTTTTTAAAAAATGCTCCAGCAATGGTCAATGGTCGTTGCTACAAGCGAGCTTGCTGACTGGACGACGTAATCAAATTCGCATTCATTGCTATAAGATGGGCTACCCTATCCTGGGCGATCCAAACTATGGTCATGCGGCTAATCCTCTGGGCCGTTTGTGCTTACACGCTAATCAATTGGAATTTATTCATCCAAGCAGCCATAAATTTATGAGCTTTGAATCCCCTGCCCCACAAGCTTTTTTTGACTTGTTGGATTAGAAAAAGAGAAAGTGGGCAGTAAGAGTTTTCCAACTTATTGAATGGCTTAATGAAGGAGTATGAAAAAAATTTTCAGTTATCCAGCTATCAATTTTAGCCAAACAAATCCCCCTCTTACCTATAGAAAGCAAGAGGGGGTATTTTTTAATCTATTTCCACTTTTTTATAAATTTTATTTTTTCCTTGGGCTAGGGTATTAGCTATTTCAGTGCCGTCTTTTAGGTAATCTTCTAATTCTTGGGCTGTGATGGAGTCGGTATTGGAAACTTTAATAGTGGAGTGAGCGATGAAGTAGGGAACATCATCTTTGTAAAATTCTCCCTCTATTTTAATTTTCAACTTCCCTTTTTTCTCTCCGTGGTCGGCCAAATAGGTTCTAGCCGTCATTAAGTGACAACCAGCAATGCCGTTGAGAATCATACCCGCCGGTTCGATACCTAAACCTTCAGGGCTTCGATGGTCAATGGTGTACTCAAAGCCATTAATTTCAGTGTTCACTACCACTCCCATGGTATTGGTCCCCTTGAGGGTATATTTTTCTACTTCCATTTTATCCTCCTCTTCATTCACACTTGAAAATTGCTCTTTGTTTTCAAATTCTGGATCCCATGCTAGGACCACATATTGATTATTAGCTTTTTGACGGATATGGTCTATCCATTCCGCTTCGTTATTGGCCCGTGCCCCTAAAATAGGATCTGCGCTCCCTGCTTTCATCATGGATTGGTTAATTAGCCACCAATTGTGGTTAATGCCGGCACGTTCTAAGTCTTGGGCCAGCCGCTCTGTTTCATAGAAAGGAGTCGCTTCCGGCAAGGTCACCATAACGACTTCCGTTTCTTCAGATTGAATCCGAGGTAAAAGACGTTCAGTAGCCGGATCGACATCCCCACTTGATCGTTCAATTTCTCGGGAATAAGCAGCCGAGGATTCCAATAATAATATGGTGTGCCCTGTAGGAGCGGTGTCGATCACCACGATTTCATCTTTTTTAGCTTTGTCCACAATTTTTGCAAAAGATTGGAAGACAGCAATTTCTTGGGTACAAGGTGAACGTAAGTCTTCTTTTACATAATCGAGTTGGTCTTCGTCCATAAATTCAGCTGATTTGGCCAAGGTGTCCTCGGCATATTTTTTGACTTCTTCTTTTTCGTCAATATGGTCAATTTCTATGCCTTCTTCTTCCGATAAATAAAAGTGAAGATGGTCAGCAGGATCTGTGGTCGCTAATCGTACATTTTTTCCCCTTTGAGATAAGGCTCGAGCAATTTGAACAGCTACTGTTGTTTTACCTACCCCACCTTTGCCCATGGTGAAGACAATCTGACGGTTTTGTTCAATTAAATCATCTACCAAGCAGTCAAATTTTGGTAAGTTTTGGTCGACCTCTGGATGGCTTTCCATGGAATGACTTTCCTGCTCGGGATCTAAAAGAATGGATAATTTATCCAGACCTGTCACATTGTATGGGCGGAGAGGAATGTAATAGGTCTCTAAATCTTTTAATGTTTCATTCATTTGGTCCAAATCGTCTAATTGTTGAGCACGATATATACGAGAGATTTCATCTGTCGCTTCTTCAAGCAAACCATTGACCACTAATTTTTGATTTTGAATCCCAATGTCTTCAAGTTCTTGTGATGCCCGGTTAGCTTCAGTAATCGCAGCTGTTTGAGGGCGAGTAACCAAGTAAAGGCTAGTGAGTTGGGGATCATTTAATAGCTCGACCGCTTGTTCATAACGCTCACGTTCTTTGGTCAAGCCTGACAGTTGTCCCATGCAAGATGTGCCGGTTGTGTTTTCATCAAAGTAAGTGGTCCAGGCCGATGGAAGTTCTAACATGCGCAAGGTGTGGCCAGTTGGAGCCGTGTCAAATATGACATAGTCATTTTCTTGGCGAATATCTGGATCGGTGAGAAAGAAGGCAAATTCATTAAATTGAGCGACTTCTGACGTACAAGATCCTGATAATTGCTCTTCCATATTTTCAATGGCTTCTTCTGGTAAGACTCCTCGATAAGGGCCTACAATTGATTCTTTATAGTCTTCAACTGCTTGGTCTGGATCGAAATTTGCTACTTTAAGAAGAGGCAGGTCGGCTAAAGCTTTGGGTTGGTTGGATAACTCCACTTCAAAAACATCTTGTAAATTAGAAGCCGGGTCGGTTGAAACTAAAGTGACCCTGTACCCATTTTTGGCTAAATGAGTGGCTGTGGCTGAAGCAACTGTCGTTTTACCCACTCCACCCTTACCGGTATAAAACACATACGGACTTAAGTTTAGTTCTGTTGGTTGATACAGTTCCATCTTTTTCATCCTTTCCTTCCTTTTTTGTCATCGACCATTGAAAATGTTTTTAATTTTGCAATTGATCTTTTTCAGTCTCAGCAAGCTCTAATCCTGACCATGTTGAGAATTCTTCTAAGCTAGGGTATTCTCCTGTTTTTTTAACTTCACCATCTACTATAGTAATGGGAAGAATTTTTTTACCTTTTTTGTGAATCAAGTCTATAGCTGTTCCGTTTTCAACAAAGGCTTGAGGTTGCTGAGCAAGATTATAACGATGAGCGTTTACATCATCCGATTTTTTGAATTCTTCAAAAACATTTGCAATAAGGATCAAGTTTTTATCAAAAGATGGGCCACAAATTCCAGTTTCACAGCACATGGCTTGTTCAAACATTTCTAATTTAGGCATGGCGAGTCTCCTTTTCTATTTCTGTTTTTGCATTATTCTTTTCAGACCAATGACTGACATGGTCAGAGTAAAAGATCTCTTGTAAAAAATGATTCAATTCATTAATTTTGGCTTCATTTAATGAATAGAATATCCATCGGCCTTGACGTGATTTATTGACTAATTCTTCAGAACATAGGATTTTCATATGGTAGGACAAAGTTGGCTGGGAAAAATGAAAATAGTCTAAAATTTCACAGGCCTTCATTCCCTCACACGCGAGGAGGTCAATAATCTTGAGACGGTTGGGATCAGCTATGGCTTTTAAGGTCTCACTCCATCTTTCTTCATTCACCATGAGAATGTCCTCCTTTTTTATGGTCATATTAATACATTCATAACTCTCTATATATAAACTAACACTATGATAGAAAAAGTCAATGGTTAAGCAATTTTTTTAAGCTTGTTAACTTATAAAAATTTATAATAGAGCTTTAGTTCGACTAAAAAAATCAATCCCCCTTCAAGTGTTCAATTAGTCTCTCTCAAAACATATCTCCAGGCTAAAAAGTGATCTTATCGTCATAAGGATAGCTTGCAAGAAAAAGAGCGGATTATTTCATACCGGAGTGAAAAAAAGTTCTAATTATATTCCCCTTCCCCTACTTGCTTGAAAAATTAAAAAAGGGGCTCCTCTTTCCCTGATTATAATCAGGAAAGAAGAGCCCATTTTGTTGAAAAGAAAAGCTAAAAGAAAGGCTAAATAAATGATACAAAATCATGGCGTTTTAAGATTAAAATCAAAATATAAAAAAAAAGGTCAATAGATCAGCCTTTCTTTTAATAGTATATGATTAATATTTTTTTATATGGAGAATAGGGGACTCGAACCCCTGACCTCATGGCTGCCAGCCATGCGCTCTCCCAACTGAGCTAATCCCCCTTTGGTTCATTCATTATACAATGTTTAGATTTTTTGTCAAATGAAGGTTAGAAATTTGGAAATTCTGATAAGGAGTCCCCAATTTGTATTCTCAAAGAACTAACGATGAGGAAAATGAAAAAGAAATACCCCCTTAGTCTAGAACTGGATCTAGTCCTTGGGGGTATGATTTTTTCTTTTAATCAAATGAAAGACTAGGCTTGAAAGTTTTTAGCTTTTTCAATGTCTTCTTTTTTGATTGCTGTTCTGAAGGATAGGTCGGGGTTAACAATTTGACAAACTTCGACATGAGCGCGCATAGACATTAACATCCCAGCTTGGTTATAAGATAAATCAGTCTCATTTTGAATGTATTGGATGAGCGAATCATTAGCTAAAACCATAGCTTCTTCAGCTGTTTCAGCAGCACCAAAACCGTAAACAGCATCGGCGGTTTCTACAAAGGGTGTAGGCATGTTGGAGTCTTTAAGAACTTCAACTTTTAAAGTGACCTTGCCTCCTACTTCTACACCAGAGGCCCAGACTTCCCCATCTCCCATATCAGCATGCATGTCACCTAGTCCCAATAAAGCTCCATCAGTATGAACGGGCAAGTAGAGGATTGACCCTTCAGCCACATAACGGTTATCCATGTTTCCACCGTGCATGCCTGGAGTTCCGGTTGTTACGCCTTCACCTGCTGGAGCAGTCCCAATGACACCAATATGTTTATTCATCTCAAAATCCACGCCTTGGAAGTTATATGTTCCAGCTTGATCATCGACATCGACGATTACAATCTGATTTTCTTCGATATTTTTACTAAATGGAACATTGTCATCCCCGGCAATAGCCATGACGGAAGCTTGGTCATTCAATTCAATTTTTTCGATGGTGACTTTTAACACATCACCCTCTTTGGCCCCTTCGACAAACAATGGACCCGTGATAGGGTTAATATGGTTCCAGTCAAGTTCAGTTACCACATCATTTTCACTTTGAACTTCATCGGAAAAGCAATCCTTCAAATGAAATAAAACAGTGTCCCCATCTTGAGCAGTTGCAGCAGCGGGGTGATTTTTATCAAAAGAATAGACGACCTGGTCTTTAGAAATTTCTAACATCCTAATCCCTCCATTATATGTGATATTTTTATCATACCATTGTCAAGGCTGGCTCACAAACCATATCCAATAAAAAAGTTCTAAGGACAGAAGCCTTAGAACTTTTCGCTTTTTTCCTATTTATTTTTATTTTTGAAAAGAAAGATGCTTTTATCGGGTAAGATAAGATTCAAGACAATCCCAACAATAGCAGCTAGAGCGGTTCCAGATAGCATGAAGTTTCCACCCAAATCTAACACAGCTCCTCCTAAGCCCAGAACGAGCATGGCCGAAGCGATAATCAAGTTTTTATTGTCAGAGAAGTCCACTTGGTTTTCAATTAAAACTTTCAAACCATTGGAGGCAATAATTCCATAAAGTAAAATGGACATCCCTCCTAAGACGGCGGTTGGTATGGTTGAAATTAAGGCAGAAAATTTTCCTAAGCAAGATAAGATAATGGCTAGGACTGCGGCTTGGCGGAGGACTGAGGTGGAAGCCACCCGTGTTAAACCAATGACTCCTGTGTTTTCACTATAAGTTGTATTGGCTGGCCCACCAAAAAAGGCTGAGATAGCTGTTCCAATACCATCACCTAATAAGGTGCGATGAAGACCAGGATTTTGTAAAAAATCACGGCCGGTCATTTGAGATAAGACAGTGTGGTCTCCAATATGTTCAGACATGGTAACAAAAGCGACAGGTAAGATAGCCCAAGCCTCCGGTCCAAAATAGAAATGATAGGACTCAAAATAAGGAGTTTCAAAGGGAAGGTAGAATTCCGGTAAGGAAAACCATGAGGCTTCTAAAACCGGCGAAAAATCCACCAAGCCTAAAATAATTGAAAGGATATAGCCTGCACCCATGGCCACTAAAAATGGTACCACTTTTAGAAAACCACGACCTAGAATGTTGATATACGCACAGACCAGCAAGGTAAAGAGGGCCACCAGCATCTCTTTCCAATTTCCTCCAGAAACCAGAGAAGCGTTTTCAACCGCTGTTCCCGCCAGGGATAATCCAATAACAATGATCATGGGCCCAATGACAATAGGTGGTAGGATGTAGTTCAACCAACCGGTCCCTGTTTGCTTGATAATAAATGCCACAATGACATAAACCAAACCGGTTAAGATGATTCCAGTCTGAGAAGCAGATACATCCCCATTCATTTGTTCAATAGCTAAGGCCATGGCAGATACAAAGGCAAATGAAGACCCTAAGTAAACAGGAACTTTCCCCTGAGTGATAAAATGATAAGTCAAGGTGGCTAATCCACTCGCAAAAAGTGCTACAGATACGGGCAAGCCCAAAATAATAGGGACTAAAATTGTTGCTCCAAACATAGCGAAAATATGTTGGAAACTTAACAATAGTCCCTCAAAAAATGCTGGTTTTTCATCCACATCATAACGAAATTCTAACTGTCTGCTTGCTTTGTTCATCAGTCCACTCCTTTTTTTGTTGTTCATTTTTTAGCAATTCCTTGAGGTCCTGCAAAAAATCCTCAAATTGATGTTATGATACTCCTATTTATTTTGGAAATCAATAGGAAATTTTTATAACACGGTATTCATTTTTTTCAATCTCCGTAATCAAGCAAATTTACTTGCTTTCTTTTTGTGCTTTCAGTAGATTTATGAAGGATTATTAAAAATATGTAAAGGTCGTGTTAAATGTTTTTAGCTTGGAAAGAAATTATTTACGATAAGAAAAAATATGCCTTGGTCGTTGGTGCGATGTTTTTAATTGCTTATCTGGTTTATTTCTTGACTGGTCTGGCTTATGGTTTAGCTATGGAAAATCGACTCGCTGTTGATAGTTGGCAGGCCGATGCGATTGTCTTAACCGAGGAATCTAATGGTAATTTATCGATGTCCGTGATGGAAGAAACGGAGGGGCAGTCTGTCCAGGCGGAAGAAAAAGCCCCCTTGGGTCAAAGTCTGGCTATTGTTTCAACTGATGGTCAAGAACAAAATGCTTCTGCAAGTATTTTTGCCATTCCTGCCGACAGCTTTTTAGCTCCAGAGATAGTAGAAGGTCATCTTTTTGAGGGACCTCATCAAGCAGTGGTTGACACCAGTTTGAAGGAAGAAGAAAACTTCCATTTGGGAGACAAGTTTCAAGTCTCAGGATCAGATCAAAGCTTTGAGATTGTTGGCTTCAGCCAAGACCAAAAATTTAATGTGGCGCCTGTCATCCATATTTCCATCGAAGCTTTTCAAGACTTACGATATGACCAACTGCCGGAGGAAGCAGAAAATCGCTTCAATGCTGTGGTTGTTCGGGGGACTTTGGATGATGTGGGTGAAGATTTAGAAGCCCTGCCGATAGATGATTTTATTAATGAACTTCCTGGTTATAGTGCCCAAGTCTTAACTTTTGCTTTTATGATTGTCTTTCTCATCATCATTGCTGCTGTTGTTATTGGCATTTTCATTTATGTCTTGACCATTCAAAAACAGCCTATCTTTGGTGTAATGAAAGCCCAAGGTATCTCAAACGCTTATGTTTCTACCTCTGTTATTTATCAAACCTTAATTCTAGCCTTGATAGGGATAGCTTTAGGCTTAGGCTTCACCCTCCTATCTGCCCACTTCTTGCCCACAACGGTTCCCTTCCAAGCCAATTATTTATTCTTTACGGTGATTTCAGTTTTGATTGTGCTGTGTGCTCTCATCGGCGGACTCTTTTCTGTGCGGACGATTACACAGATAGATCCTGCCCAAGCCATTGCCTAAGGAGGTTATTATGAACGTCATTGAACTTCAAGGAGTCACTAAAGAATTTCAAGATGGTGATCGCATCATCCAAGTCCTCAAACCTACGAATTTAGACATACAAGCAGGCGAATTTTCAGCTATTATCGGCCCATCAGGGTCGGGAAAATCTACCCTACTTACTCTCATGGGAGGCTTACAAAGCCCAACGGAAGGAAAAGTCCTGATTAATAGTGAGCCTTTCAGTGAAGAGCGAGAAAAAGACCGAGCGGCTATCCGTTTTGATCAGATTGGTTTTATTTTACAGTCTTCTAATTTAATCCCTTTCTTAAAAGTTAAAGACCAGCTGAGTTTGGTGGACCGCTTAAATAAGGGAAAAGAAAGCTTAGACGCTGAAGACTTGTTAAAAGATTTAGATGTTTTTGACTTAGCTAATAAATATCCTTCCGAATTATCCGGTGGTGAGCGTCAGCGGGTGGCTATTGCGCGAGCGTTGTACAACGACCCTGCCATTGTTTTAGCAGATGAACCCACTGCTAGTCTAGATTCAGAACGGGCTTCTGAAGTGGTCGATATTTTGGCAAAAGAAAGTAAAGATAAGAACAAGGCGATTATCATGGTGACTCACGACACCTCTCTCATTGACCGATGTGATAAAGTGTACACCATGAAAGATGGCCAGCTCCATATAGATGAATAAAAAAGACCGGAGAATCAGTAAATGGATTCTTCGGTCTTTTCTATGCTATCAATTTTTGATTTCATTCTATCGTTTTTTAGTCTGTATAAATTCGTATCCCTTGGGCAGTGTCTTCGATTTTTGCATCCTCCGGTATGAAAATCAATACCCACAGATAATAGAAATCTCCGGTGCAAGCAGCCGTATGTACAGCCGTAAAAATAGCATAAGTAAAACTATCGATGCGAAAAATGACGGCTATGGCTGTCAGCAATAAGCTGATGAGTAAAAAAGGAGCCATGGCAATGATAGCCATTTGGAAGCGGCTGTAAAAATTTTCTGGACTAGCCGCATAAAAAAATCCACTTTTAAAGCCAAAGCTGACCTTCCCTCCTGGAGCAAATAATTGATAAAAGATAGCGTGAATGCCTTCGTGTAAAAGCAGTAAAAACAAATAAAAGAGCAAATAAAGTAAAGCAGAAAAAAGAATAGAATCAAAATAAGAAAATGGTTGGGTCAAGCCTGGAATAGCTTCCAGTGTAAAAGATCCTAAAAAGAGCCGGGCGATAAAGAAAAAGATGACACCATAGGCGGGCATTAAAACGAAGCTAAGTATATTTAAGGCCAGATTTAATTTTTTGTCCTTAAAAAAATTGATTTCTCGAATGCAAGTCAACGGTCTCCCCTACTTCCAATCCAAGCCTTCAGTCTCAGCTACTTTTTCAAGTCGCCGCTCAATGGCCTGAACTGGCAGTGCCCCCTTGAATAGGTATTTATCTTCTACAACTAAGGATGGAGCTGAAAAGATATGTAATTGCCGGCATAAGTCTAAATCTTCCAACACTTTTTCTTCGCTTTCGGGATTGTAGAACTGTTTGTGCCAAGCTTCATAGTATAAAGAAGTCTGGGCGATGATGGACTCGATGACCTCTGTTTCTTCAATGTTCCGGTTTTCCACAAACAGGCCATGTTGCAGAGCATCGAAGGCTTCCCAATATGTATATTGATCGCCGATTAATCCTGCAGCTTTGGCGGCTATGAGTGGTAGGCGGGAAGTTGGAAAGTCAAAATCAGCCTCTTTCATCCCTTCAATATTGAATCGATGTTTTTCATCAATTTTATTGGCATCCTCCCAGTGAGAGACCACTTCATCTTTGACCGCTTGGCGTGACCCGAAAACCTGAATGAAGTGTTCTGGCTTATAGCCCAGAGCAAAAGAGCGGTGGATGATTTCAACTTGGTCGTATTTTTCATCTATCTGTCTCATATTGGCTGACATTGGAAAACAAAAAGAACAAATGACATCATGGAAAAACTCAATTTTCATCTTAACAATCACTCACTTTCCTTAGTTCTTATTTAGTTTACACTATGTCTCCTGCCCTCACAAAGAATTCAATACTTAGCTAAGACAGAATAGCTAGCGCTTCGAAATAAAAAAGACCTGAATAGACAGGTCCTTTCTAGAAAACAGCTTTGATTAAGCTTTTTTCAATTGGGTATAAGGAGAAAAAAGATAGGCCAGCAAAGCTGTGAGCAGAGTTACTACAGCTATCATGCCCGCAAAAGAAAGATCAAAGTAATAAGCTAAAGAAACACCGATCACACTATTGACGACAGCCAAGCAGAGGGTCCAAATAAACATCCTTTTTAATGATTTACTTAGTAAGTAAGCAGCTAAAGCTGGACCAACCATGAGACCAACCACCAAAATAGATCCCACGGAATCATAGGCTCCAACAGCAGTCAGCGAAACTAAGGCCATCAAGCCATAGTGTATTAAAACAGGGGCTGCCCCAATGGAAGCAGCAAAAATAGGGTCAAAAGTAGAAATCTTCAATTCTTTATAAAAAAGAAGTATAAATAGACTATTTAAAAGGAGAATAAATAACATGGTCCAAAAAGCTTTAGGGCCTAGGTCAATGCCATTAATAATTAAGCGGTTAAAGGGAGCAAAGGCTAATTCCCCGACCAGGACACTGTCTATATCTAAGTGGGTGTCACCGGCTGTACGGGTGATTAATATTATCCCCAGTGAGAAGAAAAGAGGAAAAACAGACCCGATGGCCGCATCTTTATTGAGTAAGCCGGTTTGATTCAGACCTTCAACCATGAAGACGACCAACAGCCCTATGGCACTGGCGCCAAACAACAGCCAAGGAGAATTGAGGTCGCGTGTCACGCCATAAGCCAGTACAATTCCCAGAATAATAGAATGGGTGATGGCATCCGACATCATGGACTGACCTCTTAACACGAGAAAAACCCCTGGCAGTGAACAAGCGATAGACACTAGAATTGCGATTAAGTAAATTTCAAATTGAGCTCCCATCTAATGACCCCCCTCCTTTAAATGTTGTTTTAATTTATTTCTTCGGCGGTAGTTATGGATAAAACGGCTGATAATGCCACGATGAGGGGCAAAAAGTAAAGAAAGAGCTAGGAAAATAGAGGCGAATAGAACGATGCTGGGCCCTGTCGGAATTTGATTGTCTACAGCGGACATCAGTGTTCCTAAGAAGCTTGATAAACTGCCAAAAATAATAGCCAAGCCCATCATAGTGGACAAGCGATTGGTCCATTGTCTAGCTGCAGTAGGCGGTATGACGATAAACGCACTCATCAAAACGACACCCACTGACTGCAGACCCATGACGACAACGACAACCAAGATGATTCCTAAAAGTGTTTGGAGGAATTGGACATTGTAGCCATGAATATGGGCTTGGACCGGATCAAAGGATAAAAGCTTAAACTCTTTCCAAAAGATGGAGATGATGAGAACAAGGCAACAAACCAAGAAGAACAAGATAATAACATCACTTTTCAACATGGCTGAGGCTTGGCCAAAAATATAATTCTCTAATCCGGCTTGATTGGCATTAGCTTGACGCGAAACATAGGTTAAAAGAGCTAAACCCAATCCAAAGAATCCAGATAATACGATGGATAAGGCAGAGTCAAATTTAACCTTATGTCGGGATAAATAATGAATCAATACCGTAGCGATTAAACCTGATATGCTGGCTCCTAGTAATAAAAGAAGATGATTCTTCACCCCGGTCAACATAAAGGCAAGAACAATGCCTGGTAAGGCAGCGTGGCTAAGAGCATCAGTTAGAAGGCTCTGATGGCGAAGATAAGAATAGGTCCCCACCATGGCTGAAGCCATTCCTAACAAAATGGTTCCTATAGCCACGACACGGAAGCTGTAATCTGTTAAAAGATCAAGCATAGCTGTCACCTAGTTCTTCGTTCAGAAGTGGCTCTTGCTGATAAGTTTTTTCGATGTTTTCTGGGGTAAAAACCTCATCGACAGCACCTTGCACCACTAATTTTTTGTTTAGCAACAATACATGGTCGAAATAATCAGCGACCGTATTTAAATCGTGGTGAACAATCAACACACTCTTTCCAGCTTGTGTTAAATTTTTTAATTTATCCATGATGACTTTTTCTGTTTTAATATCCACTCCCGCTAAAGGTTCGTCCAGCAAATAAATTTCTGCTTCTTGCACGAGAGCTCGAGATAAGAACACCCGTTGACGCTGTCCTCCAGACAGTTGTGAAATTTGACGGTCAGCGTAATCTTCCATCCCCATTTCCTCTAAAGCCTCCATAGCTAAATTTATGTCTGAGCTGGAGGGGCGTTTAAACCAGCCCAAATGGCCATACCGCCCCATCACCACGACATCTAATACAGTGGTGGGGAAATCCCAGTCCACCGATGCTTTTTGGGGGACATAGGCAATCCGTTTTCTTACTTGCTGGTAGCTATAAGACTTCCCATCTAAAAAATAAGTAATTCGACCGTTTAAAATGTCCTGGAGATGAATGAAACTTTTTAGCAGGGTTGATTTCCCCGCTCCGTTGGGCCCTACAATGGCAGTAGAGTGGCCAGCTTGAAAATCTGCGTTTATTTGATATAAGACCGGATCAGCTTGGTAGGCTACGGTTAGGTCTCGGCAAGCAATAACAGTATCCATTTCCTCACTCCTATTTCAATGCATCAACGATGGTATCAATATTTTGTTTATACATGCCCACATAAGTTGAAGCTTCTCCATCCCCTAAGGAATCTGAATATAACTCCCCACCGATTTCAACTGAAAATCCGCGATCCTCTACAGCTTCCTGTAAGGCTTCAATGGTACGGCTAGGAACGGATGATTCGACAAAGATGGCCTTAATTTGATGGTCAACAATAAAGTCAGCTAGATTAGAAACATCAGCTGTTCCTGCTTCAGCTTCTGTTGAAATACCCTGTAAGCCGACGACCTCAAAGCCATACTCTTCACCAAAATATTCGAAAGCATCGTGGGCAGTGACTAAGAAACGGGAATTTTCTGGAACTTCTTCTACCCTGTTTCTAATGTAAGTGTCTAATTCTTCCAATTCTTTTTGGTAGGCTTCATTATTGGAAGCATATGTTTCGGCATGGTCAGGATCTATTTCTGCCATTTGTTCAGAAACATAAGAAGCAATCTTGGCCCATTTTGGGACAGAGAACCAGATGTGGGGATCATTTTCTCCATCTTCAGTTTTTAAAATATCTCCTTCATCTAATGCATCTGCCATCTCGATAGTGGTTTTTCCTTGATCGACCAATTGAGCAAAAATGTCACCCATTTTACCTTCTAAATGTAGTCCATTATGAGCAGCTATGTCTGCTTCTTGAAGTTTATTGACATCTGAGGCTGAAGCTTGGTAACCATGAGGGTCTACGCCAACAGCCATCAGACTTTCTATTTCATATTGGTCGCCCACAATTTGATTGAAGAGGTCATCAATTTGCGTGGTGGTTGCAACCACTTGTCCACTTGCCTCTCCAGAGCTCCCTGTGTTTTCAGAGCTAGCAGTCGAAGAAGCGCTTTGACCTCCCCCACATCCTACTAAGGCTAAACAAGTGCTAAAAATAAGTCCGAATTTTTTAATATTATTCATTTTTCTACCCTTTCACATCTTTTAATTTAGGTTAGCCTAAATTTTAGAGTCAGTCAAGCCTTAAAAACAAAATTAATAAAAAAGCCTAACTCTTTAAGAGTTAGGCTCGATATTATATAAGAAACAACATTTTTTAAATTTTATTTGAACTGGCCACTTGGGATGAAGACTCTTCCGACTGATAGGCATGAAGGTCTAAATCGTTTTCCCAAGCTGCAACAATCACACCGCTACTTCCACCTGCTTGAACATTGGTTGCTGTACGAGACATATCAGCAATAGCTGAGATAGGGGTCATAACGATAATCATTTCGACCGGTAAACCTAGAGCTGCAAAGAGTGCAGTGGCAGTAATGGTTGCAGTGCCAGGGACTCCCACAGTTCCAACAGAAACTAAAAGCGCAACAACAATCATATATAAGTAATTGACCAAGCCAAAATCAAGACCTAAAGTATTAACGGTGAAAATGGCTAAAATGACAGGCCAAATGGCTGCACATCCAGGCATTCCAAAAGTTGTACCAATGGAAGCGGCAAAGGATGCAATACGTTCAGGAACTCCCATACGTTTTTGGGCATCCACATTGGCTGAAATTGATCCGACTGATGATTGGGTAGAAAAAGCTAAAATCCAAACCGGTAAGAATTTTTTCAAGAAATGGAAAGGATTAACGCGAGCTAAGCCTGCAATCATAGCTGGAGTCGTAATGAATGAGTGGAACAAGGTCGCTAGGTAAACTGCCCCTAAGACCACGAGTAGGGATCCCAGTGAGGCTAAGTCCATCTCCCCTACTTTATCAGCAATTAATGCTAGGACTGCATAAGGAGTAAATTTCACGACCATCCCAATGACAGAAAACATCACATGGTGGCCTGCTTCAATAAAATCAATAAAGGGTTGGATTTGTTTTTTATCCTGATAGATTAAAATCGCTATACCGATAAATAAGGCGAAAATAATTACTGGAATAATACGATTGTTGGCGGCTTCGTCAATGATATTTCTAGGGAAGAAGGCCACTATAGCTTCTAAAAAAGATGGGACTTCTGTCGTTTCTGCATTGCTTGGAACGGATATATGGGAATTGACCCCAACGCCTAAAAGAGTGGCGACAATAATCGCGATGACAGAACCTAAGACATTATGAATACTCAAGACGCCAATGGTTTTAGCCCCAATGGAACGTAAAGTAGACAAGTCTTCCAAAGAAATGATGGTTTTGATAATTGAAAATAAGAGCAGTGGAACAACAAAGGCCAGGAGTAAGTTGACATAAATTTGACCGATGGCTGCTAAGGGAGTGGTATGGCCGGAGAATATCAGACCTATGACTAAACCTATAGCAGCTGCGGCGAGGACACGAACTAAGAAGGATTGCCCTCTTTTATTTAAGTAATAAATGAACCCGAAGCCTATGAGAGCTACGGCTAAAGCGAGAATGGTTAACATTAATAATACCTCTTTCTATACAACAACACACTTCATCATCATCTTGAACACAACATTGACAGTCAGCCATTTCACTTTCCATAGCCTCACATCCTTTCAACTAGAAGCTTAAATTTTGATTTGGCAATTTCAAACAGCCAAATGGCTCCTATTTTTAATTGCTCTTACAAGCGAGCGATAATAAATCAAAAGAGTTGGCAGACTCTCTAATTAACTTGACTTGAATTTAGCATACTATTAGTAAGCTGTCAATGAATATGTTAATATTCATTAGATTTATTTGAAGAAGGTTAACACTCTGGCATTTGAGCATCATTGGTCACTTCCCTTACTTTTTACTATTCAATTAAATGAATAAATGTATATTGTTTCACATAGGCGACTTAACGCTTATGTAAGCCCTTTCTTAGAAAATTCCGCTTTTATTCTTTTTCAGCCCATTGCTTTAAAAATTTTCCGGTTGGCGTGCTTTGTTCGAGTAAATCTTTGGGATGACCTTGGAAGATCAGCTTCCCTCCTTCCCGGCCAGCTTGAGGTCCTAATTCAATCACCCAATCCGCTTGGGTTAAAAATGCAAGATTGTGTTCAATGGTGATGACGGTGTTTCCTTGGTCCACTAAGTGATTAAGTAAGTTTAAGATATGATCAACATCCACCGGGTGCAAACCTACTGAAGGTTCATCTAATATATAAGTTTTACCTTGATATTGAAGCTGGCTAGCTAGTTTTAACCGCTGTAATTCTCCACCAGAAAAGGTATCGGTAGACTGACCTAATTTCAAATAAGCGAGGCCGACATCTTCTAAGGTGCGTAATTGGTGTTGAATTTTTTGGTTATCAAAATAATGGCGAGCGTCTTTCACACTTAAATCTAAGATTTCAGTGATGGTTTTCCCCTTATAAGAAAAGGACAAGGCCTCATCAGAGTAGCGACTACCTCCACAAGCCTCACAAGGAATGGTGACAGGATCTCCAAAAGCCACATCAGGCTTCAATTCTCCTTTCCCTTTGCATACCGGGCAAGCCCCAGTTGAATTAAAAGAGAATAAGCCAGGATCTTGGTCGTTCGCCTTTGCAAAAGCTTGACGAATAGCATCCATCATTCCCATATAAGTCGCTAAGGTTGATCGGGAAGAAGCGCCTATGGCTTTTTGATTGATGATAATGGTGTCATCTGGATAGTTAGGGGCTAATTCATCCAAAATTAAACTGGATTTCCCAGAGCCTGAAACGCCAGCAACATTCACAAAGACATTTTGTGGGATATCTAAGCTGAGATTTTTTAGATTATGACGGTTAGCTCGTTTAATTTCAATGGCGGACGTCCATTCACGAGGGTTTTCATTAAAGGTCAATGGACGTTTCAGTGCTTGCCCTGTAGGTGTTTGTTCAGTTAGTTCTTTAGGAAGACCTTGGAAAATGATGTGGCCTCCCTCTTCTCCGGCACCAGGTCCTAATTCCACAAGCAAATCCGCTTGGCTTATAATTTGAGGATGATGTTCTACCACAATGACTGTGTTGTGCAAGTCTCTTAAGTTTTTTAACATTTTTAGAAGTTGGTTGACTTCTGTTGGATGAAGGCCAGCAGAAGGTTCATCAAAAATAAAAGTCATATTATTCAAGGAAGATCCCAATTGCCGACCAATTTTCAAGCGTTGCGATTCTCCACCAGAAAGGCTAGCCACCTTTCGATTGAGAGTCAAATAGGACAAGCCAAGATCAATTAAGCGTTCAATAACATCAATCGCTTGTTGGGCAATCGGGCGACCGAGGGGGTCATCAATGGCTTTTAATTCATCCAAGAGTTCAGGAAGTTCTAGGTTAACATAATCTGCGATATTGCAACCATTAATTTTAGAGGCCAAAACCCGAGGATTAAGCCCAGTCCCCTGGCAAGTAGGACAGGATTGATAGTTGGTCATAGCCAATACATCCTCATCATCAACTTCTTTTAACTGGCTAATATCCCGGTCGACATACAGCCGTTCAAAGCGTGGTAAAAGCCCGTCCCATTTTGATTGGTGTGGACCATTTTTCGTGTGAAAAGGCATAATGATATAGTCTTGATCTTTTGGTCCATAGATAAAAAGATCTTTCTTATCTTCTGGCCAGTCCTTAATGGGAGTATCGGGGTCGAAAATACCTCCAGTTATCATCCATCTTCCCTGCCAACCTGCTGGAGATAGGGGTTTAAATTGAACGGCATAATCTTTAAGTGATTTATCAAAATCGATGAGCTTATTGATATCCGTTTGAATGCGCAGGCCATTTCCTGAACAGTCTGGACATTGACCAAAGGAAGACTTACTTGAATAATCAGTCGCTGATCCCATGGACGGTTCGCCTATTCTTGAAAATAACAAGCGTATGAAAGGACCAACTTCCATGTAAGAACCTACATTTGACTGTACATTGTTACCGATGGGTTTTTGTTGGACGACTAAGACAGGACTTAAATTTTTCATGTCTTTAGCCTTGGGACGCTCATAAAGAGTCATGTGGCGGCGCAGGTATTGAGAAAATTGGCGGGTCATCTGCCGCTGACTTTCAGTGGCCAAAGTTCCAAAAACCAAAGAAGATTTTCCCGAGCCTGATAAGCCAGAAAAAACAATGAGTTTTTCCTTGGGGAGTTCAAGGTCAATGTTTTTTAAGTTATTTTCTTCCATCCCTTTTAGGATAATGTGATCTTTAGACATATCGTTTCTACCCTTCTTCTACTTAAACTTATTTTTCTATCATGCTTTCATCAACTAGCTTTAAAATAAGATAGATGATACAAAATGTAAAAGAAAAGGGACTAGTGTCTTTCATACCCTTAGATTTTTTCAGTGGCTAACCCTTCTCCCCCCTTTTTTAAAGATGTCCGTTTGAATGACTGACTAGCTAAAATCCTTCGAAGAAGACCGCCGAAGGAATAAACATATGCAAAATAAAAAATCCCATCTTCGTCGAACAGAGGTCATGGTCGTACGAGAAGACGAGATTTTATTTTGTCGTGCTTTAATTTTTCTATGGTAGTTGCTCATTTGATGGCATTTAAGAGAGATTAAGTCAGAAGATTTCCTTCTTCGATATGTTTTTTCAAGAGCTGGTCAGTCAATTCATATAATTTTTCTGATCCTGCTTGGGTTTGCTTTTGACGCTCATAAACCTGCCAAGCTTTGACCTGGTGACTCTTCCAGTCTCCCCCATCATTGGCATCATTCAAAAGAAGAGGTTGAAGATTATCCATCGCTCGAACAAAACGAGCTTCAGGACTTTTTCTTTCCTCAAATTCATCAAACAAATCCATTAAATCTTGGGCTTGGTCTTCAGGTAATAGTGAATATAGCTGATGTTTAGCTTTTTCTTCACGCTCTTTTTGAGATTTTTTTCCTTCTTCATCATAGGCATAGGTATCTCCTGCCTCAATTTCTACGATATCGTGAATCAAACACATCATAATCACTTTCAGTAGGTCTATGTCCTCATTCGAATATTCTTTTAGCAAATAGGCCATCATGGCCATATGCCAGGCGTGTTCAGCATCATTTTCTCGGCGTCCATGGCCGGTTAAATGAGTTTGGCGGAAAACGTTTTTGAGTTGGTCAATCTTTAAAATAAAGTCTAACTGTTGAGTCAAGCGATCTGTCATTTGTTATTCTTCCTTTTATCCTTAGTTTACGCCCTTCATTATAGAACAAGTTAAAAGAGAATCAAAGAAGTGATCGTTGAGGATAGGAGCGTAAGACTTATCCTTTAAAAATCATAATCGTCATCATCCATGGCTTCTGCTTCCCCCATTAAATATGAAGCCCCCACTTGGGAGAAGAAATCATGGTTGGCTGAATCTGTCGATAGGCCATTGATAACTACCGGATTACAATCTTCGACCTCGGCGTGATCAAAAAGTGACTCAAAGCCGAGATTTTGCAGAGCCTTATTGGCATTGTATTTTACAAACGTTTTGACTTCATTAGTCCAACCAATAGCATCGTAGACCTTTTCAGTATAAATCATTTCATTATCGTAAAGGTCATATAAGAGCTCATACATCCATTCTTTTAACTCTTCCTGCTCCTCTGCTTGTAATTCGTCAAAACCGAGTTGGAATTTATAACCAATGTAGGTTCCATGAACACTTTCGTCTCGGATAATCAATTTTATAATTTCAGCAACATTTGCTAGTTTGTTGTGACCAAGATACCAAAGAGGAGCGAAAAATCCAGAATAAAAGAGGAAAGATTCTAAAAATACAGATGCAATTTTTTTCTTCAACCCATTTATTTTACGGACTTGAGGCGAGCCAGTCGCTGGCAGTTGGTAGATTTCATTGACCCGTTTAGCCTTGTATTGCAATTCAGTATTGGTATTACCCCAATCAAAAATGGCGTCAATATCTTTGGAAGGATTCAAGGAAATAAAAATGGTGGAATAGGATTTAGCGTGAACAGATTCCATAAAATGAATGTTAGACAGAACTGCAAGCTCATGCTGGGTTCGAGCATCAGGGCGTAGTACGATGGCTCCTTCTTCTGATTGTAAACTATCCAGCAAAGTCAAGCCTACAAAAGCGCGATTGATGACTTGTTTTTCATCCTCGCTGAGGGTTCTCCAGTCTGAGCGATCATCTGAAACTGGAATGCGGGTGTCTAACCAGAATTGCTCTACTAATTTTTCCCAAGTCATTTTGTCTAAAGTGTCTTCGATTTGATTCCAATCGATAGCCTTATAATAGACGACTGGCTGATGGTAAGTTTTTCCATATTGTAATTGGTTAAAATAATCTTGGTGTTGAGTCATCTTATCCTCCTTAAATCATACAGCTTTCACAATGATTGGCCGTGTGATAATCGCCATCATCTGTAAAAGTGCGAACATAGTAAAGAGATTTAATTCCTTTTTTAAAGGCATAGTTTCTTAATTTATTTAAATCGCGTGTGGTCATTTTATTCGACCGCCCTTCTTTCCATTCATACAGTCCTTCAGCTAATTCTGACCGCATAAAAAGGGTGAGACTCATGCCCTGATCGATATGCTTTTGGCAAGCAGCATAAGTATCAATAATCAAACGTTGGTCCATATCAAAAGCGGATTGATAGTAAGGCAGGGTCTGGTCAGACAAGTAAGGAGCAGGATAATAAATCGTTCCGACCTTGGCTTCTTGTCGATTTTCAATTCGCTGAGTGATGGGGTGTAGAGAAGCAGAACTTTCGTTAATGTAAGAAATAGAACCCGTGGGCGCTACAGCTAAGCGATTTCGGTGGTAAAGCCCATCTTTCATCACTTTTTCCTTCAGTTCTTTCCAGTCCTCAGCGGTTGGCAGATGAATATGTTCAACGAGTGCTTGAACTTGGGGGTCTTTGATTTCAAAGTCTTCTTCAATATAAGCATCAAAATAAGTTCCATCGGCATAGGCGGACTTAGAAAAATTGTGGAACGTTTCTTTTTTCTCGCAGGCTATCTTCCAACTCGCTTTTAAGGAATAAAAATTGACGGCATAAAAATATGCTTTTGCTAATTCAATAGCTGGCTCACTGCCATAATGAATGTGATTGATGGCATAGAGGCTATGGAGTCCCATGGCACCGTATCCAATGGTATGATAAAGATCATTGCCTTTTTTGACAGTGGGAACTTGCTTAATTTGGGTCTTTTCTGTGACGGCCGTTAAAGCGCGGATAGCTACTTCCACTGACCGTTCAAAATTAGGAGACTCCATCATTTTGACCATATTAGCTGAACCCAAATTGCAGGAGACATCACTGCCAATATGCTCATAAGATAAATCTTCATTCAGTTGGGAGGGTTCTTGGGGCTGAAAAATTTCAGAACACAGATTGGACATAACGATTCGTCCATCTACCGGATTAGCTCGATTGACCGTATCAATATTGACTATATAAGGATAACCCGATTCTTGTTGGAGTTTAGAAATTTCTTGTTCCAATTCTCGGGCATTAATTTGATATTTAGCTATAGCGGGATTTTTGATCATCTCATCATAATGTTTACTGATATCCACATATGAAAAGCTGCAGCCATAGATCCGCTCCACATCACGAGGGCTAAATAAATACATGGGGGCATTGCTTTTAAGAAGTTCATAGTACTTGTCAGGAACGACCAATCCGAGCGAAAGCGTTTTCACCCGTATTTTTTCATCTGCATTTTCCTTTTTAGTGGACAGAAATTCATAAATGTCAGGGTGGAAAACATTCAAATAAACGACTCCAGCCCCATCACGTTGCCCCAGTTGATTGGCATATGAAAAAGTATCTTCAAATATTTTCATCACGGGAACCACTCCATCCGAGGCATTGCTATAATCTTGGATGGGCGCTCCTGACTCGCGAATATTTGATAAATTCAATCCGACCCCTCCCCCTAATTTAGAAAGTTGGGCAGCAGAATTGACTGCGCGAAAAATGGATAATAGCGAATCTTCAATATCCAAGAGGAAGCAAGAGACCTTTTCACCACCTTTCGCCCGACCAGCATTCATAAAGGTAGGCGTGGCGGGTTGAAAGCGTTGGTGAATCATTTCATCTGCCAGCTCGAAAGCGAGCTCTCTATCCCCTTGAGCTAACTCAAGAGCATTAAAGCATATCCGATCTTCATAGCGTTCCAACCATTGACTCCCGTCTTTGGTTTTCATGGCGTATTGATTATAGAATTTATAAGCTCCCATAAAGGATTGGAAACGAAATTTTTCCTGATAGACTTTTTGAAATAAGCGTTTGATAAAAGCATAGTCATAGCCTGGCTTTTCAGGGTGGGGATAAAGAGCCAGTAAATCAGGATTTAAGTAATCCTCTTCTACTAGATAGGTCAACTTTTCTTTTAATGTATGAAAATAAACGATATTCTGGTTCACATTTTCTAAAAAATAGGCACGAACAGCTTCTTGATCTTTGTCGATTTGAATCTTGCCATCTTTGGGAATATTTAACATGGCATTTAATTCAAAATAAGACTGAGAGGCAGAATTTTTATTTGTTTTTTGCTTAGACATGGGATATAAACTCCTTCACTTTTTCAACATCTGATGGACTGCCTTGAAATTCAAATTTATGGATCAGAGGGAGATGGAAATCTTCGCATAAGTCTTCAGCGGTATAGCAAAATAATGAACCAAAATTCCTATTTCCACCGCCACACACCCCCACACAGCGAGAAGCATTTTGTCCAGTTTCCATGAATTCCCATATGCAGTCAGTCATTTCTGCTTGATAGGTCGGAACAATTAATAGAAAATCTTGATCCATAGTTGGATAGTCTTGTTCTTCTTCGATCCGATAAGTGGATGTGGCCTTTAATTTTTTGACAAAACGTTCAGTTTGCTTGCTAGCTGAAAAATAAACCACTTTCATTATTGATCCTCCACCGCTAGCTGTAGACTCTGGAGATCAAAGCCTTCAAATGGTTCTTCCCCTTCAATTAAAACAATAGGGGTGGATGTAAAAGCTGGTCGTCCCCTGTCCAGCCGCTTTTGATTGATTTGATCGATGTCTAATCGAGCTTGTTTACTTTCATTAATATCTTTTTCAATAATGTTATCCACTCCATGTTTTTCCAAATATTTTCGTGTAAAGATGCAAGCGCCACAGCCTTTTTGGCCGTATATCATCACTTCTTTCATTTCATCCTCCTTTAAAAAATAAAAAACGACGGATCGCTCTCGGACCAGTCGTTGGATATCTTTAAATAAGCGGACCTTTCCTGTCCACTTATTCTCTTAGATATGACCAATCATCACTAAACCCTGAGAAGCGATTTCTTGTAATAAATGCCCTGGCGATCTGACTGATGAAGTAAACTTCAAACACAGTAGCATAGGGACTGTGCAGGAATTGAACCTGCTTCCCCAGAACATTTATATTGTAAAAGAACTATAAGTTGTGTTTCATCTAAGAATTATACACTACATCTTGTGTTTATCAAGCGGAAATTATATTTTTTAAAATAAGCGCTATTAAAAGAGTGAAGCCTGCCAGCTAAAAAAAGGGATAAAAGCGAGGCAAACATAAAAAAGCGAGGAAGATTCCTCGCCAAAATATTTTTTTATAAGAGTTCTTTAGCCATGGCTTCGTAAGTATAAAGGCGGTGATCATGGTCAGCTGAAAAATTAGCTAGCATGATTTCATCAAAGCCATATGCTTCTTTGTCAGATAATAAGCGGTCAGCGACCTGTTGGGGTGTTCCAACGATATGAGTTTGGCGGTTAAACTGAATGGCTTCGGCAACTTGAGGGCTAATTTCTACATCTTTAGCTTCTTCCGCAGTCATGAGGGGGTGACGCTTTCCAGCCGAAGCCATAATTTTATAAATATCATATGGTTTGGCTTGATATTCTGCTTCTTCTGCTGTTTCAGCCACTGTCACATTATAAGACACAATGATATTGGGTTGGCTAGCAAAATCAGAAGGAATAAAGGTATTTTTATAGGCGTCGAAAATATCTTTATTCATGGCTCCATTCATAAAAAATTGAGCGAAGGCATAGTTTATTCCTTGACGGCTGGCTTCATGGGCGGAATCTCCACTGGACCCTAACAAGTAGACTTCAGGTAATTGTTGAGGCTGTGGACTAGCCTGAGATAAACTGTAAAGGCTATGGTCTGGCCTTTTTCCTTGAATATAATCCAGGGTGATTTCAATATGGTCATAGAGTTTTTCGGGATCAATCATTTTACCTCTACCTAAAATTTGGGCAGTCTCCATATTGGATCCTGGTGCTCGTCCTACACCAAAATCCATCCGACCAGGCGCGAGGGTGTTAATGGTGTTGACTACCTCGGCTACTTTTAAAGGAGAATAGTGCATCATCATGATACCTCCTGTGCCGACTCGAATCGATTGAGTTTGGCCGGCTAAATAAGCGGCAATTACTTCTGGAGCAGAAGAGCTATAGGAAAGTTCGCCATGGTGTTCTGCCATCCAAAAACGATGATAGCCCCATTCTTCTGCCTTTTTTGCTAGGTCGACCACATGGGCTAAGCTTTCTTCTGCAGTATGAGATTCTGGTTTGAGCGCGAGTTCATGTACCCCTAATTTCATCATGTCTCTCCTTTTAATTTATCTTCATTCATCATCAGTGCTTTTCAATATTCATTCAAAGCTTAGCATAAGCGGGAAAGAAAGGAAAAATAAGAACATTAAAAAAGTCCTAAGCTTCACTTAGGACTTCTGTATTTATTTTGCTAAAAATTAGACGGCCTTTGCTCTCATCTGATTAATGACGGCAGATCCCAAAGTTAGGAGCGGAACGATGATTGGAATCACTGAAAAAGGGATAAACTCATAACCGACTCCCAAGACATCCATAGCGTATTTGGTGACAATTCCCCAAGGTAACATCCCACAACCCAGGGTCGCTGAAGCTTCGATGGCGCGGGATAATTGTGTCCGGTCGACATTCATTTGGTCATAAGCTTGACCTAAAATTTTACCAGGTAAGATGATAGAGACATACATCTCACCTGTGGCTGCTAGCATGAGGTAGCCGGATAGCAAGGTGAAAAAGACGAGGCCCACTGTATTGTGCAAGACTTTTAAGAAGGAATCCAAAATGACTTCAAGGATTTGCGACCCTTCTAAAATTCCACCCATGGCTGTTCCAAAAAGAATGATGGCAATCGTTCCAAGCATAGAAGTCACCCCACCCTGAGTCAACAAACCATCAATGAGCTCATGGCCCGAGTTTGAAACGACGCCATTGGCTGTGATATCAATAATCTCAGCAAAACTCACTCCCTGAAGGATCATAGCAATCAGCGAAGCTACCAAATAAGAAAGGGTTAAAGCTGGAATCGCTGGAATTTTAAGCATAAGTAAGACCACAACAACTATAATGGGAGTTAGATTTAAGATATTAATATGATACAAACCTGATAGACTTTCGATTAAATCCTGAATTTGATTAATGTCTGGATTGGATGAAACAGTCTGACTATTAATCACAAAATAAATGATCATCGCTATGATGGCTGAAGGAATTGCGATGCGGAACATGGACCGCACATGATCCATTAATTTAACAGCTGTAATTGAGGCAGTTAAGTTGGTTGAGTCAGACAAGGGAGAGATTTGGTCTCCTAACATCGCTCCTGAAACCACCACACCAGCTGTAATCGCCGGGTTCACATTTAAGACTTCCCCGATGCCCATTAAAACGATACCAATAGTTGCAATGGTTCCAAAGGATGAGCCAATTAAAATGGATATAAGAGAAGCTAAAAAGAAACCCGTTGGCAAGAAAAACTCAGCTCGGATTAAACGTAAACCATATATAATTAAGGTTGGAATCGTTCCGCTAGCTATCCAAACACCAATCACTGAGCCAATAATCATTAAGATTAAAATAGCTCCTAAGCCATTGGCAATTCCTTTAATCATGTCTTGCTGAACACGGTCCCAAGAACGATGAATATAAAGGTGTCCCAAAGCGGCGACTATACAGCCGAAAAACAGAGCCGAGACTAATTCTAAAGAATAAGCCAAAGACACTACGATGACGGCAATAACAATAAATAATAAAGCATAAGATTCAAAAGTTGTTGGTAGGGCTTTGGATTCTTTATTAGGCATAAATATGCTCCTCTCAATTTATAAATTAGTAAATATAAA
>JBHWOX010000030.1:0-20758 GCA_043424615.1 Atopococcus sp.
AAATTATCTTCAAAGAAATTCTCGATAGGTTTTTCCAAATTCTTCAACAGCTGGTAAAAATCTGCAGCCGGTAAATCTTCGTCTAACTGGCTTTCTGCTTCTTGGTAGGCCTCATAAAGTGCCCGTTCAGAATCACTTTCAAAGAGTTCTGGATTAATCTGAGAATCCGCTCGTAGTTCTTCTTCTGCTTTGGAGCGTAAGTTAAGCACTCGGCTCAATGTCTCCACCCATTGGCGGTGGTCTTCATCATCGTATTTGTCATTTAATAATAAGGCATTGTCAATCAGATTCTTCATATTATCTTGAGAGGAGTCCAATACTCCTTTGATAATATCGTGATCAACCTCTTGAGCTTCTAGATATTGGCGGATTCTATTTTTAATAAAATGCAGGGCCGCTTCTTCTTCCTGTGGCATTTGTCTAGCAATCTCATCATTCGGATAAGGGATGGCCTGACTAATTTGGTCGACCAGGTCTTTCATGTGAAGGTCCCAACCGCGATCTAAGATGATTCTAAGCACGCCATAGGCTTGACGTCTCAAAGCAAAGGGATCATTGGAACCAGTGGGAACTTGGCCCACCGCGAAAAACATTAAAATGCTATCTAACTTATCAGCGACTGATAGGACCGCCCCCTCAGGAGATTGAGGCAGTTCCCCTTGGCTGGAAGTTGGCATGTAGTGTTCAGCTATGGCTTTGGCAACTGAATCTTTTTCCCCAGCAGCTTTGGCATAATAGCCTCCCATTAAGCCTTGTAATTCAGAAAATTCATTGACCATCAAGCTGGATAAATCAAATTTAGAAAGTTCTGCTGCGCGGTCTAAATCAGCTAATTGGTCTGGAGATAAGCCGATGTCTTCGCCGATGATACGAGCAATGATTCTCACTCGATCAATTTTTTGGCTCATATTTCCTAAACCTTGGTAAAAGCTAACCTCTTTGAGTTTCTCATTGTAGTCGTCCAATGATATTTTTTGGTCTTCTTGGTAGAAGAAGATGGCGTCGTCTAAACGCGCAGAAATAACTTTTTCATTCCCATGAATCACATTTTCAAGATAGTCATCATTACCATTTCTAACACTGACAAAATAAGGCAGTAATTGGCCTTTTTGGTCACGAACAGAGAAATAACGCTGGTGGTCACGCATAGACGTGATCAAAATTTCTTCGGGTAGGCTTAAATAATCTTTTGAAAATGAAGCACAAAACGCTGTCGGATATTCAACTAAGTCAGTCACTTCATCCAAAAGATTCTGATTTTTATCGACAGTAAAACCGTGTTCTTTTTCAATTTGTTCAATTTGTTGGCGGATCATGGCTTGTCGTTTTGAACGATTAGCAATGACGTACTGGTCTTGCAAGGCTTGTTCATAATCTGAAGGCTGTTTTAATTCAATCCTTTCACCTAAGAAGCGATGGCCGTCCAGTTGGTTGGAGGAGTGAATCGCCATGCATTCAAAATCAATCACTTGCCCGTCTAAAAGTGCGGTAATCCAATGAAGAGGACGGATGTATTCAAAAGAATGACGGCCCCATCTCATACTTACCGGAAAGGTCATGGAAGTAATCACTTGATCTAATTTTTCGAGAATAGCCAGAGCAGGTTGACCAGCAGTAAATTTCTTCACATAGGCATAGTCCTCCCCTTTTTCTTCTACAAAGTAAATATCATCGGTTTGCATGCCTTGACCCTTGGCGAAACCTTCGCCAGCTTTTGTCCAAGCACCTTCTTCGTCTTGGGCAATATGCCGAGCCGGTCCTCGCACTTCTTCCGTTTGGTCCTCTTGTTTTTCAGCCAAATCATAGACTAAGACCGCTAATCGACGTGGGGTTGAAAAACTCTCTATCTCTGAAAAAGAGAGCTGATAACCGTTTAAAAAGTCTTTCATTTTTTCCTTCAGCTGTTCCTCGCTAGCTGGGATAAAACGAGCGGGCTGTTCTTCCAAACCAATTTCTAGTAGTAATTGATGACCCATTATTTTTCCTCCTCTGCTTCTTCATCTTGATTCCATAATGGGAATCCTAATTTTTCACGTTCTTCTAAAAATGCCTTGGCAACTTTTTGAGCCATGTGGCGAATCCCTGCTAAATAGCCGGCACGATCAGTCACAGAAATCGCTCCCCGGGCATCTAATAAGTTGAAAGTATGGCTGCATTTTAGAATATAATCATAGCCAGGGTGAACCAAGCCTAAGTCAATACATCTAAGAGCTTCTTGTTCAAACTTTTTAAATGCATCAAATAAGATCGTCGTATCAGATTCGTCAAAGGTATAGACAGAATGTTCATATTCAGGTTGACCGAATATTTCGCCATACTTCACTCCATCCGTCCATTCCAAGTCAAAAACATTATTCACTTCTTGGATATAAGAAGCTAAGCGTTCAATCCCATAAGTTAATTCAGCTGTCACAGCGTCAACGGCTAAACTTCCAACCTGTTGGAAATAAGTGAATTGGGTAACTTCCATCCCATCAAGCCAGACTTCCCAACCTAAACCGGCACAGCCCAGAGATGGGTTTTCCCAGTTATCTTCCACAAAGCGAATATCATGTTGGAGGGGGTCAATACCGACTTCTTTTAAGCTATTTAAATAAAGCTCTTGGATATTTTCTGGTGACGGCTTCATCACCACTTGTAATTGGTAGTGTTGGTAAAGACGATTGGGGTTTTTACCATAGCGACCATCATCCGGCCGACGAGACGGTTCAACGTAAACGGCATGCCAGGGTTCGGGACCAATCGACCGTAAGAAAGTATAAGGGCTCATGGTTCCTGCCCCTTTTTCTGTGTCATAGGCTTGTAAAACTAAACAGCCCTGTTCAGCCCAATAGGCTTCTAAATTAAAAATCATTTGCTGCAAATTCATTGCTTTTTTAGACATAATATCCTCCTATAATAAAAAAAGCCCTATACCTACAAAGGTATAGGGGCGTTAGACCGCGGTTCCACCCTACTTTTTTCTTTTATTACATCTTTTACAGGCTCAAAAGCGCCATGAGTCAGCCATCATATCCGTTTCCACCCACCGGACTCTCTTTCATTGATTCAAGCTGGTCATCTCTTTATCAACGCCATAATCAGCTTAAAATTATCAGTTTCCTTAATAAATGTCAATGCTAATCTTCTTGATTGCTTTCCTGCTTTCTCCTTTTAGACCAATCCACATCAACTTTTTCAAAATCTTCAAGACGATCAATGAAAGATTTGCTTTTTAAGTGTATCCCTACATTCTCATCATAAATCTTATCAATGACCTCTCGAATCTCTTGACGGCTGTCATGCCCTAAATCAATGGCTGATACTTGGCAAATGTCTATATTTGAAAACATCCGAATAAAATAAATAGCTTTAGGGCTCGCATGGTAGCGGTATTCATCCAAATACCAGTGTTTGGGGCAAAGGATACCATGAAATTTCGATGAATAATCGAACTGACCAGCCTTTTGACCACAGACAACACATGACCGCCAGTTTTGTTGAACACCGAAAACTTCCAGCATTTGAATTTCGACTATATGGCTGATGATTTCTGCATCCATGCCTTGGTCGATCACTTTGATTGCTTTACTCAGCAAAAAGAATACAGCAGGATGACTGTGACGATCTTCTAAAGCGGCATCGGCCAGATTGCAGATGTAAGTGGCATAAGCCTGTTTGTAGATATCACCATAAATATTGGTCATATTTTGAACTTGCTTGGTCGACCTTAAAAAACTCAGACCGCTGGGTTGAATATCCGCTATAAATTTTCCTAAGCTAAAGGCTTCTAAATCCGCTAAGGAAAATGCCGGGTTGGTCTTAGGCCGTCGCACAAAAAACATTAATTTACCAAAACGATCTGTAAAAATTTTTACCAGTAAATCTTTTTCTCTATGCTTACGGTGGAACAACACCATGCCTTGAAATTCTTCAACGGCCATCTTTTCCACCCTTTCATTTTATGAATAATCGTCTTGATTGTAGCCAAAATTGGTCAAGTATTGGTCACGATCTCGCCAGTCTTCTTTAACCCTTACCCAGAGGTCTAAATAAATCTTTTCAGCTAACAAGGCTTCTAAATCACGGCGCGCTCTTTTCCCAATCTCTTTCAGCATTTTGCCTCCCTTGCCGATAATGATTCCCTTTTGTGACGAACGCTCAATCACAATTTGCGCTTGTATTTCTAACTTATCATCCTCATTGCGAAAAATATCTTCAATGACCACCGCTGTCGAATGTGGAATTTCTTCTCGTGTGAGTTCCAGTACTTTTTCTCGGATGATCTCTTTGATGATAAAACTTTCAGGATGGTCAGTAATTTGTTCATCGGGATAATATTGGGGCCCTGGCTCTAAATAATGACCAATGGTTTTGAGCAGTTGGTCCACATTATTGCCGTTTTTAGCAGAAAGCGGTACAACTTCTGCAAAATCAAAATCAACCCGATAACTATCCACAATGGCAGGTAAATCATCAGGATGAACCTGGTCAATTTTATTGACCACTAAAAAGATGGGTTGGTGGACGGTTCTGAGCTTATCCATAATAAATGAATCGCCCGGCCCTCTTTTTTCACTGGCATTTACAAGGAAAAGAACCACATCCACCTCATTCAGAGTCGTTAAAGCTTGGGTGTTCATAAAAGATCCCAATCGGTGCTTCGGCTTATGTATACCCGGTGTGTCCAGAAAAACCATTTGTTGGTCTTCAGTGGTATATATCCCTGACACCCGATTGCGGGTGGTTTGTGCTTTATCTGAAATGATTGAAATTTTCTCTCCAATAATATAATTCAGCAGTGTAGATTTTCCTACATTTGGACGGCCGATCAATGATATAAAACCTGATTTAAATGCTTCAGTCATTACATATCATCCTTACTAAAAGCACCCGGCAATAATTGCCCCATGCTGGTTTCGATTTCTATTTCTCCAGCTTGATGGGTTAAGATAACAAGCATATCAGCCGGACAAAATTCAGACAGCATTTGCCGGCAAATCCCACAGGGGGAGGTCGCATGCGGTGAACTTGAGGTGACCACTAAGGCTTGGAAGTCTTGCTCGCCCTCAGAAACGGCTTTAACTAGAGCTGTCCGTTCAGCACAAATTCCAGCTGGATAAGACGAGTTTTCCACATTGACTCCCGTATATATTTTCCCTGATTGGCCTAAAAGAGCGGCGCCAACTTTAAAATTTGAATAGGGGCAATAGGCCTTTTCTAAGCTATCATTGGCCAATGCTATTAATTCTTCTTTTTTTTCCATAACATTCCTTCTCTATCTCTATTATAAAATTTTAGGTAAAAAAACAACTGCAGCGACGGCAAGTGAAAAAATAGCTGCCAGTAAAGCGATAGCAGCTCCAAGGTCTTTGGCTATTTTGGCTAAAGGGTGGTAGCTCTCTCCCACCATTAAGTCAACCAAAATCTCGATTGCCGTATTCATTAACTCCGTGATGAACATCAGACTCACGGCTAAAACAACCCATAAAAACTCTAGCCAGCTGATTGCAAGCACAGCAGACAGCACAAAAACAGCCAGAGCTGCTAGGGCATGAAATTTCATATTTCGTTCATGAACTAAAGCATAGATGAAACCATCTTTGGCGTGCTTTAAGGCTTGAATGAAATTTTCATTTTGATAAGGGGATCGTCTTCGCTTATCGTTCAAGACCAAAAGCCTCCAGTATCTGATCCTGCAAGCTAAACATTTCTTCTTCATCTTCAGGGGTCATATGGTCATAACCATTTAAGTGGAGGAAACCATGGACAGCTAAAAAACCAAGTTCACGTTTTAAACTGTGACCATAATCTTCAGCTTGGGCTTGAGCCTGTTCGTATGAAATAAAAATGTCGCCTAATTGTCGAGGAATATCGAAAGCTTCAAAATCTAAAGAGAAATCACCCGGTGTTTCATCTTCGATAGCAAAGGAAATCACATCTGTGGGAGCATCTTTATCGCGATATTGGCGATTAATCTCTTGTATACGGTCGTTATCTACGATACTGACCGACATTTCTGTCGAATCTTTTAAGTCTAGAGTTTCGGCAGCTAATTCTAACACACTATAGATGAGATTTTTTTGACGGTCATCTAAATAATCTTGATCATCATATAATTCAACTTGCATGGCCTACTCCTCTTCATAAGCTTGAATAATTTTAGAAACTAGGGGATGACGAACGACATCAGCAGCATGGAATCTCACTACTTTAATTCCATCCACTTTTTCAAGGGTGTCACGGGCATTGATGAGGCCGGAACTGGTGCCTCTTGGTAAATCGATTTGTGTCGTGTCTCCGTTAACTATCATTTTAGACCCAAAGCCTAAACGAGTTAAAAACATTTTCATCTGTGGAACGGTCGTATTTTGTGCCTCGTCCAAAATCACAAAGGCATCATCCAAAGTACGCCCACGCATATAGGCTAAGGGAGCTACTTCAATGGTTTCTCTTTCCATCAAACGCAAGGTTTGTTCGACTCCAAAAATACTGTAGAGAGCATCATAAAGCGGGCGCAGGTAAGGGTCGACTTTTTCTTTTAAATCGCCAGGAAGAAACCCTAGACTCTCTCCAGCTTCTACAGCTGGTCGGGTTAAAACAATCCGTTTCACCTCACCTTTACGCATTGCAGAGACTGCCATAGCTACCGCCAAGAAAGTTTTTCCCGTCCCAGCAGGCCCAATGCCAAAAACAATGTCATTGTCCCGGCAAGCCTGGACATAGCGATATTGCCCCAAGTTTTTGGTTCGAATGGGTTTTTTATTATAATCTTCAACAATCTGAACCTGGTAAACGTCTTGGAAGCGTGACAAGGTATTGGCCTTAGCCATACGGATAGCCGAAATGATGTCCGCCTCAGATATAGCAATATTGGATTGGACAAGGGCTTCAAGATTTGAAAAAATTTCAACCGTATCTTGAACATCTTCAGCCTCTCCTACAATATCCAACTGAGTCCCTCGGCTGCCTAAATGAACGTTAAGTTCTTCTTCTAAAAGTTTTAAGTATTGATTTTGAACACCGAATAAAGTCAAAGCTAAATCTGGATCATTAAAATCAATGCTGCGTCTACTTTCTAGACTATTCTCTGTCAAATTAGATTACTCTCCTTTATATCGAATTCAAGCAAATTTTAACACAAACTATACTTAAAATCCTCACACCGCTTCATCTTTAAATAAAAAAGAAGCTGTGGCTTAAGCCACAACCTCTATAAAATTGAATTAGTATTTGCGTTTACGCGCAGCCTCAGATTTCTTTTTTCGCTTAACGCTAGGTTTCTCATAATACTCACGTTTACGAGCTTCTTTTAATGTACCTTGTTTTGCTACATTACGTTTGAAACGACGAAGAGCATCTTCAAGAGATTCATTTTTTCCTACCTCTGTTTTAGTCATTTCAGTCCCTCCTCCCGTTTCCTTAACTAATGTCAAAAAATTCTGAACATCGTTAGCTATTTTATCACTAACCATTTTTTCAGTCAATCTCAAATCACAAATTTTCTTTCAGGCTACATTGGTCACATAAGCCAAAGATTTCGAAGCGATGCTCCTTGACCGTATAACCCGGTAACTGATCTTCATAAATCTCCATCGGACAAGTTAGCAGTTCCTTGGTCTTACCACAAGCTGTACATATAAAATGATGGTGGTGTTCGTGAATATTACAGCGGAAGCGATAGACTTTTTCACCGTCAAATTCGGTTTCCTCAATTAAGTGAAGATCGCTGTAAGTCTGTAGATTACGATAGATAGTATCCAAACTAATGGAGGGATGCTGGTCAAGCATTTTTTCATAGATTTCTTTTACTGCTAAATAACGATCTTCATGAGATAATAATTCTAATAAATCTTGGCGCTTTGCTGTTAATTTGTAGCCTTCATTTTTGAGTAAGTCTAAGGCTTCTTTAATTTCAGCCATGGCTCTCACTTCCTTTATATATTAGATTGAATAAGGAGAGGTCAATGAAAAATCCACTTAAAATATATATCATTTCTGATTCTATAGGTCGAACCGCCCGAACCTTAGTCGATGCCTGCATTTCACAATTTCCCGATTCAAAGCTAGAAGTCCATACCTATAATTTTGTCAAATCTTTATCTATTTTAGAGGATATATTAGAAGAAATCAAAAATACAGCAGACATTATTGTTCACACCAATGTCAAAAAAGAACAAGCCTGTTTCATCCAGCAATACTGCCAACAGCATGGGATCCTTCACTTTGATCTGATGACAGAGTTATTGGCAACTATAGCCCAATTGACTGAAGATCCGCCCATGGAAAAAATTGGTGCTCGCTTATCCATGGATGACGATTACTTTGAGCGAATTTCTGCTATTGAATTTGCTGTGAATACAGATGATGGGGCTAATAAGGAGGCCCTGCTGAAGGCGGATATGGTGTTAATCGGTCCTTCCCGTACCTCTAAAACACCTCTTTCCATCTATTTGGCCAATCTTAACTATCGGGTGGCTAACCTTCCTCTCTATCCTGAAATTCAATTAGCAGAGGAAATATATCAGTTGAACCCTTTTCGCTTATTTGGTTTAACCAATGATATGGACATCATGAAAACCGTCCGCCGCGACCGGATGATTGCTTATGGGATGAATCCAGATAGCCACTATGCTTCAGAAGAGCGGATTCAAGAAGAATTAGATTACTGCCACCAACTTTATAAAGATTTGAATTGTACCGTGATCAATGTCGCCCAAAAATCAATTGAAGAAACCGCTTCCGATATTATTGCTTGCTATAAAAGCCATTTTAATCCTCATGAAGCTAAGCAGCAAGATGAAAGATAAGGATGACCTTGCTCTCAAGATTAAAAAGCAGCCGACTTTTTTCTAGCTGGCTGCTTTTTCTCTTATTCACTTTTCATTAATTCTTCCTTCATCTGAGGATTAAAAGCTTGTTGTTTAAACATGTCAATTTCCATAGCATATGGGGCTTTTTTATTCTTTTTATCTTCCCCCACATAGGGCGTTTCTAAAATTTTTGGAATATGCTGCAATTGAGGGTGGTGAACAATTGCATTCAAGGCTTCAAACCCAATTTCACCAAAACCAATATTTTCATGCCGGTCTTTGTGAGAAGCTTGCGGATGCTTGGAATCATTGACATGAATGACCTTGAGATATTCCAGACCAATGACGTCATCAAATTCTTCTAAAACCCCATCAAGGTCATTCGCTATAGGGTAACCTGCAGCGTGGCAATGGCAGGTATCCAAGGTGACAGATATTTTATCTTTTAAGTCGACCCGATCGATGATTGCCGCAATCTCTTCAAAATTGCGACCTATTTCAGTCCCCTTCCCTGACATTGTTTCCAGAGCAAGTTGAATGTCTTGTTCTTCACTTAAAAAAGCATTGATTCCCTTGGCAATTTGATCAATGGCTGCTTCTGGACCCGCCCCCACATGAGCACCGGGATGAAAAGTGATTTGCCGAGTGTTTAAGGCCTCCGCTCTAGCGATTTCATCCTTCATAAATTCAATCCCAAATTTAAATTGCTCTGGCTTATCTACATTGCCTAGATTGACAATATAAGGGGCGTGGAGAACGATATGAGATTGGCCATTTTCCTTCATTAAAGAATGACCTTCATCAATCTTCATCTCTTCGATAGGCTTCCGTCTGGTGTTTTGCGGCGCCCCTGAATAAATCATAAAAGTCGTCGCCCCATAAGAAGCGGCTTCCAAGCTTGCCCCAGCCAACATGGAGGAGCCGGACATAGAAACATGACTACCCAATAGCATTAATAGTCTTCATCCTCTTCCACATCAACATATAAGGATAATTCTTCCAACTGACGGTCAGAAATGATAGATGGCGCTTTGGTCATAGGGTCAATGGCAGATGAATTTTTAGGGAAGGCGATCACTTCACGAATGTTTTCTTCACCGGCCAGAATCATGACTAAGCGGTCAAGTCCGAAGGCAATCCCACCATGTGGAGGGAAACCATAGTCCATCGCTTCCAATAAGAAACCAAATTGAGATTCATAAGATTCTTCTGTAAAACCAAGGGCTTTAAACATATTTTCTTGGACTTCTCTTTGGTAAATACGAAGTGAGCCGCCCCCAATTTCATAACCATTGAGAACAATGTCATAAGCGTTGGCCGTAATAGCTTCCGGTTCAGTCAGTAATTTATCGACATCTTCAGCTTTTGGCATGGTGAAGGGGTGGTGAGCAGCAACATAGCGCTCTTCATCTTCATCGTATTCTAATAATGGCCAGTCAACAATCCATACAAATTTGAAACTGTCTTTGTCGACCAGATCTAACTCACGCCCTAAACGGTTTCTTAGATGTCCTAAGGCATCGTGAACCACTTTAGCTTCATCGGCTACGAATAGGATCAAGTCCCCAGCTTCTGCTCCCGTTTTTTCAACAATGGCTTGTTCTTCTGGTTGGTCTTTGAAGAATTTTGCGATAGGACCTGTCAATCCACTTTCATCAACTTTAATCCAGGCCAATCCTTTAGCTCCATAGATTTTAACAAAGTCAAGCAATGTTTCATCGATGTCTTTACGAGTATACTGGTCAGCTGCACCTTTAGCATTTAATGCTTTGACTATGCCGCCTTTTTCAACTGTAGAAGAAAAAACTTTGAAATCTGTATGACGCACTTCTTCAGTCAAATCAATTAAAGGCATATCAAAACGTAAGTCAGGTTTGTCTGATCCATAATGATTCATAGCATGGTCATAAGTCATGCGTTCAATTGGCAAGTCGACGTCCACTCCAACGGTTTCTTTCATAACATACTGAATCATATCTTCGATGATCGTTTGGATCTCTTCATCATCCAAAAAGCTGGTTTCAATGTCTAATTGGGTAAATTCCGGCTGACGGTCTCCTCGCAAGTCCTCATCACGGAAACAACGAACAATTTGATAGTAGCGGTCGAAGCCAGCGGACATCAATAACTGCTTGAATAATTGAGGAGATTGAGGCAAGGCATAAAAATGACCTTCGTGTACACGGGATGGGACGACATAGTCACGAGCGCCTTCAGGTGTGGATTTTGTTAAATAAGGCGTTTCAATATCCAAAAATCCGTGCTGATCTAAAAAATCACGCATCGCTTTGGTTGTTTTATGACGCAATAAGATGTTATCTTTCATTTTTTCTTGACGCAGGTCCAAATAACGATAATTTCCACGAATATCTTGAGACACTTGGCTCGAATCATTTAAGACAAATGGAAGCGCTTTGGATTTGTTTAAAATTTCAATTTCAGTGGCTTCTATTTCTAGCTGACCGGTTTTCAATTCAGGATTGACAGTTTCCTCGTCACGTTCAATCACTTTCCCATGAACTTCCACTACATATTCAGAGCGTAAGCTATCAGCGATTTTCCACGCTTCTTCAGAAACTTCAGCATCAACCATAATTTGCACGATACCTTCACGGTCACGCAAGTCGAGGAAGATGATTCCCCCTAAGTCGCGGCGGTTGTCCACCCACCCTTTTAAGCAAATAGTTTCATTTAATAAGTCTTCATTTACCAGTCCACAATAAGTTGTACGCTTCATGCTGTCCTCCTATTTTTCTTCTAATTCTTTCATTTTCAATTGAAATAATTCTTTGAAATTTTCGTCTTTTAAAGCAGCTAGGGCTAATTTTTCCTGTTGGCCAGTCAGCATGTCCTTAATGGAGATGCTTTCTTCTTCTAATTCCTGCTCGCCTAAGACCATCACCGCTCGTGCATGCAAGCGGTCAGCCGATTTAAATTGGGCTTTTGGTTTGCGGTCTAAAAAGTCTTTATCCACTTTCAATCCCATCTGTCTCAAGGACATGACCAAGTCGAAAGCTGCTGTTTGAACTTCAGAGCCGCCAATAGCGACCACGTAAATATCTAATTGGTGGGGGTTAGGAATGTCTATACCCAAGCTTTCTAAGACCAATAAGACCCGTTCAACACCAAATGCAAAGCCAAATGCAGGCGTTTCAGGTCCTCCCATGTCTTCCACTAAGCGATCATAACGCCCCCCCGCACAAAGGGTGGTAATGTTACCAAAGACCTTGTCATCAGACATGATTTCAAAAACCGTATCGGTATAGTAATCCAAGCCCCGCACCATAGTGGCATCCACTTCATAAGGGATGTCCAATTGGTCTAGCATCTGACAGACTTGGTCCAAGTGGCTTTTAGAGTCTTCATCAAGATAATCTAAAATTTTAGGCGCATTTTCAACTAACGCCTGGTCTTTTTTGTCTTTTGAATCTAAGATACGCAAAGGATTTTTTTCAAGCCTTTTTTGAGAATCCTCACTGAGCTGATCCTTCAACGGACGGAAATATTCAACCAAGGCTTGGTGATAAGTTTGTCTAGCCTCAGCCTTGCCTAAAGAATTTAAAACCAAGCGAAGATTTTTTAAGCCCAATTTTTGGAACAGTTGTACAGCCATCGCCATGACTTCGACATCGGTTTGGGGGTTGGCGCTACCAAAAACTTCCACCCCTAATTGATGAAATTGGCGCATCCGCCCCCCTTGAGGATTTTCATAGCGGAACATAGGGCCAATATAATAATATTTCTGCGGTTTATTATGCTCTGGACCATACAGCTTATTTTCAACATAAGCTCGTACAATTGAAGCCGTTCCTTCAGGTCTTAAAGCAATATGGCGGTCTCCCTTGTCATAAAAATCATACATTTCTTTGGAAACCACATCTGATGTTTCCCCTACTCCTCTTTGGAAGAGTTCATAATCTTCAAACATGGGGGTGCGAATTTCTTGAAAACCGTAACAGTCCAACACGGATTTAGAAAGTTCCTCCACATACTGCCATTGGTAGGAACTTTCAGGTAGAATATCTTGGGTGCCTTTAGGTTTTTGATGCTTCAAACTTGCCACTCACCTTTCATTAAAATAAAAAAATCCTTATTCTTAACTTGTAAGAATAAGGACGATTATCGTATATAAACGTGGTACCACCTTGATTTAGAATTTCTTCTCTCTTGGTATAAGGCCCACACCTAATAGCTTTGCACTATTAACTTCAAAAGTGTCTTTCAATTTGATCCTAGCTTCTGTTCTCATTCCACAAAAGTTTCTGTCCCTAGTTTCAAACTTACTTTTCTTTATCATCAGTCAGTATTTAGTTACTAATGAATCGTACTAGATTCCTAGATAATTGTCAAACCATCAGGATTAAAGCAGTAAAATTGTGACTTTATTTTTAGCCTTCAATTCTTTTCTCATCCTTGATACAATAGAGAATGAGTAAAAATGGAGGAGGCGAAGCATGCAAGAAAGATATCAAAAATCCTTACCCACCAAAAGGATATTTTTAATATGTGTTGGCCTCATTATTTTGCTAGCTATATCAAGCTCCTACGTCATGGCTCAAGATAATGTGATTAAAGTACAAACAGAGAGCTTAAATGTACGCTTGGGTCCAGGCTTATCTTACACGGTCATGGATCAAGCCAGCCAAGGACAAAGCTTTAATATTTTAGATGAAAATAATGAATGGTATAAAATACGCTTAAATGATGACCGCATTGGTTGGGTGGCTAAGTGGGAAATTGATCAAGCTCAGCCGGCCGCTTATGACCATATCATCGCGCGGGTGACAGCCGACTTTGCTAATATCCGCCAGTATGCTGATGAAAATTCTTCCCTTTTAGGCCAGGTTGAACAAGGAGAAGAATTGGATGTTCTCTTCCAAGAAGACCAATGGGTTCAAGTCCTCTTCCAAGGAAATGTCGCTTGGGTTTCAGCTGATTTAGTTGAATTAGTTGAAGGGGAAATTCAAGCCGAAACACCTGCTGAAGGGCCCGCTCATGATGCCACTGGAGCAAGTGATTCTACGACTGATTTGGAAGACGAAGAGAATACAGACCATCAAACTTCTAATCACGGTCCAGCTATTCCCCTATCTGAAGCGACTATCGTCATCGATCCAGGCCACGGTGGTACAGATCCTGGCGCTGTCACTCCGACATTCTATGAAAAACAGGTTGCTTTAGAGACCTCTAGCCGGCTGGCCTCCCTACTTCAATCAACTGGAGCTGAGGTGATCATGACGCGCACAGAAGATACAGATGTCAGCCTGGCTGACCGAGCTGCTCTTTCAAATGAATACCAGGCCCACGCCTTCATTAGCATTCATTATGACTCCACCCAGCATCCTAATCAAAAATCTGGTACCTCGACTTATTATTATGATGAAAATGATTCAGCCTTAGCTGAAACGATTAATGAAGCCTTAGCAGTTCATGGCACACTCACTAATAATGGGGTTCATTTTGGAGACTTCCAAGTCTTAAGAGATAATCAGCAACCTTCCATTCTCTTGGAATTAGGTTACCTTAATAATGAACACGATCTCAGCATCGTTTATACAGACGATTACCAAACCGCCATTGCAGAAGCCATTTACCAAGGCCTAGTCAATTATTTTGAATAAAAAGAGAAGGCGATTGCGCCTTCTCTTTTACTTTACTAATAAGGGAAAAATCAGTGACTTTGGCAAAAGTACATGTTCAGCCTATAGATTCAATTGAGCCAAAATTTAAAACACATCAAATCAACACTTTAAAAGTGGATCTGATGTGTTTATTTTATGATTTAAGATTTTTATCCTAGCCTTTCTTTAAGACTGGATGGTATCGTATTTGCCATATTCAATGTAAATCGATAAGAAAGATAAATCGGCTGGATTGACACCTGAAATTCGGCTGGCTTGTCCTAGGGTTTCAGGACGTATTTTTTCTAATTTTTCCCTTGCCTCTGTTGCCAGATTATGGACCGCTTGGTAATCGATATTTTCAGGAATTTCTTTTGCTTCCATCCGTTTAAATTTCTCAGCATTTTTTAATTCCTTATTAATATAGCCTTGATATTGGGCACGGATATTCACCTGTTCAGCAACAGCTTTGTTATAGGGCTGGTCTGATGGAGCGAATGCTAAGACTTCTTCATAAGACCATTCTGGCCGCTTGATCAAATCATAGGCAATAATGCCATCTTTCAACTCCTTAGCTCCTTTTTCAACTACTTTTTCATTCAATGCTGGGCTTGGTTTCAAACGAATCGTTTGGAGGCGGTCAATTTCTTCCTCAACAGCTGTTTTTTTATCTAAGAATTTTTGGTAGCGGTCATCCGAAATCAAGCCAATGCTGTGACCATAGTCGGTCAAGCGAAAATCAGCATTATCATGACGCAAGAGCAAGCGGTATTCTGCACGTGAGGTCAAAAGTCGGTAGGGTTCATTAGTTCCTTTGGTCACTAAATCATCTATCATGACCCCAATATAAGCTTCGTCTCTTCTTAACACCAGCGGATCTTTACCCTGTACTGCTAAGGCCGCATTAATGCCGGCCATAATTCCCTGACCTGCTGCTTCTTCATAGCCAGACGTTCCATTCATCTGCCCCGCTGTATAAAGGCGGTCAATGGCTTTAGTTTCTAAAGAAGGACGAAGTTGGAAAGGAAGTACAACATCATATTCAATAGCATAGCCTGCTCTTAAAATTTCAGCTTCTTCCAAACCATCGATTGTTTTTAACATTTGATATTGAACGTCTTCAGGCATAGAGGTAGATAAGCCTTGGACATAAATTCGATCAGTCTCACGTCCTTCAGGTTCTAAGAAGATTTGGTGGCGACTTTTATCCGCAAATCTGGCTACCTTATCTTCAATCGATGGGCAGTAACGTGCCCCTACCCCATCAACCACTCCTGTGAAAATAGGAGAACGGCCAAAATTACTGCGTATGATATCGTGGGTCTCCTCATTGGTATAAGTTAAGAAACAAGACATTTGGTCTTGTAGGTAATCCTCATCCGGTGTGCTATAGGAAAAGTGATGAGGCTCTTCATCTCCCTTTTGCTCTTCCGTTAAATCAAAATTAACCGTCTCTTTATGGACGCGTGGTGGCGTTCCGGTTTTGAATCGATCCAATTCAAAGCCATGGTCCATTAAATCATAAGATAATTTAATGGATGACTTAGAATGGTTAGGACCGGAAGAATAACGCAAGTCTCCAGTCACAATCTCTCCACGGGAGCTGGTTCCAGTCGTCAAGACCACTGCCTCAGCATGGAATGTTTGGCCGGATTCACAGACCACTCCTTGAACTCGACCCTCTTCAACGATTAATTCATTGACGGTGTCTTCATGAAGGGTCAAACGATCAGCTTCTTCTAAGGTCTGTCTCATGACTTTAGGGTAAAGTTGATTGTCTGCTTGGGCTCTTAAAGCTCGAACAGCTGGCCCTTTAGCTGTATTCAACATGCGCATTTGGATATAAGACTGATCGATGGTTTTAGTCATTTCTCCACCCAAGGCATCAATTTCACGAACCACAATCCCCTTGGCTGGGCCTCCAATGGATGGGTTACAAGGCATAAAAGCTATTAAGTCAAAGTCAATGGTAACCAATAAGGTATCTAAGCCCATACGTGAGGCGGCTAAAGAAGCCTCACAGCCGGCATGGCCAGCTCCGACAACTATAAGATCATAATTTGTTTTCATTTTCAATTTGGCCTCCTTTATTTTCCTAAACAAAAGTTTGAAAATAATTCATTCAGCAATTCGTCTTGGACAGTATCTCCAGTAATTTCACCTAAATCTTGCCAAGCTTGGGTCATATCGATCTGAACCAGGTCCACAGGCATGCCCGCTTCCAAGCCAGTAATCACATCTTCAAGAGCCTGCTCAGCAGACCGCAAGAGAGCAATATGACGGGTGTTTGAAATATAATTCGCATCTTTTTCCAGGGTCTGACCAGCAAAAAACAGGTCGGCAATGGCTTGTTCCAACTCATCAATCCCCACCGCTTCAGTCATAGAGGTCTCAATCACTTCTGTATCAGCGATCCATTCTTTTAACAGTTGACGGTCCAACTGAGAAGGTAAGTCGGTCTTGTTTAAGACAATGATGCGGTGTTCATTTTCGGTCAACTCTAATAATTCTCGGTCAGCAGCCTGCAAGCCTTGGCTTTGATCAATGACAAACAAAATCAAATCTGCTTCCTCAATGGCCTGCCGACTCCGTTCCACCCCTAGCCTTTCCACCTGGTCATCGGTTTCACGAATGCCTGCCGTATCAATCAATTGGAGCGGAACGCCCTTGACATTGACAAAATCTTCAACAATATCACGGGTCGTCCCTTCAATATCCGTAACAATGGCCTTATCTTCCTTCAGCAAACGGTTGAGCAATGAACTTTTCCCTACATTAGGGCGACCAATAATAGTCGTTTTCAGCCCATCTCTCAAAATTCGTCCTTGCTGGGCGGTAGAAAGAATGGCCTGGAGGTGAGCAAGCAATTCCTTAGCTTTTGTCATTAGCAAGCTAGAGGTCATCTCTTCCACATCATCATATTCAGGATAATCAATGTTTACTTCAACTTGAGCCAGGACATCTAATATATCTTGGCGGACTTGGCGGACGAACTGAGCTAAGTCCCCATCTAACTGCTTTAAGGCATTTGACATGGAAGCGTCCGTTTTAGCTTCAATAACATCCATGACCGCTTCCGCTTGAGAGAGATCGATTCGTCCATTTAAGAAGGCACGTTTGGTAAATTCACCCGGTTCAGCCAAACGAGCACCGGCTGACAACACCAGTTGGAGGACTTGGTTGACGACCAACATCCCTCCATGGGTATTGATTTCTACAATATCTTCACAGGTATAAGTTTTAGGTGCTTTTAAAATACTCACCATGACTTCATCGACGATTTGATGGCTTTTAGGATCGACGATATGACCATAATGAATGCTATGACTCTCTGCCTGGCTCAATTTTTTTGAACCGCTGACATAGAGCTGGTCAATAACATCGAGAGCTTCACTGCCGCTCACACGAACAATAGCTATACCTCCTTCACCTGGGGGGGTAGAGATAGCTGCAATAGTATCAAAATCAGTAATCACAAGATGTCCTCCAATCTTTCGTAATCATGCCCAACAAACAAAGAAAAAAGTGCTGGTCTGCGCACAGATATACACAGAAAAGCACTTTCACTACTTTTTAAATAAAATATTCCTATTGATTCCTATAAATAGTAAGCAAAAAAGGAAGTTTTGTCAATTTTTTCGCTTATTTATTTTTAGAATCGATTAGGATGGTCACCGGGCCATCATTGGTTTGGCTGATCATCATATGTTCACCGAATTGCCCACACTCCACCTTAATTCCTTCCTGGCGTAAGCCTTGGTTGAAAGCTTCATATAAAGGTAAGGAATGATCAGGTTTAGCGGCCTGAACAAAACTCGGACGGTTTCCTTTTTTAGTGTCGGCGTGGAGGGTAAATTGAGAAATGGATAAGACTTCTCCTCCCACATCCTTCAGGGAAATATTCATCTTTCCATCTTCATCCTCAAACACCCGCATATTGGCGGTTTTTCGGACCAGATAATCAACATCTTCTTGTCCATCTGCCTCTTCAACCCCGACTAAAACCATAAATCCTTGGCCAATCGATCCACATACTTGATCGTCTACACTCACTTGAGCCTGGCTTACTCTCTGAATAACGATACGCATATAGCTTCCTCCTTATGAAATTACACGGTCAACAGTATAAATATCTGGTACATTTTTTATACGATCGACAACATAATCGAGTTCACTCGTATTTGAAATGCCGATGGTAATGCGAATGGTGGCAATATTATTTTGAGGTTTGACGTTAGCGGTCATATTTGAAATGTTGATATTTTGAGGTAAATTGTTAAAAGCTTGGACAATTTCATTAAACAACCCTGGACGGTCGTAAGCTTCGATTTGGAGCTCAGCATCGTATTCAATCTTGCTCTGTTCTTCATTATCCCATTCAATAGCAATCAATCGCTTAGGGTCTGTGTCTTGAATGTTCGGGCAGTCGCGGCGGTGGATAGAAATTCCTCTCCCACGAGTGACATAGCCGACAATCAAGTCCCCTGGCACCGGGTTACAGCACCGACTCAGCCGAGTGAGTAAGTTATCGCTACCCGCAACACTCACTCCCCCATCGTGTTTGATTTTTAACTTTTCATTCCGCTCTTGTTGCTCTTGAGAAGGGGGAGTAGGTGGGGTGGGATCTTGGTCTTTTTCTTCTTCTTCACGTAAATCTTTCAGTAAGAAGTTCACCACGGTAGACATACGAATTTCTCCGAAACCTAAAGCGGCGTATAATTCATCAGCAGACCGATAATTATAGCGATCACAGGTTTTGTCTAAATTGTCCCGATTTAATACCTCTTTAGCTTTGAATCCCTCTTCTTCCAAGGCTTTTTCTAATTCATTTATCCCGATTTCAATATTTTCTTCTCGGTTTTCAGTCTTGAAGAAACGCTTGATCCGGTTGCGGGCTTTAGATGTGGTCACAAATTTTAACCAATCGCGACTTGGTCCATAGGAAGAACTGGACGTTATAATTTCAACAATATCTCCATTTTTAAGCTTATAGTTTAATGGAACAATCCGTCCATTGACCTTAGCCCCCGTCGACTTATTCCCCACTTCAGTGTGAATGTGGTAGGCAAAATCCAAAGTTGAAGCTCCGTCGGGTAATTCAAACACATCATTATCAGGGGTAAAAACATAAACTTTGTCATGTAGGAGGTCTTGTTTGACTGAATCTACAAAATCTGCGGCAGAATCTGTTTCACTTTGGTAATCCATGATGTCTTGGAACCAATTGAGTTGTTGGTTTGGAACTTTATTTTTGATTCCTTTTTTATAGGCCCAGTGTGCGGCCACCCCGTATTCAGCCACTTCGTGCATGTCATGGGTTCGAATTTGGACTTCTAAGGGAGTCGCGTTCGGACCTAAAACAGTGGTGTGGAGGGACTGGTACATGTTTTCTTTTGGCATGGCGATATAATCTTTGAAACGGCCGGGGATGGGTTTCCATTTGGTATGGATAGCCCCCAAAACGGCATAGCAATCTTTGACCGTATCGGTGATGACACGCACGGCTAGTAAGTCATAGATTTCACTAAACTGCTTATGCTGGCTTTTCATTTTTCGGTAAACAGAATAAATATGTTTGGGACGTCCTGTAATCTCTCCTGAAATCTCTAGGTCAGTAATGGTCTCTTGGATTTCTTCAATGGCCCTATCGATATAAGCTTCGCGTTCTTCCCGTTTAGAATTCATCAAATGCACAATACGATAATATTGCTGAGGGTTAATATAACGCAAAGCCGTATCCTCTAACTCCCATTTAATAGTGGAAATCCCTAAGCGATCGGCTAAGGGAGCATAGATGTCTAAGGTCTCTTGGGCGATGGACCGTTGTTTCTGCGGATTATTATGAAATTGCAAGGTCCGCATATTGTGCAGGCGGTCGGCCAGCTTTACTAAGATCACTCTTAAATCATTGGCCATGGCCAGCAACATTTTCCGGTGGTTTTCTGCTTGTTCTTCTTCCTTAGAATCGAACTTATACTTCCCTAACTTAGTGACGCCATCCACCAAATTTGCGACTGTCGGAGAAAATTCTTCCGCTATATCTTCTAGGCTAATATCCGTATCTTCTACCACATCATGGAGAAAACCAGTCGCCACCGTTTCAGGATCTAATTCCAGCTCAGCTAAGATTCCAGCCACCTGAGTGGGATGCATAATATAAGGTTCGTCTGATTTACGGTATTGACCTTCATGGGCTTTTTCAGCACAGGCATAGACCTTTTTTACAAATGTAATATCTTCGTCTTTCATATATTGACGACATTGATTGATGACGTCTTCAATTGTGAAGTCTCTTTTAGTACTCATGCCATCACCACCATCCCTTTATATCAATCTATTATTACA
>JBHWOX010000031.1:0-8482 GCA_043424615.1 Atopococcus sp.
CCTGTCTCTTCCATAAACAAACCGGAACGCTTTCCGATAATTTGGCCTTAGGCTAAGAATGTTAGTAATAAAGAAATAAAATATGAAAAGCAGCCCCTTTAAAACGAGGCTGCTTTTATATTAATTTTTATTTTATTATCCCAAGGCAACGTCTAAAGACATCATGACTGCAAAACCGACCAATAGGGCTAGGGTGGCTAAGTCTTCGTTCCCATTGCTTTGAGACTCTGGAATTAATTCTTCTACGCAGACGAAAATCATGGCTCCAGCAGCAAAAGCTAAAGCATAGGGGAGGATAATAGTGACCTGAGTAACGAGCCAAGCTCCAAGAGCTGCAGAAACAATTTCAACTAGGGCACTGGCTTGACCTAAATTAAAAGCTCTTCTTTTAGAAGACCCTTCTGCACGGATGGGCATGGAGAGGGCAGATCCTTCCGGGAAATTTTGAATCCCAATGCCCAGAGTCAGACTGAGAGCACTAGCTAAGCTAGCTCCCTCTATCCCTAGCCCAGCCGCTCCAAAACCAACTCCTATCGCTAAACCTTCTGGGATATTATGAATGGTAATGGCTAAAAAGAGCAGGGTGGAAGGGGGCAGAGAGGTCGGTATACCCTCCGCTTCAGATGGTTTTTTTCCTAAATGTAAGTGAGGAACAATCTTGTCCAAGAAACTGAGGAAAAGACCGCCTAATAAGAAACCAATAACAGCGGGGACAAAAGACCAGACCCCATAGCCTCCTTCTTCAGCATAAGAAATGGAAGGAGCTAAAAGAGACCAGAAACTTGCTGCAATCATGACACCTGCAGCGAAGCCATTCATAATATCTAATATTTTACCGTTCATGTTATTTAAAAATAAGACCAAACTTGAGCCGGCTAGAGTACAGAACCATGTGAAAATACCAGCTAAGGTGGCTTGAGCTACCGGATTTAGATGAGCAAAAAATTCCATATTATAAACCTCCAATCCATAATATTTAGACAAATCTAAAACTTTCTGTATTAAAAATATAAAACACTTTTAGATGATTGTAAAGTTTATAAAAAGCTTGGACTTGCGAATTTTTTTGTCAGGATTATATAGTATATAATAGAGAAAAGAATGAAGGAGGAAATTGAAATGCTACAGCATTTAGTTTTGCAATCGGATTTTGGTCTGGCAGATGGTGCGGTTGCGGCCATGCACGGAGTAGCTTATAGCGTCGCCCCTCACCTTTGTATTTCTGACTTGACCCATGATATTCCCCCTTATGATATTTTCAGTGCTTCTTACCGCCTCATCCAAACCGTCCAATATTGGCCTGAAGGGACCGTCTTTGTTTCGGTGGTGGATCCAGGGGTAGGGTCTGAACGAAAAAGTGTGGTCGCTCTCTTGGAATCAGGGCATTTTGTGGTCACACCTGATAATGGCAGTTTGTCACATCTTGCTAAATATATTGGGATCAAAGAATTGAAGGAAATCGATGAAGAAGTGAATCGCTTACCTCATTCCAAAGAAAGCCATACTTTCCATGGTCGGGATGTTTATGTTTATAACGCTGCCCTCCTAGCCAAAGACCCCGAATATTTTGACCAATTAAAACATCGCTTAAATCCAGATTCTATTGAAAAGTTAGAATTAGTCGATTCCTATCGTGATGGAGAAGTGATTCACGGTGTGATTGATACTTTGGATGTCCGCTTTGGGTCTTTATGGACGAATATTCCTTCCAGCCAATTAAAAGAATGTGGGATTCAGGTCGGCGATAGCATCAAGCTGACCATCGAACACCACGGCATTCAAAAGTATCAAAATGAAATTTTCTTTGGTCACTCTTTTGCTGATGTTAAAGTGGGTGAACCTCTGGCCTATATTAATTCCTTAATTCAACTGGCTATAGCCATCAACCAGCAAAATTTCTCTAAAACATATAATATTGGGACAGGTAAGGATTGGCATATCAGCATACAAAAGGTAGAAAGTTAAATACAAACTCTTGAGTGCCCGCCATTCAAAGTATTTTCATGTTAGACTAATGATAAAATTTTACATTAAGAACAATTGAGGTGTTGAGATGACAAAACCATTAATAGCTGTGACTTGCGGCGACCGTATTTTATTTCAAACTGACTACTATGGAGGGGAAAGGGTATCCTATACCCTGGCTACAGTTACTCGGGCCATTCAAAAAGCTGGAGGACTAGCGGTCATCCTACCTATTCATGACCCAGCTTTATCAGCTTCCTATATAGAAAAAATGGATGGCTTGGTTCTAACAGGGGGCGCTGATGTTTCTCCACAATTTTACGGTCAAAATCCCAAGCCTAAAATTAATCGTTTTGACCCCCGCCGCGATGAACGGGAATTCGAATTACTCGAGCAGGCCTTAGAATTACATATGCCTATTTTAGGAATTTGTCGCGGTTTTCAATTGATTAATATAGCTTTAGGAGGGGATGTCTACCAGGATTTGTCCTACCATCCTAATATTTCTGTCCAACATGACCAACTGACCAATGCCAATATGCCTGTTCACAGCATCGATGTAAAAGCGCACTCGCATTTTGCTAGCTTAACACCTAATCAAAGCACGGTTAATTCCTACCACCATCAAGTCATCCACCATTTGGCTGATGATTTGCAGGCGGTGGCTTGGAGTGAGGATGGCATTATCGAAGCTGCAGAAGCCTTGAATGATGACTATAATATTGTCGCCGTTCAATACCATCCTGAAAATATTATTGACGAAAATCCGGTCCATTTGAATGTTTTTACTGATTTTATTCAGCGGGTGAATGATTACCGGTCTTAAGGAGGGGGTTCATTGTGGATGCAGAAATCATCTGTGTCGGAACAGAGCTATTAATGGGCCAAACCCTAAACACAAATGCCCATTATCTGGCTCAAAAATTGAATGAATTAGGAATGAATCATTATTTTCAAACGGTCGTTGGAGATAATCAAAAGAGATTAAAGCAATGTTTGCAACTGGCTGAAAAGAGATCAGATGTAATCATTTTAACTGGAGGATTAGGCCCAACCCAGGATGATCAAAGCAAGGAAATAGTGGCAGAGTATTTAGAAGAGACCCTCAGCATAGACCTGCAAGCTTATGCAGATATTAAAGCTGATCTAGCTAAAAGCCATCGGAGCTTAAATAAAAATGATAAAAAAATGGCTTCTTATTTCAAAAAAGGGCAGAGTTTTAAAAATTCAGTCGGCCAAGCGGTTGGAACAGCCATAAAGGTCAAGCAGACCTTATATGTTTTACTTCCAGGCCCTCCACGCGAAATGCAAGCCATGTTTAAGAATGAAGTTCATTCTTTTTTGAAAGAGTATATGGATGAAAATATCTATATCACTTCCCGTTATCTTAATTATTTTGGGGTTGGTGAATCTCAGCTGGCCGAGAATTTGGATCCACTAATTACCAATCAAAATAATCCGACCTTAGCCATCTATACCACAGGCCAGGCGGTTATGATTCGGCTGACTGCTTACGGGACACTTCTATCGGGGAACCATGATGTTTTAGATTTATGGGTTAAAAAAATTAATCAGCAAGTGGGTCGATGGTTTTACGGTGAAGGCTATGATTTAACTCCAGCCAAAGCTTTGGTCCGTTATCTCAAAAGAAAAAAATTAAGTCTATCACTGGCTGAAAGCTTGACTGGTGGGGATGGAGCTAACCAGATAGTGAATGTCAGCGGGGCTTCTCAAGTCTTTAAAGGGGGCATTGTGGCCTATGATAAGTCAGCCAAAACCCATGTGCTAGGCGTCGATAGCAGTCTGTTAGACCAGCACGGCATGGTCAGCTCTGCCTGCGCAAAAGCGATGGCCGAAGAAGCGAGAGTTAAGTTTCAAACAGACCTGGCGATTTCTTGGACAGGGGTGGCAGGCCCTGACAAAATGGAAGGACAAGAAGTGGGGACAGTCTTTATCGGATTAGCTAGAAAAAATAAAGACACCCTGGTAAAGGAATGTCACTTCCATGGAGACCGTCAAACCATCCGCCAGCGTGCTATAAACTATGCTTATGTCCACCTTCTCCAGCACTAAAGACTTGAAAAAGTTTTCAAGTAAAAAAGAAAGCTATCTTTTTATAGATAGCTTTTTGTTTTAATTGCTTTTATGGGGTGGAATCGTCTATTTCTTCATCTGCCATCTTTTTTTCTTCAAGACTAAAGTTTTGCAAGTCTTCCTCATTGGCTGATTTTACCTCCCAATGTAAAACAATGGACAAGACGATTCTTAAGACGACCACAATGGATAAAATGAATAACTCGGATAGTTCTCTGATAGTGACCGTTTTAATAATCTCAGCCCCCATTTTAAATTGAAGGGCCAGTGATAAAAATTCCCCCAAAGTAATGGTTATGATACGGTTATGTATGTCGAACTTAAATTGGATGAGCATCCATAAAGCTTTGATAGAACCATAGAAAATAAGGATTATCCCAATTAATTCCAAAATCAAGGTGATTATCGGACTAATATTGTAAACTAGATAATGCAGGACGGATTCAATTGTTGCCATGGCAGACCTCCAGTATTTTTACTATCATTATAAACGATTATAAAATTATTGGAACTCATATCCCAGAGGAGGAATATTTTTGATGATCAAAGACAGCCTGTATTGGGCGGACCAAATAAAAAGCAAAAAAATTAGTCCAGAAGAATTAGTCACCCTATCTTTGGATAAAATCAAGGCTGACCCTTCCAAGCTCAATGCAGTGACTCATTTGTTTGAAAAAAGAGCGCTAAACAAAGCCAAAGAAATGACTGATCTTTCTGCTCCTTTCGCAGGCGTTCCTATTTTAATTAAAGAGGGGGGACAGAACCTTCAAGGGGAGGTGGCCAGTTCAGCATCAAAGCTTCTGGCTCAACATAAAGCCAAAGAAAGCTCCTACTTTACAATGGCTTTAGAGAAAGCGGGCTTCATCATTATAGGGCAAACGAATTTACCAGAATTTGCATTAAAATTTGTGAGTGATTCCAAACTCTATGGGTCAGTAAAAAATCCGGTCATGTCTGCCTACCATGCGGGCGGGTCCAGTGGTGGAGCAGCCGCCGCGGTCCAAGCTGGAATGGTCCCGCTAGCTGGAGCAAGCGATGGGGGTGGATCGATTCGAATACCAGCTAGTTTTTCTGGTTTGGTGGGGTTAAAGCCGAGTCGAGGACGTATCATCACCGGCCCTGGCTCTTATCGCAATTGGGGTGGGGCAGCCATCGATTTTGCTATCACTCGCACCATCAGAGAAAGTTGGGAACTTTTGAAGCTTCTTCAAGTTGAGAATTTTGATCCTATGCCATTCCAATTGCCCGCCATAAATTCTAACGCCTTGGTTAGGATTAATCCTAAAGATTTAAGGATTGCTTATTGGTCTCCATCCATTCATTCTCCTAAAGTTTCAGACCAGGCCATTCAGGCGGTGGAAGAGCTGGTTCGATTTTTAAAAGATCAAGGGTTCCGCGTAACAAAAGCCCAGCCTACCTTTGATCGTGAAAAAATTTTAAGAGGATATTATCGGATGAATGGGGGAGAACTAGCTAAAACAATGATGGCTATGGAGGAAAAGATGGGCCAGCCGATTCAAAGAGGAGAAATTGAAGATACCAGCTGGCTGATGAAAGCTTATGGAAGTAGAATTAAAGCCTCCACTTATTCTAAAGTCTTTGATGATTGGGATCATTTAAGTCGCCTCTTCTATGACTTCCACCGTGAGTACGACATATTCATACAACCCACGACTGCCTATCCTGCTCCTCCTTTAAGTGAAAATCTTTTCCATTTAGAAGCTTTAGCAGCCATAGAAGATTTTGATAGTTTGAGTGATGAAGATATAGAAGACTTAGTCCTATCAACTTTTGAATCAGGGTCCCGTCATTCGCCTTTTGCTTATCTTTATAATTTAACTGGCCAACCAGCTATTAGTTTGCCCCTACACACCACAGAAGAGGGCTTACCTATGGGCGTCATGCTGTCAGCTAGAAAAAGCAGAGAGGATATCATCCTCGCTTTAGCCGCTTATCTTGAAGAAAAGCACACTTTCCATTATTATAAGCAGGAAAAGGAATAGGTATTTTTGTTGGAACATTGTATAATATAAATAAGTAGACATTAGTGAGAAAGAAGGAATGAAAATGAGTTTAAATACGACCTTATCTCGAACACTTGAGATTGAGACCTATGATGGGCGCTTTAAAGGAGACCATCAAAGTAACTCTGAACAAGTTATCGAAGAAATGAAATCCACCCGTTTTGCTGAAGCGGATGATCTACAAGCAGAGATCGAAGATATCATCACCCTTCATAATGATATAAATGAACGAATGACAACGTCTGTTAAAATGCGTTCCCCTATCATTTATTGGACCAATGCCTACCGCATCTTAAAGTTATTTACTGTTTCTTCTAAAGACACCATGGCATTAAGAGATGAAAAAGCTTATCAATTTAATACAGAAGCCTTCCAACGATTCATTGATCAGATTGAATATGAAATCAAACACTTGGAAGAAAAGCCTTCTGAAGGTGAAGACAAATATAGTGAAGTCCGTACGATTTTACCTTTTGTTAATGGAAAAGGCCCTAAAGCTTCCAGCCCCGTTGAAGCAGAAATAGATGTCTTAAAAGAAAGCTTAAAAGAATTAAAAGCTGAAAAAGAAGCAGCTGCCGAATTATTAGAACGCGTTAATAATTTAAACCGTGAACATAACCAGCGTTTAGCGATCCGCCTTTATTATGAATTATATTCTAATGATAAATAAAATTTAAAGAGAGTGATATCTTCACTCTCTTTATCTATAGCCGCATGGAGTTAGCTTAAGAGAATATTCACAAGCGATTACTTTGAAATAATAAGCGATAATTGATAAGTTAGATATAAGAAGAAAAAGGAGGAATGTAAGATGACTTTTGAATTACCGGCTTTACCTTATGATTATGATGCCCTAGAGCCACATATTGATGAAGAAACAATGAAATTACACCATGACAAACACCACAATACTTATGTGTCAGGCCTTAATGATGCACTTGAAGGACATGAAGATTTACAAGAAAAATCTGCGATTGAATTAATGGAAAGCATTAATGAATTGCCATCAGATATCCAAACAGCCGTTCGCAATAATGGAGGGGGACACGTCAACCACTCACTCTTTTGGGAAATTTTATCTCCTGAAGGTGGAGAACCGACAGGTGAACTTGCTCAAGCCATTGACCAAGCTTTTGGTTCATATGACAACTTTAAAAAAGAATTTAAAGAGGCTGCTACCGGTCAATTTGGTTCAGGTTGGGCATGGTTAGTCCTTGATGGAGATGACTTAGTCATTGAAAGTACAGCTAACCAAGACAATCCATATATGGAAGGAAAAACCCCTATCTTAGGTATTGATGTTTGGGAACACGCTTACTATCTCAACTATAAAAACGTACGTGCAGACTGGGTCGATGCTTTCTTCAGCATCATCAACTGGGAAGAAGTTGCTCGTCGTTATGAAGAAGCCAAATAGTAAATAAGTGAAGCCGTGACGCTGTCACGGCTTTTTTTCACTTTAAATCGAGGGGATCATTAATATTTGTAGTGTTGCATATTTTTGCTGTGGGTGAGGCCACGAATCAAGTAGTAAGTGGGGTTGCCATCGAATTCGCTCAATGACCCTAATTGCTCTCCACATTTTATACAAAATAAGCCTTTACCCATCTGCTCTAAATCGAACTCACTTTCTATAATTCTGGGAAATTGCAGTTTAATAAGGTTCCCCTTGCCTCCTTTTTGATAGACCAGTAAGGGAGTTTTACATAGATTGCAGGAAACGAGGAGGGGATGGGTATTTTTAAATTTTCTCATTGTCGGATTTTTATATTTCATAGTATCACCTCTTTTAGTTTAACATATGTTCAGATAGGGAGAGTTAGATGACTGAAAATTTCAAAAAGTTAATCAATCGTACGATAGAAAATATCCAAAAGGGAAAAGACATCCGGGTTTTGGAAGAAGAATGGGGAAAATACAAGTATTTAATTTTGGAATATTCTCCTTCCAATTATCAAGCCATCCGTCAGCTGTTAAAAGACAAAGATGCTTATCCTGCTCAAGAATTTTTGGCACTTCTAGAAGAAGCATTGCAACAACAACCTAAAAAAAATGTTCGCTTAAATGCCTATGATCATGTTTGGGGTCACTTTAAAAAGCTGGCAAGTGAAGAAGAGGAAAAGACCTATCGAAGTCTGTTGGAAGAGTGGAAGCAAGGGGAAGCCACCGTGATGGATATTAAACATTTCCTTTCTCAATTGGCACAAAGCTACCAAGACCATTATCTATTAGACTCTTATTTTTTTGAATAGTAGGCAAGGACACATAATAAAAGGCGCTTGCTTTGGATGGGGGAGGGATTGGATTCCTTAACTAGGATACATGGATGAAAATTCAATTTGTCCAGCTGAAAGTCTGGACAGGGGATTGATTTTATACTTCTTTATTAAAGTGATATA
>JBHWOX010000032.1:0-10267 GCA_043424615.1 Atopococcus sp.
GGGTCCTTGACCTAAAAGGTTAAATTTAAGTGTAAGATAGTGAATAGCTAACCAGACTAAACTAATAATGAAAGTGAGGAGTACCCCACTCTGTGAGAGATAAGTTTTTAAATTAATCTTTTTAAAATGTTCCGCCTGAGGAATCATGCCCTTTTCAGCCATTAATTGAGGTAGGCGGATATGGCCTAAAGAAATACCATTAATGACGCCTAAAATTGCAATAAGAATAAAGGCAGTGATGATTGTTCCCCCACGATCGCCCATTAGCATTTTACCAATATAATAGATAGAGTCATCCCCATGGACAAGAATAAATTCTGGACTAGCTATGGTCGTCATACCAAACAAGTAAAAAAGATAAACCACTAAAACAATAATTGGTCCGATACTTAAAGCTAAGGGCATGGTGCGGTTGGGATTTTTAACTTCTTGGGTAATGCTGGTAGTAATAATCCATCCGTCATACGAAAAAGCCATAGGAGCTAGGGCAGCTAGCCAGAAGGTTTGTGAGTCTTGAAGTTGTGATAGGGCGTCCGAAGATACCAAGGGATCGGGTTGATTCCAAAAAATCGCAACCAAGCCTAAGCCGATAAGCGGTATAATCTTGATCACTGTGGCAATATTTTGAAAAAGCCCCCCTAGACGTGTCGACATGTAATTCAAGCCATAGAAGAAAGTCAAATAGATAAGACCGATTAAAATTTCGAATTCAATAGTTGAAACTTTCCCAAACAAGGTGGTCGTAAAGGTCCCGGCTACCCAACTCACTACCACGACAATGGTCGGATAGTAAACAAATAACTGAAACCATGCAAAAGCTGAAGCAAAAGCTGGGCTAATGAATTCTTCTGCATAACCGATAATCCCCCCGCTTTTATTGGAGATAGCCGCCAATTGGGAGAGGGTAATACTTCCAAAGATAATACAAAGTGCTCCGAGTACAAATATTACGACACTTAATGCCATATTTCCATTAGTGTAAGATAAGATATCGTCTATCTTGAAAAAGATACCCGACCCCACACTGATACCGACAATCATTGAAATGGCAGTCATTAAGCCATATTTCTGTTCTTGTTGTTTCATTTAATCCCCCTTAAAAGTCTAACATCCTACATTATTTAGTAAATGAGCTCATTTGTAAAGTCTCGCTTTTATTTATTTTCATATAAAATCATCTATGTTATAGTTGTATAGAATGATTATAAACAAATAAAATTCTAAAAAGGAGAGGGCTATGTCTACGATACTCAGCTTGAACCATGTTGCCTTCACAGTTGAAGGGCAAGATATTTTAACAGATATTAGTGTTAACTTTACTGACCATGAACGCACGTCAGTGGTAGGGGGATCTGGAAGTGGTAAATCCACTTTATTAAAATTAATGGCTGGCTTAAATCCTTCAAGCCAAGGATCAATTGAATACAAGGGGCAAGATATTCATAGCTACGAATATTATAAATATCGCCAGCAAGTATCCTATGTCTACCAAACCCCGAGCCTTTTTGGAGAGACAGTCGAAGATAACCTAGCTTTCCCTTCACAAATTAGAAAGGACAGCTTCAATACAAAAAAAGCCCGTGCTTTTATGGATGCTTTAGGCTTAGAAGATATGCCCTTCGACAAAGAGGTGAACGCTTTATCAGGGGGAGAAAAGCAAAGAGTGTCATTGATTCGTCATTTTATGTATCCTCCACAATTATTATTACTGGATGAAATTACAGCTTCTTTGGATGAAAAGGCCTCGAAAAATATATGGTCATGGATTTTTGATCAAGCTGACCAGCACCAGATATCTTTGGTGTGGATTAGCCATAAAACTGATGAACAAGACCTGGCTGAAAGAAATATTTTTATTGAAGATGGTCAGATTATGAAAGATGATAGAGGAGGTCGGGTCTAATGGAAAATTTAATGATTAGTCCTTGGTCTTTGGTCCTTACTTTTTCTCTAGTTTTGATTGCCATGGGTATTTCCTATAAGGAAAAAATCGGTCTAACAAATGAAATTTTCTGGGCCATCTTCCGCATGATCATCCAGCTGATTATTGTTGGTTATTTATTGACTCTTATTTTTGGAGTGGATTCAGTTTGGGTGACACTGGGCGCGGTTATGGTGATGATTATCAATGCCGCTTGGAATGCGGCTAAAAGAGGGCAGGGCATTCTACATGCTTTTAAATACTCCCTGATGGCCATGACAGCAGGATCAGTGGTATCACTTTCTATTCTGCTATTGGCAGGAGCTATAAATTTTGTGCCTTCTGAAGTGATTCCTATTAATGGAATGATCATTGGTAACTCCATGAATGTTCTCGGTCTGTCCTTTAGGAATTTAAAAAACCAGTACAAGTCCGACCGCCAGCAGGTATTAGAAAAATTAGCCCTGGGAGCTGATATTAAACAAGCCAGCAAAGATATTATTTCTGAAGCTATTAGAGGCTCCTTACAACCGAGCATTGATTCCACTAAAACAGTGGGCTTGGTCACCCTACCAGGGATGATGACAGGAATGATCATGGCAGGTGTATCTCCTGTGAATGCCATTATGTACCAGATTCTTGTCTTCTTTATGATGATGTCGACCGCTTCCATCACCTCAGTAGCAGGTGTTTACCTGACTTATAAAGAATTTTTCACTGACTTTGGCCAACTCAAAAACGTTGTACGAAAAGATTCATAAGATATTATCATGACCAGTGACTTCACTCTTAGCTTGAAGCTTGCTGGTCATTTCTTTATGATTAACAGTTAAATGAGAGGATATTTAAAATATAGAAGAGGTTCAGTATGAAATATATCGATATGCATTGTGATAGTTTAATGAAAACTGCAGGATCACTTGATCCCAAAGAAAATATTGACAGTAATAGCATTGCTCAAGTTGACTTTAAGCGATTATTAGAAGCCGATTGCCTTGCTCAATTTTTTGCCATATTTTTATTAGATGAAAGTTATTATCAGTATATAGATTTTAGCCCTATGGAAGATGATGATTATATTCTTCTCTTGAGCCAACATTTGAAAGAATACATCCAAGCCAGGGAAGATGAAATCGCTTTAGTTTTGAATTATAATGATATTATTGAAAATATGCAGGCAGGGAAGATGTCCGCTATTTTAACACTTGAAGATGGTCGATCCATTGATTACCAATTTGAAAAATTACAATATTATTATGATTTAGGTATTCGCTTGGTTGGTTTGACCTGGAACCATCCCAATTGTTTGGGCTTCCCTAATTCTACGGAGCCCTTAATCATGGAGAAGGGCCTCACAGACTTTGGCAAAGAATGCATACCATTGATGAATGACTTAGGGATGGTCATAGATGTTTCTCACCTATCGGATGGTGGTTTTTATGATGTGGCTGAGATTAGTCAACGTCCCTTTGTTGCTAGCCATTCTAATGCTCGAGCCATCACCCCCCACCCTCGTAATTTGACGGATGAAATGATTAAAATTATTGCTGACCAGGGGGGCGTCATCGGTTTGAACTTTGCTCCTCAATTTTTACAAGATGAACAAGGGGTAGAGGTCTCTAGAGTGAAGGATATGGTTCGTCATCTCGAACATATTAAAGATATAGGGGGATGTGATGTTTTAGCCCTCGGTACAGATTTTGATGGAGTGGAAGGGCAGTTTGAAATAAAGCAACCGACGGATATGTCTATATTGTTTGAAGCCTTAGAACAAGCAGGTTGGTCAATGGATCTTATTGAAAAGTTCGCCTATCAAAATGTATTGGCCACTTTAAGAGAAATTATGTAGGAGGATAAAAATGAAAGCTTTAATTGTTGTCGACTATAGCCAAGATTTTGTGGCTGATGATGGTGCTTTAACAGCAGGTCAAGTGGCTCAAGATTTGGAGGACTATATCTCTCAACTCATTCTGGAATTTTCAGAAAACAAGGACTATATCGTTTTTGCTAATGATTGCCACCAAGCTGACGATCCTTACCATCCAGAAACTAAACTCTTCCCTCCTCACAATATAGAAGGAAGTTCTGGACGAGAGTTTTACGGCAAAGTTGGGCAGGTCTTTGATCAAATCAAAGATCAGAATCATGTCTATTACACCGATAAGCGTCGTTATTCTGCTTTTAAAGGAACGGAAGTAGACCTTAGATTACGTGAACGTCAGATTACTGAAGTATGGCTGGTTGGAGTAGTGACTGATATTTGTATTCTTCACACGGCGGTGGATGCTTATAATTTAGGCTATCAAATTGTAGTCCCTGAAGCAGGAGTGGCCTCCTTTAATAAAAGTGGACACCAATGGGCGCTAGATCATTTTGAAAATACCTTAGGCGGACGAGTGATTCGTCTATAAGTGAAATTTGTAAAAGTAAGGATGAATGGAATGAAACAGATGCAAGTGAGTGTTTTTGGTGCTGGATCATGGGGATCTGTCTTAGCACATGTCTTAGCTGAGAATGGTCATGATGTCTTATTGTGGACCCGCCATAGCGATCAAGCTCAAGAAATTAATCAACAGCATCGCAATAGTAAATATTTAAAAGAGGCAAGCTTATCGAATAATATTCGTGCGACTAGCCAGTTGGAAGAGGCCATAGACCACGCCGATATCTATCTAGTGGTTATCCCCACTGCTGGCATAAGGGAACTGATGAGACAAATCAACGAAAGAGTTGACCGCCCGAAATTAATCATCCATGCCTCCAAAGGTCTTGAACAAGTCAGTCATAAAAGAATATCCACCATGATTGAAGAAGAAATGTCTGCTGATAATTTAGAGGCGATAGTAGTCTTGTCTGGTCCTAGCCATGCTGAAGAAGTGATTCGAAAAGATTTAACCTCCATCACAGCTGCTTCAAGCTGTCAGCCAGCGCGAGAACAGGTTCAAGATCTGTTTATGAACGATTATTTCCGGGTCTATACTAATGCCGATGTGATTGGAGTGGAATTAGGAGGAGCCTTAAAAAATATCATTGCCTTAGGCTCCGGCATTGCTGCAGGTATTGGATTAGGAGACAATGCTAAAGCCGCTTTAATCACACGTGGGCTTGCAGAAATCACTCGCTTCGGCACAGCTATGGGAGCTGAGGAAAGTACTTTTATGGGGTTGAGCGGGGTAGGGGACCTAGTTGTTACAGCCATGAGCCCTCATTCACGGAATTATCAGTGTGGCTATTTAATCGGCCAAGGGCATAGTCCTCAGCAGGCAGTCGAAGAAGTGGGGATGGTGGTTGAAGGTTTCTATACGACTCAAGCTGTTTCAGAATTAGCTCATGAAAAAGAAATCGATATGCCTATCACACAGGGCATTCAAAGCATATTAAAAAACGGCCAATTCCCGCAAACGGTCATTCAATCCTTAATGCGAAGAAGTGGAAAAGAAGAAAAATAATGTTAAAAGTATTGAATGTCATTTTATTTAAGTTAAAATACTGATAAGATATAATTGGAAAAAGATGCAGTTTGCACAAAATCTTATTAGGAGAAGAGATATGTACAAATTAATTAACAAGGTTCCTGCAGGGATGTTTGTTGTTCCGATGTTTGTCAGCATGATTATCAATACCTTCTTCCCCGATTTGTTTAATGTGGGAGGAATGGCCCAAGCTTTGCTATCTGGTGAAGGAACAGGGTTTATGATTGCTTTTATTACCTTTTGTTCAGGTATTTCAATAAAATTGCAATCCATACCCACTTTACTAAAGCGCCACGGGGTTTTATTTTTACTTAAATTAGTGTTAAGTGTGGCTTTGTCAGTCCTATTTATGAAAGTCTTTGGCCAAGACGGCTTATGGGGGGTCTCTGCAATGGGATTCACTCTCGTTATGACTTCCATCAACCCTTCCGTTTACCTCTCCGTTGTGAATGAATATGGTGACGAAAATGATGCCGCAGCCTTTGGGATTACCGGTCTTTACACCTTGCCACTTATTCCTCAAATTATCTATAGTATTGGTTACACCTCAGCTGGAGGGTCAGCTGGTTTTGACTTTACCCCTATTTTAACGACTCTCGTTCCTTTATTTATTGGGATGTTTTTAGGAAATGTAGAGCCAAAATTCAGAGAAATATTTGGCCCAGGCATTAATGCTATTATTCCAATTCTTGGTTGGGGAATTGGGCAAACGGCCAATATCATCGATGCTTTCCGCTCAGGATTACCTGGTGTCATCATCACCGTTTTATTCCTGGTCGTTTTCTCATCCTTATTCTTTGTGGATCGTTACATGTTGAAAAACGATGGAATTGCAGCCTTAGCCCTAACCATGGTAGCAGGAACCTCTGCATCAGCTGGTCCCGCTTTAACAGCTCTTTATCCGGAATTATTACCCTACTTGGGGAACGCTATTTCCTTGGTAGTCTTTGCTTTCATTATTACGGCCCTAGCTGTTCCAACTTTTACTGGTTGGTATTATAAAAAATACTACGGAAATAAAGAAAATAAAGAAGTAGAAACTGCATAAATCAATCAGGCATTAGTTTAAGCTAATGCCTTTTTATTTCAATAAATGAAAGGGAGTTCACATGGGTAAATTTTTAGATGATCTTCTAGGAGCCTGGGAGTTGGTTTCCTATTATAGGGAAGAAGATGGGAGGAAGACCTACCCTTTAGGGCGAGACCCTAAAGGCTATCTTTTATATACAGCTGATGGCTATATGTCGGCTCAATTGATGAGAGCTGATGAACGACCATCTTATAGCCTGGGGGGGTTACATCAGGGGACCCAAGCAGAAATGGCTGAAGCTGCTCAAGGCTATCATGCTTATTCTGGACGATTTGAAGTGGATGAAAAAAACCAAACCGTTTACCACCACAATACGGTCAGCCTGATTCCCAATCGAGTAGGAGCTGTTCAAGATCGTCAAATTAACAAAGATGGTGATTATATCGATATTACTTCCACCACTTCACCCACCCATATCAAATGGAAAAAGGTCAACACTCTCTTGAAGTAAAGGATGAATAAAATGAAAAAAATTGCGGTCCTAACTGGTGGTGGGGATGCCCCTGGTATGAACGCAGCTGTACGTTCGGTAGTGTTAAAAGCCAATGACTACCAAATGGATGTAGTCGGCATAAAATATGGTTTTAGGGGTCTGATTGAAAAATATTTTACTTTATTAGATCCTTATAAAATGTCAGACTTTGTTCATACTGGCGGCACGCGACTCTTTACCTCCCGCTATCCAGAATTTAAAGAAAGTAATATTCAAGCCCAAGCCATCAAACATTTAGTAGCTGAAGGGATTGAAGGTCTGGTTGTCATTGGTGGAGACGGGAGTTCTCGTGGGGCCTTGGCCTTGTCCAAGTGTGGGTTTCCTACCATCAGCCTACCCGCTACCATTGACAATGATATGGGTGGGACCGACTTTTCTATTGGCTTTGATACAGCCCTAACCACTGCAGTTGAAGCTGTGGATAAAATTAGGGATACAGCCACCAGCCACGACCGTATTTTCATCGTAGAAGTTATGGGAAGAGGAGCTGGAGATATTGCCTATTGGACAGCTATTTCAACTGATGCCGACCGAGCGGTTATTCCTGAAGAAGATTTTGACATGGCAGATGTGGTTGAAGACATTCAAGCTTGTCGTTTTGCTGGCCAGAAGCGCTACATGATCATTTTGGCAGAAGGGGTCATGAAAGCACATGATTTTGTGCAAAACATGCTAGAAATCGAAAATTTCAATGTTAGAGTCAGTCAATTAGGTCATATTCAAAGAGGAGGGAAACCCACCCCCAAAGACCGGGTTCTAGCTAGCCGCTTAGGAGCGGAAGCAGTTGACCGACTTTTAAGTGGACATAGTGGGTGCAGTGTGGGCATCAGAGGAAGTATGGTCCAAACTTTAGCAATCGAAGAAGCTTTAGCAGAAGAACGAACGTTTTTAAAAATATTAAGACAACATTCTTTTGATTATTTATTTTGATAAAAAGAAGGCCGGGAGCCAACAGCCCCGGCCTTCTTTCTTACGTTAGCGATTTTGTTGTTCTCTAGAAATATCCGATCTTCTTTTCAACCAGGCAAAGATAAGGATAAACATCAGTAGGAAACCAGAATAACCAATCAGAGGATAAACATAGGCCACTAAGCTTTCGAAACCGGCAAAGGAAAAGATGAAACCTGCCAATACTGAAAAGATGAGGATGAGGGCAAAATGTTTGCGGTCGTAAAAGGCTCTTGAGCCATAAAACACATTATAGAGTCGTTGGGCCAAGGGGAAAAACATGGCAATGCCTGTACTTAAAATCATTACATATATGGTGATGGACATTAAGAAACCAAAAAGTGGATGGATATCGTTAGCTAAAGCTAACAAAGGCATGGCAGTTCCACCAGCTATATCTACTTTTAAGAAAATAGCCAAATAACCTAATAATTGGAGAAGACCAATCCAGGCCCCACCTAAGCCACCACCTAAAGAAGCTACTTGTATATCTTCTTCGTTTCCTCCCATGACTGTTGCCATGGAAAAGACCAGCATGAAATTTAAGGAGACATGGTTAAAGGCTGAAATCGTCCAGTGAGGTAAAGCCTGTGGGAGCTGTTGAGCGATTTGATCAGCTTGGCTCAGTGTTAAATCCGAGCTAAAAAAGGAATAGAAAGGGGTCACTAAAAAAAAGACCACGATAAAAGGGGTTAAATAACCAATAATTTGAGTGACTCGGTCGATATCGAAGTAACCAGCGACTAAGATGGCTATAGCTATCACCAGGCTTCCTATCCAAGGACTAATATTAAATTGCTGTTGGAGATTGCTACCGCCTCCCGCAATCATAGTAAAGCCCAAGGCAAAAAGTGTGAGAGTGGAAATAACATCCAGCGTTTTAGAAAGCCAGGGCGCACTAATGTTTTTAAGAACATCATGGTGGTCAAGGGCTCGGTAATAGCTTCCTAACTGTAAGGCGACGTAACCGGTAAGAGCATAGACCAGAGTTGATAAGAGGGTCCCCCAAAAACCATTGATGCCGAAAGCGACATAGTATTGTTCAATTTCTTTTCCTGAGGCAAAACCTGCCCCTACCACTGTCCCTAAATAGGCCAGGGCAATTGTTAATATTTGATGGGTTTTTTTCATTTTAGACTCCTTCTTGTTCACTTGTTCTTTAATGTTACATGACTTTAGTCCCAAGTCAATAAGATTTAAAAGCAAAAAAGCTGTGATTCCTCTCACAGCTTTTTAAAGTCCTCTATTATAGAATCAATATGAATTATTGAGCTGCTTTTTTAGCTGCTCTTTTTTGCAAGTCTTCGCGGCGGATGATGTTAAAGTTTTTAAAGGCCATGGCTCCACCATAACCAACGACTCCACCGATGACTAGTGAAATCACTGCATAGATGATGACTTTCATAGGTGGGTTCCATGCGAAGGCTGCAATGATACCAGGCACAACAGAGGCCGTTCCTGGGGAGTTATTTACCATGCCAGATAAGGCGATGACAATCCCAATCAACCCTCCTGAAACGAAGTCGGTGGAGAAAATAGGGATAGGGTTGGCTGAAACAAGGTCAGCTGCAGTTAAAGGTTCTACAGTAACAGCGATAGCATCTGAACGGTCACCAATACGTAACTTGCTGAAGAAAATATAGTTACATGCAGCCGTTCCGAAAATGGAAAGTCCAGCAATCGCCATAGGGGATCCTGTCAATCCAATCATAGCAGTCACTGCCATAGAAGAAATTGGGGCGGTAGAAATAACCGTCAATAATCCTCCTATAAAGAATCCCATTAAAACTGGGCTTTGGTCAGCAGCTGCTTCGATGGTTGTCCCAATTTGCATCATAAGTCCATCAATGGGTCCGGCTGTCCAAGATCCAATTAAATAAGTAATCATTGGACCAATAAAGAGAATAACAACCATATCAAAGCCACCTGGAACTTTAGCTTCTAACCAGCGAACGACAAAAGCAGCCACGTAACCAGCAATAAAACCTGGTAAAATTCCTACATTTAAAAGTGGAATACCAATCATGACAGCATAAACTGGAGAAACACCTAGGGCAATGGCTACCAAGGTTGCGGCAGCGACACCAGACATTCCTCCAGCAATGGTTCCAATTTCAGTTAACCAAGCGATACCAAAAATTTCTCCAAAAAGGGCCGAAAAGACGGCTTCGACTAAGAATGAAGCAACAGCAGCATCTGCCATGGCACCCATAGCATCTGCTCCTTCAGGGGCAAAGAAAGTGAACAGAGAAAAGACAACTAAAAATAGTACTAATAGTACAATACCTAATAAAATATCCATAACAATTTCATTGATCTTTTACTTAAATAATCTGAAGATC
>JBHWOX010000033.1:0-137774 GCA_043424615.1 Atopococcus sp.
GTTGTGGCTTCACGATTACTGTAGGGCGAGGAGTTGTAACATTTTTTGACTCAGCTGTTGCGTCCAACGATGGGCTGGGGTTAAAAATTCATTAATCGCACAATACTTATCCATCATGGATACAATCCAACTTTCACGGAAGCGTGGGCGTGGACTTTTCATGCAAGTCATGAACATATGGCTGAGAATGATATCTTCTTCAAGCTCAGTAAGTTCGGTTAGCTGTCGAGCATTTTTTAAGGCAATTTTAGGATGGACCTCACTGTGAGAGCCTTCATTCATATCTGCAATCTCCTGGCGGTTTTCAAGGAAAAAATCATGCAATAAACCCGCCCGAGCCACTGCTTGGGAATCCCATCCTCTGTTTTTGGCAATTTTATAAGAGACGTAGGACACATAAAAACTATGACGGAGACGAGTTGAATGGTAATGGTGAACGATGTCATTCATTTGAACTAAGCGATCACACCCTAATAAATCTTCAATAATAGCTAAATATTCTAAGTCGTCTTTACAAAATTCAGGTATAAGGTTCATTGCATCCCCCAAATCTTTTTATCCATACTGTTTACTTATTAATTATAACAATAAAAAAAATTATTTGAAGGAGCTATTTTATTTGACGAAGATGGAACATGAGGATTCAAGCCGCAACTCCAACATTTAATGATTCTACACCTTGAGCAAGAGGAATGTAAAGATTGACGTCTGTTTGATCCAATAATTTTTGCTGGCTACCCGCCCCCTCATTGCCTAACATCAAAGCAAAGGGTTGGTCACTGGCTTTTATATTTTGATAAGGAAGAGTAGCTTCTCCCAATGAGCTACCAAAAACAGCCCAATCATGGTCATGGAAAAAGTCAATCCAATCTTCCAAGTCCCCCTCATAGATATCTAGCATAAAATGCATTCCTTGAGCCCCTCTTAAGACTTTCATATTATAGAGATCAACGGTTCCTTTACCCAAGACCACTCCTTCAAAATCTGCTGCTGCCGCTGTTCGGATGATAGAGCCGAGATTGCCGGGATCTTGAATGCCATCTATAAATAAATAAGGTTTATGGATGATTTGTGGACGTTTTTGCTGGGCTTTGCGAATAATAGCGAAAGTCCCCTGGCTGTGTTCTGTATCGGCTAATTCAGAAGCGACAGCCGGGCTAATGACGGTTATCTCTGTCGATGGGAATTGATCAAAGCTTGATTTTTTCTCTTCCGTAACCAGTAGTCGTTCAATATCTTCAGCTTTTAAATGTTTTAAGGCTTCTTGAATTAAATGATCACCTTCAATGATGTAGAGACCTTCCTGGTCGCGATATTTCTTTCTTTTTAATTTTTTCCAAAATTTAACCTGTTGATTTTGAGTCGATTCAATCATGACTTTCCTCCTTAAATTATTAAAAAGACTAATCTGCTCGCTCGGTCAGAAACACTCTTATTATCTATGGTATAATGAAGGATAACAAGGAAGTGATCGAATGATTTATGAATTTCAAATTGAATTATTTGATGAAAACGTTCCTGCCCAACGAATGTTAGAAGTGGATGCTTCTATAAGTTTGCATCAGTTTCATTATATTATACAAACTGCTTTCGGTTGGTCGGCTATCATGCCCCATCTTTTTATCTTGCATGAAGGTCACCATAGCCAAGCCTACGGCGATCGCAAATTCCTTCGTCATGCTTATCTAGAATTTTATCGCAAATGGTCGATTCTTGATGAAAAAAAGCAATCCCTCTCCCAATGTTTTAAACAGCCTGGCGATGCCATGACCTATGAATACTTTCAAAACTATAGGACCAATCGTTATCATCTGATTGAACTCGTGACCATCAAAGAAGCGGAAGGGGATAAAATTTACCCCTACTGCTCCCAAGCCCACTATTTAAATCCGCGCGAACCTTACACCACTCGCATCAGCCGTACTGATTTAGATATCAACCATGCCAATGTCGATTCCCTACCGTCGATCATTAATCAATTGTTGCTTAAAGAAGAATCCATCATATCCGAACCTTATATTCATAGGGAAAAGTTTTATAGGCAAAAACTTTTTAAGACCAGTCTCCTTTATTATATGAAACGCCCGTGGGAATACATAGCCGAAAACCAAATGTTTGCGGTGGTTGAATTCCATTCAAGTGTTCAACTTTTTTGTTCGGTAAATGGTCATGATGGTCGTGAGCCGGGCTTGAGTGTTTTTGTTGGCGAAGATTCTTTTATTGAATTGAATCAAACAGCCGCCAACTACGATAAAAATCAGAGTGCGATGGACATTTTAAATAATTTGTATGATTTTTATGGCATCGGCCTCATATTTAAAGAGAAGCAGGATATCCCTGACGACTATCTAAATCCTACAATGAATGGCTATGAGCTCTGGCCCAAAGATGCCCTTCGCCAAATTGACCATCTCTACCCTCTTTACTTCGCTTATCAAAGTAATAAAGCATCTGCCGACCATCTGACTGTCAAAGAAATGCGCTGGTTAATTTTAGCCTTAAAACAAGCTATGGAGGTGGCGGATTTAGTCAAAGAAGGCCTGAAACTACCCTCTATTAACGACTCGGAAATTTTATTGGAGCGATCTTTTTCTTATCGCTTCCAACAATTTATTAATAATGAAATCAAATTAATCAGAAAATAAAGCTGTGGATATTGAGATGATCCTCAATATCACAGCTTTTCTTCACTTTAACTAGTTTATTTATATCAACTATACTTGACCGATGAAGGAGGTTCAACATGCTAGGATTTGAAGAGACCTACTTGTATAGTAAAATCTGGGCTAGCACCCCTTACTTTACTCAATACTATAATGATGATTGCCCCCATGTTCGTTCGCTTAATTTTATGGCCCTGCACTTTAACCCTGACCTTGAAAATTTCAAGCTGCTTGAAAACTATCAAGCTATCCTGCAGCAGGAGTTAGGGCAAGATTTTTTACGTTTTCACTGGCCTGCGGATGAAGGGATGTATCCCGAATGTTTTTCTTATCTCAACCAGCAGGCCTACCAATTAGGTAAAATTGCTCTTTTAGCTGGTTCACCTGAAAAATTAAAATTAAAAAATTGTTCACTTCCTTTAACCTTCAAAAGCCTTTCTAAAGAAAATATCTCGGCCTACCTACAAGCCAATAAGGAGGCAGATCTCACTGACAGTGGTCCCACTTACGCTGCTGACAAACAAAAGCAGTATAAAGGATTCTTAAAACGCCCCCATATCCAGCCTGTCTTAGCTTATCATGACGACTACTTACTAGGATGGTTGGACTTAGTGTTGGGTCCAAAACAAACGGAGATTCACTCCCTCTATGTCCGTCCAGCATTCCGCCAGCAAGGCATTGCTTCCGCCCTCATCCAACAGGCTGGTCGATGGGCTCAAAAACGCCAACATCATTTAATCTTAATGGCAGATATGGAAGACTTCCCTTATGATATTTATTTAAATCAGGGCTTTCAAGAAAAATCTTTCCTGATTATTGCTGAAAAAGATAAATAAAGAGACAGCCCTAGCATGAGCTGACGCTCAAGCTGGACTGTCTCTTTGTTTTTATTGGGTAATTAATTTAGTGTTATAGCCTTTATCTTGTAAGGCTTGGACTACAGCAATTCCATCTGTCGATTCTGTTTGGACAGTGATTTGAGTGCTTGCCTCATCACGACCAGAAACGAAAACATGAGAAATGGCAATCTCTTCATCGGCTAAGCATTGTGCCACTTTAGCTAAGACCCCAATGCCGTCTTTAACCGTGATTTCAACACGGGCACCTGCTTTGCGGTAACCCGTGGATTCAATCAAGGCTTCAAAAATATCTTTATCGGTGATAATCCCAATAACATAATTTTCCTCATTGACCACGGTTAAAACCGTATAACGGTTGTCATGCATAATAGCAGCGGCGTGTTCAATATATGCATCTTCATTGATTGTTCCAGCATTTTCCTTCATTAATTCCCCTGCTGTAATTTTATCCAGCAAGTAATTCATTTCGTAAATGCTTAAGCTAGAAGCATCAGAAGGAGTGTAGCTAGAGATGACCCCTTCAGTAATCAATCCCAGATACTTCCCACGCTCATCAACCACTGGTAAGCGGTGATAACCATGTTTTTGCATTAAAGAAACCACATCAGTCAACCGTTTATCAGGAACGACTGTACAGACCTCTGTCGACATATAATCTTTGACTTTCATGGATTATCCTCCTAAATATGCTTTTTGAACTTCATCACTTGCTAGCAATTCTTGTCCGGTACCTTCAGCAACAACATGGCCTGTTTCAAATACATAAGCTCGATCGGCTATATCCAAAGCAACATTAGCATTTTGTTCGACTAATAAAACCGTTGTTCCTCGGTCGTTGATTTCTTGGATGATGTTAAAAATTTCTTGAATAAAAAGTGGGGCCAATCCCATGGACGGTTCATCCAAAAGGACAAGTTCTGGTGAAGATAGGAGGGCGCGTCCCATGGCCAACATTTGCTGTTCTCCCCCTGATAGAGTCGAACTATCCTGGTTCAACCGCTCCTTCAAGATTGGGAAGGAGTTAAAAATACGGTCCATATCTTCTTGGACTCCTGACCGATCTTTACGCAAAAATGCTCCCATTTCAAGGTTTTCTTTGACAGACATGCCACCAAAGACATGCCGCCCTTCAGGTACATGGGAAATCCCTGCTTTAACAATTGATCCAGGATCCAACTTAGAAATATCACGGCCTTTAAATGAAATGGTTCCATTAGAAGGATGAATTAAGCCAGAAATAGTCTTTAAAATGGTCGTTTTCCCGGCTCCATTCGCTCCAATCAGAGTGACTATTTCCCCTTCATTGACTTCAAAACTGACTCGTTTAATGGCTTCAATCACACCATAATGAACACTTACATCTTTTACTTCTAACATTTAAGCACCACCTAAATAAGCATTGACTACGGTTTCGTTGTTCTGAATTTCTTCAGGTGTTCCTTCAGCAATCAAACGACCGTACTCCAATACATAAATACGCTCACATACTTCCATCACAACGCTCATATCATGCTCAATGAGAACAATGGTTAAATCAAATTCCTCATGAATGCGTTTAATTAAGGCAGTTAACTCTGTACTTTCATTGGGGTTCATCCCCGCAGCTGGTTCATCTAAGAATAAGAGCTTGGGATTGGTCGCCAAAGCACGAACAATTTCCAACTTCCGCTGGTCCCCATAAGGAAGGTTTTTTGCTTTTTCATCATAGACATTTTCTAAGTTGAAAATTTCTAATAAACGAAAGGCTTTGGTTGTGATTTCCTCTTCAGCTTCATAAAAAGAAGGTGTTCGGAAGAAAGTAGAGAACAAGCCAGATGTTTTTTCTGTGTGCATCCCTATTTTAACATTATCAAGAACAGAGAGATCAGAAAACAAACGAATATTTTGAAAAGTTCGGGCAATTCCTAATTCAGCGATGCTATAGGTTTTTTCACCATTCAACAAGTGGGCTTCCCCTTCTGGTGCAAAATAAATCTCACCTTCAGAAGGTTCATACACACCTGTTAGCAAGTTAAACAAGGTCGTTTTACCCGCACCGTTAGGCCCAATTAAACCGATTAACTCCCCGTTTTGAATATCCAAATCGACATTGGAAACAGCGGTTAACCCACCGAAATTTTTGGTTAATTCATTGACTTTTAATAAACTCATTCCAACACCCCTTTCTATTCTATTTCTTCATTTTGTTTGACTTGCTTGACTGTGCTCCCAGGTAAATCCTGCTCCCGTTTTAATAAGCGGCTCAATTTGAATTCTTTACCGCCCATTAAGCCGGATGGTTTGAAAATCATAATGGCAATGAGAGCCAGTGCATAAATGATCATACGTAGGGCTCCAAAACTTTGCAAATAAAGGTTCAAGAAACCTAGAACAGCTCCTGCAATCACTGAACCCGTGATGGAACCGATACCTCCGAAGACCACAGTGATTAAGATATCAATCGAGCGGTCAAATCCAAATTGGCTCGGATTAATTACACCCAGATAAGTCGCATGGACTGACCCCGCTACTGCAGCGGTCATCGCACCAATGACAAAAGCAATCACTTTCATTTTAGTGGTGTTAATTCCCAAAGATTCAGTAGCGATTTCATCTTCTCTTACCCCAATGGTCGCACGACCACGGCTGGAACGAATATAATTGGTGATGATTAAGATAACTAAGACAGTGAAAATCATAGCCGTACGCCAATTCATTAAATAAATAGGAATACCGCTTAAACCAGCCGCTCCGTTAGTTAAATCTTCCATATTAAGAATAGCCACACGAATAATTTCAGCGACCCCTAGAGTGGCAATAGCCAAATAGTCCCCCTTCAAGCGTAAGGTTGGAAAACCGACGATGAAGGCAATCACTCCAGCCACCAAAGCTCCTACCAACACACTCACTAAAAAGAAAGGCATGGTTGGGTTCATTCGAGTGATGATCCCGGTTGCATAAGCGCCAATAGCCATGAAACCAGCGTGTCCTAAAGCCAGTTGACCAGAGAAACCAACAATCAGGTTTAAGCCCACCGCTAACATGATATTTATCATGATAGTGACTAGGGTTTGCTGCATAACTGGGGAGACAAATCCCAAATTGACCCCTAATTCGATAAGAACAAAGGCTAGGACAATGAGGATGAGCCAAACGATATTTGTTTTATTAAATACTTTCATATAGCTTACCCCCTACACTTTCTCGCTCTGATTTTTACCAAGTAATCCGGCAGGTTTGACCAGTAGGATGATGATTAAAATCAAGTAAACGACAGCATCGCGAATCATGGAATTTCCATAGGCTGTAATCATCACTTCTACCATACCAATCAAGTAGCCACCTAAAACGGCTCCAGGAATCAAACCAATACCACCTATAACCGCAGCAACGAAGGCTTTCGTTCCATAACCTGCCCCCATCAATGGGTTGATAGAGTTGTAATACATTCCAACCATCACTCCCCCTGCTCCAGCAAGAGTAGAGCCTAGGAAGAAAGTGAACGCAATGACCATATTGGCATTGATCCCCATCAGTTGTGCGGCTTCTGGATCAATACTCACCGCTCGCATGGCTTTCCCCATTTTAGTTTTCTGTACGACAAACTGCAGTAAAATCATCAAGAAAATAGTTGTCGCTAGGAGAATGATTTGCATCATGGAGATATTGATATGACCGATTTGAACAGATTGGTTGACAAAAGCAGGAACTGTTTCAAAAGCGGTTAAAAATGATTTGGTTTCTGGACCGACCAGATAAGTCATGCCGTTTTGTAAGAGGTAAGATACCCCGATGGCAGTAATCAAGACGGATAAGCGAGGAGCATCACGCAAGGCCTTATAAGCCACTTGATCCACTAAAACTCCCAGTAACCCTGTGAAAATCATGGTTAATATAACTGTTGGTAAAAGACCAAGGTTAAAATTCAATATCAAATAATAACCAACAAAAGCACCCACCATGAAAATATCTCCATGGGCAAAGTTCAATAGTTTAATGATTCCATAAACCATTGTGTAGCCTAGGGCAATTAAGGCATAAACACTGCCCAAGGTTAAGCCATTAATGACTTGTTGAATAAATACGGCCATTCATTGTCACTTCCTTTTCTATGATCGTTAAACTGTCGAAAAGCTGAACTTATTCAGCTTCGACAGTATGGGCTTCAACATCTTCACCATTTTGAACTTCAATAATGGTGACCGTTTTAATCGGATTGTGTAAGTCATCGAAGGAGAAGGTTCCTGTTACTCCTTCAAAATCTTCTGTTTCTGCTAAAGCCTCATTGATGGCAGCGGGATCTGCACTTCCAGCACGTTCAATGGCATCTTTAACGACATAAGCGCCATCATAAGCCATGGCAGCAAACATATCTGCTTGTTTACCAAATTTGTCAGAGAAGTTCTTCATAAATTCATCAACTTTCTCCCCACCGCTTAGAGCAGAGAATTGAGTGGTGTAGTACACATCATTTAAGTTAGATGAGCCTGCTAATTCGTATAAAGCCTCGTTACCGAATCCATCAGGGCCTAAAATAGGTTGGGTAATTCCCATTTCACGTGCTTGCTTGATGATTGGTCCGGCTTCTTCATAATAACCAGGAATGAATAAAACATCGAAGTCAGTATTTTTAATATTGGTTAAAACAGCACTGAAATCTGTTTCACCTGCTGTAAAGTTTTCGGTGGTCACAATCTCACCTGGGAAGGCTTCGGAGAAGGTTGAGACTAAACCAGTCGCATAGTCCGAGGAGTTATCTCCTAAGATGGCTGCTTTTGAAGCCCCTAAATCATTAGCTGCAAACTCGGCTAAAGCGTTCCCTTGGTAGGAATCGGGATAACATATTCTCCAGCCAAATGGAATAGCTTCCCCATTTTGATCAAGGGTAAAAGAATCTAGAGAGGCAGAAGGTGATAAAAGAGGTACCTGGTTTTGGTTAGCCACTTGCAGGGCTGCTACTGAGGCTCCCGAAACATCAGGACCAATGACAGTTGAGACTTGGTCTTGAGTGAGCAAACGAGTCGTAATAGTCGCTGCTTCTGAGTCGTTGGATCCATAGTCGTATTCCACTAATTCTATATTTTTACCATTAATCCCACCGTCTGCATTGATTTCTTCAACGGCCATTTGAATGGCTTGAGCTTGTGGTAGACCATAGGCTGAAACTTCGCCTGATTGGGCAAAGACTGATCCCAACTTAATACTTTCAGCTTCATCATAGTTAACATTCGCACCCGCGCCTCCTGAACAACCGGCAACAAGTAAAGAGGCACCAGCCAGTAAGGTCAACAAACCACGTTCCATTTTGTTTTTCTTCATTTTAATCTTCCCTTCATGATTCAAACATGCAACAACAATCTATCGAAAAAAAAACAAGCCCATCGGGTGATGGGCTTGTTTTATTATGTGAGCCCTGGATTTCTTGTATCAGAAATAGGACTCTCTCCGTTTGAAAGAATCCTGCTACATAATAATGACAATGACGTTTACGTTATTGTTTGTTTGAGCATTCAGCAATGGCTGATTCATATTCAATTTTTGCTTGATTTGTCTAGCCATTGCTAAACCCTCCTTTTTCGATTAAATATATTATATTGAATAGATATACAAAAAGCAAGCTTTTTCTTTTGTTTTTAAAAGCGGTCATCATCCTGTTTGTTTTCCCAGCCCATTGGAAATCCCCTACAGACTCTGACTGATTTTTCTTTTTTAATCAAAGCTTATTTTTTGTTTTATAAGAACATATTCAAAACTTTATTCGCCAGGGTTAACCTCATGAATATCTTTGGCTTCCCCATTTTGAATTTCAATGATTGAAACTGATTTGACTGGATTATGGCCCTCATCAAAGGAGAAGGTTCCCGTAACCCCTTCAAAATTTTCTGTTTTTGCTAATTCTTCATTAATAGCAGTTGGATCTGTGCTGCCTGCACGTTCAATAGCTTCTTTAACGATATAGACCGAATCATAAGCCAAACCTGTAAACATATCCGGTTCCATGTCAAAAGCTTCATTATAAGCTTGAACGAATTCTTGAATCTGTGGGTCATCGCTTTCTACAGCAAAGTGAGAAGTATAGAAAACATTGGTCATATTTTCCATTCCGGCTAGGTCATTGATAATTTCATTTCCAAAACCATCAGGTCCTAGAATAGGTTGATCAATTCCCATTTCACGTGCTTGTTTGATGATGGGTCCCCCTTGTTCGTAGTATCCAGGAACATAAAGAACATCAAAATCCAATTCAGCGATATTGGTCAAGGAAGCTGAGAAATCTGTTTGATCAGCAGTAAAGTTTTCCACTGCTACAATCTCACCGTCAAAGTTTTCTTTAAAGGTATCTGTTAAACCTTGGGCGTAGTCCGACGAGTTGTCGGCGAAGATTACTGCTTTTTTAGCTCCTAGATGATCATTAGCGAATTGTGCTAGTGCCGTTCCTTGGAAGGAGTTAGTAAAACATGCTCGATAGGCATATTCATATACACTGCCATCATCTTGGGACAGCACGGCATCATCGGTTGCTGTGGGTGAAATAATGGGGGTAGTATGTTGTTCTGCAATTGGAATAGCAGCTTGGAATGTGCCGGTTAATGCAGGCCCTACGATGGCGGACACTTGATCTTGGGTGGTTAAGGTTGTAGTGGTTTGGGCCGATTGGCTTTCATCTGATTGAATATCATATTCGACGATCTCTATGTCTTTGCCGTCGATGCCACCAGCTTCGTTAATTTCTTCTACGGCCATCTTTACAGCATTATTCATGGAGGTTCCATAAGCTGCTGCTGAGCCAGTTAATTCAAACATCGACCCCAGCTGGATGCTGTCCCCGCCGTCAGCTTGCCCGCTATGACCACCTTCAGAACAAGCCGCTAGGAAGAAACTTCCTGCTATCATTGCCATACTTATCATTTTTCTCATTTTCATCATCATCACGACTCCTATTTTTATATTCAACTAAAGAATAAAAAAAACGAGCTCTTGGGTAAGAGCTCGCCAATTATTTCTTAGTTTAGGAGAGCCCTTTTTTCAAAGCGAAATAGGACTCTCTCCCTAATGGAATAGAATCCTCTCTAAACTAATAATAATAAGTCGTTGTTTTTAACAGCGGCAAAAACCACTGCCATTGGATATGTAATTGTCATTGGATTTTGCCTCCTGTCTCTTTAGTTATATTCTATTATAGCTATAAAAATTCACAAAGCAAGCTATATTTTTATTTTTTTTCGATTTTATTCATTTTGCCATCGGAATAAACATAGTGATCTTGATCTAAATGCAAGATATCGTGATCGTGACTAATAATCATCACAGCAGTCCCTTGCTGGTTTAATGTCAGTAAGTAGTCCACCATATGCTTAGCGGATTCTTCATCTAAATCAGAGGTCGGCTCATCGACCAATAAGAGTTTCGGCTGGTTAATTAAAGCCCGTGCTAGAGCCACCCGTTTCAACTCGCCCCCCGATAAGGTCGAAACATCGGCCTCTTGCAAATAAGCAATATCTAAATCTTGCAGGAGTTGCTCGGCTCGCTCTTGCACCTCCCCTTGTCTTTCTTCAAAGAAAAAGGGAAGCATAACGTTTTCAATCACATTCAGGCTTTCAATCAAAGTAGGATGTTGGACCAGATACCCTAGCTGATTATTGCGGTAACTTGCATTTTGGTCGGCATCCATATTTAAAATGCTCTGGCCTTGAAATAAGATATCACCTGAGCTGGGTTCAAGCAGGCGAGCAATCAGATTAAAGAGGGTTGTTTTCCCCACCCCCGACCGCCCGGAAATAATAACAAAATCATCGGAATCTAATTGAAAATTTAATTGATCAACCGGACTAAAACTAGAGGATTGACGTTTAAAATCCTTAGTTAGGTTTTTTAATTCTAATAGCATGTCTTTCCTCCTAATCTTCCATCTTTGGAAGTGACTTCAATTGGCGGTTAATGGCCCAAGCCGCAGCAAGAGGGGCAGCAATGGCACAAACCCCAAAACTAAGCAGACCAATTAGAATAGAACTGCTGAAAGAGGGGCTTAAAACAGGTAGCTGAACCGCATTTTCAAAAGTAGAGGCGAATAAAACACTCACCAAGGCGGCGAAAAAGACCCCGAATATGGCGGCTAGAACGCTCAATAGGCTACTTTCTTTTAAGACAATGGAACGGATTTGGTCAGGTTTGGCTCCAATAATTTGTAGAGCTTGCCATTCTTTAGATCGGGAACGTACAATCATTGAAAATACGACCACGATGATAGCTAAACTCAACACCCACAGAAGACCCGCAATAATTAAAATGTAACGGCTAGATTGGTTCATTTGTCTAGAAAAAGAAGCAATCATATCATTAGAGGAGATGGCCCGAACATTATAATCGCTGAGCTGGCGGTTGATTTCCAAGGCAGGGCTAGCAGTTGGATCTTCCAAAGCGGAAGAATCAACATCTATCATGACGCTGGAAATATTATTCTCATCGACTGAATAATCTGATTCAATACCAAAATCTTTGGCACCTTGGGCGATTAGGTTCGCTTCCTCTTTGTTGACGAACACACTGTCATCATAACCTAAGCCTGTTTCACTTAATTTCCCTTTGATAGTAAATTCAATATCATAAAAACGAATAGTCTCGCCCACTTTTCCAAAAATATTTGAACCTGCATAAACTTCTCTTTCTTTTAAGGGTTCACTTACTTCTTCTTGTAGCCATGGTCCCACTGAGAAATCACTTTCTGCATCAATCCCAATGATTTGAACAGGGGCCGAACAGCAGGAAGCATCCGCTGAAGCCACAAAAATTTGAGGTGACGACCGTTCTACAAAAGGCAATTGATCCAATTCATCCAAAACAGCGGAGTCCATATAAAAATTAGAAGGCGTACCAGAAATTAGTGCCCCTTGGTAGTCATTTTCAGCATCTCTGGGCACTAAAATAATATCTGCTCCCATCCGATCTTCCATAGACTGCATACCGTTTTTCAAACTTAAGCTAACATATGTTGCCAAAAATAAGGAAAAAGCAAGGAAAAAAAGGAGTAAAAATATACTGATACTTCTTCCACTGTGTTTGCTTATATTCTTTTTAGGTAGTTCTTTTAAAACATTCATAATCTAACTCCATCTTTTCTAAGCATTAAGCCTCTTCATGATTGACTTTATCAAGCTCTGCTGCCTTATTTTTGTAGCGGAATACGGCCAAAGCATTGAAAATAATATAAATAACAAACATTAAAAGACCCACCGGTTTAAAAAGGGCATTACAATGCATGTCCGCACTTTGGCAGGTTCCAATCAGAACCGTCATGAGCGCTATACCATAAAGGCCGGCTAGGGATTAAACCATGCCTATCCCTAAAGAGACTTGGCTAGAAGTAAATAGTTTAATGACGCCAGTAACAGTAAGCATAACCACCAGTCCTAAAACAGCTTGGTGGGACCAATGACATTTCATCGGCATTTCCCCAGCATGAACAGGACAAGCCGTCGCTACAGTGAATAATAAGACCAGCAAGATAATCATCGTCAAGAGTGCCAACAAACTAAACATTCGTTTTTTCATCATTTCAAATTTTCCCCTTTGTTCATCCTTCTAAATGTGAAAGCTATCATTCCAAATTATACCCTATTGAAAGTTGAATAGACATTGCTAAAGTTAATAAAAATCCATGGTTTATAAAAAACATAAAAAATCCTCCTCAAGTTATTTAACTTTGTTTCTAACTTGAGGAGGATCGCTTGTCTGTGACCTGCTTTATTTTTTTTCTTGGATAAAATCCTTGGAATTAAGGATACGATTGGCAAATTGCTCTGCAAAGTTCACATCATGGGTGACCACAATAATCCCCATCCCTTCTTCAGCGATGTCCGCAATCATTTTCCCAACAGTTTGAGCTGAGTCACGGTCTAAGGCCGAGGTGGGTTCATCGAAACATAATATCTTGGGGTCCATCATCATTGAACGAGCAATCGCCACCCGTTGCTGCTGGCCACCAGACAAGGTTCGTGGTGGGGCATCATATTTGTGTGATAAGCCCATTTGGTCGAGTAAAGCTTGAGCTTTGGCTTTGATTTGGTCTTTGGGCATAAGTTTGTGGGCCAAAGGAGCTTCCATTAAGTTTTGCAAAGCTGTCATATTAGGAAAGAGCTGGTAATCTTGAAAGACCATAGAGACTTCATTTTCATAGTTTTGTCTCTCTTCCCCCTTGCTATAAGTGAGCTGGCCGTTATCATCCATCCACATCAAGCGAGAAGAATTAATCGCTACTTCTCCCTGGTCGGCAGGAATGAGAGAATTTAATATACGGATCAAGGTCGTTTTTCCCGTCCCTGATTCTCCCACTAAGGCAACGATTTCTCCTTCATCCATTTGGAAGTTAAAGTCTTTTAAGATGACATTATTATCAAATGTTTTAGATAAATTTCTAATTTTTAAAGTCATGATAGCCTCCTAAAAGTCTACTTGCTGCTCGATTTTATTGAGAATAAAGGTGACAACCCCTGTGACTAATAAGTATAGAATACCTACCGCTAAAAAAGGTGTCAAAGTGGCATAGGTATTTACCGCGATTTGCCCTGCTCTCAATAATTCTCCAATTCCAATCACATAAACGAGGGAGGTATCTTTAACTAAAGAAATCACTTCATTCCCAACTGACGGCATGGTCACTCGAAAAACTTGGGGCAAAATGATACGTCTAAAACCTCTCACTTTTCCAATATTTAAGACATGAATGGCTTCAAATTGGCCGGCTGGGACCGATATAATGCCTCCTCTAAAAATTTCAGCAAAATAAGCTGCGTAATTCAAAATGAAGGCAAAGAGGGCTGCTGGGAAGCGGTCCATCGAAATTCCAATGAATGGTAGTCCAAAGAAGACAAACATCAATTGCAGCATCAAGGGAGTCCCTCTCATAATATAAATGTAAGCTCCAATTAATCCTTGCAGCCAGCGGGGAGAAAACACCCGTGCAATACCAATAAGAAGTCCTAAAGGTAAAGAGCTGACAATAACGATTAAAAATAAAGCTAAAGTGGTTTGCAGGCCGCTAAATAGGGACGGCCAAATTTGAACGATTAAATCCATTCTCTATCTTCCTCGATTCTAATTGCTCTAACTTTCAGAGAACCATTTTCCATAGATTTCATCATAAGTGCCATCATCTTTCATTTCTTGTAAAGCCTGATCGAATTCTTTCTTGAAATCTGTGTCATCTTTACGCATGCCTACCGCATAATACTCTTCGCCGAAATTGTCTTCTAAGACACGGTAGTCAAAGTCTTCATTTAAGCTCATATAGTACCGTCCCATTGTTTCATCCACAACGATAGCATCTGCTCGGCCATTAATCAGGTCATTGAAGACATCATTGTTAGACGGATATTGAACAACTTCTCCATTAGCAAAATCTTGTGGGAAGCTTGAATCATCATTATTGATAGCGTCAACGGCCGATGATGATTGTTGGGCAGCGACGACCTTCCCTTTTAAATCTTCCTTGCTTTGAATGTCTGAATCAGCAGGGACAACAATCATTTGGCTGTTTTCCATATAAGGTTCGGAGAATAATACTTTTTCTTCACGTTCAGGGGTAATCGTGTAACCGTTCCAAATTAAATCAATATTACCCGCTTCTAATTCTGTTTCTTTTAATGACCAGTCAATCGCCTGAAATTCCATCTTATAACCTAAACGGTCACCAATTTCATTAGCAATATCAATGTCAAAACCAACAATATCACCATTATCGTCTCTGAATCCCATAGGCGGGAAGGTGTCATCTAAACCAACAATTAAGGCTTGACCTTCAGCCGAAGAATCAGCATTTGCATCAGTTTCACTTGCATTTGAATCCGTTGAGCCCGCTTCTGAGTTTCCACATCCAACTAAAAGAAAAACAATAACAAATATCGGCAATACTCTTAAAATCCATGATGATGTCTTTTCCATTTTTTTCTCCCCTTTTCCATATCTCTGACGGACAGTAACGGACAGCTTATTTTTTACGTAAAAAAAATCGTCCTTTAAAGATTCAACTTGTGTTAAATCCTTAAAGGACGACTCCGATTTGACGTGTTCCCACCTTTATTCGCAACTTTTTCACAAAAGTTACCTCAGCATGTTATGTTCATGAACATGGGTGTGTAACGGAACCACCGGATCAGCCTACTCAAAGTTCAACTGACTGCTTGAAGATGTGTGTTCAATAAGTAAGCTCGTCACTTCCACCACCCGCGACGTCTCTTCAAACTCCACTTATTTACTTTTTCTTCGCCCTGCATTTATATCTATGTAGAAATCATTATAGCAAACTATTTTCACTTGTAAAGCCATTTTATAAAAAAACAATTTTTATTCATCATATGGGCGTTTTTTGCTAGATATATAAGAAGATTTTTCTATTTTTTATCTTGATCAAAATAAAATGTTTTGCTGTTGGATTTTTATATTTGAAGTGCTACAATTGGATTTGTCATGAAAGCGCTTACTTAAGGAGGAATAAATTTGTCTACGGTAAATTCTTACCACACCCAAAACATTACCAAGGCTAACCCTTTATTTTCAGCTATAAAATCAACCGTCGAGACTTCTTTCTATATGAATAATTCAAGACATCTTTCAACCGTGGCTGAAGCTTACCAGAAAGCTATTGAAAGCCCGGGAATCATTGTCTTAGACCAAGAAGTTGCACATGCAGAAGAATTGGGGCTGCCTGAAGGGGCAAAGATATTTGTGGATAATGGTGGAGGTGTCACCGGACGCACCGCTAGTGCCCGCCGTATCAAGGGAGAAAATCCAGAAGAAGATCAAAAAATTGAAAAAATCGCCCGCCAAGCAATTTTTGATAACCGAACGAGAACTCACTACAATGCCACCGCTTATGTTGGCTTAGATGAAGAGTTTATGGTGAGGGCTCATTTAAACTTACCAAAAGAATATGTCGCTAATTTATATTCCTGGCTGATGAATTTCCAAGCAAGCAATGAAGAATATGAAAAGCGCTATCAACAATCTTACCATTTTGAAGACGAAAGTGATTTGTATGTCTATTGTGATCCCGATTGGACCCATGAGGACTACCCCAATGGTTTAGCTTACTTCGACGTTCTTCACAACACTGCAATTATTTTGGGCTTGCAGTATTTTGGGGAATTAAAAAAGGGAACCTTAACTTTAGCTTGGGCGACTGCTGAACGCCATCAGTACGTCCCTTGCCATGGGGGCTTAAAAATATTTAAACGACCAGAAGAATCATTTGTCGCTTCTTTCTTTGGTCTGTCAGGGTCAGGTAAGTCCACCCTCACCCATGCTAAACACGATAACAAGTATGATATTCAGGTTCTTCATGATGATGCTTTTATCATTGATAAAAAAGATGGTAGTTCCATCGCTTTAGAACCTGCCTATTTTGATAAAACTAACGATTATGCGGGTGGTCATCCCGAAACAGATTATTTTCTCAGCATTCAAAATGTGGGGGTTGTTCCCAATGAGCAAGGGCAGTTAACCATCCAAGCTGATGATGTGCGTAATGGAAATGGCCGTACGGTAAAATCTCGCTATGCGACCAGTAATCGGGTCGACCATATTGAAGAAAAAGTCAACGCTATTTTTTGGATCATTAAAGACAATGTCTTTCCACCAGTGACTAAAATTAATGACCCCATTCTAGCAACTACTTTTGGTCTGACTTTAATGACCAAGCGTTCAACCGCTGAAAATTTAGTCGGCCAACAAAAAGTTTGTGATAGCCTAGTTATCGAACCCTTTGCCAATCCTTTCCGTGTTTACCCTTTGATTAATGATTATCAAAATTTTAAAGACTTATTTGCTGGAGATGTTGATTGCTATCTGATTAATACCGGTGATTTCATGGGCAAAGATATAGCCAAAGAAACGACCCTTTCCATCCTCGAAAAAATTGTCGACCAGAACACTGATTTTGAAGCCTTCGACCATATGGAGGGGATGGAATTCCTTCCTCTTGCAGGTTATATTCCTGATTTTGACCAGCCGGACTATTGTCAGCTATTAAATGAGCGACTTAATTATCGCATCGAGTGGATTCAAAACTTTAACGACCAGCATGCTGATGCTCCAATTCCAGATGAAGCGGTCGGACATTTAGAGCACTTGCTACAAGATTAACTTTCCCAGCTTGGCTTATTTATAAACCAACCCTGAGGATGTAACTGCTGTTACATCCTCTTTTGTTTTCAATTTGATATACTATAAAAAAGGAGGGATTGTCTTGAAAAAGAATCAGGCAACTGCCCGCGAACGCCAAGGAATGATCGCTGGTTGGGTAGGTATTCTGTCAAATCTGTTTCTGTTTTTTATCAAATTAGGGGCAGCTGGATTAAGTCATAGTGTTTCCATTATGGCTGACGCTATGAACAGTTTATTCGATGGCAGTTCTTCACTCTTAACCTTACTCGCCTTTAAATGGTCAGCAAAACCAGCGGATAAAGACCATCCTTATGGCCACCAAAGGGCGGAATATATTGTCGGTTTAGTGGTGGCTATCTTTATACTTTTCGTCGGTTTTCAATTCCTTATTGAATCGATCAAGAGAATAATAAATCCTGAACCCACCCCCTTTAATCTTTGGCTAGTAATCATTATGGTGTTATCAGTGGGAATTAAAATTATCCAAGCCCTATACTATAAAAAAACAGCCCGCGCCATGAATTCCTCAACCATATTAGCGGTCAGCAAGGATAGTATGAATGATGTCTTCATCTCCCTATCCATTTTGATTTCTCTGGTCGTCGAACATTATAGCTCCTGGCATTTAGACGGCTATGTCGGTTTGCTTGTTTCAGGGGTCATCATAGCCAGTGGGATTGAATCCATCTATCATTCTGCCTATGATTTACTAGGGGCGAAACCCTCTCCACTAGCGGTTAAACAAATGGTAGACATCATCGAAAGCTATCATCAAGTTTTAGACTACCACGATTTAGACGTTCACCGTTATGGGCCTGAAAAACAATACGCCACTGTCCATATCGAAGTAGATGCACGGATGACACTCGTCGATGCCCATTATTTAGTCAACCAAATCGAAGATGAATTCGCAAAAAAATTACAGATGACTCTAGTTGCTCATGTCGATCCTATTATTCTCAATGATGCCCAGCAAAATCAACTTCACCAGCAAATTAAAACCCTCCTCCATTCCTATGACCCTCCCTACAGTTTTCATGATTTCCGGGTCATTAAGATGGGGCAGAGGATAGACAAAGTTTTATTTGATTTAGTTGTTCCGGAATCGGTAGAATTAGGAGACGATGAACTATATAAAATAATAAGTCAAGACATTCATGCCTTCGCTCCTGATGTTGATATTGCGATTGATTTCGATCATCACGATATCATCCAGCAGGCTAAGGCTGACCTTAAGGAGGACAAATAAAAGATGGTTAAAGCTCGAATTGTTTATGCTTCAATGACAGGTAATACTGAACAGTGCGCAGAAATTTTAGAAGAAGCCTTAGAAGATTTGGGAGTGGAAGTCTTATTAGAAGAAAGTGCTCTCGCCGATCCTTTCGATTTCGAGGATGACGATATTTGTATTGTTGGAACTTATACTTGGGGACCTGATGGAAACTTACCCGACGAAATCTTAGATTTTTATGAAGAATTAGAAGAGGTCGATTTAAGTGGTAAAGTTTTTGGTGCTTTTGGATCGGGCGACACCTTCTATGGTGATAAATTCTGCCAATCAGTCGTAGATATGGATCAGCAATTAGAAAAAACATCAGCGACACGCGGAGCAGATTGTCTCAAAATCGAACTCTTACCTGAAGAAGATGATATTGCAGCTTTGGAAACCTTCGCTGCTCACTTACTCCAAAGTTGGGAAGAACAATAAGATGTTTACTCTGCAGCCTGCAGAGTTTTTTGTTTCAAATTCAAGACGTCCGTCGTATGATGAAAGATGTAAATCTATTTAAAGGAGAGATTGTATGACCTTAGAAAATTTTGATCAGTTGTTAAGAAAATACGCTCAGTTATTGGTTCAAGCTGGAATTAATGTTCAAGCCGGTCAAAGTGTGGTCCTCAGCATTGATGTAGACCAAGCTCCTTTGGCTCGCTTGATTACAGAAGAAGCTTACCAAGCCGGAGCTGCTAACGTCATTTTAAAATGGTCGGATGACGCCATTGCCCGCCAACGAATGGAACACACCCCAACAGAGGTCTTAACTGATATTCCTCAATATAAAATTGATGAATCTGAAGATTTAATTGACAAAGAAGCGAGTCGCTTAAGTGTTCGCTCTTCAGACCCTGACGTTTATGATGGGCTGGATAATGAAAAAATTGCAGCCGTGCAAAAAGCGAATGGAAAAGCTTTCATCAAACAAAGAGAAGCCACCCAAGCCAATAAGGTTTCTTGGACGGTTGCCGCAGCAGCTGGTCAAGCCTGGGCAGCTAAAGTCTTTCCTGACTTAGAAAGTACAGAAGAACAAGTGGATGCTTTATGGGACCAAATTTTCAAATCCGTCCATCTGTATGAAGATGACCCGGTCGCTTACTGGCAAGAAAAAGATAAAAAATTAGAAGCTCATTCTGCTATCTTAAATGACCATGCCTTCAAAGAATTGCACTACACCGCTCCAGGAACCGACTTGGTGGTTGGCTTACCAGATAATCACTTATGGAGTGGAGCTGGAAGTGATAATGCTAATGGCCACCGTTTCATCGCCAACATGCCGACAGAAGAAGTTTTTGGCGCTCCTGATGCCCATCATGTTGAAGGAACTGTCGTCAGCACTAAACCTTTAAGCTATGGAGGAGTCACCATTGAAGGGATGACTTTTAAATTTAAAGACGGTGAAGTCATCGAAGTTTCAGCTGACCAAGGTGAAGAAGTCTTAAAAGAATTAATCAATACTGATCCCGGAGCTAAACGTTTAGGAGAAATGGCCTTAGTCCCAGATAGCTCCCCTATTTCTCAATCTGGCCTAACCTTCTTCAACACCCTTTTTGACGAAAATGCTTCCAACCACTTGGCCCTCGGATCAGCCTATGCTTTCTCCTTAAAAGGTGGTGAGGATATGGACCGTGACCAATTAGAAGAAGCAGGCCTAAACCGCTCACAAGTTCATGTCGACTTCATGATTGGTTCCGACCAAATGGATGTTGACGGCATCAAAGATGATGGAACGGTCATACCAATTTTCCGCCAAGGGGAATGGGCCGACTTAGACGCTTAAATAGAAAATCGATGATAAAAAGCTGTGATAAAAAATCACAGCTTTTTTCTTTGAAACAAGAACAACCCCCTATCGTTTTCTCGCATTTTACACTTTACTAACCGAACGTTTGTTCGTATAATGGAGGTAGCCAATAAATAAAAAGGAGGAAGTACAATGAATGCACCCTACTCCCATTCATGTTCTAGCGATGATTCAAACGTTCACTGGTTGTCCACTCGAGACCAAGCCTATCAAGATCGAAAAATGATCAAATGGCTGGGATTTATTTTATCTGACCATATGGAAAGCATTAAAAAAAATAAAGAAGAAATTAAAAAGACTGTGGTTCGCAAGGACAAACAATCCTTACAAACCATCAGTCAAATTCTAAAAAAAGCCTATGACCATCGTCAGATGATTCATTTACAAATTGATTTTATTTATGATGGGGAATACCAAGAGGATATTCAGGGTGTGGTTGCAGGATTTGACGGTCCTTACATCCACATCCGGACACTGGAGGATTATTTTTCTATTCAGATTGAACTCATCCACCACGCTGAAATAATCCTAGATGAAAAATGGTATCGCTAATTTATTCTTCATTCAAAATGGCATCAAAGGCTTGGATAATAGCTGAACGAAAAGCATGTTCTTCTAAAGCAGCTACCCCTTTGATCGTGGTCCCTCCTGGCGAAGTGACTGCATCTTTCATCACAGCAGGATGGTCGCCCGTTTGTAATTGTAAGTAGGCTGTTCCTTTAAGGGTTTGGCTAGTTAAGTGGTAAGCTTCCTTACGATCTAAACCGTATTTGACGGCGGCATCAGCCATAGCTTCAATAAACAAGGCCGTAAAAGCGGGACCACAGCCGTTGATTACCCCTGCAACAGCCATTTGCTGGCTGCAAACAGTGCTCACATCGGCAATGTCTTCGAATAACTTCATGACAATATCCAGTCCATCAATGGACAAAGAATGTTGAGCTTCTAAGCTGATAGCCCCTTCCCCTACAGCAATAGGTGTATTAGGCAGCAAGGAAATATGGTCAGTATCTTCAGCTAAGAGAGGATCCAAGTCTTTGAATAAAATTCCCGCAACAATAGAGACCACAATTTTATCTTTAAGCAGGTGTTCTAAACCAGAGATAAGGTCCGTTAATTGCTGGGGTTTGACTGCCAGAATAACAATATCCACTTGGCGGATGAGGTCTTCATTAGACTGGCAGGCCTGAATATTTAATTGAGATGAACTGGCTTCTAATTTTCTAAAATTGCGTTCACTAGCAAAAATTTGCTCAGCGGATATAGTGCCTTGGTGTAGCCAACCCTTAGCGATAGCTTGGGCCATATTTCCAAAACCCAAAAAGCCAACTTTTATTGTTTCAATATTGAACATCTTTATTTCCTCCGCCTTTTCTTTCTTTCATTTTATTTTAATATACGGTAAATAAACTTTCAATATGCAAACGGGGGCTATGATTTTATCATAGCCCCCTGTTTTTTTGAGAATTTTATTTTTCTCTTAGGAAACGTTCAAGGAAAGCGCGTGTTCGCTCATTTTTAGGATGGCCAAAGATTTGATCTGGAGTTCCCGATTCAGCGATAAAACCATTATCCATAAATACCACTCGGTCGGATACGTCTCGGGCAAATTCCATTTCGTGGGTAACAATAATCATCGTTAAGCCGCCATCCGCTAGTCTTTTCATGATGTCTAAAACCCCATCCACCATTTCCGGATCAAGAGCAGAAGTGGGTTCATCAAAGAGTAAAATTTCTGGTTGCATGGTTAAAGAGCGAGCAATAGCCACACGTTGTTGCTGACCTCCAGATAATTGACGAGGGAGGGCGTTCACATATTCAGCCATACCGACCATTTTTAAGTTCGTCATAGCCCGTTCTTTAATGTCCTCTTTATTTTGACCTAGGACTTTAACCGGACCAATCATACAATTTTCTAATACATTCTTATTGTGGAACAAATTATAAGACTGGAAGACCATGCCTATTTCTGTACGGTAGCGGTTGGTATCAAAACCTCCATCCAATACTCCTTTAGATTTATAGAAAATCTCTCCCCCAGTGGGTTCTTCTAACAGATTTAAGCAACGTAAGAAAGTTGATTTTCCTGAACCAGATGATCCAATAATAGTGACCACTTCACCCTTATCCACATCCATAGAGATATCTTTAAGAACTTCTTTTTGACCAAAGGATTTTTTTAAGTTTTTGACTTGTAAAATATTATCCATTATAAGTTTCACCTGCCTGCTCTTGTCTTTCAGGGATTTGTTGGTGGCCGGATTGGATATCAATAAGCTCATAATCATCTTTACCTGAAAGATGTTGTTCGATTAATCCAATGATAGCCGTCACGATCCAAGTCAAGATAAAGTAAATAATAGCCGTCACCATGAAGGTTTCAAAGAAACGGTAATTATTTGACGCGATGGTATTGGAAGTAAAGAAGAGTTCATTAACAGAAATAACATTCAAGACAGAGGTGTCTTTGATGTTAATCACGAATTCATTCGCCACAGACGGCATAATGTTTCGGAATACCTGAGGCAAAATGATTTCTTTCATGGCCTGCCAATGGGACATTCCGATTGATTTAGCCCCTTCAAATTGTCCCTGGTCAATGGAGTTGATTCCACCCCGAACGACTTCTGCCATATAAGCTCCAGTATTAATGGAAACAATAAAAAAGGCGGCTGTCATCGGATGCATATGCCAGTCAAACACTAGGGCGGCTCCATAATAGAACACCATGGCTTGAACAATCATAGGTGTCCCACGGAAGACAGCTATATAAATACCAAGTAAGGCATTCACAATCTTCAATAACACTTCTTGCCAGCTGCGTTTAGGTTGGGGGATGGTTCGGATAATTCCTACCAAGGCTCCTATGACCAGACCAATGATGGTCCCGATAATAGAAATGATGATCGTATTTTTCATCCCTGTTAAATATGCGGGCCAGTTTTCAATAAAAATGGACCACATTTGGCTTAAAAATTCAGTCGCTCCCACTTTTGATTTCCTCTCTTTTTATTGCTCTGATGGTTGGTTGGCGATGGCTTTGTCCATAATTTCTTGACGTTCTTCATCTGAAATGCCAGCAAGGATTTCATTTACTTGTTGTAACAATTCATCATTCCCTGGTTTAACACCAATAGCTAGGTAGTCCTCAGTGCCCTCAGGTAATTCAAAGTCATCTTCTAATTCAGTAAAGGTAAAGTCTGAAATGGCATTAGTGGCTGAAACAGCTTCCGGATATTCAGAAACATAAGCATCGATTTTATCGGATTGTAAAGCCACGCGCATGGATGAGAAGTCAGTCATGGCCTGTTGCACATCTGCCCCGACTAATTGATCTAAAATATCATAGTGCAGGGTCCCTTGTTGGCCGGTCACTTTGGCTCCTTCAAAATCATCTAGAGCTGTAGCATCGCTATATTCAGAACCATTTTTCATCACCATCGTAAATTCAACATCATAGTAAGAATCAGAAAAATCAATTGCCTGAGAACGCTCAGCTGTTGGAGTCATCCCAGCAATAATCAAATCAATTTTGTCAGATTGAAGGGCTGGAACTAAACCATCCCAAGAGGTTTTTACAATTTCAACCGGGCGACCAAGTTCTTCTGAAATTTTACGTGCAATTTGAACATCATAACCATTGGCAAATTCTGCCGAATTTTGAATAGCTACAGCGCCATTAGAGTCATCATTTTGTGTCCAATTATATGGAGGATAAGCGGCTTCCATCCCAATATATAGGGTATCTCCATCTGCATTTTCTGATCCTGCTGGACTAGCAGCTGAGTCATCGCTACCATTCCCACAAGCTAGCAAGAACAAACCAACAAAGGCAATTAAGGTCATTCTTAAAAATCTTTTCATGTCTCATCATTCCTTTTCTTTTTTTAAAATGAAAAACCATGAGCAAAAGTGCCCATGGTTCAACCAATTTTATCTTTTGCCCGCCATGTAATGAGCGCTTCATAAAGAAAATGGGCTTTTCTTCGCGACAGTGGCATACTTATTCAATATACCCCCAACACCTGTTCAGATGCTTCGGCCAAATCCCCTTTCGCTAAGCTACTGATGAATTCAGCGACCTCTACATTACACTCCCGATTTATTCATTTACTTTACCTATAGTAAGCAATAAACGCTTTAAAGTCAAACCACTCTTTCCACTTTATTAATACAATCATGTATTTTTATAGCACTTCTTTCCTTTATTTGTCCCCACCTTCTCCCAGATTCAGACAATTCTGCTCGGTCTAGCCAGGTCTTTCCCCCAGCTGTGATATAATTCAGTCATATTAAAGAGAGAACGGAGAATATTAATAATGGATCAAATGACACCCCTTGAAAGACAAAAGGCTTTACGTCAGGGAGAAGCGGTCGACCGCTTACCCATCACAGTTTCTCATGAAATTTTTTCAGCCAAATTGGTCGGTTTGAATTATCGGGAAGCTTTTAACTCGGCAGAAAACGTTGCTAAAAAAGAAATCAACCTCTACCAAACTTATGGTATTGACGGAATTTCTGTTTCCTATACTTCGGTGAATTTCGGTATTCGTCATCGGTCAAAAATTAAAAGTCCACAATTTAATACGGCCAGTATCGACCAACCCGCTTTAAAAAACATTGCTGACTGGAAGACTTTAGACCATCAAAACACCGAATTTAAACGGGATGTGGCCCAACAAGTAAATGTTGGTGCTATTAAAATCATGCAAGACCAGTTAGGGGATGAAATCCAACCCACTTACTCCTTTTCAGCTCCTTTTACCATGGCAACAGGAGTGATTGCTCCCGAACAAATGTTGAAAGGCATGATCAAATCTCCAGAAGAGGTTCATGGCCTACTACACTTTGTCAGTGAATTTATTAAACAATTAATCGATTCGGCCCTCGATCTAGGGGTGAAAAGTTTCTTTATCTATGACCCTGTCGCTTCTGGCTCCCTGATTGGACCCAAACAATTTCAAAAATTCTGCCTCCCCTATTTAACGGACCTTGTTTCTTATATTAAAGAACGCTGCCCTGAAGCGTGGGTGGGTATGCATATCTGTGGCAATACCACCGACCGCTTGCAAGATATTGCTCAAACAGGCATTGATGGTTTTTCTCTTGACCAAAAAGTAGACTTGGCAGAAGCGAAAGACTTAGTCGGTGACCAACTAACCTTACTTGGTAATATTGACCCCATTAGAGTCTTTCTCCAAGGTGATCCAGAGCTGATGAAAGAAGAAGTAAAAACTGCCTACGATAAAGCCAAAGACAATCCCAAAGGTTTTATTATTCGCTCCGGTTGCGGTGTGCCCTATGAAGCAGATGTTGAAAACTTTGACGCTTATGTCCAAGCCAGTAAAAAATACAGTCAGATGTAGGTGATAAAAATGACTGACCACATGACTCCTCTTGAACGACGACAAGCCTTATACCAGAAACAAGCGGTTGATCGTTTACCTGTCACTCTTTTTCATCCTGAATTTGCTGCCAAGTTGGCAGGCATGTCCTACCATGAATCTCATCACACAGCAGAGGCTTTGGCTCATAGAGAGATCACCATCTATGAAAAGATGGGAGTAGATGAAGTAAGTTTGATGTATGTCAACCTTCCCAAAACCAGCCAAACTTTAATCCGCTCCTTAGATGAAATCGATCAATTGAGCTTGGACGATTATCGTTTTGATAAAGACCCCCGCCAGCAAATCAATGACCAAGCTTTGCAACTGATTCATAAAGATATTGGTCACGAAGCGGTTATCTCTTATGGCATGGTCGCCCCCTTTACCCTCGCTCAAGGTATTATTCCTATTAAAGCCTTGATGAAAGGATTAATTAAGTCGTCAGACCGAGTCCACCAACTGTTGCAATTTTGTACAGACTTTTTAATTTATTTAACAGACCAATTGGCTCCCTACCCCTTCTTAGAAATATTTTTATATGACCCGGTAGCCTCTGGATCCTTGGTCAGTGCCAAGACTTACGAAAAATTCTGCCTCCCTTATACCCAGCAAGTGGTTGATCATATCAAGGCCCATTATCCTTGGCGGGTGAACATGCACATTTGTGGGGATACGTCCGACCGTTTAGATTTATTTGTTCAAAGCCATATTGATGGTTTTTCTCTTGATCAAAAAGTGGATTTAGCTTTTGCCAAGGAAAAAGTTGGCCAAGACTTGACCCTCATGGGGAATGTCGATCCAGTCGGAATTCTGCTTCAAGCCAGCCCTGACGCTATTGAGAAAGCCGTTCAAGACTGCTTTGAAAAAGCACAAGATAGTCCTCAATCATTTATTTTACGTTCAGGCTGTGGGGTTCCCTACCGTACCCCTATTGAAAACATTCAAGCCTATGTCGAAGCCGGAAAAAAATATGGTCGGCTAGCGGTCCAATAAAAAAACTTTCCCAGGGCTAGATGCCCCCTAAGACTTTCAACCAGCAGTCTTAAGGGGGATTTTTTTATTGTTTTTTTCTGCCATTCACAGCTAGAAAAAATTGAAAACCATATTGCCACTTGAGCGGTTAATCGGATGAAAATGAAAGACAAGCAGGTTAAAGGATTCTTACTTTTTTAGGATTTAAAAATTGACTTAAAATGAGTCAAAATAAAAACAGCCTCTCTCCATGAGTGGCCGTTTCTATGGTGAAATGTGTCATTTTATTCTTCTGCCGGCATTTTTAGTTGGGCATTTCTTAAATGTTTGCTGATGCGACGGCTGTGGACATGTCGCTGGACAACAATGGTCCCCTCTTTTTTGTATTCACGGTTTAAGTAGTCAAAATAAGTTCCTGGTGTTAAAAAACCCACCATGGCAAAGAGATCTAAACCACTGGCCCCGATTAAATAATCTGAAAGCAAGACGCAATTGGATCCTAGGACAAAATAATTTTTAAACTTACCGGCTGTAAATTTATAGAGCTGAGCCCCGGCTCGTCTTTTAAGTAAGCCACCGTAGCCTTTCTTTTGACTGCTGGTTTTTAATTCCCATTCCACTAAATGGTCAGAAATATTTTTTAATTTTTTTTCCAATAATTCAACTTGGTCAGCTGTTAAAGCGACAACATATTCAAAAATGGTGTCCTGGGAAGCCAAAGCAACATCAAAAAACTTATCTTTATCCACTACTGCCAGAACCCCATCACCAATCAGCCCAGCTAAAAAACGTGAATCCTTATCATGATTGCCAAAATTATAAACCTTTCCTTGGTAGGCAATATTCACATGGCCATCATTCCCGGCTCCGATACGGCTAACATGGATGAGTATTTCTAATTGCCGGTCCGTATCCAATCGAGAGGTATGGTGAGCAATCATTTCTTGGCGAAGCTGGTCAGTCATAAATTCATTTTCCAAGAAATGATTAATCTTAGTTAAGACCCGCCGAGGAAGTAAGACACTTAAAAATATGGGCATAGGAAAACGAATGCGGCGGCGGATTTTATTTTCATGCTGTTCAGATAAAATGACACGTCGCCCGTCTTGAACATAAGTCAGACCAATCAAGATAATATAAACCCCCATAATATTTAAAATGGTCAATTGGCTCTCATTAGCAAAAAAAGCAACAAAAGAAAGCAAATAATGGGTGAGCGTCCTCAAAGTCTGTAAAATCACACGGTCTGCTCGATTTTTCACCATCAAAATGAGGCTAATGGAATTAATGACAGCTAAAAACAAGTGGTAAACAGCTATCGATTTTATGAGCAGATAGGCGGTCGTATGGGAGTAGAACATTAAAAAAAGGGCCAGGAAGCATTCAAAAAAAATAATCAATAGGGCCAAACAAAAAGAAGTCTGTTCCGATTGAGAAGACCAATAGCTTTGAGCGAGCTTATAGAGTCGACGTCCTGCATCCAAAAGGAGGATAAGACCAACCACATCACTCAACCAAGTAATAAAAACGACCTTTTTTAAAATCAAAAGCAGACCAAATAGTATGATGGCTAGACCTATGTAAATTGAACTCCATAGTCGTTTAGTTGGATATGCTGACATATTTAACCTTCCTATTGTTCTTGAAATAGGGCTCTTCCCACACGGACATAGGTCGCTCCATGAGCGAGAGCTAGAGGATAATCACGGCTCATCCCCATACTTAATTCCTGGCAAGGGGCATAGGGCAAGTCCAGCCCCTGAATTTTTTGCTGCAAGCGCTGTAAACTAGAAAAAATATGATGGAGTTCGTCTTCTTCAGCTTCATAAGGCGCCATGGTCATTAATCCCACAATGATAATATTGGGATAATCCTTCAAATCATAAATAAGCTCTTCCAACTGGTCAACAAAAAAACCTGCTTTTTGTTCTTCTTCCGAGATGTTCACTTGTATAAAACATTTGATGGGGTGGTTTGCCCGCTTGTTGACTTCTTTCACTAAACTCATGCGGTCCAAAGAGTGAAGATAATCAATGCGATTAATGATATCTTTAACTGGACGTCTTTGCAGACGACCAATAAAATGCCATTCGATATCTGGACATGCCTCTTTTAAAGCCTCTTGCTTTTCGAGCAGTTCATTCGCTCGGTTTTCACCAAATCGTCTCAGACCAAGTTGGTAGAGGCGTTCGATGTCTTCCACCCCAACATATTTGGTCACGGCTAAAAGATGGGCATCCTTGACCTCAGCCTGAATATGTTCAATATTGTTTTTAAGTTGACCATCTGAAATTGTCATAGCATTCATCCTTTTATTTTTTCTATCGTTTATCTTATATTAATAGTATCATAATTTAATAATGATCATGACATAGACATTCATCATCATTCAATGAAGGAGGTATATATGAAACAATCACAGCAGATTGACCAATGGATTTATATGTTAAGGTTTGGGGCAGGTTTTCTCAATGCGATTGCTATGTTGAATTTTTCAACCGTCGTCGCTACTCAAACAGGGATTATTGGCGATGCCATTATCAGTGGTCTGAATCATGAATTTAGCTCAGCCCTTTTCTTTCTAGCGATTGGCTTTAGCTTTTTTGGGGGATCGACCCTCAGCGGAGCGATTTTCACTGACCGTAAAATGACGGAAAATTATCTTTACCCTGCCTGTCTTTTTACTTATAGTTTGATTTTTTTATTGATGGTAAAACTCGATTTTCCGCATTTACTGGGCCTGTGCATCATTACCTTTGCTATAGGCTTACAAAATGGCATGTTCTTATATCATGAGGATGCCATAATTCGAACCACCATGATTACTGGAAATATTACTGAAATCGGGGTAGCCCTGGGTCAAAAATTAAGCAGAAAAAATATGGCTAAGTTAAATGTCAGCTTTCAACTGACCAACTTACTCTTATTCATCTTAGGAACGGCAGCGGCAGCCCTCTGTTCCATTTATACCGATTGGTCTCTCTTGTTTTTAGCCGCCGGCCTTTATTTTTTAATTAGCTTCAGCATGTTTATAAAAATTAAATCTCTCAAATAAAACAAAAAAGAGCTTGGAATAGTGAAAGAATGACTTCCACTATCCTTGCTCTTTTTCTTTGTATAAAATTATAATTTTTGTAAAGCCTGTGCAAGGGCTTTAGGATCTAATGTTTGCAAGTCTAAAGCTAATTTTTTTACCACTTGAACAATGGCTGGAGCCTTTAATGAAGCCTTAGCCATTAACTGCTCATTATAAAAAATGTCTTGGGCCGTACCTACTTGCTGTATGTGGTGGTCAGCCATTACAATAATTTTTTCAAAGTGCTGGGCCACAAATTCCATATCGTGAGTGATGGTGATGACTGCCCGGTTTTCTTCGACCAATACATCTAAAATTTGGGCGATGATATTCAGGCCTTTTAAATCTTGGCCAGCCGTGGGTTCATCTAAAATAATCACTTCAGCATAGGTGGAAATGACAGAGGCTATGGTAACTAACTTTCGAATAGAGAGAGGAAGGTCGTATGGATTTTCATCTAGATACTCCTCCACCCCACATAAGCGGGCATATTTTGAAACTCTTTCTTGGATGTCAGATTCAGGAGTCCCCGCTTGAACCAAGGCATAGGCAATCTCATCAACCACCCGATTATTAAAAATTTGGTCATCTGGATTTTGGAAAACATAGCCGACTTCTTTCGAAATTTGAGCCGTACTATATTTTTTGGTGTTTTTACCGTTTACACTGACACTACCCGCTGTGGGCTTAATCAAACCATTTAACATTTTTACAGTGGTGGTCTTGCCTGCCCCGTTTTGGCCTATAATGGCTATTTTATCTCCATGCTTGACTTGCAGATTAACCCCTTTGACAGCTTCAAAACCATTGGGATAAGAGTAAGACACATCATTCATTTCAATGAGACTCATAAAATTGTCTCCTTCCATAGTTTACGAGCTGTTGGCACAAATCATCTAAGTTAAGCGGCACCTCTGTAAAATCTACCCCTGCTTCAAATAAGTCCAAGCTGAGTTGGGAAGCGGTAGGAAGAGGAATATCCAGTTCCGCATAGCGAGGGTCTTGAAAAACGACTTGAGGTTTATCTTTCATGACTATCCGCCCTTGGTCCATCACAATAATTTCATCAGAATATTCAGCAATTTGATCAATTTTATGTTCGATCAATAATATGGTCTTGCCTTTTTCTTTCAAGCGTCCAATAATTTCAAAAATTTGGTCCGTGGATTGAGGATCTAACTGAGACGTGGGCTCATCAATAATCAGTAAGTCCTGGTCCATCACCAATACCGAAGCAAAGGCGACCCGCTGCTGTTGACCACCAGAGAGTTCGAGTGGATTTTTTTGGCGCAAATCCTCAATCTGGCACTCCGCTATAATATCATTGACACGTTCAATGATCTCATCATAAGGCACACCTAGATTTTCCAAACCAAAGGCGATTTCATCAAAGACTGTTTTTTTACCCCCTGAAATCTGAGTAAAAGGATTTTGGAAGACAAAACCAATTTTATCTGCTAAATCAGCTAATTCTAAGTCTTTCATATTTTGATTAAAGACAAATACGTCACCAGAATCATCACCTAGATGAAATTTAGGAACAAAACCACGAATGGCGTTGGCTAAGGTGGTTTTTCCTGCCCCATTGGCTCCAATTACGGAATAGAATTTACCCTTTTCCAATTGTAAATCGATGTTTTTTAATGTGGGAAATTCTGAAATAAGATATTGAAAGCTATAATTTTGAATATCAACTAAAACCATGTCACTACCCTCACAATCACAAGTATGGCCATGATGAGCCATAATATTTTTCTTAACAGACGGTCTTTTTTACTGTCTTCAACCGTATGCAGTAAAGTTTTTGGCCCTTTTTTCGAAAACGCCCGAACTTCTAAGGTCACCGTTTTTTCTTCTACATCTGCGATGGAACTTAAAATGACCGGCCCAATAATAGGGAAAAAAGCTTTCAACCGCGTCCATAGGCTGCCCTCAGTTTCCACCCCTCTAGATTTTTGAGCATCTGTAATCGTATTTAAACGTTCATTCATTTGAGGAATCATATTGAAGGCCGCATTAACGATATAGGTCACCCGTGGGCTCACGCCGCTTTGTTGCATCATCAAGATAAATTCTTCGACATCCACCACTTGTAGGAAATAAATAACTGGAGTAAAAATCCCCATGATTCGAGCAGCAATGGTGCGGGCTTGGACCAAGGCGGTATCACTAATGGAAAAAATTCCCCATTGATAGACAATTTCTTCTCCAGGAATCAGTAGCAGTTGCAACAGACTCACAAATAGGGTTAAAACTAAGGCAGACTTTACCCAGCTGGAGAAAAAAGAGCCAAAGACATCAGATAAGACTGCTAGGATGAAGAGGATAATCACTTCCACTAGAACAAAGCGCCAGCCAAAAAATAAAGCCCCTACGATAAAAATTAAGGCTAAAAGACCCTGAGTAAAAGGATTTAAGTTCTGTAAAGCATTCGACTTATGGTTGAGATGTTTTTTTTGACTTGTATTGATCACTTAGGACACATCCTTTTTGAATAAATCAGGGCGTAAACCTTCAACTAGTTCCCGGCCATTTGGAAATTTGATCACATATCTCAAGGACATATTGTGCAAAATCCAAAAAGGAATAAAGACAGAAACCATTTTATCTGGGAGCTCCGATACGACTTGACCAATGAATTGTGCTGGCCAGAAAGGAATTCCTAATCCCATCATGGCAGCAATCAATACAGAAGTCCCTGACGTGGCAAACCCACCAAAGAAAATCACTCGAATGAGGACGGACATGATGACTGCTACCATAGCAACAATCAGAGATGAAAGGGCGGCGCGCTTATAATTAGCAAACATATGTCTGCGTGCCAATATTCCTGTTATGACGCCGATAGCAGCAGCAATAAGGGAGAAGGGCATTTCCACTGGATCTTGTAATGATTTTAAGATAATCGATAAAAAACCAGTTAATCCCCCTATCCAAGGTCCCGCTAACATGGCAATCAAGATGGTTCCTATGGTGTCTAGATAAATAGGTAAACGAAGGGAAAGGGCCAGTGTTCCTCCAATCATGTTGATAGCCACAGCGATAGGAATTAACATGATGGACATATTATTAAAATCCCGCTCAATATATTTTTTCATTTTGACTCCTTTACCCGCTTATTTTTCCATAGCCACTTGGGCTCGATCAATGCTTGCTAACAACCAATCTTCAAATTTTTCACTGTCGACAGCAGTCGCAACCTGCACATTCCATTGGTCACTTTCTTTTTGTAAATCCACGACAGAAGCCCCTCGACTAAATCCTTCCGTGATAATTTCTACCTGCATTTTTTCCATGGTGAATAAGTCAGGATCTTCAAAATAGGCAACTGTACAAGAATCATGCATGTTCAAGCCTCTTTCAAAGCTACCTCCCCGATAATGTGAGAGAACAGCGTGTAACATCTGACCTAATTCTCCCTTTTCCTTCAACTGCTGAATACTTTGCTGGCGGATACGTGCTTGATTGGTCACATGTAAGCCAAACATATAAAGATCTAATCCCGATTTAAAAACGATGGCCGCGGCGTGAGGATCAGAATAGAAATTAAATTCAGCTGCTGTGGTGGTATTGCCTTCCGCTAAACTTCCCCCCATGATAATCACTTGATTAATTTTTTCCTTCACTTGCGGATAGGACGAAATCAAGAGAGCGATATTAGTCAGTGGCCCTAAAGCAAAGATGGTCGTTGGCTCTTCATTTTCTAAAATGGTTTCAGCCATAGCTTGGATAGATGGGGTCTCAATAGCTTGGTTAGAAATCTCTTTAAATTCGAACCCATCTAAACCTGTTTCTCCATGATATTTGCTGGCATCTTCCAATTCTACTAAAAGAGGTTGGGCAGCACCTCGAGCAACAGGTAGATCTACTTCTAAAAAATCAACCAACTGCAAGGCATTACGAGTCGTTAAGTTGACATTCACGTTCCCAGGAACGGTTGAAATCAACTTCACATCCAAATCATCATTATACAAAGCGGCGACCAAGGCTAAAGCATCATCTATGCCTGGATCAGTATCAATAATTGCTGCTTGTTTAGTCATCATCTATCTCCTTTATCTAACATCAAAAACTCTCAAAACTCATGGTTTTGAGAGCTTTATTTGAGGACTTTCATTCATCGTATTTTTAATCTTTAGTGAGTAATAAAGCCATGTTTTTTTTGTAATTCTGCCCCTTGACGGTAGAATTCTTCCATATCATTTTCCGGAACCATGGAGCCGCCAGTGGCCCATGAAATATGGGTAATATTATTAACCTTATCGGCAAGTCCTTTTTCTTGAATGTAATCTTGGCCCGCTTCTGTTGAGAATAATTTAGCCGGTCCAGGAACACCTGCCAAAGCTGCTGGTTCTAAAGCAATATTTTCATTATCAATCATGGAAGTTAAGTGGACCATGCATTCTTCTTCACTCAGAGTGTAGCCCCCGTCGAAGTAATCTTCCATGGTACGAGAAACGAAACCAGACGTACGGGGAACAGCTAATCCATCCATGACAGTATGAGGATCAATCCCTGCATCATCTACAGTGATACCGTCAAATTCTTTGGATAATAGGCCTAAAAGCATCGAAGGCATATGAGTCGGTTCAGCAAAGAAACAATGCACATTATCTCCATATTGCTGTTTCAAACCAAAGGTAATCCCACCAGGGCTTCCCCCTATTCCACATGGCAGATAAACAAATAAAGGATGGTCTTCATCAACCGGAATATTCATATCTTCCAGAATTTTCACCATGCGAGCTCCAGCAACCGTATAACCGAAGAATAGTTCACGTGAATGCTCATCGTCAACGAAGTAAGATTTAGGATCAGCGTCTGATTCAGCCCGACCGTTGCGAACAGCTTCTGTAAAGTTGGTTTCATGTTCAACAACATTAATTCCAAAAGAACGAAGATAATCTTTCTTCCATTGTTTGGCTTCGGCTGACATATGGATGGTCACATTAAATCCTAATGTCCGTCCCATTACTCCTGAAGAAATTCCAAGATTACCAGTCGTGCCGACAACAATACCATACTGAGAGAAGAAATCTTGAAATTCTTTGCTGACAAATTTAGTGTAATCATCATCAAAATCTTTCAATAAACCGTGTTCGATGGCTAAATCTTCCGCATGTTTCAAGACCTCATAGATAGCTCCTCTGGCTTTAATCGTTCCAGCAATAGGAAGGGAGTCATCACGTTTAAGATACATACGGCCAGGGATATTCATCTCGTAAAAATCTTCCAAATAATCCTGGAACAAAGCAATACGAGAAATAGGTGATTCAATGATTCCATTTAATTTTTCAGTGTCTTTAAATTTTAATTTAATAAAAGGGGCAAAACGCTCTAATCTTTTTTCTGCATCGATGGCATCATCAATAGAGAATTCACTGCGAGCATTTGCTTCTTCAACTCCTGGTTTATCTTGATTAACCCAAAAATAGGATTCTGTATTACAAACTTGATCAAAGCCAGGAACTGTATCAATTAACTTTTGGATATCAACTTTATTTTGACTCATTTTATCAACCTCTTCTATCAGAATTATCGTTACTGGATACTTTTTTTTGGATGGAATCCAAAAGCTGTAAATAAAAAAAGCCCTATAATTATACTTGTTGATAAAACAACAATGTAAAGGCTTACTTTATCTATAGACTACAATAAAACCATAAAGATTACAAGGCAATTTTTTATTAATTAATCAGCCGGACTTCCCCGCCAAAGATCACATTTTTCTTTCTATGCCTCAAATCAACCCTATTAGTCAGCGAATCGCCTTTTGTTTCATTATAATAGCATATCTTACAGATTTTAAGCGCCTCTTTTTTATATAAAAAAAGACGGCCGTTCTGCTTCTACTAAAGCAGGGCCGTCTGCAGGCACAAAAAATGAAGGCGTGCTTTATTCCGTAAATAAATTTAAATATTGACCGTAACCTTCTTCTTCTAACTCGTCTTTAGGAATGAATTTTAGAGCAGCTGAATTAATACAATAACGCAATCCTCCCTGGTCTTGCGGTCCATCAGTAAAGACATGACCCAGGTGAGAATCGGCGCCTTGACTTCGAACTTCTACTCGCTCCAAACCATGGCTGCTGTCTCTTAATTCTTTAATATCCGTTCCATCAATTGGCCGGGTAAAAGCTGGCCAGCCGCAGTGGGCATTGTACTTGTCCTGAGAAGAAAACAAAGGTTCTCCACTTACAATATCAACATAAATGCCCTCTTCATAGTGGTCATCATATCGACCTGTAAAAGCCGCTTCCGTTGCATTATTTTGGGTCACACGATATTCTTCATCGCTTAAACGCTCTCTTAATTCTTCATCTGTATAAGGATTTGTGTAGTCAGACATTATAAAACCTCCTTAAGTATTCTTATTATAGCCAAGTTAAAGTGAAAAGTTTAAGATTTTGCCCTTAATCTTGAATGCGTTTAAACATTTTTTCCATGTCCGCATTTGACAGCTGAACCAGCACCGGTCGCCCATGAGGACAATTATAAGGATTCTCACAAGCCGCTAAATCGACTAATAATTGTTGGGCTTGCTGGTCGTTTAAATATTGATTGGCCTTGATGGACCGTTTGCATGACATCATAATAGCGGTTGCTTCACGAAATTCAGCTAAATTGATCTGCTCATGATCAATGAAGAAATCAATCATTTCTTTGACCGTTTCTTCCACCTGATCAGGTTCAAACCAACTGGGATGACTATGCAGGATGAGAGTCTGATCTCCGAAGGCTTCCATATACAAGCCAACATCTTCAAAAGCGGATTGATTTTCTTTAATCAACATCATTTCATCAGCAGGATATTCTAATAATAAAGGAATTAATAATTGCTGCTGGTGGTCTTCTTCCTGCCCAATTTCAACTCGATAGTATTCATATTTTATCCGTTCTTGGGCAGCGTGCTGGTCAATAATGTACAAGCCTTCTTCATTCTGGGCAAATAAATAGGTGCCATGCATTTGGCCAATATAATCTAAGGAAGGGAAAGCTGCTTTTTCCATTGGCGGATTCTTTTCCTCAGCTTCTAATCTTTTTTGAGCGACTTGAACACTATCTTCTAAATGCTTAGATTGATCCGTTTTTTGAGGATGTTCTTCACTAAAAAAGACCTCTGAGTCTTCAGCAGAAGCATCAATTGGCCGGGGAGAAAAATCTGCTGCCAAACTTTCTTGCACATAGCTTTCTTGGGGCATCATGTGAACAGATTTTTCTTCTTGACGGGACCGTTGATTGGCTGAAATATTTTCTAAGGCGTCAGGGATGCGTCGAAGGGCATCCAGCGCTTTTTTGACGGCCTCTGTAATTAATTGTGCCAAATCTTCTTCACCTGAGATACGCACTTGCTGTTTGGTAGGGTGGACATTCACATCTACCAGCAAAGGGTCCATATCGATATGAATAATCGCGATGGGATGACGGTTGATCATCAATTTTGAACCATAGGCTTTTTCCAAAGCTTTATTCAGCCGATAATTTTTAATGACCCGACCATTCACCACGAAATTAATATAAGAAGTATTGGAGCGCGTTAAATCGGGGGGTGAGATATAACCATGCAGGCGGTAATTAAAGTCCTCATTTGAAATAGCTAACATTTTTTTAGCGGTGTTCACCCCATAAACCCCAGCAATTGCCTGTCGCAATTCCCCATTGCCCACCGTTTGTATGAGCAAATTGCCGTCAGACATAAAACGAAAAGCAATCTCGGGATGGGCAAAAGAAAATCGCTGGATCAAATCGGTGATATGACCTTTTTCAGTTTGAGGGCTTTTGATATATTTTAAGCGAGCAGGTGTATTATAAAAAAGATCCGTCACCACTACTTTGGTGCCTTGACGTACAGAAGTCGCTTGAGACTTGACGACTTGACCACCTTCAAGCTGGACTTCCCTGCCGGCTTGCTCCCCTGTGGAAGAGGATAGGCTCAGTTTGGAAACGGAGGCAATACTAGGCAAGGCTTCACCACGAAAGCCTAAAGACCGTATACGAAACAAGTCTTCTTTATGATGAAGTTTGGAAGTGGCGTGCCGTTCAAATGCTCGTTCTACTTCATGAGCTTCGATTCCTGAGCCATCATCCACGACCTCAATCCGTCTAAGGCCCGCTTCTTCAATGCGGAGGTCGATTTGTGTCGCCCCTGCATCAATGGCATTTTCCACAAGTTCTTTGACGACTGAAGCCGGCCGTTCTATGACTTCTCCAGCCGCTATCTGGTTTGATAAGGAATGAGACATAATTTCAATCGCCATCTACGTTCTCCTTTCGACTTTATTTATTCTGACGTAATTGTTGTTGGAGGCTATTCAAGAGATTCATAGCATCCATTAAGGTCATATTAGCCAAGTCCGCTTGCTGAATATCTTCCAATACTTTTTTTTCAGCGGAGGAATTACTCACTTCAAACAAGGTCAGCTGCCCCTCTTCTTCTAACTGGTCTGGCTTACGATCAACCGCTAATAAATCCTCCTCTGCTTGCATTTGACTTTTTTCTACCCATTGGTTCAATAAGCGATCAGCACTCTGAATGACCTCCTGGGGCAAGCCTGCCCGTTTAGCCACTTGCACCCCGTAAGATTTGTCGGCCGGACCGTCTTCAACTTTGTGGAGGAAGATCAATTCATCATTCTCTTCAATCGCTCCCACATGAACATTTTTTAACCGTTCTAACTTATCTTCCAGTTCAGTCAATTCATGATAGTGGGTAGAAAAGAGGGTTTTAGCCCCAATATGATTGTGAATATAAATGATGATGGCTTCGGCTAAAGACATACCGTCAAAAGTCGCCGTTCCTCTCCCTATTTCATCAAAAAGAAGGAGGGAGCGCTGGGTCGCTTCTTGTAAGGCGACATTGGCTTCCATCATTTCCACCATAAAAGTCGACTGTCCCCCTATCAAATCATCCATGGCTCCAATACGTGTAAAGATTTGATCAAAAATAGGTAGGCAAGCCTCATCAGCCGGCACAAACGATCCCATCTGGGCTAAAATGATGATTAAAGCTAGTTGGCGCATATAAGTCGATTTCCCGGACATGTTGGGACCCGTTATGAGTAAAATATCCGTTTCCTCATCCAAATCAATGTCATTAGGAACATAGGACTGGTCGCCCATCACTTTCTCAACCACAGGATGCCGGCCATTTTGAATGTGAAGCTGGCGATGGTCATCGGTCAATTGAGGGCGGACAAAACGATAACGTTCGCTTACTTCTGTCAGACTTTGAATGACATCCAAATAAGCGATGGCCTTAGCCAAATCTTGTAAGCGATCAATTTCTCCTTTTATTTTTTCCCTTAATTTCACAAAAAGCTCATATTCTAATTGCTGAGATTTTTCCTCAGCTTCCAGAATTAAATGTTCTTTTTCCTTTAATTCTGGCGTGATATAACGCTCTGAATTGGTCAGAGTTTGCTTGCGTTCATAACGGTCTTCATCAACAAATTTTAAATTGGACTTGGTGACTTCAATATAATAGCCAAAGACTTTATTAAAACCAATTTTTAAATTTTTAATTCCCGTCGCTTGGCGTTCTTTCTCTTGCAATTCTGCTATCCACTGCCGTCCATGGTGCATGGCATCCAAGTATTGGTCCAATTGTTGGTGATAAGACTGTTTGATGATGCCCCCTTCCATAATTGAAATCGGTGGATCGTCGACAATGGCTTGGTCAATCCACTGGTAAACATCCTGGCAGTCATCCATGCGATCCAACCAGCTGTCCCAATTACCGGCATTGATTGATTCAACTAAGTGAACAAGGGCTGGAATTTGCGCTAAAGATTGCTTCAATTGAATTAAATCACGGGCATTCACGGTTTTAAAAGCAATTCGCCCGGCTAAGCGTTCTAAATCATAGACTTGCTTTAAGCCCTCTTTAATATCTTGGCGTTCAAAATAGTGCTCATTTAAGTTTTCGATAGCATCATATCGTTCTTCAATTTTTTGCCGGTCAATTAAGGGCTTGTCCAGCCATCTTTTGAGCATCCGGCTACCCATGGCTGTTTGACTTTCATCCAGCAGCCACAAGAGCGTTCCCTTTTTCGATTGATCTTTTAAGGAGACTTGTAATTCTAGATTTTTATGAGCACCAGGACCCAAACGTAAATAATGGTCAGCCTGATATATCTCAGCTTGCTGAATATGTTCCAAAGATCTCATTTGGGTATCATTAAGATAATGAATCAAAAGATCTAAAACTTCTCGTAAAGCGGGGGTGAGATGGTCGTCATAAAATTGGTCGTAAGAGCTGTCATGCTGTGAACGTGGCCGAGAAATCAAAAGATCTAAATAGTTTTGTAGGCGGTGTTCTAAATCCTTATGTCCTTCTGCCATTAAAACTTCCTTGGCTTGTAGGTTAGAAATTTCATTCATCAAAGCTTCGGCAGAATCTAAAAGGCATGCTTTTAATTCTCCAGTTGACAAATCAATATAAGCTAAAGCATATGAATCAGCAGGATTAACTGCAGCTAGGTAATTATTTTCGTCAGCATGGAGAACATTTTCTTCCATGACAGTCCCTGGAGTAATCAGCTGGACAACCTCTCTTTTAACCATACCTTTGGCTTCTTTAGGGTCTTCCACCTGTTCACAAATAGCAACTCGGTGGCCTTGGTCAATGAGAGTCTTGATATATTGCTGAGCGGAGTGGTAAGGCACACCGCACATGGGAATGGGTTCATCGGCCGCTTTATTGCGAGATGTTAAGGTTAACTCTAAAATTTGAGCCACTTCTATCGCATCATCATAAAACAACTCATAAAAATCACCTAAGCGAAAGAAAAGATAGGCATCTTGATAATCGTTTTTGATGCTCTTGTATTGTCTCATCATGGGGGTATCTTCGGTTTGTTGTGCCATATCAATCTCCTTTCTTATTGGAAATGCGCTCGGTTAGTCGTCAGTTTAATCGATTCAATGGAACAGGCCCGACCTGTTTGGTCATTGATATCGATGAGGCAGGCGTTCAATATGCCAGGCCCTCGATCTTCCACTTCAAATCTTGTTGGCAACTTAGTCAAATACCGATGGAGGACAGGATCAATTTTCATCCCAATAATACTGTTAATAGGGCCAGTCATACCAACATCTGTCATATAAGCGGTTCCTTGAGGAAGAAGGCGAGCATCAGACGTTTGAACATGGGTATGGGTTCCGACCAAAGCAGAGATTCTGCCGTCCAAATAGCTTGCCAGAGCTTGCTTTTCTGAGGTGGTTTCTGCATGAAAATCAACAAATATATTGGGGGTCAGCGGACGAATTTCTTCCAAAATTTGGTCCATTTTTTGAAAGGGATCGTCCAAGGGATTCATTAAGGCTACTCCTTGCAAGTTTACAATGGCTAGTTTGGCTTGGTTCACCTTAATGACAGTCATGCCCAAGCCAGGAGTTGACCCTTGGGGATAATTGGCTGGTCTTATTAAATTATCATACTGATCAATAAAATGAATAGTTTCAGGATGATCGAAGGCATGATTGCCTAAAGTAACCACATCCGCACCAGCTTGGAGAAATGATTTGAATATGCGCTCGTTAATTCCCCGTCCACGGTCTGTGGCATTTTCTCCATTTATAATAGTGACTTGGGGTTTATATGTATTCTTTAACTCTTTCAAATGAGTTTCTATCATCTGCCGTCCAATCGGTCCAACCACATCACCTACAAATAATAATTTCATCCTAATCCTCTTTCTAATGGTCTGTAGGCTTTATTTTATCACAACTGCCAAAGAAAAAATGAGCCAGAGAGCGAGACGGTATAAAAAAACTGCTTAGCAAGCTAAGCAGTTCATTTTCTAAATTTATTTAGCGACTTCGGTTATTCGAGTTTCGCGTATTACCGTCACTTTAATATGACCTGGATATTCCATATCTCCTTCGATACGTTTTCGAATATCGCTAGCTAATTTCACGGCATCTGCATCTAATATTTCTTCAGGTTTTACCATCACGCGTACTTCACGTCCCGCTTGAATAGCATAAGATTCTTTAACACCATCAAAATCATTAGAAATTCTTTCTAAATCACTCAAGCGTTGGAGATAACTTTCCAGTGATTCACTTCTAGCTCCTGGTCGGGCTGATGAAATTTGGTCAGCAGCTTCGACTAATACAGCAATAATGCTATTGGCTGGAGCATCGCCGTGGTGAGAGGCAATGGCGTCGATGACTTCATCCGGTTCACCATATTTCATAGCTAATTCGGTTCCAATTTCAACATGAGAACCTTCCACTTCACCATCAATGGCTTTTCCAATGTCATGTAACAGGCCGGCGCGTTTAGCCAACTGAATATCTTCATCAAGTTCGGCGGCTAAAATTCCAGCTATTTTCGCTACTTCTTTGGAATGGATTAAAGCATTTTGACCATAGGATGAACGATAATGTAAACGTCCAACAATTTTAATGAGATCTGGGTGTAAATTATGGATCCCCAAATCAAATACTGTATCTTCACCAATCTCACGAATATGTTTATCCATATCTTTTCTAGCTTTTTCAACGGCTTCTTCAATGCGGCCAGGATGAATTCGACCGTCTTTAATCAATTTATCTAAGGCGAGCTTAGCAATTTCACGGCGAATAGGGTCAAATCCACTTAAGACTACAGTTTCTGGGGTGTCATCAATAATGACATCCATACCGGTTAAGGCTTCTATAGTCCGAATGTTGCGCCCATCTTTACCAATAATACGACCTTTCATGTCGTCATTAGGTAAATGAATAACAGACACTGTGGATTCGGCAACTTCATCAGCTGCGTTTCTTTGAATGGACTGAGATATAATTTCTTTGGCAATTTTATCAGACTGGCGTTGAATTTCTTCTTCAGATTTTTTTACTCGCACAGCGATTTCATGTTTCATTTCATTTTCAGCTTGCTGAAGAATGAGTTGATGAGCTTCATCATATGTCATTTCAGCAATTTCTTGCAGTTTTTCTTCCTGCTGGCTGCTTAATTCTTCAAGATCAACCTCTCTTTGATTCAGTTTTTCACTAAAGGCTTGTAATTCTTCATCTTTAGCTTGAAAATCTTGTTCCCGTTGAGAGAGTTGCTCTTCTTTGAAATCTAAATTATCTTCCCGCTGTTCTATACGATTTTCGTGCCGTGAAAGTTCGGCGCGACGTTGTTGCAAATCATCTTCAACTTCCGTCCGATAGTCTTGAATTTGCTCTCTTGCCTCCAATAAGGCTTCTTTTTTTAGGGTTTCAGCTTCTTTATTCGCATTTTGAATAATCATAGTGGCTGTCCCTTGAGACTCGTTTAATCGTTTTTCTATGCTGTTTTTACTCATCACATAGCCGATTGCAAATCCAATAATTAAAGCAACGATAGCGAAGGCAATAAATAATAGGTTCATCTTGTCACCTCCGTATCATTATTTAATTAAACTGTTTTAAAATCGATTGTATAAAAATTGCTTGTAGCAACCATCATACATATTAATCATAACTTTATGAATAATTATTGTCAAATATTGCTGAAGCCATTTTTGGACGGAAGTTTTTATTTTATTTCTCTTCTTTTTCCTCTTCTAAATCTAAGCTCACTTCTTCTTGCTCAGCCAGTTCTTCTTCTTTGTGCATGGCAATTTCATCTTCATTGCTAGCTCCATAAGCGATGCGGATTTTTTCTTCCACTTCTGCTCTTAAATCAGGGTGATCAGTAAAGTATTTTTTAGCATTTTCTCGCCCTTGGCCGATGCGTTCGCCATCATAGGAATACCAAGAACCTGCTTTTTCAATAATATCCTTATCAGAGCCCATGTCGACTAATTCACCTACTTGTGAAATTCCTTCTCCATAGATGATGTCGACTTCTGTGGTTTTAAATGGAGGAGCTACCTTATTTTTAACAACTTTTAAGCGGGTGCGGTTTCCAATAGCTTCACCATTTTCTTTAATTTGTTCTGCACGGCGCACTTCCAAACGTACGGTTGAATAAAATTTCAAGGCTCGTCCACCTGGGGTTGTTTCAGGGTTCCCAAACATCACCCCAATTTTTTCACGAATTTGGTTGATGAAAATAGCAATTGTTTTTGTTTTATTGATAGAACCTGAAAGTTTTCTTAGGGCCTGTGACATCAGGCGGGCTTGCAGACCCACATGGGTATCGCCCATTTCTCCTTCAATTTCTGCACGAGGGGTCAAGGCAGCCACTGAGTCAATCACGATCATGTCAATAGCGCCACTGGAAACTAAGGCATCGGCAATTTCAAGTCCTTGCTCTCCCGTATCAGGTTGAGACAAGAGTAGTTCATCTGTATCAACCCCTAAACGTTTAGCATAAACAGGATCTAAAGCATGCTCAGCGTCAATAAAGGCTGCATTTCCGCCAGCTTTTTGACATTCAGCAATAGCATGAAGAGCCATGGTGGTTTTACCTGAACTTTCAGGGCCGTAAATTTCAATGATACGCCCTCTTGGATAGCCCCCTACTCCCAGGGCCACATCCAAAGCTAAAGAACCACTCGAAATGGTGTCAATTTCTTGGTTAGCCTGTTCACCTAATTTCATAATAGCGCCTTTACCATAGGATTTTTCAATTTTTTTCATTGCAGCGTTTAATGCTTTTTTTCTATCGTCGCTCATTCTTTTACCTCCGTAATTTCGTTTTTGTATCAGATTTCCTGCTCGTTCTTCATCATCATAACTTTTTTACTTTAGACTTGCAAGAAAAAAGCGAATGTTTGTTCCCTCTTTTCTCCTACACTTTTAATATACGCCAAAGAATCCTTTATTTTCTTTTTAAAACAAGAAAGTGCAAGAATAATTTCTTGCACTTTTAATGTCAATCTTTATTTTTAGTTTTTAAATATGGCCCGGGCGTTCCAAAAATATTCTATGCCTGAGTATAGGGTAAAGATTAAAGCTAAATAGAGTAAAAGCTGGCCGAGAGAAAAAGGTAAAAAACCAAAAGGAAAATCATCAATTAATAAGAAAATAATGGCGAGCATTTGAAAGAAAGTTTTTAATTTTCCAGCAAAAGCGGCAGAGACTACTTGCCCATCATTTTCAACGACGATCAGTCTTAATCCTGTCACCGCTAATTCCCTCATCACAATGATGGAAACCACCCAGGCAGGAGCTAAATCTAGGCTGACTAGAATGATAAAAGCCGTCATGGTTAGCATTTTATCAGCTACGGGGTCAGCAAAGGCCCCAAAATTAGTGACAATATTATATTTTCTAGCGATATGACCATCTAAAAAATCAGTCAGGCTAGCTATGATAAACACTAAGCAGGCGAGCAGAAGTTGGATAGATAGGCTGTGATTCCATATGATCAGCTGTCCCCAGGACCAATCTCCCAAACATAAAAGCATGAAAACAGGGATGAGGATAATCCGAAAGACTGTCAGCTGGTTAGGTAGATTCCATTCCATCGTTCTTAATTAACGGCTACCGTTAGATATTGGGTAGGATTGCCTGCATTTTCAGCTGGGAATTCAAGAACAGTACCATTAATTCTAATTTCTGTACCGTCAGCATTTCCAACAGCAAATTCAACACTAGAAATAGATCCATCAAGATTGACTTCCATGACTTCATCTTGACCTAAAATAGCTTGGCGGTATAACTCACCATCTGCAGATACACTGACCCAAGCTTCAGGAGCTGTGGAAGCAACTTCAACTTTGATTGTATCGGCCTCTTGGCTGTTCATCGCATAAATCGCATTCGTTCCATCTGCTTCGGTCTGTTCAATTTCAGCAGCTGGAAGATCTTGGCCAGCTGCATCGTCCGCTGTAGAATCTTCAGACGGATCTGAACTGTCGGCTTCATCTGATTCATTATTTGCGGAGTCTTCAACTTGTTCACTTGATGGGTCTAAGTTGAGATGGCCGGTATCGCTAGCAGAATCTTGATTAATAAAGAAATAGAAAAGAGCTGCTGCAACTAAGATTAATAAGATAATAATTAAGAAACACCCGTAGCGTTCAAAACAGGAGGAGGACTGTTTCTTACTTTTCTCATTGACAGTTGATCTATCTTTGCGAGATGGAATGTTGTCATCATTCGTCGCTTGTCTGGAAGGAACTGGACCAGCTGTGGCTGGTTTGTTAAGGTCTGCATCTTCATCGGCCGGGTACTCTATGACCGTTCCGCCTGGGGTTTGGGTTTGTTCTCCACGATTCGTTTCAGCAGACGGTTCATGGCCATATCCTAGGGGTTCATCGAAAGAAACAGAAGTGGTGCTTATCTCATCGTCAGCTTCCCCTTCTAAAGCCCTCTCCTCATCAAAAGAAAGTTCTTGGGGCTGGCTATAGTTCACCGGATCAGGAACGCGACTAGGAATATCTGCCTGCTGGTCTGACGGTTGATCGTCAGCTTCTTCATGATTAATATGAACCGGAATAGCGGTATCATTTTTTTCATGAATTAATTCATCTGAAGTGCTATCTTCTTGCGGGCGTTCATGGCGCGAGGAGCGGATGCGTTCAGCCTGCGCATGTTCATTGAGAATGTCTTCACTACTAGGAGCTTCTGTCCCCTCCAGTAAAGCCTCCCCATCTAAGCCTAAAGCTTGGGCATATTGTTTAACAAAGGTATTATAGTAAAATTGCCCTGGTAAGCTGGCTAGTTCATCACGTTCAATAGCATCCAAATACTTTTCTTGAATTTTAGTTTTTGCCTGCATATCTGCAAGACTCAGACCTTGCTCTAATCTTGCATTTTTTAATTTTTCACCGATATTATTCATCTTATACCTGCCTCTCTTCTTTGTCTTTTTTATTGTAACACACTCTCTATTTTAGACTGAATCATTTCCTAAAATCACAAATTCACTATAACGATTCGAATCGACGTAATTTTCCGCCATGCGAATGATATCTTCAATTTGAATGTCATTAATCTGCTTAAGCAATTCAAAAACAGACTGGCCGTCATACTTAAAGCTGTACAAGTTTCTCGCTAAAAACTCAACTGAATTTAAAGCCATCAATTGTTGGCCCATGAGGCGTTTTTTATACATCTCAAAGTTTTCAGTAGTCAAGTCTTTACTATCTTTAGCATTTAATAAAATATCCCGCAAAGCTTGAAGGGTGTCTTCTGGCGTTTTAGTGTCACAGGATACCGCCATATAATCGTAAGACCGCTCCACTTCAGCATGGTATGAAAAACTATCATCAATCAAACCCGCATCATATAAGTCTAAATAATTCTGTGATAAGGGACCAAACAACAGGCTCATTAATAAGCTCAAACTTTGAGCTTCTTTAAATGATAAGCATTCATCGACTTGGCGAGAAGATCCCCTCACCCCTAAAGCAACTTTTGGCTTTTGCACAGGCATATGGATGGTACGTTGAGAAATGAGTCGGTTCAGGTCTTCTTCAATAGCTTGCCGGTCAATTTGTTCGGCCTTTTCAAAACTTTTGGCCGCTTGATTATCTTCGATTAAATGAAGCAATCTTTCCGGGTCGATATTTCCTGCCAAGGTTAAGACCATATTGGAAGGATGATAATAAGTATGATAGCAAGTATACAGATCATCGGCAGTAATATCCTGAATAGAGTCCACAGTTCCTGCAATATCGATTGATACAGGATGGTCTGGAAATAGGTTTTCTAACAGGCCAAACATCAACCGCCAATCCGGATGGTCATTATACATTTCAATTTCTTGAGCAATAATTCCTTTTTCGCGATTCACAGATTCCTCTGTAAAATAAGGGTGTTGAACAAAATCCAGCAAGGTCAATATGTTTTTTTCTACCTGCTCAGTCGTTGAAAATAAGTAGGCTGTTTCAGTAAAAGAGGTATAGGCATTGGCTGATGCCCCCTGCTGGCCGAAGAGTTGGAAAACATCCCCCTCTTCTTTTTCAAATAACTTATGCTCCAAAAAATGAGCAATTCCGTCCGGCACTTGTATCATCTGAGTCTTTCCTAAAGGGCGGAAAGCATGGTCGATGGAGCCATAATTAGTAGTAAATAAAGCATAGACTTTGTTAAAGCCTTTTTTTGGTAGCAGTCTCACTTCCAAACCATTGTCCAAGGTTTTTCCGTAGATGGTTTCATCAAATTGAGAATAGGTCCATTTTTTCATTAGTGGTCACCTCCAGATAAGAAATAACTGGCTTTGAGTTGTGTTTGTTGAGCGACTTGAATCACATCATCTTTGTTGACCGCTTCCAAAGCTTCCAACCATTCATCCAAACTGTAAGTACGGTCGGTAGCCAAAACTTCATTGAGCACACGTTTTAAGAAAGCATTGGAGGAATCTTCATTTTGATAACGTGAATTTCTAAGGGCTTTTTTGGTTTGATCTATATCTTCTAGAGAAAAATCCCCATCTTGTAAACTTTTCAACTGATCAGCAATAATCTGATTGGTTTTCAACTGAGTCGCTGAATCGATTCCTGTTTGAACCGTCATCTTACCCGTCCAAGGAGATATGGAACTGGAAGCGTAATAAGCCAAGGATTCTTTTTCACGAACATTTAAGAAGAGTTTCGAATGAGGGTAGCCTCCAAAGAGCCCATTGAAAATCAGCCCAGCAAAATAATTATCCTGCAAGTAATAAATACCGGTGTCATAGGCTAAATTAAATTTCCCTTGGTGGACGTCATCCCGGTCGGTCGCCACAACTAAGTCTTCTTTTAATTGAGGACGGTAAAAAATATCCGCCTGTGGAAGAGGGTTAGAACGCCCTTTAAATCCCAATCCTTTCATTTGCTCAGTCATATAGTCTTCATCAACGTCACCCATGATTAAAATATCCAGTTCACTCTGATTGATTAAGTCTTCATAGGCCCGATAAAGACTTTCTGGCGTACAGCTAGCCACATCTTCACCTCGCCCTATAGCTGGAAGCTGGTATTTAGAATCGGGATAGTAAAGCTGGTTCAATCTTAAGCGAGCAAAAAGCTGCTTATCATCAGACAAACTATCGATTTCATCCAAAAGATTGGATTGCTGGCGTTGAAAAGTCTGAGGATCAAAACTCCCCTGCTGAGCATGGGGATGGAAAAGAGCCTGGCGAATAAATTCCATATTTTTTTCCTTTAAATCATTAGCCTGGCTAATAAATTTACTGTTAGGAAAGACAAATTGATATTGGAAAATGATGGCATTGCCTTGGCGATGAGCGTAAGTGCTAAAAGAAGCACCATAGAGATGTGAAAGAGCCTGATTCAACAAACTCTGATTAGGGTAAGCAGCTGTTGAAAGGTCTAATAGTCGAGATAAAAGAGCATAGTCACTGAGTTTTTTTACGGTTAATTTTTGCTTGAAATAAATATTTATGCGGACGGTTTTGAATTTTTTTGTGGGAAAGCATTGCAAATAAACGCCTTCTGCTAATCGTTTGGACATCATATTCTTCCTTTACTCTAAATTGGATTCATTATCTTCAGTAGTTGGATCAGTTGTTTCAATCAAAACTTCACGAGGTTTAGACCCGTTAGCAGGGCCGACAATGCCACGCGCTTCCATATCATCAATCATTCGAGCCGCTCGATTATAACCAATACGGAAACGGCGTTGCAACATGGATACACTGGCAGACTCTGCTTCTACGACGAGTTCGACCGCTTCATTAAAATATTCATCTTCTGGCTCATCAGCTAAAGCAGAGTCAGCTTCTTCTGAAGGTGCCATTTCTTCAACATAATTGACTTCTTGTTCATCTTTAACAAATTCAACCACTCTTTTCACCTCATCATCGGTGATGAAAGTCCCTTGTACACGTTTAGGCTGACTGGCTCCCATTGGCAAGTAGAGCATATCCCCTTTTCCTAGAAGTTTTTCAGCCCCGGTCATGTCTAAAATGGTTCTGGAATCTGTTCCTGATGACACAGCAAAAGCGATACGAGATGGGACATTGGCCTTGATGGTTCCGGTTAAAACATCCACACTGGGCCGTTGGGTTGCTAAAATCATGTGAATGCCTGCTGCCCGAGCCATTTGAGCCAAGCGCATAATAGCATCTTCAACTTCTTTAGAGGCCACCATCATTAAATCGGCTAACTCATCCACTATAACAACAATATAAGGTAATAGAGGTAATTCTTTGCCTTCTTCTAGATTATATTGGCGGACGTATTCATTGTAAGTTGCTCGATTTTTCGTTCCAGTTGAGGCGAATAATTCATAACGTCTTTCCATTTCCTTCACGACATTATTTAATGCCCGAGCCGCTTTTTTGGGATTGGTGACGACCGGCGTCAGCAAATGAGGAATGCCGTTATAATCACTTAACTCCACCATTTTAGGATCAATCATCATGAGTTTTACTTCATTGGGTTTGGTTCGCATCAGCAGTGAAGTAATAATACTGTTGATGGCCACAGACTTACCAGAACCGGTTGACCCTGCAATCAAGGTATGGGGCATCTTAGCTAAATCGGCCATTTGGATCTGACCAGAAATATCTTTACCTAAAGGAACTTCCAGCAAATGCTTAGGATCCCGCTGACTTAATTCCATGGTTTCTCTAAAAGAAATAAAGCTGACGTCTTGGTTGGGGACTTCAATCCCAATCAAGGCACGCCCTGGAATAGGCGCTTCAATACGAATATCTTTGGCCGCCAGAGCCAGGGCAATATCATCTTGCAAGTTAACAATTTTGCTCACTTTGACACCGGTAGCGGGTTGAATTTCATATTTAGTGACTGCTGGACCCAAATTAGCTTTCACCACTTTAGCATCCACATCAAAACTATCGAATGTTTCTTCTAATTTTTCGATATTTTTTTCAATCACATCATACTCATTGGACTGGTCTGTCGCTTGAACCTCATTAAGCAAGGACAAAGGAGGAAGCTGATAATCTTCATTTTCTGCTTCAGAAACGATCTCGAATTCCCCATCGCCTCCCGACTCCTCCTTCTCACCTTCAGGGCCGACTGTTGGTGAAGCTGAGCCGGACTCCTGAGGGTCAGGATAGGAAGCTTGAATCACTGGGCGGTCTTGCTTGTGACTTTGAATTTTTACTTTTTCTCGCTCAGCTTGTTCGTCTTTCATTGGATCAGGCTGTTGCTCTTTTTTTTGCTTTTCTTTTTCTTTGGCAGGCTTTTGTTTAGCCGGAGCTGTTTTTTTTGAAGAACGGCCTTTGATTACTTGACCCAACCAATCGCTCAAGCTTGTAATTCTTTCAGCCATCCACTGGAAAAATTCGCCATAAGAAACATTAAAAATAAGTAAGCCGGCTGAAAATATTAACAGTGCAAGGACTACATACGTTCCAAGCTGGTCAAAGAGGAAGTGAAAGAGACTATAAAAAACAGCCCCTATCATTCCTCCTCCCAGCTGTTGACTGATCAAATTCTGCCTAAAATCACTAAAAAATAAGCGCCAACTGGTCGCTAAGGGGTTCAGTTGTGCATAAGTCATTTGGCTAAAAAGCAGACTGTGCATCAAGGTTAAAATGGATAAAAATAAGATCATGATGCCCGTCATCCGTCGGCCATTTTTTATTTTCGGTGGTGCGCCTTTAAACAGCATATAAGCACAACATATAAATAGAAGCAGGGAGAGGATGATATGCATATCTCCTACAAAAAAACGAACAAGGTTAGCTGACAAACGGCCAACAAAACCTAAACGGCTGATTGAAAAGAAAGTGAGCAGGAGTCCAATTAAAGCTGATATCCGATAACGCTTAGCCAGCTGATCCTGCCGTCTTTTTCTTTTTCTTGCCATTATTTTCACATCACTTTCTTAAAAATATAATCACTTTCAGCATAACATTTATAACTTAAGGGTATTTTAAATATTTCGGGTTAAACTCAACAAGCAGAAATTGAAAAAGTCGATCAAGTCCTGTATAGTGACAGGGCTGTCTCTACAGACACATCGACCAGTATAATGCAAAGGAATGTGCCGATTGAAAACAAAAATTAAAAAATTATTACTTTCTTCCAGTTTACTTTCTGTCATTTTATTTTTATCTGCCTGTACCCGTTTAGACGATGGTGGTCATCCGACCGGTTGGTTTTACGAGCTCTTTGTTATTCCAACTCAGGGCTTCATTGATTGGATTGCTGACTTACTAGGAGGCGGTTATGGATGGGCGATCATTATCTTTACCATTCTCGTTCGACTCATCATTTTACCCCTCTCCATTAAGCAACAGAAAGCCATGACTAAGCAACAAGCTAAAATGAAATCCGTGGAACCCATCACCAAAGAAATTCAAGAAGATATGCAAAACGCTGAGAGCAAAGAAGAACAACTCCTTTATCAGCAAGAATTATCTCAAGTTTATCAAGAAGCAGGAATTTCTTTGACGGGTGGAATGGGATGCCTCCCTCTTTTGATTCAGCTACCGATTATTTCAATGGTCTTTTCTGCCATTCGATACTCACCTGAAATTGCTCAAGCTACCTTTATGGGGCAAAGCTTGGGAGAACGCAGTATAATTTTAGCAATCTTAGCAGGGCTGGTCTACTTAATCCAATCCTACTTCATGATTCAGTCCGTACCTGAAGAACAACAAAGTCAAATGAAAATGACGGCCCTCATGAGCCCGGCTATGATTTTCATTTTCTCTTTATCCAGCCCAGCTGGAATTGCTCTTTATTGGTTAGTGGGAGGTATTTTTGCGATAGGACAATCCTATTATACTTCCAACCACCTGAAACCGCGTTTAATGGCCGAAGCCAAGGAAGAAGCCGGAGATATTAATATCAACCGTAAACGCCCAGCGCGTAAAGAGGTCAATGAAAATCAAACTAAAAAGTCAGCCCAGCAAAGCTCTTCTTTAAGCAAATTTGACCGTAAATCAGGCCGACGCAATGAAGGCTTACAAAACAGAAACCATGAAGAAAAATAAAATGTGAATTCTATGACCCAAATGTCAACAGGCATTTGGGTTTTTATTTGCAAAAAAATAGAACACCTAAAAAGAAATAGTTTTCCCTCCACCAAAAAAACAGCTCCCTATCTAGGCAGCTGCCGGTAAGAAAAAACTATAAAAGTCAGTGTTCAGATAAAAGATAACCCTTCCCCCTGACGGTTTGGATATAGCGATGAGAATCAGTTGGATCTAATTTGTTTCGCAAATAGCGAATATAAACATCCACCACATTGCTATCGTTGGGATGGTCATAGCCCCAAACATTTTCCAACAAATGTTCTCGGCTACAGACCTGCTTAGGATGGGCCATCAGTTGGTAAAGAAGGTCGTATTCTCTCGGGGTTAAATGAATCCATCGGCCCTTTTGGCGAACATCCTGGCGGTCAGGGTCTAGAATTAAATCATGGTAAAAGAGAGTAGGATCCGCCTCAGCTGTTCCCCTTTCATAGTTTATCCGACGAAAAAGAGAACGCAGGCGAGCTAATAATTCCTCGATAGCAAAAGGTTTAATCATATAATCATCTGCCCCTGCATCCAAAGCTTGAATACATTCTTGGACCGAATCTTTGCTGGTCATCATCACAATGGGGACCATACTATGCTGCCTAATTTGGCGGCATAATTGGATTCCATCCATTTCTTCCAACAAGAGAGCTAAAAGTATAACATCCCACTGTTGAGGGGAAGTCGTCGCTAATTTTAATCCTTCACGAGCTCTATGGGTCATTGTCACATCATAAGATTGGTCTTGTAATTCCAATCCAACATAACGAGCAAGATCCGTCTCATTTTCAATAAGCAATACTTTTTTCATGTATTCCCTTTCAACTGGTCAGTTAAGATAGGCTTGTTATTTAAACTCACTTTAGTGTAAACTAATGGCGAAGATAGAAAGCAGGTGAAAGTATGAGTCATAAACGGCCAAAAAGAAAAAAAAGATGGTCTCGAATCGCCCTATGGGTACTTTTACTCGTGATGGTATTTTCTGTGCTAGCCTCACTACTCGGAGCCCTTGGGACATTTTAATATCATTTGAAAGTATTCCCAGCTTTTTGGCAGTAGGAATACTTTTTATTTTTGCCGTAATTCCTTAGCAGTTTTTAAAGCGGTAGGACTCATTTCTTCTCCGGCTAGCATTTGCGCAATTTCTTGAATCTTGTCGTCTTCTTCAAGATAGCGAACAGTGGTGCTTGTCCGCTTATTAGCCGTATTTTTAGCGATGTAGAGATGGTGGTCCGCTTGAGCAGCTACTTGAGGCAAGTGGGTGATACAGAGAACCTGTTGTTGCTTGGAAATCGAATAAATCTTATGGGCAATAGCAGAAGCCACACGCCCACTCACCCCGGTATCCACTTCATCTAAAATGTTGGTTTCAACCTTTTGCTTTTCTGCAAAAAGAGTCTTAATGGCAAGCATCAAGCGAGAAAGTTCTCCACCCGAGGCGACAGCTTCAAGTGCTTTCAAGGGTTCTCCCGGATTAGTGGCGACATAAAAAGAAAGCTGGTCCAGACCATGAGCGTGCAAATCTTCTTTTCCATAATCGTCTAAGTCCTTAGCAAAGACCACCTTAAAACGAGCTTTCTCCATATATAAGTCAGCTAATTCGCGGTGAATTTTTTCTTCTAAGCGCTGAGCTAATTGTCGACGTTGGTGGGACAAGTTCCGACCCAAGACCAACAGTTCTTCTTCCATTGCTTTTAATTCATCAGTCCATTGGTCTAAGCTTTCTTCACTCGTGCTTAACTCTTTGAATTCTTGTTTGGCCTGTTGGTGGTAGCGGATGATATCATCTAAAGTTGGTCCATACTTTTTCTTGAGTTGCTGTATAAGGTTTAAACGCTCTTCCATCTGGTTCAAAGCGTCTTCATCATATTCTAAATGATCCAAAGCCGATGACAAATCCGCTTGAATATCCTGCAATTGATAATAGGCCCCGTTCAAGCTTTCAGAGATTTTAGCGTAGTCTTCCCCCCATTGTTCGATAGAAGACACTTCCTCCAGTGCCTGACCAATTAAATCCACAGAAGAAAATTGTTCATCCCCTGCTAAATAGCGATAGGCTTGTTGGAGAGCCTGTTGAATTTTTTGAAAGTTCATCAACTGGTCTCGTTCTTTTTCGAGGGTCACATCTTCCCCCGCTTGCAGCTGGGCAGCATCCAATTCTTCCAATTGAAATTCCAGCATATCTAATTTTTGATTGAGATCTTGCTGGTTAGCTAGAAGTTCTTGCACGCGTTTCTTCTTAGTCTGATAAATAACATACCGTTCTTCATATTGAGCTTGGGTTTTCAGAAATTCTTCATCAGCAAAGCTATCTAATAACTTCATATGTTGGTCCGCATTGAGTAAGGATTGTTGGTTATTTTGACCTGAGATATCCACTAAATAGCTTCCTACTTCCTTTAATAAGCTAATCGTGGCCATCGTCCCATTAATCCGACTGACTTGACGACCATTCGCATAAATATCTCTTTGGATTAAGAGCTGGTCTTCACCCATCTCCATCCCCTGCTCTTGTAGGATAGACCGGATCTCTTCTTTATTGTCATCGACAGTGAAGAGCCCTTGTAATTGACATTTTTCCTCCTCGTGGCGAACAAATTGAGCCGATCCTCGGCCACCCGTTAGCAAATGAACGACATCAATAATAATGGACTTCCCCGCCCCTGTTTCACCTGTTAATACAGTCATCCCATCTTCAAAATGAATGTCAAGCTGTTGAATCACTGCAAAATTCTTAATCATTAATTCCTGCAGCATAGTCCACCACTTTCTTTGTTCCCTAGATGTAACGCAACAATTGATTTCTTAAATTTTCAGCTTTTTCTTCATCCCGGCAAATAATTAAAATATTATCATCATTGGTAATCACAGCAAAAATTTCCTCGAACTCATCAGACTGTAAAACTTCAGACAAGGCCTCCCCACTACCGGGGATGGTTCGAATTAAAATCATATCGCCCTGAGAGTCAATGGAAACAAAAGAATGGTCCAATAAACTCTCGAGTTGATGGATAACACTCTTATTGGATTCATCCGGCATACTATAGCGATAACCCCCATTATCTAAGGGGATTTTAACTAGGGCCATTTCTTTAATGTCACGAGAAATCGTAGCTTGGGTGATATCCAAGCCCTCTTCTTCTAAAGCATCCACTAAATCCTCTTGGCGATGGATGATGTTATTTTCAACAATTCTTTTTATTAAGTCATGTCTCTCTTTTTTATTCACTTATCTCACCAAATTTCATCAATTTTTTTTAGGGACTCTTTTTATTGCTCCAAAAGAGTCCAATCCGTTTGAAAAGAATGATCGCTTTCTTGCTTAGGATCAAAACGGAGGTAAATCAAAAATTCACGATTCCCGCTATGACCTCTAATTGGAGAAGAAGTTAGACCTTGAATCACATAATCTTTTTTTACTTCAGCTATTATTTTTTCAATCACATAGCGGTGGACAGCCGGATCAGTGACCACCCCATGCTCACCGACATCTTCTTTTTCAGCTTCAAATTGTGGCTTAATCAAAGCAACAACCTCCCCATGCTCTTGTATGACCCTAGAAAGAGCTGGAAAAATAAGGGTTAAAGATATGAAAGACACATCAATACAAGCAAACTCAATTTCCCCCTGCTGAAAATCTTCAGCTTCAGCATAACGGAAATTGGTTTGCTCCATCACGATGACTCGCTCATCTTGACGTAAGCTCCAGTCCAATTGATTAGTTCCTACATCTAAAGCATATACTTTTTCAGCCCCTCTTTGTAAGAGGAGGTCGGTGAAGCCTCCTGTGGAAGCACCAACATCAAGGGCAATTTTCCCACTCACATCAATGTCAAAATCTTGTAGGGCTTTTTCTAATTTATAAGCTCCCCGGCCGACATATTTTTTCTTTTGACCTTTAATATACAAGTCTTCAGTAAGGGAAATTTGCTGGCCGGCTGTCAAAATTTTTTCTTCTTTGCTAGTAAATACTTTGCCGGCCATAATTAAAGCTTGAGCTTTACTTAAATCATCAACTAAATCCTGCTCCAACAGGGCTTGGTCGGCTCGAATTTTTTTCTTAGCCATTAGGCTTCTTCCAATCTTAAGCTTTCAATGAAATCAGAAATAATTCCTTCATTAAATTGGGCCTGATCTTGCTGGCTGACTTCTTTCAAACCATTTTGGGCTGCGTCTAATTCTTTGTTTAAAGCATCATAAGAAGCACTTAATCCAATTAAGGAAGGATAGGTGGACTTGTCTAATTTTTCATCTTGACCTGGATTTTTACCTAAACTCTCAACATCTCCAACCACGTCTAAAATATCATCGCGGATTTGAAAAGCCAGCCCCACATGTTGGGCGACCTGGTCTAAAATGTCAATCACTTTTTGATTTTTTTTGGCACAAATGGCTCCAGCGTAAAATGAAAAACGAATCAAAGCCCCAGTTTTTCGTTCGTGAATACTTTCTAAGACGGGAAGGGAAACTTTTTGATGTTCGGATTGAATGTCTTTTAATTGCCCTCCAATCATGCCCTTAGTTCCAGCGAAATTGGATAGGGCGGTGATTAATTGGACTTTCTGCTCAGCATTCAGGTCTTTGGACTGGCTCACAAGCCCAAAAGCATGGGTCAATAAAGCGTCCCCAGCTAAAATAGCGGTGGCTTCGCCATAAACTTTATGATTCGTTGGCTGTCCTCTACGCAAGTCATCATCATCAATGGCCGGTAAGTCATCATGAATCAAAGAGTAAGTGTGTATCCATTCAATAGCTGCCGCCACATCATAAGCGAATTGGGGATTTTGACCGAAAGACTGGACTAAAGCTAAAATGAAAAGCGGACGAATCCGTTTTCCGCCTGATTGAATGGAATAAAGCATGGCCTCTTCTACGTCATTTTCAGTGGGGTGTAAAAGAGAAACCATATAATTATTAAAGGGCTGTAATTGTTCAGCCATGAATTCTTCAAAAGTCATGACTTCCTCCTATTCTTCTGGCTTAACCGTATCGACTTCTAACACTTCTTCTTGGCCACTTTCGTTAACCACTTTAGCTACTGTTTTTTCAGCTTCCTCCAATTTCTGCTGGCATATTTTTGATAATTCAATCCCTTTTTGGTATTGATTTAAAGCTTTTTCTAAAGGAACATCATTTTCTTCCAGTTGTTTAACAATGGCTTCCAATTGATTGAGGGCTTCTTCGAACGACAAGTCTTCAAATGGGGCATCAGTCATCATTCATCATCCTTTTTCTTTATGTCTTCAACACGTGCTTTGATCTGGCCATCCACCAAATGAATGTCCAAGAGGTCCTGCTTTTGAACTTGGTCAATTGATTTGATAATTCTCCCCTGACTGCTGGTCACACTATAGCCACGTGCGAGCGTGCGCAGAGGCGATAAAAGGTCAAGAGCTTGGATTGACTGGCTAGCTTTTTGCTTATCTTGATCAATAAGAAGTTGGATCGTCTGATGAAGTTTTCGATCTAGATCAAACTTATTTTCAGCAGCTGTTTTAAGCTTTTCTGCCAGCGAAATATGGTTCATTCGCCAGTCCAAGTGCTTAAATTCATGCTTCAAGCCATTAACAAAATGAGTCATTTGACTATTTAAGTCACGTTCAGCTAAATCTAAGCGCTGAGCATTTTGTTCATATAAACGTTGAGGTTGGCTAAGGACATAGGATCCGACTAGGAGCTCCAAGCGTTTTTTTACTTGCTGGTATTTATTTTGAAAAGCCAAATTTAAACGTTGGCGGTCCAAATGAACCCTCTCCACCACTTCTTCTAAAACAGGTGTGGCTACAACAGCTGCTTCAGTGGGGGTAGAGGCTCGGTAATCTGAAACCAAGTCCGTTAAGGAAGTATCAGTTTCATGGCCGATCGATGAGATCACAGGCGTTTGACAGGCCGAAACCGCTCTGACTACGGCTTCTTCATTAAAAGCGAAAAGATCTTCAAAGGATCCTCCCCCTCGACCTAAGATAATGGTGTCAAAGTCTCCACGCTGGTCAGCTAGGGTTATATTTTTAACAATGGAAGTTGCTGCGAACTCCCCTTGAACGACCGTGGGATAAAGAACGAGTTGAACAATGGGAAAGCGCTTCTTCACATTTAAGATAATATCGTGGATAACCGCTCCAGATGAGGAGGTCACGACAGCTATACGCTTAGGAAAGGCGGGAATTGGCTTTCTTTCAAAATCGAACAAGCCTTCAGTTTGCAGCTTTTCTTTGGTTTGTTCTAATAATTTATAGAGTTGACCAATCCCGTCAGGTTCCATATGCTGGATGACCATTTGATATTTACCATGGGGTTGGTAAAGTTGAACCCGACCAATGACCAAAACTTTATCCCCATGCTTGGGTTTAAACTTCACTTTTTTAAAATCCGATTGAAACATCACCACCGGAATTTGAGCTTGGTCGTCTTTCAAGGTGAAATATTGGTGGCGGTTGGGATTATTTCGGTCAAAATTCGTAATCTCTCCTGTTAAATAAACGGTTTGTAGGTAGGGATCTCGCTCAAACTTATAGCTCAAATAACGGGTCAGTTGGCTCACCGTTAAATATTTTTGTGACACCTTATCCTCCTTTCCGCACGAAAAGAAGAGATCGTTATCGAATCCCTTCTTTTTGACTGTCTTTAGCAATAGAGTCTAATACGGCATTAATCAGTTTTGATGACTGGTCGTTTGAGAACGTTTTTGCGATTTCAATCATTTCATCAATCGTCACTTGGCTAGGAACATCATCATTAAATAAGAGTTCATAGGCACCTAAACGAAGAATTAAAGCATCCACCTTATCCATTCGATCCACAGTCCAATGGTCTAAATGGCTATTTAAAGTTTGATCCAATTCGACTTGGTGGTCACACACCCCTTCAAGCAAATCCACTAGATAGGCTGGGGGCTGAGTCTCTTTCTCTAACTCTTCTAATTCAAGTATTTGCTGGTAAGCCTGGCTCACTGTCCAATCATGAAATTCCATAAGATATAAAGTTTGGAAGGCTTTTACTCTAATCTCTCTTCGTGTTAAAGCCATGGTTATACACTTGCTTTGGTAAATTCATGGTCAGTGGCTGCTAATTCACTAGCCGGAATTAAATCGACAATATGAACATTAATTTCTGCTAATTCAATATCAGTCATAAATAAAACTTGAGTTTTAATATTTTCTTGAATATCAGCGACCACTTGGGGGACATTGATACCGAATTGTAGGTAGCAATACACATCAATAGCTAATTGGCCATATTCTGTGGTCGATAGGCTAATTCCTTTTTTGTAGTTTTTTCGTCCGAAAAAGTCTGAAACATCAGAGCTGAATCCGCCATGCATGCTTTCAACTCCCTCAATTTCATTGGCAGCAATACCAGCTATAATTTCTAAACTTTCTTGAGAAATCTCAATACGTCCTAAGTGAGTTTGATTTTCATTGGTCTTTTGTTTTTCCATTTTTAATCTTCTCCTTTTTATAATTGAATGAAGTCGATGGGGGTAGTCATTAAATCCAAGCAACCATCCGCTGTAATTAACAAGTCATTTTCAATGCGGACCCCACCTAAATCGGGCAGATAAATCCCAGGTTCATTGGTGATCACGTTATTCTCCTGCAAGGGCTTATGATTGCGGTGGCTAATAGCAGGACCTTCATGAATGTCCAAGCCAATGCCATGGCCGGTGGTATGGCCAAAGGCTTTCCCATAACCCTGGCTGCTAATATAATCACGAGCAACGGCATCTAATTCACTTCCGGTCATACCCGCGCGAGCAGCTTCTGTCACTTTTTCATGAGCTGTTTTGACAATCTGATAAATCTCTTCTAACTGCTCATCAACTTGACCGATCGCAAAAGTACGTGTCATATCAGACACATAGCCTTGATAATAACATCCAAAGTCGATGGTAATCATTTCATTTCGGCCTATTTTTTTAGGACTAGCCACCCCATGAGGCATAGCTGAACGGTAGCCACTTGCTACGATCGTATCGAAAGATAAACCACTGGCCCCTTGCTGACGCATGTAGAAATCTAATTCATTGGCTACTTCGATTTCGCTTTGGCCGACTTGAATAAAATCTAATATATGTTCAAAAGCATTTTCTGCAATGCGGACAGCTTCTTGAATTTTTTCGATTTCATCTTCTTCTTTTACTTGACGTAATTCTTCAATCAACATTTGATTGTCAACTAAAGGACAATCCACTTCAACATCAATAGCGTTATATTGGCTAATGGTCATGAAGTCTTCTTCAATGGCTAGTTGGGATAAATTCAGATCATTTACAATTTGACCTATACAGCCGTATAAGTCTCCCTGATGGTCGATGACTTCATAATCGTGAGCCTGTTCTTTGGCTTGTTCAGTATAACGCGAATCCGTCACAAAAAATCCATCCTGCTCACTAATCAGAGCTAAGCCTGTTGTTCCTGTGAAATTAGAAGCATAGCGTAAATTAAAGGGATCTAAGACTAATAAACCTTCTAAGTCAGTTTGAGCTAAAGCCTGTTGAATTTTTTCTAAGCGCGTCATCGCGTCCACTCCTTCAAAATCATGCAAAGTTTCTAAATAATTATAACAAAACTAAGGCTGAAAATAAATCTAAGGCGAGCTAAAGCCTTTTATTTATTTTTAAAAGAAAAATTCAAGCCTAAAATGCGTATCTTAAAGTGGGCCCAGAAAAAAACTCAGGAGGAATATTATGTTGAAACAACTGCTTCAAGATGAGAAGGGATTCACCCTTTTAGAAATGCTTGTTGTTTTATTCGTCATTGGTTTACTTTTACTCGTCATCATCCCCAATATCAGCCAACATCAGGATTCGGCTCAAAATAAAGGGGATCTGGCGTTCGCTTCTACACTGCAAACACAAGTAGACCTCTACCGCATGGATACCAAGCAAACTCCAACATCATTTGAGGCCTTGCGTGGAGATTATTTGACCGATGAGCAAGCCAGTAAAGCGGCAGAAAGTTACTCCATCGTCAATGGAAAAGTGCAAGGGCCATAGTGATTTGACCTCGCCCCTCCAAGCGGGCTTCACTTTAATAGAAAGTTTGATTAGTTTAATGATTGTCTCCCTCATACTCGCTCTGCCCAGCTACCATTCTAAGCAATACGCCATTCGCTTAGAAGAAGAATTATTTTTCAACCAAGTGGAAAGCAAAATGAATGAAATGCAAATGCAGGCGATTACCAGCAATAAAATGACCCATGTGCGCTTTTTAAAAGATGGTGTTGTTTTTAAAAGCTCGATAAGGGCCGGTGAAATAGAGCGATGTTTGATAAGATATCCAGAATCTGTTGGCTTAATCAACAATCATTTATACTTTGACTTTAAAGGAGGTAGCGGTCGGACCAATCGTTTTAAACGCTTACGTTTTACTACGTCTAAAGGAGAATTAAACCTTGTTTTTCAAATTTCAAACGGCCGTTACCACTTTACTCGGCCGTCCTGACGGCTATATTTTAATCGAAAGTATGATTTCTTTAAGTCTCATCTCTTTTATTTTAATCACTCTTATCCCCCACCTGAGCCTTAACATGGCGAGACTAGAAGAAGGAAAGGAGAAAATTGAAATGATGCGTGTCCTCCATGACTATTCTTATCAGGATGGGGTTGAAAGGAGGGACGGTCCATACACTATCTATTCCACTCATCCGCATGACATTTCAATTCAACACAATTATGGCCAATTGGAAGAAAGAATCTGGCTTCAAGACATTCGTTAATCCACAAGGTGGTTTTAGCTTACTGGAAGCCTTACTTGCCCTATTTGTTTTAAGTCTTTCGCTCACCTTAATAAGTTCATTTGTGAATTCTTTGAACCATCTGCCAGCTCGCTTAGATCACAGCAAGCAGGTCGAATGGCATATCTTTCTTCATCAATTGCCTCATGAGGTGGACGGCTACTATCTCGCCTATGCCAGCCATCGGGGAGCCACTTTTAAGACCGACCACCCTCATAACCATAGTAGTTCTGTCATCGATATCACCTACCGCCACCGATCATTGATCCGCCGGGTTAATTATCGTGGCTTCCAACCCTTGCTAACTGATATTCAAAGTATGCATTTTCAGCAGCTAGCTAATCAACTTTTAGCCATTCAAGTCACTTTCACAAATGGTGAAAATTATCAGGCCGTCGTTCGTATCCCAACCCCTCCCCCTGCCGAAATTACAGCAAAAAGGAGGGATGAAAGTGAACGATAAGGGAGCCATATTACCCACTGTTATGGTTTTGATGACACTCTCTGTCCTTTTAGTCATGGCTGCATCTGTCCTATTTAAAAGTCATCATCATGAAAATATCATGATTGAAGACAGCTATAGATTAAAAACCATGTTGAACATGGTTGAAAATGATTTATTGGATTTTGACTGTGAACGTAAAGATTATGATTATTTTTTTAACCAGGGTCGGGTTCATGTCCAATACCTTCCCCCTACTCACTATCTTTTAACCGGAACCCTAGACAATGGTTTTGAAAATAAGCGCTATGTCTTACTGCCGATGGTTGAAGAAACTCTTATTGAAGAAGAGAAAGATGAATCTATTGAAGGAGCAGAACTCCCTACTCAAAAAAAGTAAGAAAGTCATCTAAGTTCTGCTTCTCAATGATTTAAAAGAAAACGACCCCTTCCCAAAAAGGAAGCGGTCGTTTTTGAAACTGACTAGGCTTTATTTTTTAAGCTCAGGCCTAAACCAGCTAATAGACTAGGAAGAGCTATCAATAAGGCTGTTCCAGCCAAACCTGTTGATGGTAAAGTCGTTTGATCTGACTGGCTAGTCGAAAGAATTAGTGAATCAGGAGATGCTGTATGGTTGGCAGGATCCTCTAGACTGACTTGTTCGGCTTTCATTTGAGTCTGAGATAAGGTGTTGCTTGAATTGTCAACTTTTGCCTTTTGATTATCAGTTGAGACGGCTTTAGAAGGACTAGAATTTTCAGAAGAAGAATTCTGCACTGTTTTTTCTAATTCTTTGACCTTCTCATTTAAGTCTTTTAATTTAAGATTAATTTGTTTGAGTTCCATTTGACCACGGTTGATTTCTTCTTTTAACTTGTCAATTTCCACCCGGGCTTGTTGGGCTTTTTTGAGCTGTTGACCCAATTGAGATTCTAGCTGGCTTATTTTATTTTCAAGAGCTTTAAGGGCTGATCGTTGAGCCGCTTGCTCTTTAGTAATAACTTTACCTTGATCATCAAAATAAATCGTCGTCACATCATCATACACTCGTCTTTCAGTGTGAGACAAGCTGTAATCATCATTTAAGACTGGGAAAACATACACCGGTTGGAAGACCATTTTTGCCCCGTAATCAGTTCGGAGCAAGTCCATTTGTAAGTGACCATAGTGCAAGCCGCCGTCAATCAGATGTTTAACTCCTTTATCATTGGTTGCCCATAGCTCTGGAGAATTAGCTGTGGCAGACCATTGGGAGTGGGTGTTGTAATTTAAAGGTTTGTAATTACCGTTTTCATCTTGGATCATTTTTTCAGAGCGTAAACCGTCTGCAGCGACGCCAACATCATAGACATGGAAACCGATGCCGTCTCCATCTTTGTCTACAAATGAACGCTCAAACATCTCATCATGTCCGGCAATGACTGCTGCTACCCCAAACTCTTCAAACATAGGGGTATATACTCTCATGGCTACACCCGATTGATTGTCTGGAATTTCAAAGTTAGGTGCCATGCCGTGGACTCCTGAAGAATAAGGAGCATGGTGGAATTGAACCAATATAATTTGCCCTTTAGCTCGAGCATCTTCCATTTGCTCTTTAGCCCAAGCCCATTGCGCAGTTCCAGGATTAAAACCTGGTAAATCTAAGTCTTCTGCTGTTAAGTCAGGGTAAAGTTCATTAAACATGGCCTCATATTCTTCCCAAGTGAATGATCCTTGAGTGTCTGTAGACATGTGAGGGTCTCCCTCTAATCCCTGGCTAGCCCAAATTTCTTCTTTCAAAATTGAATCATCGCCACTGTAAGTTTCCCCGGTTAACATCTTTCCAACAATTTCAGTCGGGATTCCTTTGGTTGAATCCAAGGTGATCAAGCTGATTGGTCCAATGTCAGTACGGTAGTAGGAATCTTTATATTGCATGTTTTCTGGGTCTCCAGGCGTATCCATATAATCATGGTACTTATTGCGCGATAGGGCAGCATTTTTATACCCACCATTGATAGCAGCATAAGTTTCCCAGTTCCCTAGAGCTGTAATTAATGGAATATTTGAAGCAAGATCGGACTCTTCTCCTGCAAAATGACGCCAGAATTCATCCCAAGCCGGTTGGTAACCAGCGCCTTGAGTTAAGTCCCCAGCAATAATTAAAGCATGTGGCTGAGCTTTTTCAATCCAGCTGATGTTTTGATTTAAAGCGGTGAACTGATCCAAAGGATAACGAACTAAATCTTTTCCATTCCGTTTAGCATGCCCATGAACTTGATGATAGGCAGAACCAATCTGAGGGCGTTCTTCAGAACCTGGCGCATAAGGATTGGTCGTATGCAATTCCCATTCCCGATTTTCCAAACGTCCTTTTGGCTCAGTTTCTGTATCAGAAAAAGCAATCAATCGGATAGAATCCCAGTCATCTGCTGTTGGGAAGGTTGTAAAACTTCCACCGATAACGGAATCTCCTTGTTCAACCTTATAATGATAAGTCGTATTTGGTTTTAAGTTTACTAAATCGACTTCACTCTTATAGTTAGAGTTTGAATTCAACCAACTTCCCTGTTTCAATTCTTGTTTGACTCCATTACCGTTATCAAAAGTTAGGCTTTGTTCAATTTCAGCCGGTGTATATTCTGATAATTTCATATAAACAGGCGTTGCCGGCACAGTCAATGATTGGTCAGACCCTTCTTCGCGAACGGTTACTTTCCCAGGGGTGTCGAATTCTGATACCCAGTTAATCGCGATAGAGTTGCTGGATGGAGATTGTAGGTAAGGTAAAACTCTGAAATCTTTAGAAGGTGCAGGTAAGCGATCATAAAGAGCCTGTTTCATTTCTTCTTTTTCTTTTTCACTATAAGGTAAATGTTCAATTTTAAGGCTGTTTTTGTTCACACTTAAATTTTCTTTGGAATCATTGAAAACCATGAAATTTGTATCATTAGATGAATCTTTAGCAACACCAACTGCCTGTAAGCGGGTGTTTTGACCCGCTGGTGCTACGGCTGTAGATTCCCAAATTAAATGGTCAGGATTAGCTGCGTGAGCAACACCAAAACGAACGGGAGCATCAGAACTGCCAGTATTACTGACTTCGGCCTGAGCACCATAACGTTGTCCATTTTCAATTCGGTAATCAATCTTACCAGTGTCATAATGGGATTCTGCCGGTAAGCTAAGAGAACTTTCATCTTGACTCACAACTTCTTCAGTAGAAGAGGGTAATTGATTCGTGAGCTCTGCTGCTTGAACGTCTTGACTGCTGGTTAAAGCAAGCAAAGCCACGGTAGCTGCGCAAACTAATCCATATTTTTTCATTAATAAGTCTCCTCTTAAGTGTTTTTAAATGTCTTTCCTCCTCAGTCTAGCAAGTGGGGATGTAAAGCGGGTAAAAGTCTTGTAAATTTTCAAAGAAAAAATTGTAAAGACCCGCCTTTTCCAAATAAAAAAGCGGGTCTTTTTAAAATTGTATGAGCTTTTGATAGAGGGGCATTTAATCTTCATAAATATAATGAAGCAGCTCTGGTTTCGAAGCTTCTGCTTCAATGTGGACGGCTGATAAAAATTGATTAGTAAGGAAATCTTGGTCCATATCCATTTTATTAGTATGGAGAACCGCCAAGCACTCTCCTTTTTGGACGGAATCGCCTACTTTTTTCTCTAAGACGATCCCTGCAGTCAAGTCAATGGTTTCATCTAAGGTTTGGCGACCAGCACCGAGAGTTTTAGCTAATTCACCCAAGGCTAAGGCATCCAATTGGGCGATTGTTCCCGTTTCAGCTGATGTTATTTTTATCAATCTTTCACTTTGGTCAAATTTGGACGGCTGGTCAATATAGGTCACATCCCCATTTTGGGCTTCGACCATTTGCTTAAAGACATGAAGGGCTTGGCCATTATCCAAGGCTTGTTCAACTTTTTCCCTGCCTTGCTGGTAATCGTCCGCTAAATGAGAAAGCACCAGCATCTGGCTAGCAAGAGTTAAACTGAGTTCTCTTAAATCCTCTGGTCCTTGGCCATTCAATATAGCAATAGCTTCCTGCACTTCCAAGCTATTTCCAATGGCCAATCCAAGAGGTTGTGACATATCTGAGATAGTGGCCGTCATCCTTCTTCCGGCTTGATGACCAATATCGATCATGGCTTGTGCTAATTCCTTCGCTTGGTCCACTGTCTTCATAAAGGCCCCGGAGCCAACTTTAACATCTAAGACTATACCATCGGCACCAGACGCAATTTTCTTACTCATAATCGAAGAAGCGATTAAAGGAATGGCATCGACCGTAGAAGTCACATCCCTTAAAGCATAAATTTTCTTATCTGCTGGAGCTAAATTCCCTGTCTGGCCAACAATCGCACAACCAAGGCGATTAACCTGATTCATAAAATCTTCTTCAGCCAATTCCACTTGGAAGCCTGGGATGGATTCTAATTTATCAATCGTTCCCCCCGTATGGCCCAATGATCGGCCACTCATTTTAGGCACGTGCCCACCAGAGGCTGCCACAAGAGGGACTAGGATAAAGGAAGTCGTATCTCCTACTCCTCCCGTTGAATGTTTGTCAACGGTTAAGCCGTCAATACCCGAAAAATCTATTTGATCACCTGAAGCAGCCATGGCTAAAGTTAACTGGCCTAATTCCTCTGTTTCCATCCCTTGAAAATAGATGGCCATGAGCAGAGCACTCATTTGATAGTCGGCGACATCCCCCGAACAGTAGGCGGCCACCAGCCAATCAATTTCTTTTGATGTGAGACATTGACCATACTTTTTTTTGTTGATTATTTGTGTCATTTCAAACATAATTTTTCCATCACTTTCATTAATTATAAACGGCCCGGTCTCCCCCTACTTTTTTTGGACGTCTACGCGCAGCAGTTAGGTGGGCTGAGCCTATTTCTTTCACTTGCAGGCGAACAGGGACTAAGACATGGCGGATGTGCATGCCAATAAAGGTATCCCCAATATCCAAACCAGCTTCAGCTTGAATAAATTCAACTTCAACCGGGTCATCAAAAAATTTGAAAGCAGCCATAGACCCCGCGCCACCTGCATGTAGTTGTGGGATAACGTCAACAATTTCAAAGCCTTTTTCAATGGCTACTCGTCGTTCAACAACACAAGAACGGTTGATATGCTCGCAGCCTTGAACGGCTAAATCGACGCCTTCACTTTTTAAGCAATCAAGGATGGTTTGAACAACCCCTTCACCAATTTCTTGGTTAGAATTTTTACCAATTCGGTCTCCTTGAATTTCTGAAGTGCTCATGCCTAAAACAAATAAATCACCCTTAGTTAATTGAGCTTGGTCTAAGAGTTCTTCCATTGCTGACTGAACTTGATCTTTTATTTGGTCTAACATGGTCATACCCCTTTCTTTTATTTATCTTCAGTATAACGCAAATATCTTGTTATCTCACTCTTATAAGCGCTTTCTTATAAAGAATCCATAAAGGAAAACATAGGGAGCAACATAGAGCCGTATATTACAACCAATAAGGCGGCAATAAATAAAAATAAAACAGGTTGTATCATAGCAAATACTTTTTTTATGGAGCGGTCGAGTTCAGTCAGACACTCTTTAGCGTAAACGCCTAAACTCTCAGCTAGGGCACCTATTTTCTGGCCGTGTTGAATGACATTGGTATATTCTTCTAGGAAGAAAGGAAAATTCGCCATAATTTGGTGGACACCCCTCCCTTGCAAAAGGCCTTTTTCAAGAGCTTGGCCGATTTCTTGCATTAAAGGAGTCGTTTCTTTTTGAGTCATGATACTGACTAATTCCTGCATGCTCAAACCACTTTTCAAAAGCGCTGCCCACTCATTAGTAAAGCGGTAGGTATAAAATTTTTTGACAAAAGGAGAAAGAAGAGGAATTTGACTTAAAAGAGTAGCCATGGCAGTCGCTGAAGTCTTTTTTTCATATATCTTCATAGCTATCACACTGGCTATAGCTAGCAGGAAGATAAAAAGAATGAGGTAGGGAGAATAGTAAATAAAATTAATTCCTGCTTGAGCTAAACAGTCATCTTGGGGAACCATGGCTTGAAATTGTGGCAGCAAGATAAAGCGTAAAGCCATCAACATGCCCAGCATGAAAAATATTAAAAAGACAGGATAGCTCAGCAAGCCCATCATTTCTTTTTTTCTTTTCTGCTCACCATCTAGTTGATTCCCACATTGGATTAAAGTATGAGCCAGTCGTCCATGGTGGTGAGCAAAATAAAGTTGCGAGCAAATCCAATCTGGAAATTGATAGTCTCTGATAGCTCCATCTAAAGAACGGCCAGACTCTATCTTATGGCTCACTTCTTGAATCCAAGCTTCCTTTTTACCCAAAACAATCACCAAGAAATTCAGAGCTTCTTTCATAGAAAAGCCTTCTTCCAGCAGTTGACCGAGCATTCTTAAAAATTTGATTTGAATATAGGGATTGACCGTTTTAGGAAATATAGTGCTGGAGGTAAGTTTTTTCGCTAATTGCATCATTTTTTAACGCCCTTTCTAACCACGCATTGAAATTTAATCCCTCATTATGATTCATTAAACTGTCATAAGAGTCCCGTACATCAAACAAAACCGCCTGCTTATCCATTTTATGATAATGACTGCAAGCAATCTGAGCATGAGTCCCACATTGGGCGCAATAGCGAGGAAGCATCTTTTGAAAAACTACCCCATGAATCACTTGTTTTAAAAGAAATTCAGACACACCCAAATCCAATAAGCGACTGACCACTCCTTCAGCATTTTTAGCGTGAACGGTCGCTAAAATCAGATGGCCGGTCAAGGCAGCACGTATAACGGCCTGGGCAGTTTCTTCATCACGTATTTCCCCTATGATGATAATGTCTGGATGGTGCCTCAAACTCTGCCGCAATAATTTTTCATAGCTGATTCCCGCCTGTTCATTGACATTTAATTGCAGGAAGGCGCTTTCTTCAATTTCGACTGGATCTTCAATGCAAATAATATTTTTTTGTTCTTCTTGAATGATTGTCCTCAAAAGTTGATACATGGTCGTTGTTTTTCCTGATCCTACTGGCCCAGAAAACAAGATCAAGCCGGATTGACGATTGACCAAACTTTCCAAATGGTCAATGGTTTGTGGAAAGAAGGTGTGCTGTCTTAAGTCAAAATTTTGCATACTATTCAGTAGGCGGATGACGAGAGATTCACGGGCGTGGAGATTGGTCATGGTAGAAAAGCGAAGGTGTCTTTCATTCTCATCCAACTCCATCCGAGCGGAACCACTCTGGGGCCGACGATGTTCTCCCACATCCATGTCAGCTAAGTATTTATAATAAGCAATCAAACGTTCCCCTAACTCTAGACTTATCGTTTTCCAAATATGTAAGCCACCAGCATGTCTCAAATAAATATCATAAGCCTCTAGATCAGGAAGAATGTGGATGTCCGATGCATATTCTAAAACTGCCTGACGAATTAATTCTTTAGCCATTTTTCTAATATCAATCTCTGGCTGCATTCAAAATCACCTCACTGGACATATACGCATTTCATGAGCTGATTTTCTTTTTAAAATTAAAAAAGCTTCCTTTTATCATCACAAAAGGAAGCTTTTCTGCTTTTAATTATTTCTAAAAATCACCATTATGGTAAACTTCGTTGACGTCTTCATCATCTTCTAAGACTTCAATCAATTTTTCAACAGCTTCTTGTGTTTCTTCATCCACAGGAATCGTGTTTTGAGGAACATAGGTGAGTGAAGCTTGTTCAAATTTATAGCCTTCTTCTTGCAGAGCGTCACGAACCTGAGCAAAGTCAGTAGGATCAGAATAAATTTCAAAAACATTTTCTGATGTCTCCATATCTTCTGCCCCAGCTTCTAATGCACTCATTAACATGGTATCTTCATCGATATCGAGCTCTTCACGTAAAATAACAAAATAACCTTTTTGGTCAAACATGTAACTGACTGACCCTTTTGTTCCAAGGTTAGCATTATTTTTAGTAAAGGCCGATCGTACATTGGCGGATGTCCGGTTAGCATTGTCTGTTAAACCATCCACCAAAATAGCCACACCATTGGGCCCATAACCTTCATACATGACGGGATGATAATCTTCCCCTTCACCTGCAGAAGTTGCTTTTTCAATCGCACGTTCAATATTATCATTCGGCATATTTTGAGCACGTGCATCCTCAATGGCCGAACGTAAGGCTGCATTATCTTCCGGATCAGGACCACCATCTTTAGCTGCTTGGTAAATTTCTTTAGATAATTTTTGGAATATTTTTCCTTTTTTAGCGTCCTGGGCACCTTTTCTTTGTTTAATGTTATTCCACTTGGAATGTCCTGCCATAATTTCACTTCCTTCTTAAATGCTAGTTATTCAATCTCATTAATTATACAAAAGTTACTAGCAGATATCAATTTCAGCTCAAAAGATAGAGACCATCAGAAATCCAGGCCTTGAGCTTGATTTTCCCCCTATTTAGATTATACTTAAATTATAATCATTTTAGATAGGAGTGGATGAATAATGGAAATCGATTACAAAGATTATGGTAAAGAACCTTACGTCATTGATATTGAAAAAGCCACTTTAGACAATGAGAATTATCGCACTACCATCTGGACAGGTGAAAAATTACAAGTTACTGTCATGACTATCCAGCCTAATGATGATATTGGATTAGAAATTCATGAAGGTATCGACCAATTCTTGCGTATCGAATCTGGCCAAGGATTATGTCAAATGGGCCCTGCTGAAGATGATTTAAGCTTTGAACAAAATGTTCAAGACGATACCGCTATCTTCGTCCCTGCTAATACCTGGCACAATGTCACTAACACTGGGGATGAACCCTTAAAATTATACACCATTTATGCTGGACCGGACCATGTTGAAGGCACTGTCCACCCTACTCATGAAGACGCTAAAAATGATCCCAATGAACAGCACTAATATTTTTAGAAAATAAAAATGGGCGATGAAAATTTTTTCATCGCCCTTTTTTATTTCTTTCTTTACAAAACTTTTTCTAAAAAGCTTTTCGTTCTTTCTTCAGTGGGATGATTAAAAATATCTTCGGGATGGCCTTCTTCGAGAATATAGCCTTCATCCATAAATAGAACGCGATCAGACACCTCTCTAGCAAAGCCCATCTCATGGGTGACCACAACCATGGTCATGCCTGTTTCAGCCAAATTTTTCATGACTTCAAGAACTTCCCCCACCATTTCAGGGTCCAAAGCAGAGGTAGGCTCATCAAATAATAGCAAGTCAGGTTCCATCATTAAGGCTCTCACAATAGCCACCCGCTGTTGCTGACCACCAGATAAACTATTAGGGTAGGCATCTGCTTTGTCTGCTAAACCAACGGTGGCTAATAACTCACGCCCACGTTCGATAGCTTTTGATTCCTCTTCATTTTTAGCTTCTTTTGGTGCCAAAATTAAATTTTCCATCACTGTCTTATGTGGAAATAAGTTAAAGTTTTGAAACACCATGCCCATTTCCGCTCGAACATAGTTTAATTCTTTTTCAGTCGATTGAGTGATATCTTTGTTTTTAAATGTAATCGACCCACTTGTCGGTTTTTCAAGCAAATTCATACAGCGTAAAAAAGTAGATTTACCAGAACCAGAAGGGCCGATGACACACACCACTTCCCCCTGCTCTATGTTTTCGCTTATGCCTTTTAAAACCTCATTGTCATCAAAAGATTTGGTCAAATCTTTAATTTCTAAAATAGCTGCCATAATAAAAACCCTTTCCTCTAACATTTCCTATATTATACTTCTTTTCGGTTTTTTATACAAGTTTTATTTTATTTTTGTATATTAATAACCCGCTTGCAGGTTAACGACATTCTCTTTGGGCTGACCTTTTTGGATAAACTCCTGATAGTTTTTTTCAAAAATGTCAATCACATGCTTGAGATAGTCTTCCCGGCTACCTGCAATATGGGGGAGAACCAATATTTGATCCTCTTGCCAAAAAGGATGATCAGATGGGAGAGGTTCTTCTTCAAAAACATCTAAGCCAGCAAAAGAAATGATTCCCTGCTCAATGGCTTGGAGTAAATCTTCTTCACAAACGCTTTCTCCTCGTCCAACATTAATGAAAATCGTTTGTTCTTTCATCTGTTTGAATAAGTTCAAGTCATAAAAATGCTGGGTGGCAGCAGTTAAGGGGAGGATGTTGATGACAATATCAGCTTGCGCTAAAGCCCGGTCAATCTCGTCAACCGCATACACTTGATCCATACCCTCAACCGCGTGACCTGAGCGGTTAATACCGATTGTGTTCATCCCAAATACTTTTGAAAGTTGACCCAAATATTGGCCAATGCTTCCAGTTCCAATGATTAAAACGGTCTTGCCTAAAATTTCACCAATTTTTTGGCTATGTTTTAATTCCTCTAAATTTTGGTGCTGGGCGGCATATAAGACCTGCCGTTGGTAAGCTAAAAGGATTGCAAAAACGGTTTCCCCGATGACTTCCTTATGAATCCCCTTAGCATTGGTTAGGGTGACTCCGGCCTCTTTTAAAGCCTGGTGTGGGAACTGGTCGACCCCGGCTGTATGGGATTGAATCCATTGCAAAGAAGGCGGAATATAGCTTTCCAGCTGGTCCATCAATGGTTGGTTCCAGCCTAGTATAATTTCAGTTTGGTCGTTGATTTTTTCAGCCAGTTCATGATTGGTCAAAATACTTTTAATGCGTTGGATTTGATTGTCGTCAAAATCTCGAGCTAAAACGATATTTTTTTCCATATAACCACCTTTATTCATTTACAATCATTATAATAGAAATACGGTGCGATTTATAGCTTGTGATATAATCTTCATAAAAGGACTCATATAGAAAGGAATATAGCCAATGATATATTTAGATAATGGTGCGACCACCTTAAAAAAACCAGATGCCGTCATTGAAGCCGTCACTAACGCTCTCAATCACTTAGGAAATGCTGGCCGGGGAGCAACCGAAGAGTCTCTGGAGAGCTCACGAGTCGTCTTTCAATGCCGTGACCACCTCAAACAACTGATAGGAGCAGAATCTCCCAGCCAGATTGCTTTCACCCTGAATGCAACCGAATCATTAAATATTGCCATTCAAGGCCTACTTGAAGCCGGCGACCATGCGATTACTTCAGTCATGGAACATAATTCTGTCCTACGTCCCCTACAATATTTAGAAGACCAAGGAACAGAAGTCACTTATTTGCCCGTCAACGACCAAGCCATTGTTAATCCTCAAGAGGTAGAAGACGCTATTCAAGACAATACTAAAGTCATTGTTTTAACCCATGCCTCCAATTTGACAGGCAATATGAATGATATTGACGCCATCGGTGACATTGCTGCCCAGCACGATATCCTTTTTGTGGTCGACGCTTCTCAATCCATGGGAGAACATCCCATTGATGTGCAGCAAAGCCAAGTGGATGTCCTTTGTTTCACCGGCCACAAAGGATTAATGGGCCCTCAAGGAACAGGGGGCATTTATGTGAAAGACGGGGTAAAGATTCGTCCGTTGAAAATGGGGGGAACAGGTTCTCAAACCTTCAACTCCCACCAACCGAATGAAATGCCCACCTTATTAGAAGCGGGTACTTTAAATGGCCATGGTATTGCCGGTTTAAATGCTGCGACCGCCTACATTCTTGAACAAGGGATTGACAATATCGCCGCTCAATTAAAAGAACTGACCTTTTATTTCTACCAAGCAGTCAAAGATATAGATGGCGTTAAAGTTTATGGTGATTTTAATCCAGAGATTGATCGAACCCCTATTGTCTCCCTTAACGTCCGAGATATGGATTCATCCGACGTCGCCAATCTATTATCTGAAGATTATGACATTGCTACGCGAGCGGGAGGTCATTGCGCTCCTAAAATGCACCAAGCCTTGGGGACTGACCAGCAAGGCTTAGTCCGCTTTAGTTTCTCTATCTTTACAACTAAAGAAGAATTAGACCAGGCTGTTCAAGCCATTCAAGATATTGCTCAAGCCTAAAATAAGCCATAAAAATAAGCCAGATTCTAAGGATCTGGCTTATTTTTATTTATTATGCGATTTTTACATGTTCAACCTTTAATTCATGTTGATCTATTATTTTTTCAATTTGCTCTTTAAACTCGGCAGGGCTTCTCCAAGCTAAGCCACAACCAGCTGTCAAAAAGGAAGGCGCCGCGATAAGCTTCCCTTCTATTTTTTCTTGCTTGAAAACACTTTCTGCTAAGAAAGAATGGTGGCTCTCACTGAAGGTCACATACACAAAAGGGCCTGTTGATTTATGCCTCTTTAAGAGCTTGTGAATCATCTTTTACTTCCCCTACTTTAATTTGTTTTTCTGAACCTATCCCCCAGCAAGCGATGGCTATAATAGCGATAATACAAACAATCACCGCAACTTTTCCAGCCACAGCAGGTCCACCCACACTTTCAGGGCTAGCAGCAGAAGAAGCTAATCCAAAGTTATGAGCCATAGCAACCCCAAGGACGGTTCCTATAGTGGTAATGAATCCATCGCCGTTTCCAGAAGCTGCCTTAATTAATTGGCGAACAGGGCATCCTCCAGCTAATGCTGAAGCAATTCCCATTCCAAACATAGGTAAAATATTCCAAAGCACTTGAGCATGAGCAATGGGGCCATAGGCTTGAATTTGGAATTGTCCAGTCATTAGATTATAAACCAAAAGAGTGAGGAAAATACCAAGAGCTGGCATGATGGCTGTAAAATCTTTAGCAGCTATGATACTTCTAACAGAACCTGACATACAAAGATTAGTCTGTTGGGCAATGGCCCCGAATAATAAACCGACCACTAATGATAAAATAACAGGAGCGTGCATGGAGCCCGGCCCTTCGGAAGAGAAATGAAAGAGATCGGGGAATACGAGGAACAAAACAAACAAAATGAGTAAAATAAGGGGAAAAGAAATGGAATCGGCCGGGCGGATATCATGGCCTTCTCCAAGACTGAAGCCTTTCTTCAAGAAAAGAACTCCCACCCATGAACCTAAAAAGAATCCTACAAAGCCGATATAAGCGGAAAGATCTCCTGAAGCCATTCTTATAATCATACGCAAAGTACAACCTAAAAAGACTAGACCTAAAATCCCCATCATGGCTCCTAAAGCAAAGCGAATGGCTGGAGAAGAACCAGATTTCAATTGCAATCGACCAGTCGCCCAAGCGAGCATGAAAGCTCCTATTACTATCCCGACAATTTCCGGTCTAAAATACTGAACAATTTCAGCTGAATGCAGACCTAATGCTCCTGACATATCACGTATAAAACAAATGGTACACAAGGCCATATTACCTGGATTACCAAAATGAGCCAATAAAGCCATACCAATACCAGCGATAATTCCTAAAGCAATGAGCCATCCTTTAGACGATCGAATATTATTCATATTATACTCCCCTTTATTCAATTATCACTTTAATTATAGCTTTAAATGAATAAAAATGATTGATTTTTTCCTATTTTTATAAGTACAAATGAATAATAGCGAATAATAATAAAAGGTTGCGACCGAAGTCGCAACCTTTTTAATTTATTAGAGTGATTAATTATACTTCGAAGACAGTTTGTCCGTCGATGTCAGTTGTTAAAGCGTTCAATCCAGCTTCAACTAATTCTTCACGTAATTTGTATTCGTCTTCCGGACTTAAGCTTGGATTTCCGAATGGGTGAGGAATAGCGATAGTTGGAACGATACGGTTAGCACCAACGGTTTGAGAGATTGGTGTAACTGTAAGCATGTGAACAACTGGAACTTCAGCTGTAGCTTCGATAGATTTAACTAACGTTGCTCCGCAACGTGTACAAGTACCTCAGGTAGAAGTTAGAATAACAGCGTCCACTCCGGCTTCTTTCAATTCTTGACCGATAGCTTCACCGTATTCTTTAGAACTTGCAACGGCAGTACCGTTACCCACTGTAGAGTAGAAAGTATCGTATAATTTACCGATTTTACCTTCTTTTTCCATTTCACGTAAAACGTCTACTGGTAAAACGCGGTCTGGGTCTTGGTTACAGTATGAGTTGTCAAACCCACCGTGAGCAGTTTCCCATTCACCTTCTTTAAGGTCATCGACACCAGAAATGTCATATGATCCGAATTTAGAAGCTGAAGAAGACTCGATATGGTCAGGGTTTCCAGCTGGAACAATACCACCAGAAGTAACCAAAGCGATGGTTGCTTGAGATAAGTCTTTCACAGGTGGTTCAGGGTCCACACGGTCGAAGTTAGGCATAACGAATTCTGTTTGGAATTCTTCGCCATTTAATTTTTTAACTAACATGTCAACAGCACGTTCTGCACCACGTTTGTCAGTAAAGTAGTTTTTACGGAAACGTTCATGGTATTTGTCTTCAACTGGGTCAATTTCTTCACCAGCTAATAATTTAGATGCTAAGTTAGCCATGTCAGGAATAGCTTGACGCATTGCAACCGCTGAATCCCCTACTTGAACAACATATAATAATGTTTTGTAGATGTCAGTACCAGGGTTTTCTTCGTATAAACCTGTAACTGCTGGAATGTCTAATTCTTCCATAACAGTAGATCCAACTTTACCACAAGCCATACCATAACGACCAGCGTTAAATGCAGGGCCTAAAATTACTAAGTCTGGATCGTAAGATTTAATCATTTCCATAACTTCGCTTAAGGCAGAGTCGTTTTCGTTAAAGTAGTCGTCCCCACAGACAACTGTACCAACGATTTCGCCACCTTGGATAGCTCCATTAAGTCCCATACCAGGACCTTTAGGACCATCTTCTTTGAAAGGTTCTTGACCTGCTTTTTCTTCCCCACCAATACCAGCGTAGAACTGGTTGATGTAATGTACAATTCGTTTACTCATTATTATTTACCTCCTTTTCGATATCCTTCTTATTGACCTTTGGCTGACATTTTGTTGAAGCCTAATTCGTTAGTTGCACCAGTGATGGCTTGGATTTCCACTTGGATTTCTCCGTTTTCTTTAAGAGATCCGTCAAATCCACCAGCAATGTTGTCAACATAGTCTAACATACCGATGATACGGTCCATAGCTGGTAGGTCAATTAATTCGTTAGCGTTACCACCAGTTACAACAGCGTTAGCAGCAACATCCGCATCCGCTAATGGTTGAGACGCACCGTCTTGACCAGCGTATTCGTCAGTTGTAATAACTGTATCGATATCTTTAGCTTCAATTTTACGGCAGTTCATAATTAAGTCAGTATCAGGGTTACCGAAACCTTCTTGAGTTACAATAACTCCGTCTAAGCCCATGAATTCAGCTAATTTTGAAGTCCAGTCAGATGAACGTTCTTTGTCAGCTAAGTAAACCGCTTCGTTAGTGATAATAACTCCCATGAAGTTAATATCTTTACCGTGACGGTCATATAATTCTTTAATTACTGGGTTATTTAAGTGGTGGTAAGTTGTGTTTTTGTCACAAGATGACACACAGTTACCAGATATGATGGCACCATCCATAACCTCAGTTGGGTATAAGATTGAAGGTACGATATGTTTAGCGTCAGTTCCGTAAACATAAGTATCGTGTAATAAACCTTGAGTTTGAAGCATGTAAACATATCCAACTTTTGGAAGATCTGGATATTGTTCTGCTTGTTCAAAGATTGGTAAGGTTTCGTATTCTTTGACTTCATCTGCTTCGACTTCTTCAGATAATTCTCCTAAGAATTTAGCAACGTTTAAACCAGCTAAACGAGCAGCTTCTTCATAAGTGTGGTTTTCTAAGCCATCAGCAGGTTCTAAAACTAAACAGAAGTTATTTGTTTTTGAGAATGGGGTGAATTCAGCACCAGGTCCACTCATGTCAACAATACCTTCTTGGAAACCAACAATTTTACCAACAGTTAAAACAGCCATGCCTTTAAGAGCGTTAGTACGGCCTTCACCTACTTGGTTAACTTTGTTGACAACCCCAGGGAAAACGCCAGAAGAAGAACCAACTTTAGCACGTGGTTCAATAGCATCTTTAACTGGTGTAATACGTGTTTTTTCACCTGGTTTAGCAATTTCGATTGAAACATCAACAATACGGTCATCGTCTAATACGATGTCTTTGATATCTTGCTCGTTGACGTATAATACGTTGTCTTCAATTTTAGACTCGTCAGCAAGCTGGATATCTGTGATTTGAATTTCTCCAACTTCTAATTTCATTCGATATTCACCTCTTATATTTTATCTACTACATCTACAAATAATTTGGTGGAATTTGGATGCGACTAAGTGTAGCTTCAATTAAATGAAAATCAACCAATTGAAAATCTTCAAGAATTTTTTCTGTCCAATTTGGCGTTGGTCTGTCTTCAACAAATTTACGGTAGGTTGCCTCAGCACTTTCCATAAGCTCTAAACTATATAAATCCACATATTCTGACTTTTGATCATGCAAAATAATTGATTTATAGAAGGTCTCATTAGGTTTGATACTACCACTCAAAGGATGACTAAGAAGAACTTGGCGTTCGTCAATGATCATTTTTTTAGTGGCTTCGAGTACATCACCATAAGTCCCATCAATAAAATAAATAGGATAGCCTTCAATTTCTTTATTGACTTTAGGATTGTTTGTGACAATTCTCATTTTATTACCTCACTCATACACATTTCCACCTGGGCTATAAAACCCTTTACGGTCAAAGAAGTGGCTCTATTATGTTCAGAACCACTTCGACCACATTTTTATTATATCATATTTATTATAATGTTCAATAGAGACAAAGCCTTGAAATAACAGCTTTTTAGCTTTTAGATTAGTTTAACGTATAAACTTATTACTAAACTAAATAAATCCGTTATCTGCGATAATGTCGCGTGCTTTATCTTCTTTGTCATTAGCGACTAAGACGATTGGGCCAGAACAACCCATCCCTGATTCAGCGTAAATGCCTTCTTTCCATAGGGATTGAACAGCTGCGTCTAAGTCTAAGACGTCAACACCAGGAATTTCAGAGTCGACAACTTCATGTTCAGGCGCTTCAATTTCTTCAGCGTCACCTTCACCTGCAGCTGCAGCTTTGGGTTGAAGGTCTTCACGAATGTCATCTAGTCCTGCTTTTTTAGCTTTAGCATATTCATCTGCAGAAACTTGAGCTAAATTACCTACAGCTAATTGGTAAGCATATTCCATAGCGTTAGCGATAACTGGAGCACCAGAAGCACGGGAGATGATACAAATATTATCTTTGAATCCGTCACCAATACCTGGTCCATATCCGTCACCAACAACTTCATATTTACCGCCGGAAGCCCCTGCACCGTATAATTTCATTAAGATATTACCGGTCAATGAGTCAGTAACCACCACGTCAGCTGATCCTAAGATCAAGTCATTTCCGCGTAATTTGTTACCGCCGTCAGCACGAGCACTTTCAGCAAATTCAAATTGGAAGCCGTTGTCTTTTAATTCTTGAAGTTTACGAGCCACAGTGTTAGCGTCGTCAACATTTAAAATTCCAACTGTTGGATTTTCAACGCCAGATGCCTTAGCCGCAACAATACCGTTAATGGCATTTAATACCATAGCTTCAGCACGAACAGTTGCAGTTGTTCCAGTAGTAGTGGCAATATACATTTTATTACCACTTGCTTGAGCAGGAACACGTCCGACAGTAGACACACCGATAGGGAAGGTGTGGTGTAGGGTAACAACACCTTGGATGGTATTGTTATCTAATAGTTCTTGTAAAGTTTCAGACGTTTCATCTTCTGTGCTTGCTTCATAGTGTTCATAGTCCGCTGTCCAGTCTTGAGCTTCACCAATAGTCACGATGTCAAATACATCTTTTTGGCTAGCAATGCGAACAGCTTCTTTCATAACTTCGAAGCCGTTTTCAGATCCATTAATTGTTAAACCGATTTTGGGACGGTCACCCATTTTACCAGTTTCTAAGGCATCCGCTAGGTCGTTTAAGACGTCGCGAATATGACCTTGAACTGCTTGAGTTTGGTCTTCAGCCATTAGCCATACCTCCTATTGTATGAATTTTATAAGTTTTCAGCGATTCCTCTTAAAGCAGATGCAACTTCATCTTTTACAACTGATTTCAAGTCTTCAGAAACGCCTTCAGATGATGAGGAAGTTTCGCCTGAGTTACGTTCTAAGAGGATTGAAACACCATCGAATAAGTTAGTTAAACGTCCTAAGAATAATGAACCTTTACCAATCACTAATACGCGATCCATGTCTCCGTCCATTAAGTCTTGGCGAGCGAATCCCATGTAAGGTGCACCAGAAGGAATATGTCCTTGAGTTGGAGCCCATCCAGGGATACCATCAGCAACAAAGTCGTTTAGGTCGCCACGTTCAATATCGCCACCCATAACTGCTAAAGCACCAACCATTTTCAAGTTAGCTTCAGGTACGTTACCTGCTCCACCTGGTTCAGTGATATCAGGGTTTTGTAACTCAGTTGCGTAACCATCGATATCAGTGAATGATAAGTCAGCTTTTTCTAAGATTGGTTTGATTAAAGCAGACATAGTCGCTTGAGGTGATGAACCGTCCCCAACGTTGATTTGACCAGTTAAGTCAGTACGGATAACTGGAGATTTACCATCGTTTTCACCAACAACATAAGCAAATCCTGCCACACAGTCTTCTAAGATTGGAACATCTTTTTCGATATGAGCTTTACCGTTCATACCTAATTTAGCAGTTGATCCACCAGCAACAACAGCAACATTTTTGTGAGTTCCTGCTTTTACCATAGAAGCTGCAACGATTAAAGCGTGGGTTGGAGCCGCACAGAATCCACGAACGTCTGAACCAGTAGCTTTAACAAGTCCACATTCTTCAGCGATAGATTTTGCGAAGTTACCTCCACCACGTTGGTTGATGTCTCCACAAGCTTCTTCTGAACATTCAATAACGTAATCAATGTCTGAAGGATCAATATCAGTTCCTTTTAACATGTTACGCATAGCTAAGATTCCTGAAGCTTTAGCTACCAAGTTTTCAGCCATAACGTGAGAAGTTAAGTTAGGGTCTGAATCGTGAGCACGGTTAATACAACCTACGATTTCGCCTTCATAAGTAAGTGGTGCTGCATCATATTCTTCAATATGTTTTTTAATGTATTCAGCATCACTGAATTGTTTCATTTCAGCTGCATCATCTTTGAATAATTCATGTTCAGCTAATGCTTCTTGAACTTTTTTACCGAACTCTTCTTCTAAGTGAACTAATTCGAAAGAGTCTGCGATTTCTAACAAACCATAGAATTCCATTTGTGGCATAATTTCACCTGAGTCAGAGAAGCGGCTAGCTCCTTCAACAGGGTGTTTATACCAAGGTTTTTCGATATCTTTTAATTCACTGTAGTGCATATTGTTGATATACACTTGGTTGGCTGGATATTCAACAGCTTCCTCGAAAGTACGAATAAAATCAGGTCCATTTTGTAAATAGTTACTATCACCATCTGGGTGGGCAATTTTTTCATTAACTGCAGTTGATCCGTACTCCATTACCATTTCTGGTGCATGAGCTAAAATATAACCCGCACCTTGAATTGTTGCGAAATCCATAATTTTCCTCCTTAAGAATAATTAGTTTACAAAGAGTCGATGTGATATTGTTCACATTGGACTTTTGCATGAAAGTTATGATTTATGGACTCATAACTTAGACTTCAACTTATTCGGCTTACTCAAGAAGTGTTTTTAAACGGCTTCAAGAATCGGCACTCTTACATTATACAGGAATGATAATAAAAAGGCTAGCATTATTAGAAAATGCTAGCCTCTCTCAGATTAGTTAGTCTTAGCGACTAGCTTTAATCTTTTGCTAATTATTTATTTTAATTAAGCGTTAGCTTGTTCGCGAACACGGTTCATTTCTTCAATGATTGCGTCGACGTCTAATACCATTTCCATCATACCAACTTGTTCATCATAAACACCTTGATCAACAAATTCTTTGAATTCAGGTTCTACTGCGTGTAATACGTCTAGGTTTAATGGAGTAGCAGTTAATGGTCCAGCGTAAGTTGGGTCACCAGAAATAACAGTTTCAGCGTTTAATCCAGCTGCATCTGGTTCTGCACCACCAATAATAACGACTAAGTTTTCTGCTCCGTATTCTTCAGCTGCTTCTTTTACTCTACGTTGATTTTCCAAATCCATGGCTCCTGCGGCCGTTCAGACGAAACACTCCGTAGATGAGAATACAACTTCTGCAGTGGTGTCTTTTAATGTTTCTTCAATAGCTTGTCCTGGAATACCGTCACGGTCACCAATAACAATAACTTTTTTGTTATCTAAAATTGACATATTGTTTTCCTCCTTTAATAAATTAAAAATCATCCGGTATGAACTGTTCACACCATTCATACAAGTTTATTATAGCATCCTTTCATCTGGAGTCAAATTTTAGGTCGATTTATTAATCTAGATAATCATTAAGGTGCTTTTTGTGTTTTTTATTAAGAAAAGCCGTTTCAAAGCCTGTATTATCAGCATTATTAATCTTACTCGATAAAAGTGAAGAAAGTAACTTTTCTTTTTTTTAGCCTAAATTCTTTCTTTTATTAAATTGGTTAAAGTACTTATTACCAATCTAAATAAGTAAATGTATCTGCTCATCCACCCGGTCGATAATGCCCTGCCAAGAAAGGGCCCGGATGTTTTCAACCAAAGCAGCCGGCCATTGACCTCGTTGACTGCCTTCCTGCTTTTTCATCCGATCCAACTGTAATAAAACAGCTTGAGCAATGCGGTCAACATAAGCCGGTACTTCTTCTTTTACCGGCGTGTCTGTATGGATTAAAGTCGGCAAGTCAATAAATTCAATCAGACCTGAATCAACTAGCTCTTTTCCTAGTAGCCATTGCAGATTATCATTTTCTGACATGACCACGCGACACCGGCAAGCCAGAGCTTCAATAGCACCTAGGGAAAGGCCTTCATAATAAGAAGGTAAAATATAAATATCTGCCCCCTGCAAAACTTCAGCATATTGGTCTTGGGGAAGAGCTGGTACAAAGCGGAGATGGCTCTCCTTTCCGGCCAAAGCTTTAATTTCTTCCTTTTGGTCAGCACTGACATTACCGACCAAACACAGTTCACTTTTGGGTTGTTGGGCTGTAATTTGAGGCATGGCTTTGGCTAATTCATAAACGCCTTTAGATGATGACATCTTCCCGCCAAAAATCAATCGAAAATGGTCATCAGCCTTTTTTTGGAGGTCTGCTTGAAAAATGGAAGCATCATAGCCTCCACCTGTCGTCAAAATCTTTTGCGAATCAATCCCTAGCATTTCTACTAGCTGGTCTGCTTGACTGGGACCCAAACTCAAATATAAATCTAAATCATCCACCCCCGCCAAATGTAATTGCATGAAATTAGGATGCATTTGAATTTGGCGAAGGTCGGTCCCATGACAAATACCTATTATAGGTGTTTCATCAAAAACCTGGGCGACAATAGCCGTCATGGCAAAGATATGATGACTAATGACCACATCGGGCTTAAATTCTTCTTTGGCTTGGGTTAAGGCTTGTGTAAAAGCAAGCTTCCATTGAGCAAATTGCAGAGGAGTCATATCACCATAGACAGTGGATTCATATGGCATATCATCGCTCATCCCCGGAATTGGAAAAGCTAAGCTTTCCGTTTTGAATTGGATGGGGTATTGGACAGAATGACTAGGGAGTTCTACTTCTGGCTCATCTTGAAAGGAATAAATGAGGGCATTGTCATATCCCTTTTCATTCAAGCCATTAACAAGCTGGCGAAAATAAATTCCACTGCCGGTCATGCCGGGACGTTGGGCGATACAATTTAATACCTTCATAACATACTCCTCACATTGATTTATATATTTTATCCCGCCATCTAGCGAACAGCTTGATCTAAAGCCTCAGCAATGCGTTCGAAGTCTCTTTCAAACAGCGTTCGAAGATCAAAATAAACAGCACCATCATTAATTCTTCCTATTATGTGGTCTTCGTTCAAACGAATACGTCTTTCTAAAGTCGCTTCATCTACTTCTGGATGTTCAATTCTTAATAAGGCAGTCGGTAACTGTTCACCTGGATAAGATCCTCCACCCACTTGAGAGAACCCCTCTTCAACAGCCAGTTCAAAATCTGAGTTACAAGCTAATATTTTTTCTTTTAATACTTCTGCTCTTTTTTTATTTTCTTCTTGGCTGAGATTAATTAATCGAAGGGTCGGAATTTTTTTGATCGCCTTTTCAGGATTGAGGTACAAGCGAAGAGTCGCTTCCAAACCAGCAATAGTTACTTTATCCATTCTTAAGGCTCTAAGCATAGGTGTTTTTTTCAATTCATCAATGTAAGCTTTTTTGCCCACAATGATTCCTGCTTGGGGGCCTCCTAATAATTTATCTCCACTAAATGAAACCAGGTCGTAACCAGCTTCAATCATTTCCCCAACGGTTGGTTCATAAGACAAACCGATTTTTTGCAAATCAATCAGTAGACCGCTTCCCAAGTCATTGAAAACAGGCAAGTCATATTTCTTAGCCAGATTAACAAAGTCTTTATCTGATACTTTTTCTGTAAAACCAATGACTCGATAATTGGAGGTGTGTACACGCAAGAGCGCTCCCGTTTCTTCATGAATCCCATTTTCATAGTCTTGGATATGGGTTTTGTTGGTCGATCCCACTTCATATAGGTGGGCACCTGTGCTTTCAATCACATCTGGTACGCGGAAAGACCCTCCAATTTCAACTAACTCCCCACGAGAAATCAAGACTTCTTTATTTTTAGCGAAGGCCGTTAATATCAGCAAGACGGCAGCAGCATTATTATTGACCACTAAGGCATCTTCAGCTCCCGTCAATTCACGCAAGATTTCCTGAATGTGAACATAACGTGACCCTCTTTGGCCTTGGTCAATATCATATTCCAAGTTGGTAAAGGAGTCCGCTACTTTTTCCATCTCTTCAACCACTTCATCAGCTAATAGGGCCCGTCCTAGATTGGTGTGCAAAACGGTTCCGGTCGCATTAATGGTCGGATAGAGGGAGGACTGATAATCTCCTTCAATTTGTTGGATGATACGAGCAGCCACCGCTTCCTCGCTGACATCTTGGTCTACATCAGCTAATAAGTTTTGACGGATATCATCCAAAACTTTTTTGACTTGTTCTTTTAGTAAGTCTCGTTCATAACTCTCTTCCCATTGGCTAATATCATCGCGACTGAGTAAGACATCAACGGATGGGAGTTGCGATAACTTTTCTTTCATTCCAATTCCTCTACTTTCTTTTTAGTACGCGAACATCGTCGTGGCGGGCAGTGACTCCAATATCATCTAAATGTTCTAAGAAAGGCATGATATATTTACGGCTGGTATCCAGCATGTCACGTGCTTCTCCCAAAGTGATGGTTTCATTTTCTTCCAAATAAGCGATGACTTTATTTTTTGCTTCTTCAAACACATCAGTATGAAGAACTAAAGATTGAGTCAGCTGGTAAAGTTCATTTCCCAGCATTTGGTTGAATACTTCCTCTTCTTCCGAATTTTTGTCAACTATTTGGTCGATAAATGGTGGTTGCATGGCCGCGTCTTTGATTTCTTTTTCTAAATGTTGGCGGATTTCTTTTTGTCTTTCCGTCAGAGTCACTTCAAAATCAGCCAGAGCAATGTAGTGGCCCGATGTTTTTAACTGTCCTTGGTCGATCAGAGTCTTCATGACGGCATCTACATCACGGGGTTGTAATGATTTAAAACGACTACGGAATTCTTCCACCGGCATACCCGGTCTGATTGGGTATTGGTCATGGTAGTCTTGCAGCTGGTTAAGCATTTGATGGGCCATATCATTGAAGCTCGACTCCAGCATATAATGTTGGCCGTATGCTTTCAGCTGACCCGATTCCAACATGCCATCCAAAGTCTCATCAACCATTTGAATGTTTTCATTGATGGCCGTTGAGATTTCCTTAGCTGTGTACTGGGCTTGGGAACCATTCGCCATAAAGTCAGCGATGATGCTGTCCAAATCTCCCGACTCCTTGACTTCAAGGCTGGAGATGACTTCATCGCTAAAGCGTTTGTGCTTATCTGGGGCTTCATCCAAGACCAAGCCACCAGCTACTGTAATAACGGGTGAAAAACGTCTCAAAATCAGACGGTCATCACGTTTAACAGTGACCTCTTCTTCCAAACGCAATTGAGCAAAACCTTCTTCCCCTGGATAAATTTCTTCCACTCCCAGCGGAACGACTCGCCCGATGACTTCACGGGTCCCAATATTCACATGCATACGGTCCCACATTTTAACTGGATCTTCAGCACCTTGGATGACTTTAATTTTTACATCTAACATATAGGAAGGAATTAACTGGTCAGCGGTCAAAACATCCCCACGTTCAATATCATCTAAGGTCAACTTGGTTAAATTCAAAGCTGTCCGATTGCCGGCATGGGCTTGCGAATGGTCTTCGCCATGAATTTGGATGTTTCTGACTGTGGTTTGGAGGTTAGCGGGGTAGACATTTAAAATATCTCCAACTTCTAAAACGCCTTCTAACAAGGTCCCTGTGACGACCGTTCCAATTCCTTTGACCGAAAAAGCTCGGTCCACATTCATACGGGCTGGGATTCCTTCGTCTTGGCCGAAATCTTTATTTTCTGCCATCTTTTGAATTTCATCTACTAATTCATCCAAGCCAATTTCAGCAATAGCATCAGTTTCAATGATTTTAGCGTTTTCTAGAGCTGTTCCTTTGAATTGTTCTTTGATATCTTCTTTAACAATTTCAAGTAAGATGTCGTCAACCCCATCCACCTTAGTTAAGACAATAATAAAGCTATCAATGCCTAATAATTCTAAAATGGCGGCATGTTCTTGAGTTTGGGGCATGATTCCTTCATTAGCATCAATAACTAAAAGAGCAGCATCGATACCTGCTGCCCCTGCTAGCATATTTTTAACGAATTTCTCATGGCCCGGAACATCGACAATCCCAATTTCTTGTCCATTGGGTAAATCCAAATGAGTAAAACCTAAGTTAATGGTCAGACCTCTTTGTTTTTCCTCATCAGTTGAATCTAGATCTTCACCTGTTAAAGCTTTTATCAAGGTAGACTTTCCATGGTCGATATGGCCGGCAGTGCCTAAGACAAAATTCTGCATAATATGCCTCTCCTATTCGTTAATTTCTTGATAATCTTTCGTTCCATCTTCATTTTTAACTATAGCATAAACGTCGGTTTCATTTTTTAAATCGACCGACTCCAAGGCCCGTCTTACTTTTGGATGATCTTCTTCCTTGTATTTCAAGGAAAGACCACAGGAAGCTGAAATATGCTCTGGAGTTCCAATGATTCTCCCTTTGATTCCAGCTTCTTTTACTGCGGCTTCAGAAGATATACAGTCGTGAGTCGACGAAAAAGTCATCAAATAATCTGTCATTATGGCCGCACCACTCTATCGTAGGTTCGCATACTTTGGATAATGTGCGCCATAGTAGTTACTTCACCTACAGCAATCTTATCTTCTAATTCAAAAAAGTTTAAGCATGTGCCACAAGCTTTCAGCTGACTTCCCTTATCAACTAAAGTTTGGAAGTCTTCAATTAAATCCGATCCTTCTTCCAGCAGTTGGACGCCTTGATTATATAGCAAGATTTCATCAGGAAGCTGGTCTTGACCAATCAAATTGCTGACAAAACTTTTCATTAAAATTCTTCCTAATTCATCATTGCCGTCGCCTAAGCGATCAGATCCCAAAACAACAATATAAGCTTGTTCTTCAGCCATGCTTCATTCTCCTTTTTATTATTCTACATCTTCAGCGTGATTATAAATGCGAATCGATTTATCGCCTAATTCTCTAATATTGGCTACATGGGCGGCTTCAACCCCGTTTTCTTTCAGGTCAGCTAAGAGCGCGTCTTTTTCATTTCTTGGGACGGAGATGAGCAAGCCTCCAGAAGTTTGAGGGTCGTGGAGTAGGGCGTCTAAGGCCGCATCGATTTTAACCCCATCAGCATACTCAAATTTATGGAAGATGTGTTGGCGATTACGTTTACCCCCACCAGTTTGAACACCTTTCTTAGCAACCTCATAGGCCCCTTCAATCAGCGGAACATCTCGCATAAAGACATCGGCACCGACACGGTCTGCTAGCATTTCTTCCAAATGGCCTAAGAAACCGAATCCAGTAATGTCCGTACAAGAGTGAACGGTATAATTCATCATGACGTCCGCTGCATATTTGTTTAAGGTGGCCATTTGTTTAATAGCAGCATCTAACGTAGCTTGTGGCGTTTTACCACTGTTAAAGCCTGAAGCCACTAAACCAGATCCGATAGGTTTAGTTAAAATCATAGCGTCGCCAACTTCAGCTGTATCATTTTGAATGATTTTATCTGGATGAACTAATCCAGTGACAGCCAAACCGTAGACTGGCGTATCCAAGTCAATGGTATGTCCCCCAGCAACAGATGATTCTGATTCAATCACTTTGTCTGCCCCACCACGAAGGATGTCACCTAAAATGGTTAAGTCTGATTTTTGAGGATAACCCACAATATTTAAGGATACTAGAGGTTTTCCTCCCATGGCATATACGTCACTCAAAGAGTTAGCTGCAGCCACTTGACCGAATAAATAAGGGTCTTCAATCATTGGTGGGAAAAAGTCCGTGGTTGAAATTAAAGCATAGTCATCTGAGATTTTATAAATAGCAGCATCATCTGTCGTTTCATAGCCAACAATTAAATTTTCATCTTTACGGTTGGGTAGGTTACGCAATATTTCTGATAAACTATCAGGTCCTATTTTAGCGCTTCAACCCCCACATAAAGATCCTAAGTCAAAATTACGTTTTTCTTCATTGATCATTTTAAGTCCCCCTCAAAATTTTTGAAGCAAAACAAGACGAAAAAAAGAGCCACTTTGCATCGCAAAGCAGCTCCTAGCTTTTTAATAGAGAGCCATTAACTCTCTCGAAATATCTCTGGCGGGAACGTGTGAGAATCGAACTCACCCAAGAAGCTCCTAACTCCTCATACTGGTTTTGAAGACCAGAGGGAACACCAGAACCCATCCGCTCCCAAAAAGTCACTATTCCAATATACAACAAACTTATTATCTTTTCAAATAAATTTTATTTTCTGAAAAAGATATTGGAGTTCGGCCAGGTTTTCTCTTTATGCTTTGCTTATTTATTATTCTCTTCACCATTAATTATAAGAACAGTCCGCTGACTTTTCAATTTTTCATGGTCAAATAGTTATTTGTTTTATAAATACCCTGCCGATTTAATTAATAAACACAATATATTAGTCTCTTTTATTATCTTTTTCCAAATATCTTAACTGGACCCTCCTTCTTAATTATCAAAAAGATTTGGTACAATAAGATTGAAAAGACCTATAAATAAGATTAGAAAGTTAAGGTGATGACATGCCATTTTCTTATAATGAGCTGTTCCTCAACTTCTTGGAGTTTTACGGCTTCCGTCCCATTGAGCTGCACGATAATTTCAGATCCATCTTTAAAAATCAGTTAAAAGAAATTAATCCGGGCATGAGTGAGAAGGAAGTCCTTAAACTTACCAATCTCATCTTCCATTTGGACGGAAATCAATTAACAAAAAAGCGACAAAACTTTCAAGAACTAGTCAAGAGTTCTATCATTTCATCGGCCGACCAAAAAAGAATCTACCTATTTAATGGCCGTTTCGTGGATAACCAACTCCATTATTATGTCGATGAAAACCCTCACTTGGGGCGAGCGTGCATCATGCTGTTTGTTAACGGCATTAATTTAGTTTCCATCCATAGCAATAATCAAGCGCCGCTAGATATTGTTCATAAACAATATCTCCACCGCTTAAACCACCAACCGAGCTTATTTGAGCAGACCCTTTTTAATGTTCTTTCCGCTGAAGGCGAGCTTTATGTTGGCCGTATTGTGAAGGACTTGGAACACTTTAACCTGCTCATGGAGCAACCCTTCTTTAATTTTATGCCCAAGCAACTGGAATCTTTTATCCAACAAGCAGAAAGCCTGTCAGAGGAAGCTGGTCTCCAATTAAGCATTAACCTCAAAGAAAGACCAAAAATGACCCTGGCTTTCAAGCATGTGAACCTCATCCTCAACCAACTCTGGTCCAGCTTAATGATTAGCTATGCTTTAAAAACCGACCAAAGCTTTATTGACCTATAACAGTACATCCAACTGACTCAAAAAAATAAGCGCTGACTACTATCAGCGCTTATTTTTTATTTAAAATTCTATTGAACTCCATTTTGCTGGCAATCGATATATTCATGCCATAAGTTTTTGACTAGCTCTCGGGCAGGTAAAATTTCTTCAATTTGTCCCACGACTTGGCCCGCTAAAGCTGTGCCTCGGTCCATATCATCTTCAATCGCTCTTGTATAAGACCCTTGAGTCAGCTGAGCAAACTCTTCACTCGACAGCCCTTCACATTCTCTTTTTAGCAATTCTTCTAAAAATTTATTGCGCAAAGATCGGACGGGCGCCTGTTTGCTAGAACCTGTCACTATGGTTGCTTGGTCATCCGCTTCAAGGATTTTACGACGATAAGCGGGGCCGATAGGCGTTTCTTCAGCAGCCAAGAAGAGGGTCCCACATTGAACTCCCACGGCACCTAAACAAAAAACAGCTGCCATAGCTGGTCCTGAAGCAATTCCTCCTGCAGCTATTACTGGAAGGTCTACGGCTCGGACGACTTGAGGAAGCAGGCTTAAAGTCGTGGACTGGCCAATATGACCCCCTGCTTCCATTCCTTCACAAATCAAACCATCGACTCCTAAGGCAGCCATTTTTTCAGCATGGTAGACTGAGCCAATGACAGGCAAGATTTTAATGCCTAATTTTTGCAATTCTTTTGCGAAATACTTGGGAGTCCCAGCCCCTGTTGTCACCCCCGCCGGTTTTTCTTCTGCTATCACTCCTACTAATTCAGGAATATGAGCATCCTGCAGCATTAAATTAACCAGAAAAGGCCGGTCTGTTAGCGAGCGGACCTTTCGAATTTCTCGACGCAAGTCTTCCGCCTTCATGGAAGCCGAGCTTAAAACACCTAATGCCCCAGCTTGACTGACCGCTGCCACCAATGCAGCCTTACTCAAATGAGCCATTCCACCTTGAATAATGGGATAATCAATCGCAAATAAATTGGTTAAAGATTGGACCATGAGCCACCTCCGACATATTCAAAAATGGCAGCAGCTCCCATCCCTCCACCAATACACATCGATACCATGCCATAGCGCGCATGGTCTCTTTTTTTCATTTCAGCTAAGAGACGCGAAGTCAAGACACTTCCTGTTGCCCCATTGGGATGGCCTAAAGCTATGGCTCCGCCATTTGGGTTCAAGCGGTTGAGATCAAGCTGCAATTCCTTAATAACCGCTAAGGCTTGGGCGGCGAAAGCCTCATTCAATTCAATCACATCCATATCATCCATGCTCAAGCAAGCCTTTTTCAACACTTTAGGGATAGCAGTCACAGGGCCAATCCCCATCCAGTCGGGGTGAACGCCTGTCACTTGATAGCCGACATAACGGGCGATGGGGGTTATGTTTCGTTTTTTTAACTCACTTTCAGACATCAAGACCAAAAAGCTCGCCCCATCTGAAATTTGTGAGGCATTGGCAGCGGTGACGGTCCCCTGACGTTTGAAGGGAGTAGGCAAGTGGCTGACTGCTTCTAAAGAAGTATCTGGGCGAATCCCTTGGTCTTTATCCACCCATTCTAATCCAACTCGGTCTTCACTATCGGCTGCTTTGTCATTAGGCCGGTGAACTTGGACCGGTATGATTTCATCTTCAAACCGCCCACTGGCCTGGGCCCGAGCCGCTTTATAGTGACTTTGAACGGAAAATTCATCTTGCTCTCTTCTACTAATGTTATAGTGGTCAGCCAATTTTTCAGCTGTTAATCCCATCCAGGTTGACAAGGGCGTATCCGATTGTTCTAGCTCCCAATTTCCAGTCGCTTCTGGGCTCTCGGCTGGAGGGGTAGTGGATTGGAATTCCAGTCCACCAGCGACCACTATATCGCTGTGGCCGGATTGAATGGCTTGGGCTGCAGTAGCGATTGATTGCAAGCCCGAAGCGCAAAAACGGTTAATAGTTTGGGCAGGAACATCCTCACCTAAATCCGAAAGCAAACCCACCTTACGAGCAATATTCATCCCCTGTAAATTTTCTGGTACTGAACAGCCCACAATTAAATCATCAACCTCACTGGGCTGGAAAGTCCCCTCCACTCGCTTTAAGACACCATTCAAAACCTGACTGGCTATGTTTTCAGGCTTATCATAATAATAATGACCGCTCGGACGTCCTTTACCTATGGCTGATCGCCCATAGGCAACAATATATGCCTTTTCCATCCTCATCCTCCTAGTTATGCAGTACTCTTCCTGTCGTCATCATATGTTTCATCCGTTGATAAGTTTTTTCTTCTCGGCTTAAATCTTTAAAATGTTGGATCTCTAATTTCTGAAGCAGGTCTGGATGACTTTCCATCCCCATCGCCAGATTCCCTCCTGCGAGAACATCCGCCATGCAGCGGGCCAATTGCTGGTCATATTCACTAGCAAAACCAGCCTGCACCCAATTCGATGTGAGCCCTTCAATCATTGCTTTAAATTCTGTACCAAAGACGGGATAAGATTTTTTAGCTAAAGGATGAAAGCCGATCTGCCATTGAAAACGAATCCAAGCTTCGGCAGCAGGGATAAGCTGACCTTCATGAAGCACGACCTGATCAGTATCTTTTAAATAGCCCAATCGTTTAGCATCATAAGCATCTTTAGAAACTTTCCCGTAAGCAACGGTCATAAAGGCGTCTTGCAAGCGTCTTTTCTTTTCATAGCGTGAAAGCTTGGACCGATAGACTCGGTCCGCCAACTCCGCTAGGCCCCCGCCTGAAGGGATCAAGCCCACACCGACTTCTGTTAGGCCAATATAAGACTGGGCAGCCGCTATCACCATTGGAGATTGCATGGCAATTTCAGCACCGCCACCTAAAGTATAAGAACGAATGGCGGTAACAATAGGCTTGCGACTATACTTTATACGATTCACTAATTCATAGCCATAAGTGGAACTTTCATCCAAGTGCTTGTCGATTTGACCTTTTTCAACTTGTTCTTGCATAGCTTTAAGGTCATAGCCTACGCTGAAGTTTTTCCCAGCTGTTGAAAGAATCAAGCCCTCATATTCTTCCTGCTCAAGTAAATCTAGAGTTGCTAACATTTCCTTGAAGAGAGGAATATTCAAGGTATTGTTCTTACTCGCGATTAAAAACAGCAAGATACGATCTTTACTATATAAACACCCTTGTTCAAAAGATTGATCCAATTCTTCATACCCTTGGTCTTTTAAAGAGGGAGTGAGATCAATCGATTCACCCTTTTGATAAAAACTATGTTCTATTGAATCCAGCCAAGCAGGCAATTCTCCGTGCTCTTCTGCCAATCTTTCTTTGACTTGGTCAAAACCAATCGCATCCCAAATTTGGAAGGGACCTAAGGACCAGTTGTACCCCCACACCATGGCTCGGTCGATATCACGATAATCATCCGTCACTATCCCCACATTAACGGCTGAAAAATAGAGCAGTTGGCTCAATGATTCCCACATAAATTTACCAAGCTCGTGCTGGGCGTCAAAAATGAGCTGAAAATTATGGCTGAAATCTTGGCTTTTAAAGTCGTCAAAAAAACCATAGTAAGGAAAGTCACCGGCTTCATAAGTAAAACTTTCTAAATTTAACACATAGCGCTTTTTGTTTTCTTTTTTATAATAGCCTGCCTTCACCTTATCTCCCAGCAAGCCTTGGTCAACCATCTGCTCGGCAACCGGCCGCTCTTTGAAGAAAGGATTCAAAAATGAATCCGCCTGATAGTTCTTTATGGCCTGTAAGGAAAGATCATTGCCTGTAAAGTCCGAAAGACGGTAGGGTCCCATTTTAGTTCGACCCAGATATTTACCTGAAAGGGCATCCACCTGGCTCACAGGCCAGCTCTTTTCTTCTGCTCTTTGCATGATGTCATGGTTGGCATAAAAACCAATTCGATTAGCTATAAAACCAATTTCATCCTTAGCGACTATATAATTTTTTCCTAGCTTATTTAATACAAAATCCTGCAACTGTTTGACTTGTTGGTCTTGGCTGGGGTCATAAGAAACAATTTCAACCAACCGGCTAGAAGGGACAGGCATGAAAAAGTGCAGACCCAACAAACGCTTAGGGTTTTTCAGACCTTGGCTGATGGCTTCAATCGACAAACTTGATGTATTACTAACAAAAAGCGTAGAAGGATGTTGGCAGTGATCTTCAACTTTTCGCCAAAGCTCTTGTTTGCTGTCCAGGTCTTCGACGATGGCTTCTAGGACGATATCAGGCGCTTCCTCATCAAGCAGCCACTCTTCCCAGGCCTTTATCTCTAATCTTTGGATGTCGTCTGCTTGATAAAGAAAGGGTTGGATGTCTTTTTTTAATTTGGCCAGACCATCAGAAGTTAAGTCATCGGTTATCTTGATTAGGCGCACATCTAAGCCAGCATTCAACAAATGCCCCGCAATTTGCTTACCCATGGTCCCGCTTCCTAACACAACAGCTTTTTGAATGGTCATTTATTGCTCCCCTTTATTTTTTATATTTTCATATTTTTCGATGAGTTTATTTTTTTGAATTTTATTGGATATGGATTCAGGTAAACGCTCTTCAAAGTAAACCGCTTTCGGCGTTTCAAAGCCAGCTAAATGTTGGCGAGCATATTTTTTAACTTCTTCTGCTGTTAAACTTTCTCCCTCTCGCAGCTCCACGACAGCAGTGACAGCTTCTCCCCATCTGGGATCAGATAGGCCAATCACAGCCGCTTGCTTGATTGAAGGGTGCCCATTTAATACTGCTTCCACCCGAGAAGCCGAAACATTTTCACCCGCCGTTTTAATAATGTCTTTGAAGCGCCCAACCATGACGGATAGGCCGTTGTCTTTGCGGTACAGGCCATCCGCTGAATGGAACCATCCATCGACCAAGGCTTGATTGGTAGCTTCCTGATTTTTGTAATAGCCCGAAAAAGATAGGGGGGAGCGATAAACGACTTCCCCGACTTCATCTGAATGAATCGTTTCTCCTTGTGCATCGACAATTTTACTAGCAAGGATAGCATCAGCATGGCCCACATTATTGGTCAATGGAGCTTCTTGCAGGTAGGTATCTGGATATTCATCATGGTAAAAACGATAACCTGCAATGACTTCTGTTTGAGCAAAAGAGTTCCATATTTGTAAGCGGTCAGAGCAAATCTCTTTTAATTTTTTGTGATAAAAAGGATCCAGTACAGCGTAACCATAGAGAATAGACGTTAATGATGAAAAGTCATATTTTTCAGCTTGGGTGACATATTCGTCCACCAATTCTTCCACGGCAATGGCTGAACCGCCCCACAAGGCTGTCGGTCGGAGGCTTGAAATAGCCTCTGCCATTTCTTTGATATTCTGCCGCCGACCTAACATTAAGCTTCCCCCATGTAAGAAACAAGCAGCGGGTAAAGTTTGATCTGCCACATGATAAACGGTAGGAAGAAAGGACAGGAGCTTAAATTGGCTAGGAAAGTCAATTCCTCTTGAAAAATGCATGCCATAATCGTAGCCGGCCAAATAAGTATAGACATGAGAAATCATAGCCCCTTTGGGTTTGGAAGTTGTCCCTGACGTAAACAATATCTCCCAAATATCATCCGCGTGTATGGTCACTTCTGGAGCGTCACTGCTTTCATTGCAATAAAAAGAACGGAAATCTTGGGCTTGGAGGCCATCCCTACCAGCAGCCTCTGGAGGGTCAATAGGCAGAACCAAATCCACCAAGCCATCATTTTCTTTTAAAAGCCCCTCCAAAGAGCTCAGATAGCAATCGTCCGAAACGATAAAAGCGGGTTGGGTTAAGTCAATAATATATTTCACAACATCCGGCGCTAACATGGTGTTGATTGGAACACTCACCAAACCAGCCTTAGCTACCCCCAATTTAGCAATAAAGGCTTCGGATGAATTTTCCATGAGAAAGGCCACCCGGTCTCCCCTCTTTAAGCCTCGCTTGAGAAGAGCATGGGCAAATTGGTTGGCTCGGCTATCTAAAGTCTGATAAGTCAAAACTTGATTTTCCTCATAAGCATAAGCACCTGTCCAAGCTATCAAGGCAGGCTGGTCCGGCCGACTCAGTCTTAGCCGCTCTGTCATATCCCCCACAGCCATGCGGTTGAAACGGCTATCATTTCGTCGGTTATACAATTTATTGACATCTAAGACCATCATTTTTCCTCCTTTTGAATTATCTTTAACTTAAGGGGCGCGCCCATTATTTTCAATTTCCATATCTTTAAAAAAAGATATTTTATGATTTCCTAGGCTTTCTTCTCCTTTTAGAGTACTTTTAAAAACATTATTGCATTTCCTAATGAAATAAAATCATTTTACAGCTAAAAAAATCGGGGTCTGCTATGATAAGTGATGACATTATGAGAAGAATAAGGGTGAAGCTATGATTGTTTATAAAGAAGAACTGCATCAGGGAGATTACACTTGGATTCACTTTGAAAAGCCCAGCTCAGAAGAGTTAGAGCTGATCCACACCAACCATCAGCTACCGAAAGATTTTATATCCGATGCTTATGATATTTTCGAAGTCGCCCGAACAGAATTTTTGGAAAAAGAGGCCGACCACCCGAAACTTATTTTGGTCCAAACCCCTTTTGAAGTTGAAAACGAAGACGAACGAATTGAGTTCGATGTCAGAGCACTTTCCATTATCATTTCCAACCACCGCATTATCACACTGTCTTATCAAACCCCAGACTTTATCCACCAACTATGGGAAAGGTTTTTCGGCAAAAACAATGACTCTGGCCATCAATTGGACTTGGGAGGATTTATTTTAGAGCTTCTTCTCTTAAACGAGCGCTCCTATGTCCAAGCTCTTAGACGCATTCTGGCTGACATTGAACGCATGCAAGTGGATGTGGTCCATTCATCCAAAAACCACGAACTTTATCGGCAAATGGCCATTGAAAAGAGCCTGGTGATATTAAAATCAGCCATTGAAAGCAATGAGGAAGTCTTCCAATCTATCCACTGCCACCCTTTAACGACCCTCACCGAAGAACATGAAAATAAACTTCATGACCTTTTAGTAGAAAGTCAACAAGCCCAAAAAATGTCCCAAATGGCTTTAAGTTTGTCTGAACATTTAAGTGGTATTTTTGAAAATGTCATTTCCAACAATCTCAACTTGATTATGAAGGTGTTAACCTCTATTACCGTTATCTTGACGATTCCAACGATTATTGGAGGAATTTGGGGGATGAACGTGGCTCTCCCCTTCGCTAACCACCCCCATGCCTTTACCATCTTAGGGATATTAACCCTTATCCTGAGTGTGGTCACTTATTTCATCTTGAAAAAATACGATTTCTTCTAATTCAGCCAAGCAAAAAACCTGCCGGGAAAGGCAGGTTTTTTCATATTGAAGCAGGATTTGCTTCATAAGGCTTTATATTATTAAATGATAACAAAACCTAAAAGAAGCTAGCCCAAGAGGCGGCTAGCCAGGGCTGTTGAAGCAAATGAGCTTGTTTAGCAACTAGCTTAAAATCATGTCCACTAATTCTTTATGAATCTGAGCGTTAAAGTAAGGAGTGAGGTCCATATTCGATAAGACCTCCATCAGATCTTCTCGTCGCTCCGGTGTCCCAATCAAGGCCTCTTCCACTTCTTTAATAGGCTGGCTTCCAAAGAAGTCCCCATAGATGTTAATTTTATCTATTCGGCCGGACTTAATTTCTAAATTCATCTCAATGGTTCCGACCCCTTCAATACGTTCATCGCGGTAGTATTCGTACTTAGGTGATTTAGCGTAGACCCAATCCCAATTCAGATATTTTTCTTCACAAATTTTATCAATGGCTGCCCAATCTTCATCTGTTAGCACATATTCATCTGCTTGGTCCAAGGATTCCACTCCTAGCAGTCGAGCCGCAACTAAATCATGGAATGCTTTAGGACTTAGATCACGGTATTCCGGAGCTAAGTGTGGGCGAATACTTTCTACCCGACTTCGAACCGAATCAATTCCTTTTGAAGTGATTTTTTTACGGTTAGGGGTCAAGGCTTTTACCATGGACTCCACATCCACATCCAGTTGAAGAGAATAGCCAGAATAGATGCGGTGTTCATCTAAGGACATGGCCGCCCCAGAAACTTTCTTACCATTAATCGCTAGGTCATTACGGCCGGATAATTCGACTTCGGTAGCTCCTAAGTCATGGAGGATTTCAATGACTGGTTGGTAAAGTTTTTTAAAGTTCAAATCAGTGTCGTTAGATTTTTCAGAACTTAAAAAACAGAAGCTGGTGTTCCCCCGGTCTAAGTATATAGCTCCTCCGCCCGTATCTCGGCGGACCAAGCCAATATCATTTTCTTCTAAGTAATCCATATTGACCTCTTTGGCCGCATTTTGATAGCGACCCATTTGAACTTGGGGAGAAGTCGTATAAGGCATGATGATATCATCATCTAAAAAAATATTTTCTCTGACATATTGTTGCATGGCCATGTCTACTCCTGGTGTATAGACCATTTCACCCGCGCGTTTCATTTGAATTAACTTCATTATCATTCTCCTTTATCATTTCATCACACATCCCTATAATATCAGAGAAGTATGGCTTATCGTTTTTATATCCGCAAACTGTTCTGATATTTTTATTTTTTAGCTTGAATGAGAAAAAAAGAGCACAATAGAATACAATCTTGTTTTTGCTCTTCTTATTTTTGCAGTTGTAAGTTGACTTGAAAACAGCTAAAATACATTCAATATTTATGAATGGGGTGGTTATATGGGTGCTATTGTCAATTTTCTAGCTATTCTGATTGCTTCTTCTTTGGGGATGCTGGCCAAGACGGCTATCCCCCAGCGACTGACACAAACCGTCATGTCTGGGATTGCCTTAACCGTCATCCTGATGGGGATTGATGGGGCTCTAGCCAGTGACCGGCTGACTTTGATGATTGTGTCCATCACTCTTGGCTCCCTGATTGGGGAATGGATCAACTTGGATGCTGGCCTAAAGAAAATAGCTCAACAGATTGAAAATCGTTTTTCCTCTTCAAAATCTCAAGAAAACTCTATTGCTGAAGCTTTTATTTCCTCAACCTTGGTCGTTTGCGTCGGCTCCATGGCTATTATCGGTTCCCTCCAAAGTGGCTTACAAGGCGACCATTCAACCCTTTATATTAAAAGTATTTTAGATGGCATCTTCACCTTTTTACTAGCTAGCACTCAAGGATTGGGTGTCTTACTGTCTGCTTTTGCTGTCCTTATTTACCAAGGTAGCCTGACTCTCTTAGCAGGTGTCCTCCAACCCTTCTTATCCGATCTGATTATAAATGAAGTCGTCGCCGTCGGTTCCCTTCTTTTAATCGCTTTGGGCTTAAACATGTTGGATATAACCAATATTCGTGTGATGAATATGGTTCCTGCCATGCTGATCCCTGCCATCGTTCTCAGTTTTATGGGATAAAAAACAGTATTGTTCTTCAAAAACGAGAGGGTGGCGCTTTTTACACTTATTTTTCATTAAAATAAAGCATTGACCAGCTATTTCTTTGCTATATTCCACTAATTCCGTCATGATAAAAATGAAAAAGCAGTTATCCTGTGACATATTCCACCTATCGAGTTCAGCCAGTAACTCTCTCCAGCTTAGAAGGGAATGTTGGGACAACTGCTTTTTATTATGTTTGTAAGAAATGAAAAGAGGTTATGTACGATGAATGAAAAATATAATGACTTATTTCAACCCCTCCGCCTACCCAATGGGGTCGTTTTAGATAATCGTTTTGTGGTTTCACCGGTGATTACCCAATCATCGACTCGTGAAGGTTTTGTGACAGACGAAGATGTGGCCTACGCTGAACGGCGAGCAGGATCAGCAGCCATGGCTATCACGGGTGCCGCTTATATAGAGCCCTATGGCCAACTGTTTAAATATGGTTTTTCTGCAGTGAGTGACGAGCATATTCCATCCTTAAAACGTCTGGCTGAAGCTATGAAAAGTCAGGGAAATAAAGCTATCTTGCAGCTCACCCATGCTGGACGTTTTGCTAAGATTGCCTTAGAAGATTATGGCGTGGTTTATGGCCCTTCAGCTATGCAGCTCAACACACCGGTGGAACACACTGTTTATGAATTAAGTCCACGAAAAATCAGACAAATTATCCACCAATATGGGCAAGCCACTCGCCGAGCGATTCAAGCTGGCTTTGATGGAGTTGAAATTTCTGCAGCCCAACGCTTACTCATCCAAACTTTTTTCTCCACCTTTTCTAACCAACGAGAGGATGAATACGGTCCCCAATCCATTGAAAATCGCTCACGGTTTGGGGTTGAAGTTTTCCAAGAGGTTCAGTCTATCATTGACCAATATGCAGATGATACTTTCATTCTTGGTTTCAGAGGAACGCCAGAAGAAACACGTGGTGATCAGATTGGTTACCGGGTGGAAGAATTTAATGAATTTGTTGACCGATTAATGGAGGTGGCTGATATTGACTATTACGCTACCGCTAGCTGGGGTAAAAATATTTACTTGCAAAAAATTCGTGCCGGCCAACACCAGGGAGAGTATATGAACAAAGTTGTACATGATCATTTCAAAGGGCGCTTGCCTATCATGGCAACTGGTGGTATCAATTCTCCTGACAAAGCCTTAGAAGGGCTTTCTTTCTCAGACTTTGTTGGCGCCAGCACTCCCTTTGTGACCGAGCCTGAATTTGCCGTAAAAATCGCTCAAGGACAGGAAGATTTGATTGATTTAGGCATCAAGGAAGACCAGCTTGATGATTTAAAAATCCCTGACCGTGCCTTTGCTGACATTGTTTATATGATGGACTTGGGCGGATCTTTGTCAGAGGAAACCCGTGACCGCATCCGTCAACTCGATGATGAATCTGACCAATAACTAGTCAGATGAGCTTTAATTTGATAGAATTCTAATGCATTAAAAGAAAAGGAGAATGGCAATGACTAAAAGAAAAAATTTCTTTTTTATTGAACAAAATGAAGATGAGTACATCATTTCTATGACCCCTGAATTACAAGACGATGTGGGTACTGTTGGTTTTGTGGAGTTTTTATCTAAAGATGAATTAGAAGAAGGCGAAGCTTTCTTAAATCTTGAAGCGGCTAAAACTGTTTTTGAAGCTCAAAGTCCTTTAGCAGGTCGAATCACAGCTTATAATGAAGCTGCTGAAGACCAACCTGAATTATTGAACTCTGAAAAAGCAGAAGAAAACTGGTTAATTAAATTAACGGACGTTGATGAAGCAGCATTTGACGCTTTAGAAGAAGCTTAAGATGGACTGACTTTCAAGCAGTAATGACACAGGCCAAGAATGACCTCACGTCCTTACTGCTTTTATTATGTAAAAAAGAGGTTGTTTATGAATCAAAGAGAACGTTTAATTTATCTGGTTACTTATCTTATGCAAGAAAATGCCCAAGGCGACAGCATTGAAATTGAACCTATTCTTCCTCTAGCTGAAAACGAATTAGCGAGTATGTTTAGGGGGCTCATGAATGTCCGCCTTCCTTACCCTATCGATGACGAATTTTTAAGCGTCCAAGATGACTACTTACAAGAACGTCATGCTCAGCGTTATCAACCCCGTTTGGAAGACTTGGAAGAAGTGGAAAAACAGATCTACCTTTGGCAGGGGGACATTACCTCTCTCAAGGTTGATGCCATCGTGAATGCAGCTAATAGTGAATTTTTAGGGTGTTTCATCCCTAACCACCACTGCATCGATAATGAAATTCAATCTAAGGGAGGCTACCAGATCCGCTTAGATGTGGCCAAGATTCGCCGAGAGCAGGGGCGTAAAGAACCAATGGGTCGGGCCAAGATAACTCCCGGCCATAACTTACCAGCCAAATATATTATCCACACAGTTGCCCCCATTACTATGGGCAAGTCATCTGCCGTCAAATCACAACTATTGAGCGAATGTTATCAACATGTATTAAAATTAGCTGATGAACATAAGCTGTCTTCCATCGCCCTTTGCTGCATCGGGACAGGCCAATTCGGCTTCCCTCAAGACGCAGCTGCTGACATCGCCATCCAAACGGTTCGCGACTATTTAAAAGAACAGTCTTCCTCTCTTCAAGTCATTTTTAATGTCTTTGAAGATTCTGACTTAGAAATTTACCAAAATAAATTAAAGAAGGTATAATATGACAATTTGGAAAACATTAGAAAAGAAAAATGACCTTAGCCAGAGTGAATTATTAGCCGAACTTATTGATGAAGCGGAAGCTATCGTCGTCGGCATTGGTGCCGGTATGTCGGCGGCGACAGGTTTTGTTTACACTGGTCCCCGTTTCAAAGACCAGTTCCCAGATTTTATAGATAAATATAATTTCTTCGACATGCTTCAAGCTTTTGTCTTCCTAGGTTGGGAATCTCCCGAGGAAATGTGGGCATTCAAAAGCCGATTTGTTAAGTTAAATTATTTTGACCAACCAGAAGGACTCGCTTATACCCAGCTAAGAAAAGTCCTGGAAAAACGAAACTATCATGTCATCACGACCAATGCCGATACCGCTTTTTACCGGTCAGACTATGATATGTCTAAAGTCTTCCGTTGCCAGGGAGAATACGGTTTAATGCAATGTTCCGATTTTTGCCACCAGCAAGCTTACCCTATTAATCCAGAATGGAATCAGGAAATGGTGGACCAACAAAAAAACATGCAAGTTCCGACTGAACTGGTCCCACGTTGTCCTAAGTGTGGCACTTTTATGGAAATTAATAAACGCGATACCTATAAAGGCATGGTTGAAGACCCAGACTTCCACCGCCAGCGACGTCGCTATGAGAATTTCTTAAAAGAAAACGAAGGTAAAAAAGTCCTCTTCCTTGAAAGCGGAGTGGGGACGACTACTCCTCAATTCATTCGCGACCCTTTCCAAAAGATGACCGGCGAAAATGAGGCCGCCTTATACGTGACCATGAACCGCAAACCTTACCGTATTGCCCCTGAAGCTCGTGACCAAACCATTCGAATTACTGAAGATATTGCTGAAGTCTTTGAAAATGTCTACCATCATTTAGAAGCATAAAGAGGTGTTAAAATGGTAAAACTAAATATTCTAGACTATGCTCAAATCGATGAAGGAAGCAATGGTCATCAGGCCGTAAAAGAATCTGCTGAGTTGGCTCAACTGGCTGAATCTTTGGGTTACCACCGCTTTTGGGTGGCAGAACACCATGATTTGCCTGCCTTTGCCTCTTCTAGTCCAGAAGTTTTAATGATGCACTTAGCTGACCAAACCGAATCCATTCGTATCGGTTCGGGAGGAGTCATGGTTCCCCATTATAGCCCTTTCAAAGTGGCTGAAAATTTCCAAGTTCTCCAAGCTGCCCATCCCAACCGCATAGATTTAGGGATAGGAAACACAGCCGGCACTAACCAAGTCAATGACACTTTAAATGAATTAAAAGAGCATCGCTTTGGTTACAAAACGGCGATCAGTGATCTGATGCATTATCTGTCAGAAGAAGAGGATGAAAGTTTCCGCCATGGCAATATCAAAGCCCGTCCTTTAACGGACAGCCAGCCTGACCTTTGGTTACTCAGCACCAGTGTCAAAAATGCTAAGTTGGCAGCTAAATTAGGAATTGGTTATTGCTTCGGCCTCTTCCCTTATGCTTCAGGAGATAAGCTTGAAGTTGGCCGGGAAGCTTGCCGAGTGTACCGTGAAGAATTCCAGCCTTCTGCTTTCTTATCTGAACCTCAAGTGATGTTCTCCATGTTCGCAGCCATTGGTGAAAATGAAGAACAAGCAGAAGCTCTGGCTAAATCTATTGATTTGTGGATGTTAGGGCAAGATAATTTTAGTCGATTTAAACAAATCCCTTCTATTGAAACTGCAGCTAACTATGATCTCAGTCAAGCTGAACAAAAGGCTATTGAAAAAAATCGTAGCCGCCTCATTGTGGGCAATCCGGAGGCTATCCGCCAGCAATTAGATCTTTATATCCAAGCCTTCCAGGCCGATGAACTCTTAATGTGCACCATCATGCCTGGCATTGAAAACCGTAAAAATGGCTTGAAACTTTTAGCTCAAGCCTTTGAAAATTAAAGCTACATTTAAAAAGAAAAGCTGTGACTGTTTAAGGCTCCCTCGCTAAGATTCTTATCTTAGGAAGGGCTAGTATGGCAGTCACAGCTTTTTTATAATGTCATAGAAGAAAAAATACAGTTCTTCCATTTCATCTTCTATTTTTCATATTCAACCAAAGGAATGGCCGCCATTCCCAGAGCCCCTGTTGAAGCATGGGTCCCAATCACTGGGCCTAAGGCTTGCAATTCCACTGGAACTTCGGGAAATTTATCTTTAAAAGCTTTCAAAAATTTTTGCCCTTGCTCAGGATCATTGACATGGAAAAGGGCAACCTGGCAAGGCCCATTTTGTTGCTGATACCAGTTTTCAAAATCATTTTCCATCGCTTCTAACACACGATTTAAACGGCGACTGTGTTTTAAGAAATGTAACTGGCCATTTTTTAAATTAAAAGCAAATTTTAGGCCTAAAAAAGATTGTAAGCGGCCAGCCATTTTGGGAACGCGCCCTCCTTTGACCAGGTTTTCAATGGAAACAAGAGCGGCTGATAATTGGCCAGCTTGGTCTAAACGATCCAATTCTCTTAAAATTTCTTCCAGGCTGTAATGAGCCTCAACCATTCGTCCTGCCGCTTCAACTAGCAAGCCCTCGCCGACTGATCCTGTTTGGCTAGGAAAAACAGAAACTTGCTCCGGATAGTCTTCTGCTGCCAAACAGGCCGACTGGTAAGTGCCTGATAGTTTTTTAGACAGGGTGATGACAATAATGTGATCGTAGTTCTGCTCAAAAATACTTTCAAATTTTTCCTTAAAATCATAGGGCGTGGCCTGGGAAGTTTTAGGAATCTCATCCATTTGATCGATTCGGCGATAATAATCGGCAGATGAGATGTCTTCTTCTTCTTTGTATGCTTTTCCGTCCATTATAATATAGAGGGGGATTTGAAAGATACATTTATATTCTTTTTGTCTGGGAGTCAGGTCAGCGGATGTTTCGGTAAGTATGGCTATCTTTGTCATGTTTTTTTCCTTTCTTGTCTTAAGTTGAATTATAAACACAAGGATTTAAATAGTCAAACTTTAACATTTTTGTGACTATTTATTCGATCCGCCAAGCCAATAAAAAAAGATATGCTTGACAAGCAGGCAGAGCTTGCGTAAGATAAAAGACATAAAATATAAAGCGATGAAGAGATAAGTAAATATGGACGTCTTTCAAAGAGAGCCATGCTTGGTGAGATATGGCAAAGAACGAGATATTGAACATGGTCTTGGAGCAGATAAGTTGAGCTGAAAAGCAAATCTTATACGTTTGCACCCGTTACCGTGCAACAGTTGTTAGACTGGTAGAGGCTATAGGAGTAATTCTATAGTAAAATAAGGTGGTAACACGTTGATGAAATTATTCAAACGTCCTTAAAAGAGAAATCTTTTAAGGACGTTTTTAATTTTATAATCATAAAGGAGAGTGTGTGAAATGAAGAAATTTAAATGGTGGTTTGTGAGTATTGTGACTTTGCTCTTTGCCTTAATATTAGGAGGATGTTCTAGTGGTGAATCTAGCGACCAGTCCTCTAGCCAAGCTGCTGAGAGTTCAGCTGATCAAAATGTAAAAATTGGGATTGTCGGTGAAGGTCCTTCCAATGAACAATGGACCTACATTAAAGACCAAGCCGCAGAGGAAGGAATTTCCATTGAGCTGGTCGTTTTTGAAGACTATGCGACACCTAACACAGCCCTATCTGCTGGGGATTTAGATCTAAATGCCTACCAACACCGCTTATTTTTAGAAGAATATAATGAAGACGCTGGGGATGACTTAGTTGAGATTGGGGCCACAACCTTTAACCCTTTAGGCCTCTATTCTAACAACATCAGCTCGGTTGAAGATATTCCAGATGGTGCGTCTGTTGCCATTCCGAATGACCCTTCCAATGGAGGACGTGCTTTAATCTTATTACAGCAAGCTGGTTTGATTGAAGTGGATGAAGCAGCCGGCCTCTTGCCTACTGTCGACGACATCAGCAATAATCTTAAAAACTTAGAAATCGTAGAAATTGATGCGGCTCAAACACCTCGTGCGATGGGAGACCAAGATTTTGTTGTCATTAACAATGACCACGCCACAGCGTCAGGTTTAATCCCTACTGAAGATGCCTTCTACTTAGAAGAAATCGACGAAGAAACCGATCCTTATGTCAATATTATTGCTGCCCGTTCAGAAGACCAAGACAATGAAGTTTATCAAAAGATTGTGGACATTTACCATTCTGATGAAGTCGCAGACATTATCGATCAAGCCACCAAAGGATCTTCTGTTCCTGCTTGGTAAATATTTTTTCCACCCCATTTAAAGCTTAAAACAGCTCCCTTCTATACTTAGGGAGCTGTTTTTTTTCGAATACATGGGCCTTATCTAAAGTTAAGCGAATTAAAAGGAAGTCATCATAGTTTTTCTTTCCCTTCCCGCACAAAAAGCCAGGAGTTGCTTTATTTTTCTCCTGGCTTTATTTTTATAATTAAGCGAATTGGGCGTTGTAAAGATCCGCATAGATGCCGTCTTTTTCGAGTAATTCCTCATGGTTTCCTTGTTCCACTGAATCGCCATCCACCATCACAACAATCTTGTCAGCATCACGAATAGTTGACAGGCGGTGGGCCACCACGAAAGAGGTCCGCCCTTCCAATAACTTATTCATGGCCCGTTGGATGAGCATTTCAGTCCGTGTATCCACACTCGACGTCGCTTCATCTAAAATCAAGACTTCAGGGTCTCTCAAGAAAGCACGCGCAATGGTGATTAATTGCTGCTGCCCCTGAGAAATATTGGAGCCGGATTCGGTCAAGACCGTATCATAGCCTTCTGGCAAACTGCGAACAAAGTCATGAACATGAGCCGCTTTAGAGGCTTGAAGAATGTCTTCATCACTAGCCTCTTCTGAGCCATACTTCAGATTATCCCATATCGTTCCTTCGAATAACCAAGTATCTTGCAAGACCATAGCAAAGTGATCTCTTAGTGTTTCTCTCGAGATATTACGGATGTCTACTCCCTTATAGCGGATGACCCCGCCATTAATATCATAGAAACGTTCCAATAGATTGATCAGGGTTGTTTTTCCAGCGCCGGTTGGGCCGACAATAGCAATCATTTCCCCTGGCCGAACCTCTAAGTTAAAGTCTTTCATCAAGAGCTGATCTGGCTCATAACCGAATTGAACATGGTCAAATTCGACGATATAAGGAGTGTCTTTGATTGTTTCCACTCCCTCTTCTTCTACCATCTCATCCTCATCTAACACTTCAAAAACCCGTTCAGTTGCGGCGATGGTAATCTGGATGGTGTTGGCTAAGTTAGCTAAGGCACGGAAAGGTTGAGAGAACTGGTTAACGTATTGGAGGAAGGATTGAACCACTCCAATGCTAATGCCACCATTGTAAACCCCTATTCCCCCTACGATGGCCACCGCCACATAGGCAAAGTCTTTAGCTGTTCCAACTAAGGGATTCATCATTCCCGCATAAAATTCTGCCCGACTGGCTGCTTGGTTAACCTGGTCACTATAAACATCGAATTCTCCTTGCTCATAGTCTTCCTGATTATACATTTTAACCACGGTATGACCAGCATAAATTTCTTCTGTATAGTCATTCAGGCGACCAATTTCTTTCTGGCGGCGGCCAAAATATTTTTGAGCCCTGGGTGCCACTAAACCGATGAGTAAGAAATTCAGAGGAACCATTAAGATAACAATAATTGCCAAGGGCCCACTTAAAGTCAGCATGGTTACGACAATAGCGATAAATTGAACCGCAGAAGTCGTAATCTGAGTTAAAGACTGACCTAAGGAGTTGGCTACCTGGTCCATATCATTGATCGCGCGAGATAAGATATCCCCCGTAGAATGGGTGTCAAAGTATTGGATAGGTAAACGTCCCATCTTTTCTTTTAAATCTTTTCTCAAATTATAGACCGTATGTTGAGACACCCGGGCGGTAATAAATTGCTGAAAATATCTGAAAATAGCAGACAGGACATAGAGACTAGCTAACAAGATAATCGTTTGTCCGATGGCTTGAAAGTCAAAAGCATAGCGACCGAGATTTTCATTAAAGCCATTTTGCAAGCCATCAAAAACTAAAGTCGTGATTTGTCCCATTACCCGGGGAAGTTGGGCAGACAAAATCGCTGATAAGGCCGCGAGGACAAGAACCAATAAAAACCACCAAGCATAGTTGGACATGTAACGGATCAGTCGGCCAACCGTGCCCATAAAGCTTTTAGGCTTATCTCTTTTTATTTGATTTTTTTTATGATCTTGAGCCATTATTCATCTCCCTCCTTGGTTTGAGATTCAACAATATCCTGATAAATTGCATTACTTTCGACTAATTCTTCATGGGTCCCACGTCCGACAATTTGTCCTTGGTCAAGAACTAAAATTTGATCGGCATTCATGACGGTATTCACCCGTTGAGCGATAATAATCGCAATAGCATCTTTGGTTTCAGGTTTCAGGGCGGCTCTTAATTTAGCATCTGTTTTAAAGTCGAGAGCCGAGAAAGAATCGTCAAATATATAAATAGCAGGTTGGCTAACAATCGCACGGGCGATACTTAATCGCTGGCGTTGACCGCCGGAAAAGTTTTGACCGCCGGCTTCCACCCGTGAGTCCAGGCCATCTTCCAAGTTTTTAACGAAATCACCCTGAGCCACTTCCAAGGCATGCCACATCTCTTCATCCGTGGCATCCGCTTTACCATATTGTAGGTTGGAGCGAATGGTTCCAGAAAAGAGCAAGGCTTTTTGTGGCGCATAGCCAATCAAATCTCGCAAATGATCCTGCTTCATATCCTTGATGTTGACTCCATTAATTCGAACCGCACCACTACTGGCGTCATACAAGCGGGGAATAAGATTGGCAATGGTCGTTTTCCCTGACCCCGTTCCCCCAATAATAGCAATGGTGTCTCCAGCTTGGGCTTGGATATTAATATCTGAAACAGCATCGCGTTCAGCTCCGGCAAAACCAAAAGACACTTGGTCTAAATGGAGCTGGACAGGGAGGCTGGTATCCACTTCAATGGCTTGCTCAGGATCTTGAATATGAACATCCGTATCCAAAACCTGCAAAATACGTTCTGCAGAAACTTGCGCTCGTGGGAGAAAGAAAAAGAGCATGGCAATTTGAAGAACAGAGATTAAAATTTGAACCCCGTATTGGACAAAGGCGATGAGGTTCCCAATTTCCATATGGCCTTGGCTGATCAGGTCAGTTCCAAAATAAAAGATTAAGACATTGGACACTCCCATGACCAAGAGCATGGCTGGTAACATCAGAGCCAAGGTAGAGTTAGCGCGAATTGAAGTATTTCTAAAATCTCTGTTGGCCTGGTCAAAACGATTTTCTTCGAATGGAGTCGTATTAAAGGCTCGGATGACACGCATCCCTGTTAACCCTTCTCTAAAAACCTGGTTCAATCTGTCTGTTTTTTGTTGGATAGAACGAAAAATGGGGCTAGCCACTTTTAATATCAGACTTACCACAATCACAATGAGAGGTAAAGTCACCGCGAAAACCCAAGCCAATTGTGCTTCTCTTTGGAGAGCAAAGAAAAAGGAAACAATCATGACAATGGGAGACATAATAATCAAACGTAAAAATAGCATGGTGACCAATTGAATCTGCATGACATCATTGGTTGTCCGCGTTAATAAGGTTGATGAACCAAATTGAGCCATTTCTTGTGCTGAAAAATCCATCACCTTCTCGAATAAAAGTTGACGAATGCGATGGCCTAGTCCCTGTGACTCTTTGGCTGATAAGTAGGTTGATATGAAGGCAAAAATAATCGACAGCGCATTAACGATGACCATCAGTATTCCTATTTTATAAACATAGGACTGGTCAGCTTGCATGGCTGCCGCATTCAAAATTTCTGAAGCCAGGGTAGGTAAGGCTAAGAAGCCAGCCGCTTCCAGAAAAATTAATATGACAATGAATACAATTTTTTTGCTATCCATTAATTTCCATAATCGAACCATTATATCCCTTCTTTCTGTTTACTTTTAATGACACCCTGAAGCATCCATTGAAACTCAGTTGAAAAGTTTTCAAAAATGGTTTCAGATGACCAATTCTTTTGATAGCCTTCCACAATCGTATAATTCAGACCATTAATTAAGCATTTTAAAAAACGTTTTTGCTCTGTGGCGTTTTGGATGACCGATTGCTGGTAAAAATCCTCCATACCACCGGATTCTGACAAGGCCATCCAGCGTTTCATAATATGATATAAAAACTTTTGTTTTAAATGCGGTTGAACCGAAAGATAAACTTTTTCTAAAAAAGAGCGGTCATCCGAGTCCATACACACTTGAATATAAGCACGACCAAAACCTTGGACCGACTCAATAAAAGATGCTTGAGCCGGCCCTTGACTTAAAATATAATCTGATATTTTTTCTTCGTAAATGCTTAATACATAGCCATAACAATCCTCTAAATTATCAAAATATTGATAAAAACTCCCTCTCGAAATCTCACCAGCTTTAACAATATTAGCCACTGACGCTTGGTTCAGAGGGGATTGTTTAAATTCTTCAATAGCAACCCGTGTGAGTCGCTGACGCTTTTCTTTTTCTAAATTATAAAAAGTTTGTGTCGGCATGCTTTCTCCTTGAAGTGACAGGGTGTCATAACTTCTTCATTCTATATGACACACTGTCATATGTCAAAAATAAGAAAGCCCCCATTATGCGCTTAAAAATGATAAAATACATGTTAAGCAATGCTTTAAATGGAGGTCAAGCATGACGACTGAAAAAAAATATACTGTGCACAATACCCTAACTCAGGTTGAAAGCTCTGCTGATAGCCTGACTTTGAAAGGAAAAATACAAACGGATAGTGGACTGATCACTCAAGCTGAAGCGATTGTTTCCAATGAAGATCACGAGCTTTACTTCATTTTCCCGACTCACTTGGATATCGATTTTGAACACGATGATGATAATTATGTCTTTGATTACCACTTAAAGATTCAACTCGACTCTTTAGCAGAAGCACTATTCAAAGCGCGCGCTTCTTCCTGTATCTTTCAAATCCAACTTCGGATCAGTTTAAAAGATCAAGAGCGCCCATTGATGACTCGCTTGAAAGCCAATCCCCAATCCAACCAAGATTTTTTTGATGATATGGCGGTCAGAAAGCACGGCCTGAGCCAGATGTTCTTTTCACTTAATGCCGATGAGCAGGGATATCTCGGCTTAAATAGCCATGTTTTTGATAAAAATGATGCCCAATACTTGGTGGAGCGCACCACAATCTTAAAAAGAGCCCAGCCTTTTTCCCTCAACAAAAATATTTGGCTATTAGGAGGCTATTCTCCTCAAAAGCGATCCTATAATTCATGGCAGTTTTTCGAATTTTTACAAGAAGAACACCCGGAAATCGACTCCTATTATATCTTGGACGAAGAGGCAGATGAATTTCAATCCGTCCACCAATCCTATGGTGACCGCATCCTCATTTACGGCTCTCGCCAGCATATCCAACTCTTGCTAAGAGCCTCTATCTTATTGACGAGCGGAAGTTTCCAATCCTTCTACCCTATTCCAAGCCCCGCCTACCACCATCATGTCAAGGCACGAAAGGTTTGGATGCCAGCATCCTTAGTAGCCTGGGACAGCCAGCCTTATAGTTTCCACTTCAAAAGAGGGCTGAGTCCAGCTGATTATGTGGTTTGCCTTTCTGAAACGGAAGCTGACTTTATCCACCTCCATATGGCTTATCCGGCCCAACAGCTATTAATTACTGGTCGCCCATTGGCTGAAAGATTTAACGCTGCCAATGAAAGAATTCAAGAAGAGAATGTGGTCTTCTTCTTAGCCGATCTAGCGAGACGAACCGATGAGGAAAAAGACCAGATCATCCAACACTATAAAAAGCTCTGCCAGCAAAAAACATTTCAACACTGGTTAGAATCGAAAGACTATAAAGCTGTTCTGGCTTTAGAACTGAAGGATCTTGAACATTATGCCAAAGATTTACAAAAGCTCAACTTGTCCTTAGTTCTAGCTTCAGCTGATAATGTTATTTCCTACATGAAAGAAGCTGCTCTCGTCATTTCAAATGACCATCCTCTAGCGTCCACTTTTCTACTCAAACATGGCGATCTCTACCTCCTCAGCCAGCAGGCCCCTCCTTCCCCACTGCCTACGGAGGTTCATCTGTGTCACAATGGGGATGACTTAGTAGAAGAATTGATTCATCCTGTCCGTGTCGGAAAAATAGACCCAGATAATTCCAGCTATCTAGCCTTCAACGACCAGCTCGCCAAAGAAAGACTCTTTGGTATCCTGGTTGACCAATTGTAAGTTGACCCCTAGCCCTTTCAGCCCTCCAGCTAAAAGGGCTATTTTTTTGCCTGAAGTTCTTGTGTTTTTATTAAGATTGTTGAAAGAGGTTTGCTATATAAGAACCTTTGGCTTAAAATTTAATGCGATCATTATTTTATAGAGAAAGAAGTTGACAGTGTGTTTTTTGAAATTATTAAGTCTATCATCTTAGGGATTATTCAAGGGATTTCTGAATGGTTGCCCATTTCTTCAACCGGTCATATGATTTTGTTCGATGAGCTGCTTCCCCTGAATGTTTCCAAAGAATTCATGGATATGTTTTTGGTTGTCATTCAGTTGGCCTCTGTGTTTGCTGTGATTTTGATTTATTTTAACCGGCTCAACCCATTCTCTCCCAAAAAAAACGCTGCAGAAAAGCGGCATACTTGGGATGTCTGGTTTAAGGTTTTAGTGGGAATTATTCCGGTTGGGATCATTGGACTTTTGTTTAAAGATGTCATCAACCACTACTTTTACAATTGGCAAACAGTGGCCTTTACCCTAATTCTTTACGGGATTTTATTCATTATTATTGAAAATCGCAATAAAAAAACTTCCACTAAAGTCCACAGCTTCAGTGAGATGTCTTATGGCCTCGCTTTACAAATTGGCTTTTTCCAAGTCCTATCCCTAATTCCAGGGACGTCTCGTTCTGGTTCAACTATCATGGGTGGATTATTATCTCGAGTGAGCCGGCCGGTAGCTGCAGAATTTTCATTTTTTATGTCTATCCCGGTCATGGTCGGTGCCAGCCTGGTCCAATTAAAAGATTTCGGTTGGTCTTTTAGCCAGTTAGAGATGATCGTTCTCATTGTTGGTATGATCACATCCTTCCTAGTCTCTTATATCGCCATCAAGTTGTTGATGCGCTATATTCAAACCAATGACTTCAAAGTATTCGGTTACTACCGCATTGTTTTAGGTATTCTGGTCATTATCTTCTTTTCCTTAAGAGGCTAAATTCTTTGTATTGAATTTTAAGCTTATTTTAAATAAACTATAAGTAAGGAACAAGGAGCATCAAGATGACATTCAATACAGAAACTCAATCAAAACGTGTGATGGTTGGTATCACAGTTTTTATTTTAATTATTTTGGCCGTCGTTGTGGGAAGCATGTTCAGCGAATCCAGAGGACGGATCAGCAGTGAGGATTGGAAACAAATCACCCACCCCATGACGACAGAAGAAGTGATTAATCAGGTGGGACGTCCAAAAAATCGGACAAGTAATAAAAATAAAATTAAGTCCTCTTACTATGAGAGCCTCAATCTTCAACCCAATGCCAATGGTAAAATCACTGATTCAGCTTCTTTGGCTGGTGAAACTAATGTGGTTGGCCTTTTGGAATTGGAAGGAGCCTTGGAAAAAGGAGCTCCAGTTGAAATGTTCCATTACACCATCAATAACAAAGACTACTATGTCTGTTTTATTGACGGCCAATATGTTGTCAAATATTAAAGTTCACTCACTCTTATGTTTCAAATAAAAAGAACCCTCCGTATTCAAACGGAGGGTTCTTCTTTTATAGGTTTAGATCATAGTTATTGACGTTTTCTGTCAGCAGCTAAGCCTAAACCTGCGATAATGGAAGCCGCTGCGAGTCCTAGAGTCGAAACAATACCGGTTTGCGGTAAAGCTTCTGAATCTTCTTCTTCAGCTTTTGCTTGTTCTCCATCTTTCGCTTTTTCAGCTTTAGCTTCTTCAGCCTTGGCTACTTCTTTAGCAGGATCTGCTTTCTTAGCCTTATCTTTTGCTTGTTGGTCTAATAAATCTTGAACCACAGCATCTAATTTTTCTTTATCTTTAGAAGCGACTGTGCCTTTAACTTTGTCTTTGACCTGGCTTGGGCAGCAGTCAGCAAGTTTTTGACTTAAGTCTTTCACTTTATTTTCTAAAGCTGCAACATTAGCTTGAGCATCTTTCACTTCCACATTTAAGCGAGCGATTTCTGCTTTTAATTTTTCAATTTCTTCAGCTCGTTTCGCTTCTTGAGCGGTTAAAGCTTCAGCCAATTTTTCTAAAGCACTGACTTTATTTTGCAAGTCGATTATTTCTTGAGGTAATTTTGTTTGCTCATCTTTTTGATCGGTCGGTTTGTCAGAAGGTTGAGTGCTTCCTCCCCCTTCTTCATTTTTACGGATGACGAAGCTGTTAACGGCAAAGGGTTCTGAACGTTCTCCTTCAGCTAAGTCTCCTTTAATTTCCCAAAGTGTCATCTTGAATGAGTCTGGGGTGACTTCATAAGTAGCGAAGTTTTGAGTAGAGCCTTCACGATTGTTAGAGTGGCTCACTTCAAATTTAGGAGATTCTCCTGGTTGATTTTGGTAAGTGAATAAATCATTCCAGTAAGCCAAATTAGCTTCCGCTTCTTCTCGACCTTCAACAATGACACCATTTTCGACTTTTGCTCCTAAAGCTTGGGCAACTTTTGGACGAACTTTAGCGATATAGTCGATGCCTTGGTTGTAAATGTCTTTGTATAATTTTGTCCCTGCAGTGTTTAAGGTAACAAAAACGGTTCCTTTAGGATCAGTGTAAACAGACATGTCGTCTTCACGAGAGACGTGTGAATCTGCTGCTAATTTAGCATTGCCAATTGGCGCGTCATCTGTGTAAAGTAAAGGTTTAGAAACTGAGTTCACGTGGTCGTGACCAGAGATAACCACATCGACTTCATTATCTGTGAATAACTTGATGAGTTCTGCACGGTTCTTTTGAACATCACTATCTTGTAGTGAGTGGTATGATCCAGAGAATAAAGGTTTATGGAAGGATACGACTACCCAGTCCGCATTTTTAGCAGCTTCAGATTGTAAGTCATTTTTGATCCATTCCATTTGTGCATCTGAAACAATTTCATTCGCACGGCCATTTTCATCAGCAGAATCGTTGGTGTTCAAGATAACAAAGTGAGTATTGTTGTAATCGAAGGAGTAGTAAGATCCTCCATACATACGTCCTTCAGCATCTGGAGCATTAACGTGGTTGTTGAAAGCATTCAACTGGCCATTGTTCCAAGTATAAGTGGAGTAGGCATCATGGTTACCAGAAACCATAGCATGTGGTAAATTCAAGAATACGTCTTGAGTTTGGCCGATGATATCCACCCATTCGTCTTCGGCTTGAGCTGTTTCTACGAAATCTCCTGTGTGTAAAGCAAAATCAGCTTGTGGGAAGAGCTTCATGGCTTGTTTCATGGTATCAGCTGCATATTGAGGTTCGTTACGAACATTTTCATTCCAATAAGCATTTTGAGTGTCAGTGTAGTGGATGAATGCAAATGGTGCAGAAACATCTGATGCTGTAGTGAAGGAACCGACATCGGACCAGTTTCCTTCTGATCCTACACGGAAATAATAAGTGGTATTAGGGTCTAAACCACGAACATCAGCATGATAGATGGTTTCTTCAATCATTTGGATAGGGAGATAACCGCGATTACCGGAAGTATATTTGGCGTTATCAGCTGAAATATGTTCATCGGTGATCCATAATTCAATATCTGACCAGTCATCATCTGTTGAATATCCTTGGATAAAGTAACCATCTTCAGTTCTTTCAAAGTAGTCAGAGTAAGTGTTATAAGTTCTTAAATCAACACTGACACCTTCAGCTGCTTTATCAAAGTCTTTGCTAAGTGACACTTGAACAGTTGATCCTTCAACCGGTTTATTGGTACGAGTGAACCAAGCTAAGTTCATTTCACGAGCAGCATCTGATCCCACTTGGTTAGTGATACGATCAGGGTTTTTACTTTCATAAATGGTTGCTACTGCTGGTTTTTCAGTCGAAGCAGCGATCCATTGGTCTCCTACTTTTACTTCATAAGCACCATTACCATATTGGCGGTATTCAGCAGCTTTACCGAATTGACCGGCATGGTTACGAGGATCGGTGTTGATGTTTCCTTCTTTATCAGAAGGTTGCCATTCTTTAACCCCAATCTTAACCCCAGCTGGAGATTGGTTATCAATTGCTGCGGCTTGTTCCGCTTGGTGTGCTTCTTCGTTAGCGATTTTTGCAACCACACGACCATCTTTAGCTGGTTTTTGGTCTTTAGTAATGACATAAGTGTGTACAGAGTTAATGTCACGGTTGTTTAAATCTTCTCCGACCACTTCAAAGATTTCATAAGAAATAGCCTCTGGAGTCACATCTACCACAGCAAAGTGCTGGATGTTAGCTTCACGAGCATTCGAGTGGCCATCTGCATAGAATGGTGATACAAAAGGTTGCTCACTGCGAATCATTAATGATTGGAAATAATCAATGTCTGACGGTGTCACATCATAGTTGAATAATTCTTTATAAGTGGTGTGAATATCTTCATTTTCAATGATCCAGTCGAAGCTTTGGTTTTTGTAAATCGCGTCGTAGGTTTTAGTTCCTGCTGTACTGATGACTGCAAAAACAGTTCCCTCTGGATTGTGGAAAGTTGTAGTATCGCCTTCCACTGTCATGTCACTATCATCGCGTTCAGCTGCACCGAAAAGTTTATCATTGTAAAGCAATGGGTAAGTCACTGTTAAGTTGTGGTCATGTCCATTCAACACTAAATCCACATCATAGTGGTCCAAAGTAGACATTAATTCTTTACGAGCTACTTGTACACTTTCATCCTCTAAAGAGTGGTAAGAAGATGAGAATAATGGACGGTGATAAGTCACGATAATCCAGTTTAATTCCCCAGCTTCACGGCGGTTATAAGCATCCTCTAGATCAGCTTTTAACCATTCCATTTGTTGAGGGCTGATCATGCTGCCATCCGCTTTTTTATCTTCGGTGTTTAAGACTACAAAATGGGCACCATTGTAATCTAATGAATAAACGGCACCATTTTTGATGTCTTTTAATTCATGTGGGGTGTTTAAGTGAATTAAATGTTCTTCGCTGTCATGGTTACCAGTCACCATCAAGTGAGGCATGGCTTTAACAAGCGGGCTAATGGCTGACATGGTGTGGTTCCATTCCGTATCGTTCCATTGGTCATTGACCAAGTCACCCGTATGAGTCACAAAATCAGCTGTTCCAGCTTTTACTAAGATAGCTTCAGCTGTTGAACGAGAATAGGCAGATTCTGAACGTTGGTTTTCAGAAGAAGCCGCATTTTGTGTGTCAGTGTAGTGTACAAAACGGAAATTTTGGTCTTTATCAGAAGCAGTGCCAAAACGTCCGACTGCTGACAAACCATTTTCAACTTTAGGATTTCCAACTTGGTAGTAGTATAAGGTGTCTGGATCTAAGTTAGTTGCTGTCACTTTGTAAGCATATTCTGTCATTGGAGGGTAAGGTAAGATTAAACTCCAATCGTCAAAGCCTTTATCCAGCCACTGAAGGTTGTTTGAAGTGAACGCTCCATCAGTGAAATATCCGACCACTTCTTGAGGGTTTTTAACCGCTATAAATGGATCTTTTTTATCATTGGTGAAAGGTTCATTTTTTTCTTTGTCCCACATGATAGCGTAAACATAGTCACCATCAACTGTTTGTTGGGCGTAGAAAGCATCATCAATTTTAAGAATTTCTGGCTGGTATTCAACAGCATTGGACATGTCTTCAGATGTTGACACATACAAACGAGCATCAGGATCTGCTTCAGAGGTATGCCATTGAACGTTCATCTCAGTTTGAGGGTTAGAAGCTAAGTTAGTTGAAATACGGTTAGGTTTTTGTGTTTTAGGAGCTTCAACCACTTCTGGCTTGCTTTGAGATACTTCAGCTGTTTCGCCACCAATGGTAACTGAAACAATGTCTCCATTTTGGTTATAGCCAAAACCATCATTAGCAGTTAAAGCTTCTAAATCAAAGTTATCCGCAATTTCTTGGTTTTTAGCATATGTTTCTTCTGTAACACTTTTTACATTTTCCCCCGCAGCAAGAGCCTGGATGGATTTTTCTGAGCTTTGTTCAGTCGCTGGACTGGCTTCAGCAGTTTGAGTTTGGGCATTAACAACTTCTGGACCAGCAAACACTCCGACGACTGCAGCAGTCGCTAAAAAGGCAGCCAATTTACGGGCTGATTTAAAATTATAATTCGACATCTTAACCTCCATTTTTTAAAACTACAGTGACAGACTCCAATTACTATTTAAATGTAACAAATCACTGTAAATTTAATGAAAATGTAATATTACTGCTTAATGTCGAATTGTAAATTTATAATGAATTTCCTGTTAAGAAGCACGAACTTTCATGGTCATTGACTAGACCTGCGGCTTGCATGAAAGCATAGCAAATGACTGGTCCAACAAAAGTAAAGCCTGCTTTTTTTAATTCTCGACTCATCTTTTCACTGCTTGGGGTCTGAGTCGGAATATCTGCTGGATGACGGGGATGATGAATATGGGGATGCCCATCAACAAAAGACCAGATAAAAGAAGAAAAAGATTTCCCTTCCTCTTCCAGACGCAAATAAGCCTGAGCATTTTTTATGATGGACTCAATTTTTAAGCGATGGCGTATAATAGATGGCTCTTGGCATAAGCGGTCGACATCAGCTTCCGCCATCTGGACGATCGCATGGGGATCAAAGCCAGCAAAATGCTGGCGGTAGGCTTCCCTTTTTTGCAAAACAGTCCACCAAGACAAGCCGGCCTGCTGCCCTTCCAAGCACAACAATTCAAACAAAGCACGGGAGTCTGTCAAAGGTCGCCCCCATTCCTCATCATGATAGCGAATATAGAGTTCTTGGTCGGTAACCCAATGACAACGTTTTTTCATTATGATTGCTCCTTTACATATTGCAAGCTTTTTTTCAGTATGTTCTAATTATAATAATGTGTGGATAGGCTGGAGTGAAAATCATGAAAGATTACGAATTACAATTAAAAGAGTCCTTAGGTTTTGGCTTTATTGATCAGACTAACTATAAAAATGACCTCTATGCACCAAAAATTTTAAAAAACGATGAAGATAATAATAAGTATATCTTGACAGATATTCAGGAAGAACTCCGACGATGTAAATCATTTAAAATTTCAGTCGCTTTCTTAAATAGTGCAGGCATTAATATGTTGAAAGCAGAGTTCCATGATTTGAGCAAAAGAGGGGGCCAGGGTCAAATCATCATTTCCCCTTACTTGGGTTTCAATGACCCTGATGCTATGAGGGAACTCTTAAAATTAAAAGGAGTAGAAGTGCGTTTAGCTCCCGAAGAAAAAAACTTGCACGCTAAATTTTATTATTTTGAACAAAGCTTCCAACAAATTGCAGTCGTTGGCTCAGCTAATTTGACAGACGGAGCCTTCAAAAAGAATTATGAATGGAATGTAAAATTAAATTCAACTGAAAACGGCAACTATGTGAAAGAAAGTTTACTTGCTTTTGAGTCTTTATGGGTCATTTCAACTCCTCTTACAGAAGGTGTCATTCGATCCTATGAAAAAAATCATCAGCAACTGATTCGTGTTAAGGCTGAGGATGAGCAGACGGACGAAGAAAACAAAGACGATTACCATTTTATTCACCCTAACCGTATGCAAAAAAATGCCCTTCAAGGTATAGCTAAAATGCGGCAATTGGGTCAAGAACGAGCCTTAGTCATTTCCGCAACTGGTACAGGAAAAACCTTTTTAGGCGCGTTTGATGTCAGAAATTACCAACCCAAGCGTTTCTTATTCGTGGTGCATCGCGAACAGATATTAAGAAAAGCTCAAGCCAGCTTTCAAAAAGTCATCGGTTTTGACCAAAGTGAATCAGTCATTTACAAAAGCGGGATGAATATTCAAGATAAAAAATATGTTTTTGCCACCATCCAATCCATTTCCCGCCAGGAAAATCTAAAAGAGATTGATACTGATCATTTCGATTATATTTTAATCGATGAGGTCCATAAGGCTGGGGCGCCATCTTATCAAAAATTTATGACTTACTTTCAACCGGACTTTTACCTTGGGATGACCGCTACACCTGAACGATCGGATGATTACAACATTTATGAACTTTTCGACCATAATGTTGCTTATGAAATTCGCCTACAGCAAGCTTTAGAAGAAAATATGTTGTGTCCCTTTATTTATTATGGTGTTTCTGATCTTTCCATTGACCACCAGTGGATTGATGAGAAAAGCAATTTTCAACTGCTGACTTCCGATATTAGGGTTCAGCACCTTAATGAAAAAATTCAATACTATAGCGTCAGTGGAGTTAAGACCAAGGGCTTAATATTTTGTAGCACAGTAAAAGAAGCTGAAGAGATTTCAAATAAAATGAACCAGCTCGGCTATCATACTCGTGCTCTTAGCGGGAAAGACAGCCAAGAACAAAGGGAGGCTAGCATTAAAAAACTTGAAAAAGGCGAATTGGATTATCTATTAACAGTCGATATTTTTAATGAGGGTGTAGATATTCCAAGTATTAATCAAGTCATCATGCTTCGGCATACCGAATCCGCTATTATTTTTGTTCAGCAATTGGGCCGAGGATTGCGAAAACATCCTCAAAAAGAATTTGTTACGGTTATTGATTTTATAGGGAATTATAAAAATAATTTCCTTATCCCCATCGCCCTTTACGGGGACCAATCCTTTAACAAAGACAATTATCGCCGTAAATTAACTAATCGCACCCAATTGTCAGGGTTAACTACGATCAATTTTGAAGAAATTGCCTCCAAACAAATTTTTAATTCATTAAAAAATAACAATCTATCGACTGTGAGTATTATAAAAGAAAAATATATTGAATTAGAGAATCGGTTAGGCCGCACACCTTATCTCTATGACTTTTTAAAACAGGATTCGATTGATCCATTAGTCATTTTTGAAAATCCTGCCTTCAAACACTATGGTGATGTGATTGAGAAGTTTTCCAACGATGATAAACTTTCACTTAATGAAAAAGAAGAGGCTTATTTAAGCTTTATGACCAAGGAATTATTGAATGGGAAGAGACCACATGAACTCATCCTGCTATCAAGGCTTTTTAAGCAAGGAGGTCAAGCCACTCTAGATGAACTTAAGTCTGATCTATCTCAAGCGGGTGCTAGCACATCCCCCAACATTTTAGAATCGGTTAAAAGAGTGTTGAACCTTTCCTTCTATAAAGATGCTGATCGAAAAAAATATGGTGAGGAATTTATTTTATTTAATAAGAACAATGTCCAACTAGGCCACAAAGACATCTTACTTCATGATGATTTCTTACTCTTGGCTCAGGATATTATTCAGACCGCTTTACACCTTTCTCGCCACTACCCTGCTGGCTATACGGATCAGGCTTTGGAATTGGGGAAAAAATATAGCCGAAAGGATGCCTGCCGTTTATTATGTTGGAAAAAAGATGAAAGTTCAGTGATCTATGGTTATCGATCCAAATATGGAAGCTGTCCTTTATTTGTCAACTATCATAAAAGTGAGGATATCAGTGAGTCCACTCAATACTCAGACGCTTTTATCAACCAACGCTTATTCCATTGGTACAGCCGACCTAAGCGTTATATAACATCAGACGATGTGCAAGAAATATTAAATCATAAAGAATTACAGATCACTGTCCCACTTTTTGTGAAAAAAGATGAGGCCAACCATACTGAATTTTATTATCTAGGTAATGTAGACGTTTTAAAAGAGTCCGCCCAAGAGAAGTTGATGCCGTCAGGTGATAGTGTAGTGACCATGGATCTTGAATTAGCTAAAGCTGTCCCTTATCCCATTTATCATTACCTCATCACTCCAGATTTAATTTAATAAATAAAACGAGGTCAAAGAATTTTCACAATCTAAATGGCCTCGTTTTATTTGTATTTAAGATAAATAATTGGCTAATTGTTTGGCTAGAGGAATATCTGCAGCTGCCCATTCCACCTCATTTAAATCATCAACTTCTAGCCACTTGATTTGGCTGTGTTCACGTAAGCAGATGTCTCCTTCTTTTACATTTGCTGTATATAAATATAAATTCACCTTTCCAAAATCATAAGCGTAGCTAGAATGATCAATAAAAGTTTGGACATCAATGTCAATATTCAATTCTTCTTTTATTTCACGCTTCAGGGCTTCTTCCATAGTTTCTCCAGTTTCAATTTTTCCGCCAGGGAATTCCCAATAATTTGCTAAAGTTTTATCTTGCGGTCTTTGGGCAATCAATATCTTTCCCTGTTCTATAATAGCAGCTGACACAACATCGATTTCTTTCATGCCTTCACCTTCCCTGTTTTTTCTGCCTGTCTTAAAAAATCAAGCATGCCAAAATAGACATGCTTGATAAGAAACCAACTTTCAATTAAAAACTTTCATTCCTTCAACTCATTAAAGCCTCTTGGGTTTGGAGATTGTTTTACAATTCCATCTGATTCAATAAATCTCTCAAGGCAATCAATTCTTCATCCGTGAAGGTTACGCCTTTTCCCATTTTTTCAAAGTTAGGGCTCCAGTCACGAATATCATATTTAGCAGGATTATCGCCCCATTGTGTACGGGTGAGGTGTTTTTCCCATCCCGAATTCTTTTCCGATAAGCGACCATAATCCTCCTGGACTTCAAAAGAAAAATCTGCCATCTTTTCACCTTCCCTTAATGTAAGACTATAAAACTAACTTCCATTCGGTTAAAAACACGGAATGTCATGGCTTTGGTCGACAAACCGCGGTTAATGATCAAACGTTTGCCAGGATCATTTTTTGAATGAAAAATACCATAATCATAATAAGGGTTAAAACCTTGACCTGGCGCATAGACCCCACCGATAAAGGGTAGACGAACTTGACCCCCATGCGTATGCCCACTCAAGACCAAGTCAAAATCGATGGAGCTATTAGCGATATATTGCTCAAAGAACTCAGGGTGGTGGGCGATTAATATTTTACTTTTATCATTATATTGATCTTTTAATTTGATGTTTTCCATAAAGGAACGATTTTCAGGAACCACTTCATAGTCGTTCATTTCCTGAGTTTCAGCCAGCCCAATCAAAACGAGCTCTTCGCCATTCTGTTTAATCACGTCCACTTCATCAAGCAGCACCTTGATGCCATTATTTTCTAAAGTTTTTCGCCATTTATCCCCTTGCATATACGGTAGGTCTCGGTTACCGGCGATGGCATAGATAGGAGCCACTTCCCCCATAGATTGGCCAATATATCGGATATTATTTTGATTATCCCGATCAATTTCATCAGAAAAAATATCTCCGGAAATGATAATCACATCTGGATTTTCTTCCTTAATGACTTGGGTCAGCTTCTTTAAGTTAACCCGATGGTGGGGCAGGTGTAGGTCAGAAATATGACAAATCTTAAGGCCAGATAATTTTTTATCTAAATGTGGGATTTTGATATCGTAGTAGATTTTGTCAAAGACCATATTATCCCAAACCAGGTAGACCAGAATGATAACAATTAAAACTAAAATTAACCAAATCATGACATGCCCTTTCTTCAAAAACTCATCTGCTGTTGAGGACATTTTACCATATTTAAGCCATTTCTGCGAAAGCAATTCACATGAAGGCAATAAAAAAGCCTCTCTATTGAGAGGCTCGAGTGAAATCTAATTAGTAAGAAGAATCATCGTCGTATTGTTGGTCTAAATTACGTTTGATTTCTTCAGATTCTTCATTCAATTTATCATCTAACTTGTCTAATTGATTACGGGCAAAGTCACGTCCACCTAATCCAAAGGCAAGAGCAAAGGCAATAGAAGCTCCACCGATGATGAACATGAAAGCAGTATTAACGATTGAAGTCGCAATATTTAATTGGTCGAAAGCCATGAAGACCGCTAGAATAGTCAAAGTGGCTTGGATTAAACCAGCTAACCAACGGCTTCCTAAAGATGAAGCAATGAAATTACCAATTAATTTACCACCAATGAGACCTAAAGCCAAGATGATGATGGCAAAGATGATATTAGGTAGGTAAGCAATTAAAGCAGCACCAATCGTATTTAGAACATCTAAGTTCAAGACATTTAAGGCTTCAACAGCAATGAATAAGGCAATGACTGCTGTAACGATGGTTCCAGTAATTTTTGAAATTTCGATATTGGAATCATTGGTGTTGATATATTGATTTAATTTATCCGCACCTGCTCCTTTTAAGAGATCTTTCACGAGGTCGCCAACGATTTTAGCGATGAAGAAACCTGCACCTAATAAGATTACCGCTAATAATAAATTAGGAATCGCAGACATGATTGAGTTTAATACCCCAATGATTGGGCGAGAAATAGACTCAATGCCTAAGGTTTCTAAAGCGACAGTAAGGATAGGGATAAAGATTAAAATGTAAACAATAGTTCCTAAGACTTTGGCAATAGAGTCATTGCGCTCGTCAGATTTTTTGTTAGCATTTTTAGAAGAACGTGAGGAATGCTCGCTAGGATCAACTGCTTCTCGGTTGCCTTCTTCTTCACTATCAGATGATCCAGTGAAGTTACTTAATAATCCATCTAAATTCAATGACACACTGAAGTTATAAACAAGATTATATAAGAATTTACCAACAACGACTCCTAAAATAATTAATACAATTGCACCAATTAAGTTAGGGATGAAGTTTAAGGCGGTGTTAATCATATTAGAAATCGGTTGTGCGATTGAGCTTAAGCCGAATCGTTGGAAGATTCCTGGTAAAAATAACACCCATACGAGGTAATAGAATACCTGGCTGATTGATTGTAGGGTTTGGTTGGCAGATTGTTCATCATTGGCCACGCCCCAGTCTTGTAAACGATCATCTAAACTTGCGGCTTCCATTCCTTTACGGATAGCACGACGAACGACTGCTGCAACGATCCAAGCAATCACTAATAATAAAATACCAAATAAAACATTGGGTAATGCTGCAATAATACCTTCTAAAGCACCTTGCATTTGTTGCATGGTCTTTCACTCCTTTTCTTTCTTTAATGACTTAATTCTATACTAGATAAGAAAAATCCACAATCATTAAGAATTATTTAAGATTAATAATCTTCATAGTGGTCCATGCTAACTAAATCAACAGGGTAATGACTTTCTATATCCAAAGTTATTTTTTGCAGGATTTGGTCTGCATACTGGCCGTCATTGGAGACCATGCCTAAACCGATTTGAGCAAAGGTCAAACTATCATTCTCCCCTACTTCAGCTGCAGATATTTTATAATGGTGGTGAACCTTGTCGATGATGCTCTTCATTATTTTTTTTCTTTGAGGGAATGGATTTCCCACAAGCGTAGATGTAAAACGAGTCCTTTTAAAAACATGTCGTCTCCTTTTAACTCTATAGTGGCTTTGATATAATACGTAAAACTAGACGAGGGGGTCAATAAAGATGAAAAAACACGGACGAAATATTTTACTCATTGCGATCAGCTTGATTCTCATTTCCATCCTCATTTATTTTGTGGAACAAGCCTTAGGTATCGAAATTATTCAACGGCAAAGTCTCTTGCCAAGCTGGAATGCTCCAATTTTTGGAGCCCTCCCCTTCATTTAAAAATAGAGAAGGGCTGTGACCGTAGTCACAGCCTCCTTTTTATAGTATAGGCTTGAGGATGATTAAGCTCTAACTTATTTGGCTAATTCGTAAATTGCTTCAGCATAAATCGCTGTGGCATTGAATAAGTCATCTAAGTCGATATATTCATTGGCTTGGTGCATGGTGTCTTCTGAATGAGGGAACATGGCTCCATAGGCGACCCCACGCTCGATGGTGCGAGCATAGGTTCCTCCACCGATAACGACTTCATGCCCTTCTTCACCGGTTTGACGTTCGTAAACTTCCAATAAAGTTTGAACGAGAGGGTCATCTCCTGGAACATAATGAGGTTCTTTATCATCCCCCTGCGCAATCGTCATTCCTTCACTGGCTACTTGTTTGAATTTTTGTTCAATCTCATCAGCGGCAATATTTTGAGGGTAGCGGAAGTTGGCAACGACATGGCCACCTTCACCCTCTGCATAGGTCATGATACCGATATTCATGGTTAATTCACCCATGACTTCATCTTCAATTTTTAATTCTGTTTTAGCTGCAAAAGGATCATCATGGAGTTTATCGGCAATGAATTGAACAAAATGAGCGCCGTCCCCGCCCAATGAGGCTTGGCTTAAAAAGTCTGCCAAATAAGTTCCCGCATTTTCGCCATTTTCAGGATGGGCCCCATGGCTGGCTTTACCGATGACAGCCAAACGAATCTCATCCTTATTTTCTTCGACTTCAACTTGGATGGGATGGGCGTCAGCATAGTTATGGAAGGCTTGCACTAAAGCTTCCCCATCAGCGGCATCTTCCACTTGGATAAGGGATTCAGCATCTTGGGGCACCATATTTTCTCTTAAGCCGGATTGGAATGAAATCAAGCGGCGACCGCTTGCTACTGTTTCAGCTGAGAAGTCCATGTAAATGGAAACATTCCCTTTTTCACCATTGATGATGGGGAAACTAGCATCCGGAGAAAAGCCAAGTTCAGGTTGGTCATTGACTAAAAAATAATGATCCATACATTGCCAATCACTTTCTTCATCCGTACCGATAATGAAGCGGACTTTTTTACTCAAGTCCACACCTAGCTCACGGACAATTTTCATGGCATAATAAGCGGCCATGCCGGGACCTTTGTCATCGGAAGAACCACGCGCATAAAGGCGGTTGTCTTGAATGGTCGGCTCAAAGGGATCAGTCTCCCAGCCGCTTCCCTCTGGCACCACATCCACATGGGCTAAAATACCTAGGGTTTCTTCACCTTCACCCATGTCAATATGACCCGCCCAATTATCAAACTTTTCAGTTTGGAAACCGTCGCGTTCGGCTATTTCTAAAAATGCATCCAAAGCTTCAACAGGGCCAGGGCCGACTGGAAATTCTTCCGTTGCGGCTTCATCATCGCGAATGCTGTTGATACTGAGTAAATGATTTAAATCGTCAAGCAAATCGTCTTTTATTTTATCAACTTCTGCTTTCCAATTGATGGATTCTTGTGTCATCATCTTTCATCCTTTCTTTAACAGTTCAATTTTATCACAGTTCAGCCAACATGTAGACCCACAGCTTTTTAGCTTTTATTATATAAAAGGAAGGGACAGCCATGAAAAAAATACAGACTTCAACCGTTGCTCGCACCATTATCTCTAGAAAAAATCATAGCCACAAAGGAGATTATGGCCGGATCTTATGTATCGGGGGTCATGCCAAGATGGGAGGCGCTATTATGATGGCGGCTAAGGCTGCCGTCTATTCAGGAGCCGGGCTGGTTACCGTAGCTACCGATGCTTCCAATAAAGCAGGCTTGCAGAGCCAGTTAAGTGAGGCCATGTGGGTGGATCTTTATCATCTAGAAGAGCTATTAAGCCTCCTTCATCAGATGGATGTCATTTTGATTGGTCCAGGCTTAAGTCGAGGAGCTGAGGAAGAAGCAATTCTTTTGTCTGTCCTGCAAGCGGCTTACCCTTCACAAATCCTCATCATTGACGGTGATGCTCTCAGTCTTTTAGCTAAAAACCCCCTCCCCCTCCAAACTTGCCAAGCTCAGCTGGTCCTCACTCCTCATGCTGGCGAATGGGAAAGACTCAGCCAGCTGACCATTGATGCCAGCAATGACCGCCACCAGCAGGTTGCTCAAAATCTTCACTCCCATTTGGTCTTAAAGGGGGCGCCTAGCCGGTTGTTCTACGACCAAAACATTTGGGAAAACACAACAGGCAGTCCCGCTCAAGCTACTGGAGGTATGGGCGATACCCTAGCAGGCATGTTAGCTGCTTTTGCTGGGCAATTCAGCCCCCTAGAAGAAGCTCTGGCTTCTGCTCATTTTCTCCATTCATATATTGCTGACCAACTGGCCCAAGAAGCTTATGTAGTCTTACCCAGCCAGATTACCCAGGCCATCCCTCGCTATATGAAAGAATTTGAAAAAATGGAAGTTAACTAAAAATAAAAAAAGAGAGGATTGACACTGATGTCAGTCCTCTCTTTTAGATCTGTTAGATGGAGAAAGTGATGACTCCTCCCTATCATGATCTACATATATTCCTCTAATAAGTCTAGTTCATCCTCTGTTAAAGGTCTATACTCACCCGCTAGGAGTTGTTCATCCAGTTGAATAGGTCCCATTGACAAGCGTTTGAGAGCCGTCACTTCTTTGCCGACAGCTTGGACCATACGCTTGACTTGATGGTATTTACCTTCTGTAATTTCTAATTGGATAGTCGACTGGCCGGCGGCTTCATCTACCTCTAAAATTTTTAAATCCGCTGGCAGGCTTTGGTAGCCATCATCCAAAACGACACCCTCTTTAAAGGCTTGGACATCCTTATCATCCATGGCACCATCCACCTCCGCTTGATAGACTTTAGAAACACCACGATTAGGTGACGTTAAGGCATGAGACAATTTGCCATTATTGGTCAATAGCAAGAGGCCTGTCGTATCAATGTCTAACCGCCCCACAGGAAAGGGATTCAGTAAGATATCTGCGGGCTCCAGTAAGTCGATAACAGTGTGATGATAAAGGTCTTCCGTGGCTGAAATCACATCCTGTGGCTTGTGGAGCATGAAGTAGACATACTCTTGGTAGTCCACAGATTCCACGCCAACTTTCACCTCATCCACATCAGGGTCAGCCTTTTCTTTTGGCTTTTTGACCGTTTTCCCATTGATTTCAACCAGCCCTTCTTTAATGAGCTCCTTCACTTCTTTACGTGTTCCAAAACCACTGTGGGCTAATAATTTATCAATCCGCATTTTCATTTTATCCCTCCTATCTTAAGAAATTCGAAGTTTTTCACGAATGTTTTTGAATTGGACAGAAATAACCTTTTCAGCTAAGCGCGTCTTGAGAGCCAGATAAGCATAAACAACCACTCCTAATAATACACTTAACATTAAAACCAACAGGGCGTTTCGTTTAGCTTCGACGGCGAACCACAGACTTAAAGCATAAGAAAAACCAGCAACAACCACACACATCAGCAAACTAATCCCCATAATCATGAGAGTTCGTTTGATAAGCAAGCCCATGTCAAAGTGGACTTTGCGGTAAATAATAATCAAGTAGGCCAAAGAAATTAAACCATAAGAAATAATGGTCGTCAGCAACATGCCATAAACGCCAAATTGGCTGACAAATGGATATTGCAGGAGTAATTTTAAGAGCAAGCCAGCCAGCAAAATGATCAGCATGGGTCGGACCACATTGATGGCCTTCATAATATTAGATAGAACCGTATAAATCGCCCAAACCAAGGCCACCAGAGCTGACACTTGGGTGACCCGAGCCCCAAAATTGCTGTAGTTATAAAACAAAGTATAGAGTGGACCAGCTAAGACCGCCATACCTCCAACCGCTGGCAAGATGACAATCATCAGCAGTTGGATGATGTTAGACATCTGAACTCTTAAGGCTTCCATATCATTTTCTGCTCGCATCTGACTCAAGAGAGGAACAGAAGCTGACGCAATGGAGGCCCCAAAGGAAATTAAGATCATAATCAACTTATTGGCATTAGCATGAGAGACACCAAAAGTAATTTGGATGTCCATATCAGTCAAATTAGATTGGGCTTCCATGATTGGCGCATAAGTGAATTGGTCAATTTGCTGGCCGATGGAAATCCCAATAGAAATAATAACAAAGGGGATAGCCGTTTTTATAATATTCTTGATCAGTTGGCCGGTGGATATGTGAATCTGATGAGCACTTTCCTCATAAGTTCGATTCAGAGCCGTATCTCTTTTTACGAGCTGGTAAAATAAGTAGATGAGAGAAAAAATAGCTCCAACAAAGGCAGCAAAGGTCGACATGGAAACTGCCGTTAGCACTTCGCCCCCCAAAACTTGACGGATGACAAAAACAGATGCCAGCATGAAAAGGACGCGGGTGAGCTGCTCAATAATCTGCGACACTGCTGAAGGGACCATAGTATTATGCCCTTGTAAAAATCCGCGAGTCACACTCATCATGGGGATAATCACCAAGGCAGGCACAAGAGAACGAATGACGACGATCCCGTCAACCAAGGAAGCATTAGGACTTTGGGCTGACAGCTGAGGAGCAAAGATATACATGAGGACTCCTGCCAGTAAGCCACTCAAAGCCATTAACTGCAAGGCTCTGAAGTAAACGCTTTTGGATATTTCATACTCTCCTTTGGTATTAAAGTAAGAGACTTGTTGAGAAATCGCAGATGGAATTCCAGCAGTTGCTAAGGCTAAAAAGGTTCCATATGGATTATAACCAATGGTAAATAAGGCATTGGCAGCATTAGCGGTTTCCTGGCTCCCCATCCATGCCATCCAAGGAATAATATAAAGGGCCCCTAATAATTTTGACACCACACTACCGATGGACAGCCACGTGGAGCCTTCCACCAAGGTTCGCTGTGAACTTTGACTCGATGCATGTTTAGGCCTAGGATGTGTATGTTTTCTTTCAGTTGTCATATCATTAAACCTTTTTCTTTTTATAATCTATGGACATTTTTCGTCCGAAAGTCATCTTTCATTTTAAGACTTATATGACTTTATAGCAATTGCTTTTAGAAATCTTAAGCTTTTTCTAATGTCTGAACCCATCAAATAAAAGCCCTGATTTCTAAAAGTTGAAGTCAGGGCCATTTTTTTATTTTATTTCACAACAATATTAACTAATTTACCAGGAACGACAATGACTTTAATCATTTCTTTTCCTTCCGTATGTGCGCGGATGTTTTCATTATCGAGCGCTAATGCTTCTAAATCTTCTTTAGAAATGTCAGAAGGTGCTTGTTCTTTGGCGCGAACTTTACCATTGACCTGGAAGACCACTTCCACTGTATCTTCTACTAGAAGACTGTCGTCATAGTTTGGCCAAGCTTCATAGGAAATGCCATCCTCACTTTGAGTCAATTTCTGCCAGATTTCTTCGGCCAAGTGTGGAGCGATAGGCGCTAAGAGTTTGATAAAGCCTTTCATATAGTCAAAGTACAGGCTCTCTGCTTTATTGGCTTCATTAACGAAGACCATCATTTGAGCGATGGCTGTGTTAAAGTGCATCTGTTCAAAATCTTCGGTCACTTTTTTAACGGTCTGGTTATAAACCACGTCCAATTGGCCATCATTTACAGTGGTGATGCGGTCACGCAAGTCGCCTTCCTCATCGATCATCAAGCGCCAAACGCGGTCTAAGAAGCGACGGGCGCCATCTAAGCCATCTTCAGACCAGGCCACTGCCGCATCTAAAGGACCCATAAACATTTCGTATAGTCGCAAGGTGTCGGCGCCATATTCTTCTACCACATCATCAGGGTTGACCACATTGCCGCGAGATTTAGACATTTTTTCATGGTTATCGCCTAAGATCATCCCCTGGTTCACTAGTTTTTGGAAAGGTTCCTTATGGGTCGTCACTCCCAAATCATAGAGGAATTTATGCCAGAAACGAGCATAGAGGAGGTGGAGAACCGCGTGTTCCGCTCCCCCAACATAAAGATCGACATTCCCCCAATATTCCAGAGCTTCTTGGCTAGCAAGGGCCTCATCATTATGAGGGTCAACAAAGCGTAGGAAATACCAAGAAGAGCCGGCCCACTGAGGCATGGTATTGGTGTCTCGGCGACCTTTCATGCCTGTTTCAGGATCCGTAACTTCCAGCCATTCGGTCGCATTCGCTAGGGGAGATTCGATAGTTCCAGATTTTTCAACATGGTCCATGACCGGTAATTCTAGAGGAAGTTCATCTTCAGGAACAGTGGTGGTGCTACCATCTTCCCAATGAATGACTGGAATCGGTTCGCCCCAGTAACGCTGACGAGAGAAGACCCAATCACGCAAGCGATAGTTGACCTGACGTTGTCCAATACCTTTATCTTCCAGCCAGCGCGCCATTTTATCAATGGCTTCTCCAACCTCTAAACCATCTAAAAAGTCAGAGTTGATATGTTTTCCTTCACCTGTATAAGCTTCTTGACTCAAGTCTCCCCCTTCGATGACCGGCTTAATCGGAAGGTCAAAAGTTTGAGCAAATTCATAGTCTCGCTGGTCATGAGCAGGAACCGCCATAACCACACCGGTTCCGTAAGAAGCGAGGACATAGTCTCCAATCCAGATTGGAACTTCTTCACCATTGGCAGGGTTGATGGCATAAGAACCAGAGAAAACACCCGTTTTTTCTTTAGACATGTCGGTTCGTTCTAATTCTGATTTCTTCTCAGTTTCAGCAATATAAGCTTCCACTTCATCACGCTGTTCGTCACTCACGATGTCCATGATATCATCTAACTCAGGAGAAGCGACCACATAGGACATGCCGAACAAGGTATCGGCACGGGTAGTGTAAACTTCAAAAGTGAGGTCGCTATCTTTGACCTCTAATTGAATGCCCACCCCTGTCGACTTGCCAATCCAATTGCGTTGCATATCTTTTACGCTATCTGGCCAATCAATATCATCCAAGCCTTCAAGCAATTTATCTGCATATTCCGTAATTTTCAGCATCCACTGTCTCATTGGGCGGCGGTAAACCGGGTGGTCTCCCCGCTCAGAACGACCGTCAATGACTTCTTCATTCGCTAAAACAGTTCCCAAAGCTGGACACCAGTTCACTGGAATTTCATCTTCATAAGCGAGCCCTTTTTCAAACAATTGGATGAAAATCCACTGGGTCCATTTATAGTAAGAAGGATCTGTAGTTGAGAATTCTCGGTCCCAATCATAAGAAAAGCCAAGGCTATTAATTTGTTCTTTAAAACGATTAATGTTCTTTTTGGTAAATTCTGCTGGGTCATTTCCAGTATCAATCGCATACTGTTCAGCCGGCAATCCAAAGGCATCCCATCCCATTGGATGAAGGACATTGTAGCCTTGAGCCCGTTTGAAACGAGACATGATATCTGTGGCCGTATAACCTTTAGGGTGACCCACATGCAAGCCTTGGCCGGATGGGTAAGGGAACATGTCTAAGGCATAGTATTTTTCCTTAGAAGAATCGATTTCGGACTTAAAGGTCTTATTGTCTTGCCAGTAGTTTTGCCATTTTTTCTCTATTGTATGATGATTGAATGTCATTTTAGTATCATCTCTCCTTCATCCATTTCTGTATAAAAAAAACCTATGAATACGGTCAGTATTCATAGGGCGATTCAGCGCGGTACCACCTATGCTTTGCCATTTTTGGCCTCTAGGATTGATAACGAAATCACCCGATATAACATTCACCAAGCTAAGTTCAGCTTTCGCTTTTATGCATTTTCAGCCCCATGCACTCTCTGTAAAAAGACTCCCACTTACTACTTCTTGTTTATAGTATTGAAATATAAGGTCATTATAGCAGACTCTTTTTATAAAGTAAAAAGGCCAGAGCTTAAAAAAGATAAAGATGAGCCCCTTCTTAAGATCTAGTTTTTGACTGCAATACCCATCAAAAAACAGCAGTTGGCTTAAAAAGCAACTGCTGTCGATAATTATTCTATTCATATTTTATCTTATCTGATGCGTAAGACTTGTCCAACAATAATTAAGTCTGCTGATTTTAATTGGTTAAGTTCTACTAAGCGATTTACACTAGTTCCATATTTTTGAGCAATCTGATACAAACTGTCTCCAGCTTGAACTCGGTAGGTCTTAGCAGAGCTTTGAACAGGAACGCTAGATGGCTGTGATGATTCAGCTACTTTCAAGCGTTGGCCGACGATAATTAAATCAGAACGAAGGTTATTAGCTGCTTTCAAGTTGGCAACAGTGGTGCCATATTGGCGGGCAATTTTACTTAAGGTATCACCCGATTGGACCAGGTGAGTACTGGCTTGCTTATTAGCTGCTTCTGTTTTGTTTGCTTGCTGGGAAGAACTTGTTGGGGCTTGGCCAGCTTGCTTCACTGGACCAACTGCTATGTTCTGACCAACAATGATAACATCAGATTGAAGATGATTTAACTCTTTTAAGGCTTGTACGCTCGTTCCATAAGTCAAAGCCAGTTGATAGAGAGTATCTCCAGCTTGAACCTTATGAACGTTTCCAGCCGGACGTTGCTCGGCCTTATTTTCTTTTTTATCAGCTTTTTGATGATCTTTAATTTCTGGAGTGCTTTTAGCCTTGACAACATTTAACTCTTGGTCCACTAAGATAAGATCTGATTCTAAGCCATTCCATGCTTTTAGTTCTTGAACTGTTGTGCCGTAAGTACGGGCAATAGAACTTAAAGTATCACCTTTAACTACCCGGTGAGTCGCCACTTCTCTTTGTTTTTTATCTTCTTTTTGATTGTCTTGGCGCTGGCTTAAATCAGCAGGCGACTGAGCTGGGCGAACTTCTTTCACTCGCAAGCTTTGTCCAATTAAAATCAAGTCTGAATCTAAATCATTCCAGTCCTTCAATTGAGCAACAGAGGTATTGAAGGTTCTAGAAATTTTACTTAAAGTATCCCCACGGCGAACAGTGTAATATTCCATATCTTCTGGTGGAGCTTGTAAGCCATAGCGACGATCCGTCGGTGTCATTTCGGAAGCCATTGCTTTACGGTCATAAACCGCATTATCAAAGCGTTGTAAGCCATGTTGTTCAATAATTCTGTTTAATTTTGTATTATAGTTAGGGTCTGTAGCATAACGACCGGTCAAGAATTGTGTAGCTTGGCGATAGGAGCTGGCATTTTCTCTCCATGCCCCACTATAGTATGAAGAATTCCAGGATGGGCCGTTGCGCAAAACTTTTGCATTGTCTTCAAACGATTCGGCATAAGAAGGATATTTTTTAAAGTTCTGAGGCAAACGAATCCAACCATTGGCTGTGTATTCACTGGTTGGCATGGAAACAGTTTGACCCTTATAAGAACCCTTAATACCAAACAAGTTATGGTTAGGAGAAGAAGCTAAGCGACTTTGTCCCCAACCGCTTTCTAGGGCAGCTTGAGCCATCATCACGGATGGATATAAATTATAGCGAGCTGCAATATTTACCGCATGTTGGCTGATGTTGTTAAAGAATTGGTTGTTGGTTAAGATGCCAGAAACATCAATGAATAAAGGGCGGTCAAGGCTGGCACTTCTGACTTGAATTTTCGGGCGAGCCGATCTTGAACGGCCTTGATTTTTTTCGCCAGCATCAGCCTTATTTTCAGTTTCTATCACAGACTCTTGCTCAGCTGGCTGCTCATCAGCTTTTTCAACAGCTTCTGATTCATCTTCATTCTCAGCAGCAGGCAGAACGTTTTCTTCAGTAATGGCGAAGAATGGATCAAGGTTAAAGTCTTTAGCCGCTTCTTGAAGCTTTTGGTAATCGTCTTGAGACTCAGCTTCCACGACCGAAGACTCTTCGATAGCCAAATCTTGTTCCTTATCTTCTTCATTTAAATCGTTCTGTTCATTGGCTTCAAGCTCGCCATCTGTTTCAGCCAGAGCGTCGTCTCGAAGGGTGATGAGCTCTTCGAGTGTTTTATTCTCAAGCTCTAAATTATTAAAGTCTTCTTCAGATAATAATTCTTTTATTTCCGCAATAACAGCTTCGCGCTCTTCTTCAGCTGATAAAAGTTCTTCAGTTTCTTTCTCTTTATCTGCTTTCAAACTATCTTGCTCGTTTAATGAGCGAGGACTATTTTGATTAGTTTGAGGAGCGTTTTGTTCTTCTGCTTGTACGAATTCTGTAGAAGCATAGAATGCAAGAACAGTCGAGGCAATTAAAAAAGAGTTTTTAATAAATTTTTTACTATATATTATATGGCGAGATGGCATGGTGAAGCCCCTTTCTAGTAAATTTCTAAGGCGTTAGTTCGTCAATTATAATAATATAATATTTAAAGTGCTTTTGATATGCTGTTTACAGCTTTGTTAAAGATTTGTAATATTAGAAATAGAACCAATGTAAAGGAGACTCCCATGGAAAACGCCTTAACTTTTAGTCACAGTCTGATGAAAAAATATTTACAAGAAGGGGATACTGCCTTAGACGCCACGGTTGGCAATGGCCATGATACTGTTTTTTTAGCTCAGCTAGTCGGTCCTCAAGGGCAGCTGTATGGCTTTGATATCCAGCAACGAGCAATTGAAAACACTCAGAAAAAGCTTCAAGAGGAAAATTTAGCTGACCGCGTTGATTTGTTTCATGCTGGCCACGAAAATCTTGATCATTATCTCCCCGCTGACCTTTCTCTGCAGG
>JBHWOX010000034.1:0-31714 GCA_043424615.1 Atopococcus sp.
AAAATTTGAGGAATTGTCTTTTATATACAATAAATTTAATGACCATTTGGCCGGCCAATATATTCACAATGAAGATATCCTAGATGCCTTGATGGCCTATATTAGCCAGCATGATTTTTCAAGCACCCAAGTTTTTATTAATCATTTTTCACAATTTACTGCTAAAGAAATGGAATTAATCTTGTGCTTGGCTAAACACTGCCAGCAGGTCACTGTGGCTTTGCCTTTTGACCAAGCTGAGGGGGTTGCTTATCCAGATCAACAGGATGTTTTTTTTGCAAGTAAAAAAACTTTCTATCAGCTATTCCACCAGTGTAGGCAAGAAGGCTTAGAGGCCACATATGAGGGTCCCCTCGAACAGGATTTTTCTGCAGTGGATGATCTTTTTGTTCAAGCAGAAGACTTTTTATTGGATACCCCCATTGCACGCATGCGCCGTCCTAAAAAGTCAGTAACTGATGATGGTAAACAAGCCGTTGAACTGTGGCAGGCCAGTAGCCGCCAAGCTGAAATTTTCCATTTAGTGAGTGAAATTCGTCAATTAGTCACCGTTGACCACTACCGTTACAAAGATATCATCATCTTGAGCCGGCAAATAGAAGACTACCAGTCCATGATCCAACCTTTTTTTGATCGGTCTGACCTTCCTTTATTTATTGATCATTCTAAATCGATGGCTGACCATTCGCTGATTCATTTTATTCAATCCCTTTTGGACATTCAAGAATACGGCTGGCGGCAAGAGGATGTCATCAATCTTTTGAGAACAGAATGGCTCCTGCCATTAACTCAGTCTGATCGAGATGCTCTCAAGAAGAATTCAGCGCCTACGATTGAAAAATTAACTGCTGACTTTCGACAGTTAGTGGATCAGGCTGAAAATTTTATCTTACGCTATGGGATTAATTATCAGGAGTTTTACCAAGATGACCCTTATGATTGGGTCGAAGAGAATCAGGCAGACCAATTGTTGGAAGAACAGGCGGCTGCAAATTTTATCCGCCAATTTTTAAGATCACAACTTTTACCATTCTATGAAAAACTGCAAAAAGCAGACGATGTCGCTGAAGCTTTAACTATTTTCTATCTCTTTTTTGAAAAACATGCCATCAATCAATTGTTGTTAGCCTGGCGAGATTGGGAACTGGAAAATGGCCAACTAGAAAGTGCTCGAGAATATGAAGAAATTTGGCAGAGTTTTGTCGATTTATTAGATGAAACGGTTGAAATTTTAGGCAGCCAAGCTTGGGATATTCAGTTGTTTTCAGAAGTATTATCTACTGCTTTCGAACAAGCCACTTACTCCAATGTTCCACCAGCTATTGATCAGGTCATTCTTACCGATTTTAACCGCTTGCCGGCTTTAAAAAATAAAGTGGTCTTCATCATTGGATTAACTCAAGATTGTTTACCCCTGCAAAGTCGGAATGAAAGCTTACTGACAGATGAGGATAGACAGCTCTTAGAAGATCAAACCCCTGAAGCGGTGTATCTGCTGAAAGATAGCCAGCAACAGCTGTTAAATGAGCAACTCTTAGCCTATCAGTTGATGACCCAAGCGACAGAGCGCCTTTATTTGACTTATACACAATTTGATGATGATAATAAGGACATTTATCCTTCTGAATATTTCAAACGCTTTCAGGAGTTCTTGGGGATCCCCCTTCAAAAGAAAAGCTTAGATGCCAGTTCCCTTTTAAACACTCATCATGCCGGCCTGCTTAACTATACTCCTTCAACCCTCGAAGGAATGAGTCAGCTTTTAGCTGTTTTCCGGCAGGCAGTGAAAGAGGATCGACAACCTGATGATTTTTGGTTGGAATTGTTCGACTACTTCAACCAGCAAGAGTCAGCCTTGGACTTTCATCATTTATTGTCCAGCCTATCTTATAAAAACGAGCCCGTTCGCCTCAAAAAAGAGCTGACCCTAGCTTTATATGGAGAGGACCTTTATTTATCTGTTTCTCAGGTGGAAAGTTTTTATCAAGATCCCTATTCTTATTTCTTAAAATACGGCTTGAAATTGCAAGAGCGACAAATTTTAGAACTCAACTCTCTTGAAAAAGGGGTTTTTTTACATGCTGCTATGGATTTGCTTGTGACGACTATTCAAAGCCGGTCGATTGCCTTAAATGAGTTGAAAGAGCAGGAAATTAATAGACTCGTTCAGCAGGTGGTGGATCAGCTATCCCAGCAAGCAGAATTTATCATTTTTGAAAAATCGCACCGTATGGCTTATCGCAAAAACGAATTACAGACCATGCTGCGGCAAATGTTAACGGCTATGGTTTTTCATTCGAAAGAGATGGGGATGAAACCTTATCAGAGTGAATTGCTTTTTGGTTTTCAATCGACTCCCCAAGCTATTCCAGCCTTGACCTATCCTTTAAAAAACAATCGCAGTATTCGCTTACGAGGAAAAATTGACCGGGTGGACATCATTGAAGGCCAGCAAAAGGCTTGGTTCAATGTGGTGGACTATAAGTCATCCAAGCACAAGCTTGATATGACCGAACTCTATTACGGCTTATCGATCCAGCTTTTAACCTATCTAAAAGTCATGGAAGAGCAATTCTTGCAGCTAGAAAATGGACGGATTTTACCAGCTGGAGCCTTCTACTCTCAAATCAAAAATCCATTCATCAAAGTTGAAAAAGCCATGACTGAAAAACAAAGAAAGGATTTCCTTACTCAGGAGAGACAAAAGGAATTTATACTGCAAGGGTTGATCGTGGACAGTCCGGACTTTATTTCTTTCTTAAATGACCATATTGGAGAAAGTGAGAGTTCAGGTGTTTTTCAACTAAAAAGAAAGAAAGATGGGGCTTATGATGCCCGTTCACAAAAGCACTTATATACCATCGACCAATTGCACCACTTGTATGACTATGTGGATGCTTTAATCGTGCAGGCAGGGGAACGAATTCTACAGGGGGATACTCGCTTGATGCCTTTTGATGATGATCCCTATACCCCATCTCTTCAAGATTCTTATCGGGCTGTTTCTCAATTCGATGCCAAATTAAGAGAAAATACCTACCGACCGAAAGTTAAGCGTCGTTTTGAAGATGTCATAGACAAGTTAGAAGGAGAAGATTAAATGATTGAACTGCCTAAAAAAGATAAAAACGAGCTGGCCACTGACCAGCAATGGAAAGCCATTCATTATCCAGAAGGACAAAGCCCAATTCTCCTATCAGCTTCAGCAGGTTCTGGTAAAACACGAGTCCTAGTTGACCGGGTGTTGAGCTTGCTCTTAAGAAAAAAAGCGGATGAAAATGGTCAGCAAGACTTTTATATCGATATCGATCGCTTGCTGGTGATTACCTTTACTCACGCGGCAGCTCAAGAAATGAAAGAAAAAATCGATCAAAAAATGAAGCAAGCCATCAATGAGGAAGAGGATGAGGGAAAAAAACACCAATTGATCCGCCAACTGCCTAAGATGGCGCAGGCTCAAATTTCAACTATTCACTCTTTTTGTTTAGAAGTCATTCATCGTTTTTATTACTTGATTGATCTTGATCCTATCTTTCGCCAGCTAACCGATGAAATCGAACAAAATCTTATTAAAGAAAATATTTGGCAAGACTTAAGAGAAGAATATTATGGGGGAGAAGATAGGGAGCAATTTATTGCCTTGACCCAAGTTTTTTCTTCTAATGATGACGATGAGTCACTGACCCTCTTGCTTAAAAATACCTACCACTTAGCGGTAGCTCAGGCTGATCCCTTTTCCTGGGTTGACCAAATGGATCAATTATATGAATCAGCAGATGAAGACAGTTTTTACCAAACGCCTCTTTGGCAAGACTTGCTCTGGCCACAATTATCCTCTTTATTGGATTATAATATCGGACTGATAAAGTCGGCTAGCCAGCGACTGACAGATGATGATATCTTTGATTCTTTGCGAGAGATTTTAGCTAAGGACTTGTCTTTCTATCAGGCTTTGAAAGAAAAATTAGAGGGGCAAGAGTTTGACCAAGGGCGAGCCTTGACTTTGGACTATACTTTTTCACGTTTTCCAACCATAAAATCGGACGATGAAAAAATTATACAAATCAAAGACCGTGTGAAAGCCGATCGTGACCAGGCTAAGGCTGTGATTGATAAAAAATTTAGCAAGGGTATTTTTATCTTTGATTTGCAAAGCCACTTGGCTCATGCCCAAGAAATGAAAGACCATATGGCATGCTTAAAGAAAGTGTGTAAGGATTTTATAAAGTCTTACCAACGCTACAAAAGAGAACATAAATTGGTGGATTTTAACGATCTGGAACATTTGGCTTATGACATTCTGCAAGCAAAAAATGATGAGGGAGTGGCTGAGGCAGCCCTATACTATCAGGATCGTTTTATTGAAATTTTAGTAGATGAATACCAGGATACCAATCCTTTGCAAGAAAAAATTATTCAGCTCATCAGCCGTCCCTCTCCTTCTAATAATCGATTCATGGTGGGGGATGTTAAGCAGTCCATTTATCGTTTTCGTATGGCTGAACCGTCTTTGTTCATGGAAAAATATGAAAGCTATCAAGAAAATCCGGAAGAGGGCCAAGGGCAAAAAATAATTTTACAAGAAAATTTTCGCTCACGGCCTGAAGTTCTGCAATTGACTAACTTTATTTTTCAGCAGCTGATGGATGAAGATATGGGTGAAATCACTTATAACCAAGCGGCCCAATTAAAAAATGGCTACAAAGACTTTCCCATGGAGCAGGAGCGGTCGGCGAAATTTTTAATATATGAAAAGGCGGAACTCGAACAGCCTCCCTTTGCCTTACCTGAAAATGCCCAATACAATTTCTTTTCAGACCATAGTAAGGCAGAAATTACTTTAATAGCGGTTAAAATCAAAGAATTGATTAAACAAGGATTTCTTATTTATGATAAGAAGACTGGTGAAAACCGACCCATTGAATGGAACGACATTGTCATATTAAGCCGAACTAAAAAAGAAAATGCCCATATTCAATCCATTTTTAACCTTTTAGATATTCCTCTGGTTTTAAGCTCGACTCAAAATTATTTCCAATCTATTGAAGTCAGTATCATGATGAGCTTGCTTGCTATTATTGATAATCCCCAACAGGATATTCCACTAGCCGCTGTATTGCGCTCATCCATGGTTGGTTTAGATGAAAATGATTTAGCGAGTATTCGATTGGCTTCTCCTACTGGCAATTATTTTAATGCCTTACAGGCTTATATCGGCCAAGCTGACGAAAAAGATGAATTGGGTCAGAAATTAAATGATTTTATGGATCAATTGGAGGGCTGGCGTCTTTCAGCTCGTCGTCTATCCATTGCTGAACTTATTTGGCAAATTTATAATGACACTGCTTTCTTGGATTATGTGGGTGGTCTTCCTGGTGGAGAACAAAGAAGAGCCAATCTGCATGCTCTTTATGAACGAGCTTTAGCCTATGAGCAAAGTCAATTTAAAGGCCTATATAAGTTTATTCGATTAATTGAAAGAATGAGAAAACGACAAGACGATTTAAATAATCCTATGGTACTGGCGCCCGACCAGCAAGCCGTCCAAGCCATGACCATCCATAATTCCAAAGGACTAGAGTTTCCGGTTGTTTTTCTATTAGGTTTTTCCTCTCAAATTAATGCCTCCGATTATACTGGGGATGCTATCTTTGATAAAGATCATGGACTCGCCCTCAAATATATTAATTTGGACCAGCGCTATAAGGCTGACTCCTTAGAACAACTGGCTCTATCTGAAAAAATAAAAGCCCAGTCCTATTCTGAAGAGCTGAGGGTGTTGTATGTTGCCCTGACACGAGCGGAACAGCAGCTCTTTATTTTAGGAAGTGGTGATTCAGCCGAAAAACTATTGCAGTCTTGGTCAAAAGCTGAAGAAAATCAAGACCTTCTCATCGATGCTGTGAGCCGGATGCAAGCTTCTAGTGTTCAAGATTGGTTGGGAATGGCTCTCTACCGCTATCTGAATGTGACTGACTCTTCCTATCCCCAATACAAGTCTAAGGATAAGGATAAAGCGCCCTTTAACTTAACTTTTTACAATAAATATGATCTTTACGAACAAATAGCTGACCAGCAAGAGGATCCCAAAAAGGGAGGCTGGTTAGAAGAATTACAAAAAGAGGGGGGAGGGAAAGAACAACAAGAATTGTCGTCTTTAGCCATTCAATTGATGGAAAGTGACTATGCGACCCCTTTAGCTTGCCGAACGACTTCTTTCCAGTCGGTGTCAGAAATTAAAAGGGTCTTTGAAGATCCCAATCAAGAAGAATTAGTACGTTTAGATGAAAGTCAGCCTTTAGGCCAGAACCGTTATGTGGTGGATGAGTTAGAACGTCCACAGTTTATTAGTGAAAAATTAAAAGCAGATCCAGCAGAAGTGGGGCAAGCCACCCACCTTTTATTACAAGCTCTAGATTTTTCTGCTATACCGACAGCTGAAATGATGAGTCAGAAGCGGGATGAGCTGGTTCAAACAGGTCGGCTATCCGCTCACTTAGCTCATGAGATCGATTTGAAAAAAATAGAGGCTTTCATGCAGACTGATTTAGCCCAGCGAATGGTCGATGCTCAGGATCGCTTAGAAAAAGAAGTGTCCTTTTCCCTCAAACTACCAGCTGCTGATATTTTTGAAGGGATAAATAGCGAGGATGACATTTTGATTCATGGGATAATCGATGGCTATTTTGAAGAGGAAGGTGCTCTGGTTTTATTTGACTATAAAACGGACCAGTTAGGTTATCAAAAAGAATCGGCCGACCAGTATTTATTGAATAAATATCGTGGTCAAATTATTTTATATCGTTTGGCTTTGGAGAATATCTTGAATAAAAAGGTGAAGGCGGCCTATCTGATAGGTCTGGACCAAACGATTTTAGTGGATGTTCAGGACTCTTGATAAGGATAGTGGGGGTTATTTATTTATTTAATATAACTACGCTACTTATTAGAAAGAATATGACGGTTCATCCTTTCCTTGATTGAGTTTAATAAAAATTTAACATATACTAATGTAGGAATTTTCTATATTCAGTCTTGGGGGTTATTGGAAAATAGCTGAAAAATATTTTCCTTTAAGACTTTCAGGATAATAACTATATGGAGGAGGATGTTAGGTGTCAAATAGTAGTTCGCAGTCAGAAAAAAAATGGGGATTAACTCAAAGACAGTGGATTTCCATTGCGGTCATTGTGATCGCACTTTTAGTGTACTTTTTCGTTCCGTCAGTCAATAATTGGGTGAATTCATCCCTAGCTATTATTTCTAATGAAGGTATTGATGGAGTGATTGAGTTTATTCAAGGTTATAAAGGATTAGCCGCTGTGGTGTCTTCTGCCTTGATGGTTTTAGCTTCTATTTTAGCTCCAATCCCTCAGTTTTTAATTACCTTGTCTAATGCTGCTATCTTTGGATGGTGGCAAGGCGCCCTACTTTCATGGTCATCATCCATGGTTGGGGCAGCAGTTTGTTTCTATATCGCTCGAGGCTTAGGTCGTGATGTAGTTATTCGTTTTACTGGTGAGAGAGCTCTAGATTCACTAGATGGCTTCTTTGAAAAATATGGCCGCCATACCATCATGGTCGCTCGTTTACTACCGTTCATGTCCTTTGACTTGGTCTCCTATGCCGCTGGTTTAACTTCCATGAGTTTCTGGTCATTCTTCTGGGCCACAGGTCTAGGACAAGCGCCAGCAACTATTGTTTACTCTTATGTAGGTAGCCAATTTGATGGAGGAGCCAAAGGTTTATTCTACGGCTTGACTGGATTATTCGCATTGTCAGTCATCATTTGGGTTATTCGCGATATTTGGAAACGCCGCAACAAAAATATTAAGATTGAAGACTAAGGCTAGGCTTTAACTAGAAAAGGGACTGTGAGTGAAGGATATTCACAGTCCTTTTTCAATAGATCTAGCGCTCTGGTCGGAAGTATAAGCTGTTTCTTAAATCATGATGAATGTAAGATGTTTATTAGGTTTTCTTATTGATTGATTATTATTTTAGATTTATTTACATCCTCTTTACATCTATAATGTAAGTGTATGTAATTATTATATTCTTTAGGAGGAAATGGAATGAAATACGTAAAACGTATGGCAATGATGTTGTTAGCTCTTGTGTTTGTATTTGTAGCAGGTTGTAGTAGTTCTTCTGCAGAAGGACCAGACGAAAATGTTGAAATTAATGGGGTATCAACTGAAAACCCTATGCTGTTTGACGAAGAAGCTGGAACCATTACAGTCTTAGCTCGTGTCAATGGTAAATATTTCACTGAACCTACTCGTCACGCTGCTGTTTATTATGATGGTGGTTTCGGAGATAAATCTATCTTTACTGCTTTTGCTGATCAAAACCAATTCTACGAAAACCTTATTTCTCTGGGAGCAGAACCTGGAAACAACATGAATGCTGATACAGCTGCTGAAACTCACGTTGAAGGGGACAAAATGAACATTGAAGTTGACTGGGAAGGTAACGATAAACCTTACGCCCTTAATGACGTAGTGATTGACTCTAATGGTAATGATTTAGATATGCGTTTCGGTGGGAACAAAGACTCAGCTAAAGAAAAACATACAGGATGCTTATCTTGTTTCGACAGCTGCCCAGTTGGAATTATCTCAAACTCCACTTACACTTATGGAGCTGTAGAAAAACGTAACGAAGTTGAATTCACTGGTAATGCTGATGTTTTACCTGAAGATGGAACTTACGTCACTTTAACTTATTCAGTTGAAAAATAATCGAGACAATGAAAAAAGTTAATAATATCGTGATGGCAGGAGCTACTGGACTCATATTGGGTTTAGTAGCTTCTGTCCTATCATCATATAGTATCTGGCTGAATATGCGACTCCATTCCTATGATATTGTTTGGGGTTTCTTGATTTTAATGCTGATTGTGGGAATTTTTATAAAAATAAAGCCCTCTTATTTTTTCCTGCTGGAGGCTATCCTCCTCATCATGGCTGTGACTGGGCGGTATGAAACAATTATCTATAATTTTTCTGAAAGTTTCTTAATCGGTTTGAGCATCCACCAAGCTTTGCCTTATATTGCTCTTATTTTTATAGCGATTAATGTCTATATGATTTATCAATTTATTAGATTAAGAAAAGGAAAAAATTAAGAAAACCAGAAGACTAGAATACAAAAGGCGTTAGAAATTTATTTCTAACGCCTTTGGTATCTTTAATTAAAAGAGTTTTAAAATATTTGTTTGATAGTCAGCTGACTCGTCAATGGGCCAATGAGGCTGATCACTAAGAAAGAAGTGAAGGATAAAATAATTAAGGCTAGAAGGGAAGGAGGGGTGATGGGCAGGGATAAGATAGAACTTAAAGATGAAGGTAAGATGAATAGAATGATCCAAGCTAAAATTAAACCAAAAGCAGAGGCCATCACTGAAAGAATCAAATTTTCTTTCAAAAGCAGGCGACTAATAATCTGATTTTTAGCTCCCGCTATTTTTAATGACTGCCACTGGTCTTGTCGAGAACGTACTCTATTGTAAAAGATAAGGCAAACGATAATTAAACTTAAAAAGAATAAAATAGTGGCTAGGGCTAGTAAAAATGGAGCGGTCTGTTTCACTTGCTGACTAAATTGGGCGGTCATTTCTTCTGCCGCTTGAGCTTGTACAGGCGGATCTTTCAAAGCGAGATGAATATTGGCGACTGCTTGGTGGGTCGTGGTAGTTCCATCGTCATTGACCATCAGCTGGCTGATCGGTTGTTGAACATCCAACTGAGCTTGGTTTTGAAGGGCCATAGCTTGAGCCTGGTCCAAGGGTAAAAAGATAGATTGGTCGTAGTCCGATGATGTGGGTTCTAACTGTCCGACAATTTCAAATGACTGGCCTGCTAGAGAGAGCTTTTCGCCAGTTCGGGCTTGAATATCCGTTCCAACAATTAATTGATTGCTTTCAAAATCGGTCAAATCCTCTTCAAGCCAGGGACGAATGGTGAAATCAGTTTGCCAATCAATTCCTACTAACCTTTGGACATTATTTTCCTCCAGCTCTTCAGTCGTTTTTAAGTCCAGCTGGGGAGAAACTTGGCCGACACCCTCTACCTTTTTGATGTCTTCTATTATACTTTCATCCAAATAAGCGTGTTGTGGATCAATCGAGCTATTCTCTTCTTTGCTTTCCACCCATTCCTCCCGCCTGACAATTAAATCAGCGCCTAAGCGGTCTTCTATTCTTTGGAAGCTTTGACGGACTGATAAACTAGCAGAGGAGGTAAGAAATAGGGTCAGGGTCATAAATGCCAGTAAAAAAATGAGGGATAGACTTTGGAGTCTCTCATGTTTTATATTTTTATAAGCTAAAGCTTGCAGTGGATTGTTCATGCTAGTGTCCTCTCTTTAATGGTCATGCTATAAGAGTATCAATTCAGGTCATTTTACTCAATCCTAATCTTATCTACTAGCGAAGGGATGAATGGGGATGAGTGATTATTGGTTATTTTATTAAAGTTGTTAATAAAAAAGCCCCAGCTCTTTGTTTTAGAGTTGGGGCTAAGTTGATTTTTAAAAGGTTTATTCAGGGTTTATTTGTTCACTAGTTGAACTCTCTTGATCGCTACTATCTTCCGACTCTGCAGTGGGTGTTGACTTACTGTCAGGGGCAAAATTAACCCCTTGAGTGTAGTTATTGGAAGCATCCCAGAGTAGATACTCAGTGACCCCATGATCGTATAGGGCTTGGATTTGAGCTTCAACTTCTTCCACCCCATATTCTTTATAATTACCGGCGCCTAGATAGGAAGCTGTAAAGTCCTGCAACCAAGGGCGAGTAATGGGAGGATCCTCCAACTGACTTAAGACTTCTAATTCTAATTCAATATAGCGATCGGTTAGAAGATAGGGCTCTAAGTCAGGAGCGGGTAGGTCGAAGTGGCCGGGCCCCCAGTGGCTAGGGTAGATCATGGATGAAATGACATCAACATTTTCAGCAATTTTAGTGAAATTTTGTCCAATTCCCGGTGCTTCTGGAATGGTGGCAGTGTAACCGAAAATGTCAACCGATACATCCACCCCATATGGTTTTAATTCATTGGAGGCGTATTCAACGAAATCAGAAACAGCAGCGACTCTTTGCTGAACAGGATCTTCGGCTTGGGCGTAATCTCCCATATCATATTGTAGTTCTTCACCAAAAACTTCAAAACCTTCTGGGAAACGAACATAGTCAAATTGGATTTCTTTGAAACCTAATTTGGCTGCTTCTTTGGCAATTTCCACATTATACTCCCAGACTTCTTTTTGGAATGGATTGACAAATCCTTCGCCATTTGGAGCTTTCCAGACACTGCCATCAGCTTGTGTAAAACTCAAGTCAGGGCGAAGCTCAGAAAGGAGGGAGTCTTTGAAAACGACAATACGGGCGATGGGATAGATTTGATTGTCTTCCATATGCCCAATCAAGTCTTCAGCAGGCATGTAGGACATGGTGTTTTCTTGGACGAGTTCGTTATCTGTAGGAAGGTCGAATAAGATATTCCCCCAGTCGTCTTTCACGTCTATCACCATGGCGTTTAAAGCAGTGTTGTTCACCATATCAGTTAAGTGGTCCATTTGTTCCCCTGCAGCTGAGTGGCCAGTGACATAAATTCCTTTTACGCCATCTTCAGGATAAGGAATATTAACTCCATCATCATAGGTGAATTTTTCGGGAAATTCTGAAGGAGTCGTTAAAATCGGCTGAGTTCGCATATCTAAAGGTCCTGAACTCATCAGAGGCTCTTCAACCGGGCTAATTTCTTCTGTTGTAGACTCTTCTGTCACTGTTTCGTCCTCTGTGTTTTCAACAGGCTCATCTGTTGAAAGTTCAGTAGACTCTTCCAATGGTTGGCTTGTTTCTTCTGTAGCTAAAGTTTCTTGGGCTGTTACCTGAAGAGCAGGCAGGGTTGAACCAGCTAGGAGAATAGCACTTAAAATTTTTGCGATTCTTGCTTTATTCAACATTGCTTTCACCTTCTTGTGTTGTATTAGGACTGTTGCTAGCATCACTGTTAGAAGTTTGGATGGCTTTTGGATCGACAAAGTCGAAGCCTTGTTCTTGATATCCAGCTAGGATGTCGTCTAAAGCATCTGCCGTCCATTCAAAATCATGCATTAAAATATTAGCTCCTGGAGCAAGCAATTCAGTCTGAAGAGAAATTTCAGTTAAAGCAGCAGGCTCATGATATTCGGGCATCCAGTCATAGCCATAAGACCAGTTAGTAAACTGCATGCCTTCTTGTTCGCACAATTCGAGAGCATAATCTGTAATCAAACCATGTGGTGGTCGGAAGAAACGAGGGCGTTCGCCAGTTATTTCTTCGATTTTATCTGAAGTGGCCATGATTTCATCATATTGTTGTTCTGGGCTGAGTTCAGTTAATTTTGGATGGGTTTCAGTATGGTTACCAATTTCAAAGCCCATATCGTATAAATCTTTAATGATTTGACGGCTATTTTCATCTTCTAAATACATGCCATTAACGAAGAAAATAGCGCCAGCTCCAGCTTCTTTTAAGCTGTTAGCAATTCTCATCGTATTTCCTTCCGGATGGTGAGGATTAGGAGTATCATCAAAGGTGAGTAATAATTCATTATCGACGGTTCCTTCAATGGGTTGAACAGAAAAAACATCAGGGTCAATGACATATTCTTTTTCAACTTCAGCTCGGTTCTGTACATCAGAGCCAGTGTCACCAGCTTCTACTTGCTCATCTGTGGAAAGGACTTGACTTTCATTTTGAAGCTCTTGTTCAGCTTGGTCTTGTCCACAGGCGGCCAGTAAGAGAGTGGGGACGGCCAATAAATAAAGGGATTTTTTTAACGACATTTATTGCTCTCCTTTTCCATTTTCTTCTTGAATTTCAGTAGCCTTATCTTTTGCTTTTTTAGCTGATTCTTGTAAAGTGGCGAGTTGATTATTCAGGTTGTTTTCAATTTCAATGAGCTGTTGGTCCTGTTCTTTCATTTGATCGATGCCACTCACAAAATTTTCGTATGAGGCATCTTCTTGACCTAAAGACTTGAAGTATTCTTTTTGTGTGTCAAGATAAGTTTGATAGTTTTCGGTATAAGAATTAAGCACGTTGAGTGTAGAATCTAAATCAGACAAAAGTTGATTAACACTTTCGCTGTCTACTTGCTTGTCTTTGATATTATTTAAGTTTTTTTGAATTTTAGCCAAGTCTTCAGTGTTTACCTTGATGGCGTCTAAACTTTCTTGGCGCAAATCAACATTTTCAAAGACAGATGCTTTTTCATTCTTAAAACTTTCCAATTCGGGATCGTTAGCTAGAGCATCCTCAAAAGAAGTTTGAACTTCCGCTTCTAAATCTTTCATGCCATTGAATTGGTTGACAATTTCAGAAGTGAAGGAATCAACATTTTCAGAGGCGTTGAGGACATTCTCAACGGCTGAAGCGCAGGCCATTAAGGTGAAAGAAAGGGAGAGGGGAATAACTCCACCTACAATTTTTTTCTTTAAACTCATTATATAATTTCTCCTTATAATTCTTATAAATACTTTTAAAAGTATATCATAGATTCTAGGCTTTCATAGTTAATAAAGCAAATTTCTTTCATGCATTTGTCATCAATCTGTTATAATAATTTAATAAATATTTACAAGGAGTTTACATATGATTTATTATTTCATTGCCTTACTGATTGTCCTATTCGACCAAATTCTAAAGTATTGGATTCACAATCAGTTTGCTTTAGGGGAAAAAACGGAAATTATCCCTTCTTTCTTATCCCTCACCCATGTGCAGAATACAGGGGCAGCCTGGAGCATTTTGGAAGGACACATGTGGTTTTTCTATATAGTGACTTTACTTGTTGTGGGTGTGGTCATCTACTCCATGCAAAAGCCTCGTAACCATCCTCTCATGCAAACAGCCCTCGCTTTTATCTTAGGAGGGGCTATTGGGAACTTTATTGACCGCTTGCTCCACCGCTATGTTATTGATATGTTCATGGTCGAATTTATTGATTTTCCAGTCTTCAATATTGCAGATATGGCCCTGACTATTGGAGTTGTGTTGATGTTTATTTTTATCTTATTTTTTGATCCCGAAAGTAAAAAATAGAAAGAGTTGACAGACATGAGCCTGTATCATTTTGATATTTCACAAGCAGAAGGTCGGATTGATAAATTTTTAGCCCATCAGATTCCTGATTTTTCACGCTCGCAAATTCAAAATTTCATAGCTGAGGGCCGAGTTAGAGTGAATGATGAACCGGTGAAAGCTAATTATCAAATAGAGCAGGGGGACCACATTCAAGCTGAACTCATTGAAGAGGAATTTATTCTAGAGGCTGAAGATAAGCCCTTAAATATTATTTATGAAGACAAGGATATCCTACTTGTCAACAAACCGGCGGGCATGGTGGTACACCCCGCCCCAGGCCACTGGCAAGGAACTTTGGTTAATCGCTTGCTAGCCCATACGGATCACTTGTCTGACTTAAATGGAGAAGAACGTCCAGGGATTGTTCACCGCTTAGATAAGGATACCTCTGGCTTACTTATTGTAGCTAAAAACAATTCCAGCCACCAAAAATTAGCCCAACAATTTAAAGACCGCCAGCCCTTGCGCCAGTATACCGCTCTCGTCCATGGTCAGATGGAAGCAGCCAGTGGAACGATAGATATGCCTATCGGGCGCGATCCAAAACAACGTACCCGCTATGCTGTTGTCGCCGATGGAAAAGAGGCCATCAGTCATTTTGAATTAATCCAGGCTTTCACGTCCTATTCTTTACTAAACATTCGTCTTGAAACAGGTCGGACCCACCAAATTAGAGTCCACCTCAGCCATTTAGGACATGCTGTGGTGGGTGATCAATTTTATGGTTCTCCTTTACAACTTGAAGAGGGTGGAGCTTACGCCCTACACGCTAGTAAAATAGGATTCCACCATCCGACCAGTGGGCAGTGGATGGAATTTGAATTAGGCTTAGCTGATCGCATGAAAAAATTTATAAAAGACTTAAGTTAAAGATAAAAAGCTCCTTGCCTGACTTTACAAAAGGTATCAAAGTCAAGCTGGGAGCTTTTTTTATTCGCTTACTTTTCGCAGAGCAATTTCCTTTTTTACAGGGGTTACAAAGGCCGTTTGTTGGTCTTCATAGATAACAAAACCAGGTTTGGCTCCTTTGGGTTTATGGACATGTTTGACTTGGACATAATCGACAGCCACATTAGAAGATTGCTGGGCCTTGGAATGATAGGCAGCAATTTCAGCCGCTTCAATAATATCTTCTTCAGAAGGCTGATTTGTCTGCAAGATCACATGTGAGCCCGGTATGTCTTTGGTGTGAAACCAATAATGATTTTTATGGGCTTTTTTCATGCTAAGTTGGTCATTTTGCTTGTTATTTCGTCCCACCAAAACATCAATCCCTGCAGAGGTGTGGTAATGATGGGGTTTGGCTTTTTGGCTATTTTTTTTCTTTTGCTTTTTATTTTTTTTGATATAAGACTGGGAAATTAATTCTTCTCGGATATCTTCAATGTCATCATAATCTGCCAGCTCTAATTGGATTTTAACGGATTCTAAATAGTCGATTTCTTCTTTCGTCTGCTTGATTTGACTCTCGAGGTGGACTTTTCTATTTTTAAGTTTTTGATAGCGGTCAAAAAGCTTTTGGGCATTAGCAGCTGGACTTAATTGAGGATCTAAACTGATAGTGATAGGCTTTTCATCATCATAAAAATTAGCTAATTCGATTTCATTCATTCCCGCTTCGACCAAATGCATGTAGGCGGTCAAAACCTCGCCCTTAATACGAAACTGATCAGCTTTTTTCGTCCCATCCATTTCTTTTTCCTGCTTAGCTAATTTTTTACGATTTTTATTTAATTCATTGTCAACTAAATGGATGAGCTGGCTTGACATTTGATGAATGCGATCACGTTTGGCTTTATCAGCGTAATATCGATCCAAGCATTCACTCAAACTTTCAAAACGTTGATGGTCTAAATCGTCAAATATCTGATAAGGAAAAGGAGTAAAATATTCTTTGCTTTGGTCTTGGTAAATGTGCCCTTCAAAACTTCCGCCTTGAATCATTTTTTCCCAGTTATGGAGGACAGCAGGGACATGTTGAGGCTGGTTCTTGGATGACGAGGCTAATTCTTGGGCGCTTTCTTTTCCGAAACCTTGATGTTGGTCTAATATTTTTTGAGCGAGCCCATCTCGATTGGAGTCCAAAAGGGCTTGAATTAATTGATGATCATTGGCGGAAAAGGGATCGAGTTTATCTTGCTGAGGCGCTGGCTTAAAACTTGCTCCAGGCAAGAGGGTACGGTAGGAATTTTGATCTTGGGGAACATGGCGAATAACTTCAAGAATTTTATCATCTTTTTCGTTCACTAAAATGACATTAGAGTGTCGCCCCATGATTTCACAGACTACGAGAAGTTCATTTTGGTCACCTAATTCATCGCGATTATTGAAGTGAAAAATAAGGATGCGGTCATTATCAAGCTGGCTAATTTTATTCAAAATCGCCCGGTTGAGATGCTTGCGCATGACCATGACAAATTGAGGAGGCTGTAGGGGATTTTTATAGTTTTGCTGGCTAAGGTGGATACGAGCGTATTGCGGGTGGGCTGACAGCAAGAGAGGAAAATTTTCTCCTTGATTGCGAATAGTCAAGACACATTCGTTTTTATAGGGTTGGTCAATTTTGTTCACCTTCCCTCCCACTAATAATTCTTCTAATTCCTGTTTCATCACGCGAGTAAAAATACCATCGTATGACATTTTAAACCTCCCTTTCCTTCCATAGAGACTGACTTCCATTTTAACAAAAATGTTGGCCGGCTTCTAATTCACAAAAAATGTAGCATAAGTCTGAGAGTATCAGCTTTAGCTTGACAAAGATGTTTGAGCAGGTATGATGAATAAATATATAATACTTATACAGAAAGTTGGGTGCTTATGAAACGGTTAGTAGGTTCCATCCTTGTCATTGTAGGGTTTTTAGTGTTTGCAGCCTTTTCTTATTATAGTGGAAATACAGATGCAAATTCAGCGGATTCATCATCAGAGCCAGCGGTTCAGGAGGAGCAAAAAATTAAAATCGGTTTGATTCAATTTATTGCCCATGAATCATTAGATACCATTAGTCAAGGAGCCATTGAAGCTCTGGAAGAAGCGGGTTATGTTGATGGCGAAAATGTTGAGATTGATTATCAAAATGGTCAGGGTGATCAGAGTAATTTGAGTTCTATTGCGACACAGTTTATCAATGATGACGTGGACTTGATTATTGCTGTTGCCACACCCGCTGCCCAGGCAGTAGCGAATGCGACTTCAGATATTCCGATTATTCTAGCCGGTATAACAGACCCAGAAGGTGCAGGTTTGGTTGAAAGCAACGACCAACCGGGTAATAATGTCACTGGAGTCAGCGATATGTCACCGGTTGATGAACAGCTGGCATTAATCCGCCAACTCCACCCGGATGCAAAAAAATTAGGCATCATGTACGCGTCGTCTGAGCTAAATGCTAAAGTTCAAGGTGATATGGCTGAGGAATTAGCTTCAGATTATGGTTTTGAAGCCGTTGTACAAACCGTAAATACAACTAATGATGTGAATCAAGCGTCCACCCAATTGGCCTCTGAAGCAGATGTTATCTGGGTCCCCAACGATAATATTGTCGCAGCTGCATTTCCAACTTTAATTGAGAACACTAACGCAGCTGGGGTGGCTGTCTATCCTGCGGTTGATATTATGGTGGCCCAAGGAGGAGTCGCCACCATGGGAATTAATCAGTATTTCCTAGGTTTTCAATCAGGACAAATGGCTGCAGATATTTTACAAAATGGAACAGATCCTGCTCAAACACCGATTCAATTAGCTGAGAATTTAGATTTGGTGATTAACTATGAACAGGCCGACCGTTTGGGAGTGACCATCACGGATGAAATGAAAGAAGAAGCGGTGGATGCCGCTAGTCTAGAAGTGGAAGGAGAATAAGATGGGAATTATTTTAGGAGCAATAGCAGAAGGTCTGCTGTGGTCTTTTATGGCTATTGGAATTTTCGTATCTTTTCGAATTTTGAAACGTCCAGATTTGACCGCTGAAGGAGCTTTTCCCTTAGGAGCGGCGGTGGCGGCCATTCTGATTAGTAATGGGATGAATCCCATTTTAGCCAGTCTCTTATCCTTCGTGATGGGGGCCTTGGCTGGTGCTCTCACCGGTTTTCTTATGACTAAATGTCGGGTTCCAGGTCTTTTAGCAGGAATTTTAGTGATGACTGGTTTATATTCAATCAATTTAAGAGTAATGGGGCGGTCTAATATTTCTTTAATCAATGCGCCACGCCTGACCAGCTTTTTCTCCAATTACGTCGACTTGCCCCCATTTTTTGATACCATTTTAATGGCCATTTTATTACTGATTATCGTGATTGCTTTAATTTCCTTTTTCTTCAAAACAGAATATGGCCAATCCATTATAGCGACAGGAGATAATGAAGATATGGCACGCTCTTTAGGAATTAATCCAGATAGCATGAAAATTATGGGCCTCAGTTTGGCCAATGGCTTAGTGGGTTTATCTGGTGGATTGATTGCTCAATTTAATGGTTATGCTGACATTTCCATGGGGATAGGTATTTTGGTTATCGCACTAGCCGCTATTTTAATTGCGGAAACCTTTATACCTAATCTTGACATGTCCTTGCGCTATGTGTCCCTGCCTATTGGGTCTATTATCTATCGACTTATTATTGCCCTGGTCCTCAGTTTGGGTATGCAACCGAATGATTTGAAAGTTATTTCTGCTGTAGTTTTAGGACTTTTAATCGCTGTGCCGAATTTCATGCACGATCGTAAACAAGAAAATTTCGAACCCAAGTAAGGAGGATATGATGGTTGAGCCAATTTTACAATTAAAAGATGTTCACAAAGTCTTCAATCCCAATACTCAAAATGAAAAGCATGTGTTGAAAGGGATTGATTTAGATATTTACCCTGACGATTTTATCACTGTGATTGGAGGAAATGGAGCGGGGAAATCAACTTTGTTGAATGCCATAGCAGGAACATTTCCCATCAACAAAGGCTCCATTCTTTTAAATGGACAGGCGATTGAAAAATGGCCTGAAGAAAAGCGGGCAGCGGACATTGCCCGGGTCTTCCAAGATCCTCTGAAGGGTTCCGCGCCGCGTATGACTATTGCTGAAAACTTAGCTCTTGCTTACCGCCGTGGTGAAAAGAGAAAACTAAAAAAAATATTAGACAAGCAACTGTATGAATATTTCGAAAGCATCGTATCAAGTGTGGGCTTAAATTTAGGAGATCGCCTGCACGAAGAGGTAGGAAATTTATCGGGGGGACAGCGGCAAACCATTGCCATGATTATGGCAACAATCAAGCGTCCTCAACTCCTTCTTTTGGATGAGCACGTTGCGGCTTTAGACCCCAAAGCTTCTTCTGTGGTGATGGCTTTAACCCAGGAAAGAGTTGAAAAAGACCATATCACGACCATGATGATTACTCATAATATGAAACACGCTATTGAATATGGCAATCGTTTGATCATGATGAATCAAGGACAGATTATTTATGATGTAGCTGGCCAAGAGAAAAAAGAATTAACCGTGGATCGCCTTCTCCAACGCTTCCACGAACTCGGTTCCGAAGAGACCTTAACGGATAAGATGCTCTTAGAATCCAACTAGTGGATAAATTTATTATCAAATGACTAACTTTAGCTTACAATAGAACTAGATAATTTATGAAGAAAGAGTGGGATTGTAGCATGAAAGCAGAAGCTTATTGCCAGAAATTATTGGATGAGATGAAAGCCAAACACCAGGATAAGGAAGAATTTATCCAAGCTATTTCGGAATTTTTATCATCCATTGTTCCTTATTTAGATGAACACCCAGAAGTGATTGAACAAAATATCATCAAGGTTTTACTTGAACCAGAACGGATCATTCAATTCCGTGTCCCTTGGATGGATGATCAAGGCAAGTGGCAGGTCAACTTAGGCTATCGTGCCCAATACAATTCAGCCCTAGGTCCATATAAAGGGGGGATTCGTTTCCATCCTTCAGTTAACGAGAGTATTGTTCGATTTTTAGGCTTTGAACAAATTTTCAAAAATGCCCTGACTTCTTTACCTATTGGTGGAGGAAAAGGCGGAGCTGACTTTGATCCTAAAGGAAAATCCGAAGCAGAAATCATGCGTTTTTGCCAATCTTTTATGACAGAGTTGCAAAAATATATTGGTCCTAATACTGACGTTCCGGCTGGTGATATGGGGGTAGGTCCAAGAGAAATTGGTTATTTTTATGGCCAATATAAACGTCTTAACCCTTATGAACCGGGAGTTTTAACAGGCAAACCCGTTTCCATGTGGGGATCTTATGCTCGAACAGAAGCCACTGGCTATGGCTTGCTTTATATGGTGGAAAATGTACTGGCAGCAGAAGGTGATTCCATTGAAGGTAAACGCGTCCTCATATCCGGCAAAGGAAATGTAGGCTACCATGCTGCCGTTAAAGCAAGAGACCTGGGAGCTATTGTTGTCGGTATATCCGGTTCATCTGCGGCTATATATAATGAAAAGGGTATTGATTTTGACCGCTTAAAAGAGATGGTGGACAATCGTTTAGACTTCAAAGATATGACCCTAGCTGAAGGGACAGAACTCTATGAAGATGCTTCTATTTTCACTATAGAAAAACCGTTTGATATTGCTTTACCCTGTGCCACTCAAAATGAAATTGATCTTGAAATCGCTCAAAACATGATTCATCAAGGGGTGACCTATGTGTGTGAAGGAGCGAACATGCCCTGTAAGGATGAAGCGGTCCACTTGTTTAAGAAAGAAAATGTCATTTTTGTCCCTGCCAAGGCAGCCAATGCCGGAGGAGTCGCTGTTTCAGCCTTAGAAATGTCTCAAAACTCCCAACGTCTGCAATGGACCTTTGAAGAAGTAGACGGCCATTTAAAAGAAATTATGGCTGATATCTTTGAATTAATCAGTCAAACGGCTGAGCAATATGCTGAAAAAGGAGACTATGTGTCTGGGGCCAATATTGCTGGCTGTAAGCGCGTGGTTGAGACCATGCAAGCCCAAGGGTTAGTATAAAATAGAGATTAAAATATGATTCACCCACTCCTCTTAAAGTAAGGATTGACTCAGTCCTTTCTATAAGGGGAGTTTTTGTTTTACGGCAAACAATGAAAGAATAGGAAGAGTGAGGATTTAAACTCTCAAGTTCGATATTCATCTTTGAATGTTAGAAGTTGCTTTAGCATAGCGCTATAGAAAAAAAGAGAAATCATGTTAAAATAAAAGTTGAATGAAAGGGGAGGGCTTTGATGAAGTTGAACAATAAGTTCGAAAATATCGATCTGGTCAAAGAAATTATGGACCAAGCGGATGAAGAGATAAAGAAAATGCCGCCAGTTAATATTCTAGTGGCTGGAAAAACAGGAGTGGGGAAGTCCACTTTAATTAATGGCTTATTTCGTGAAAAGTTGGCCACAACTGGAGTCGGAGAGCCGGTAACCCAACATATTCAAAAAATTCAAAAAGAAGGCATGCCCATCACCCTCTACGATACACGAGGCTTAGAATTGAGCCCCCAGGTTCAAGAGCAAGTGACTGATGAAATTGCTGATATTTATGAAAAAACCCTAGGTACTGAAGATCAGATATTTGTCACTTATTACTGTATCAATGCTAATTCTAACCGGATTGAAGAGGCTGAAATTGAATTGATTCAGAATATCAGTGAAAAAATGCCTGTGATTATTGTTTTAACTCAATCTATAGGAGAACCTGCCCTAAAATTTAAAGCCTATTTGGAGGGTATGGATCTTCCAGTCGTGGATATCATTAATGTCATGGCTGACGATTATAAGATCAGTGATGAACTCATCATTGAGCAATTTGGCTTAAAAGAATTAATTGAACAAACAGTAAAAGTCATCCCTGATGATATAGAACGGGCTTTTACTAATGCCCAACATGCGGACATAGCGAGAAAAGCAAAATCGGCGCGTCGTTGGGCTAGAAAATATATCGCCGCTTCATTCGGTGTCGGTTTTGTACCCATTCCTTTTTCAGATGCCTCCATTTTAGTCCCCATGCAAATCACCTTAATTGCTCATATCACTGCTATTTTTGGCATATCGTTGGATAAGTCGACCTTAGTTAGTGTGGTTGCTGGTGTGTTTGGAACGACAGGGGCGACTCAGGGAGGTCGTTATATTGCGACCAACTTGCTGAAGTTAATCCCAGGAGCGGGGAGTTTGGCAGGGGGAGCGGTATCAGCTTTAACAGCTAGCATGATTACTTCTGCTTTGGCCATGTCTTATATTGAAGTCCTCACCCTGATTTGCCAGGCTGAAAAGGAAGGCAAGCTTGACCAATTGCCTGACATTCAAAGTCTGATGAAAGATAAATTTTCAGACCAGCTCAATAAACGTCAAAAAGCCAGTAATTTGGAAGAATTAGAATCCCTTTCAAATGACGATATAAAGCATATGGAAGAAGAAGTCGAACAAACATATAAAGAAATAAAACAACCGAATGAGAAGCAAGCAGGCCTAGTTGAAAAATTAAGAAATCTTTTCAATTTATAAAGATTATGTAAATTCAATTAAACTGCTTCATATATGCGTTACAATATGAGAACTGAATGATAGAGAAAGTAGGGACCTTGATGATAACGAACTCAGAGCAACACCCTTTTGAAGTCTATGTGAATGAAGAAAGCTTTAAAAATCCAGCTTTACTTAAAGCCTGGCAGGAATATGCGGCCTTCATCCTCCAAGCGGAGTTTTCTGATGTCAGTATGGATGAGAAACAAAATAATGGAATGACCTTGGATGAAGTGAATGACCATTTTAAAGCCTCTGTGCCAGCTCATCATCATGCTTTCCAAAACAGAGAAGAGTCGTTGAAGTATATCTATCAATCTGAAGAATTAATGCCGAAATCGGAAAATGCCTATATGGCCACCATTTATTTTCATTTTTTAGACCGACGTTTGTATTATGCTGAAATTCGTATACAAGTGGATTCAGATTTGGAAAAAGATTTTATTTCAGCGGCTGAAAAAAGTCAACTTTTAGCCGACCATGCGTCTATTGAAAAATTAGCTGAGCTTCGTCCCCAAACCTTTGGCCTGGCTCAAATGAAGATGGATGGACAAATGTCTTATGAATTATTTGTTCCTTATGTGGCTGATGATGGGGTCGAATATGCGGAATTCTTTATGATTCGCGATGGGCAGATTCAATTAGGCTATACCACCACTTTAGCCAAAGAATTTCAAAGCAATAAAAATACCTTAATGCGTAATTTATTAGCATTTGAACAAATGTTAAAAAGAGAAAAAGCTAACAACCAGCTGGCTGATCATACAGACGGGTTGGACCATCCTTTTGACGACTATGTCAGCTCCTATACTTTTGAAAATCCGGCCAGCCGACTCGCTTTTCAAAACTATAAGGTCATTTACCATGATTTTGGTCTAGCTAACTTTGACTTGAGCGATTTAAAAGGAGTCAGCCCGAGCGAACTTGCCTCTCAATTTAAAGGACAGGACGATCCTACTCATATTATTAGTAGTGAAGAAGAGGAGTATCTGATTTACCTGTTTAAGTCTGAGCTTATTAATCCCCAAACAGGGAAAGAACGCCAGGCGGAATTGAAATTATATTTCTATAATAAAGTGTTGGTTTACGCCGATATTTTTGGACTGGACTCCTATTTCTATGAAAATGAACTTCTGGATTTTGATACAGCTTTAAAAGAATTACCTAAAGGCACGACTTTAGATAAGTTTATTGATATGGAACCAATTACCATGGGGCTGGGGCAATTTGTATATGAAAATGACAACTATACCATTATAATGACTCCTCAAATGAGTCAAGAGGATCAGATGGTCATCGTCAATTATGTCTTTGTTCAAGATGTCATGCATTATGCTTTTGCTAGCAACTATAGCGATGTCAAGGATAATATTCGCAATGCCATGACTCAAACTTTTATGTCATTGACGCGCGAAGCTTTATAAGTGAATACAAGTTGAGCGGACCTGCTTTGGAGGAAACCTTCCTCCTAGCAGCCGCTTTTTTGTTTTTATAGTTTTTTTTAATGAGAGCGTTTACAAAAGTTGTAAAATTTGTTAAATTGATTGATGGTTTATAAATGTTATCTTGAGGAGGCTATTCTATTATGGAAGTCTTAATGAAAGGGATTGAAAAATCCTTCGGCCACAATCATGTGTTGAAGGGGGTCAATCTAAGCATACAACCCGGCGAGGTTCATGCCTTGATGGGAGAAAATGGTGCTGGAAAATCTACTTTGATGAATATTTTGACCGGCCTCTTTCCACAAGACGGAGGTCAAATTTTTATTGATGGGAAAGAAAAGCAATATCTAAATCCGACTCAAGCAGAAGAAGATGGGATTTATTTTATCCACCAAGAAATGATTACTTGGCCGGATATGTCGGTTTTAGATAACTTATTCATGGGGCGACACTTATCGAATAAGTTAGGGCTGGTTGATCGTCAAAAAATGAAGAAAAAAGCAGAAGCGTCATTGGACCGCTTAAATGTGTCCATTGATTTAGATCAAGCCATGCGTGATTTATCTGTCGGCCAGCAGCAATTGGTTGAGATATGTAAGTCCTTAATGGGAGAATCCAACGTCATTATTATGGATGAACCGACTGCGGCTTTGACTGAACATGAAACCCATCATTTATTTGAAATTATAAAGCAATTGAAAAAAGATGGGGTAGCGATTATCTATATCTCCCATCGAATGAATGAAATATTTGAAATTACGGACCAGCTGACGGTAATGAGAGATGGCCAATCGGTGATCAGCCAGCCGACCAGTGAAATGACCGAAGAAGCCATTGTACGTAATATGGTTGGCCGTGACTTGGGGGATTATTACCCTGATATCAGTTCCGAAAAAGGGAAAATTTTATTTGAAGCTAAAGATTTAGCACGAGAAGGAATTTTTGAAGATATTTCTTTCCAACTGCGCGAAGGAGAAATTCTGGGAGTATCTGGCTTAATGGGAGCTGGGCGTACAGAAATCATGCGGAGTATTTTTGGTATTGATTCCCTGGACCAGGGCGAGATGTTGTTTAAAGGGGAAAAATTTAACCCCTCTAGTCCTAAAGAATCGATTGAGAAAGGGATTGGTTTTTTAACTGAAAACCGTAAAGAAGAAGGGCTTATTTTAGATTTTTCTATTCGGGATAATATTTCACTCCCGGTCATTGATGAATTTTCAACCGCAGGATGGATTTCATCTAAAGAAGAATTAGCTATGGTCAACATGTTGATTGAGCGTTTAAGAATTAAAACCACCGGTTATGACCAACTGGCTGGGGACTTATCCGGAGGGAACCAGCAAAAAGTTGTCTTGGCTAAATGGATTGGTGCCCAAAGTCAATTATTGATCTTAGACGAACCTACCCGGGGCGTTGATATTGGAGCTAAGCAAGAAATTTATCAACTGATGAAGGAATTAACGGATCGACATGTGGGAATTATTATGGTTTCCAGTGACCTACCTGAAATTATTGGCATTTCAGACCGTGTGTTAGTAGTAGCAGAAGGTCGATTGGCTGGAGAAGTGAGTGGCGATCAAATTACTGAAGAAAATATAATGACACTAGCGACTGGAGGAAATTAAAGATGAATCAAACGGAATCATCAAGTAAGAATTATCAATTGTTTTGGAAGTTAGGTCCTTTATTGGCCTTAATTGTTTTAGTCATATTTATCACATTCTTAAATCCTAGCTTTATTTCCATTTCAAACTTACTGAATTTATTCAGACAAGTGTCCATTAATGCCTTGGTGGCCTTTGGGATGACCTTCGTAATTATTACAGGTGGTATTGACCTGTCTGTAGGTTCAGTCTTGGCCTTATCCTCAGCTCTAACGGCTGGTCTTTTAGTCACTGGCATGAATCCAGTCTTAGCAGTCTGTATCGGCCTTTTATTAGGACTGGTTTTTGGAGGAATAAATGGTTTAACAATTACTAAAGGACGGATGGCTCCCTTCATTGCCACTTTAGCATCTATGACCATTTATCGTGGAATTACCTTGGTTTATACAGATGGAAACCCTATTACTGGTTTAGACCAAAGTATCTTTTTCCAACTCTTAGGTAAGGGTTACATTTTTGGGATTCCGATTCCAGTGATATTAACCTTAATTATTTTTGCTATTTTATATGTTTTACTCCATAAAACCACTTTTGGTCGTCAAGTCTATGCGGTAGGTGGAAATGAAGAAGCTGCTTATATTGCAGGTATTAATACCCACCGAATTAAAATTGCGGTCTATGCCATTTCAGGTTTTCTTGCTTCAATGGCTGGTTTGATTTTAACTTCTCGTTTGAATTCAGCCCAACCAACTGCAGGTCAGTCCTATGAAATGGATGCTATTGCAGCCGTTGTTTTAGGGGGAACTTCCATGTCAGGAGGCCGTGGCTCGTTAACTGGAACCCTCATTGGGGCTTTAATTATTGGCGTTTTAAACAATGGATTGAACCTGATTGGTGTATCCAGTTTTTACCAACAAATCGTTAAAGGGATTGTCATTATTATTGCCGTCTTATTAGATAGACGCAGAGACTAAAGGAGAGAAATCAGTGAAACAGTTAAAAATTATTATCTTAGCCCTTTTTGCTGTCTTTTTATCAGCCTGTGGTAGCATTATCACTTTAGAAGGAGGGCAGACTCTGGATGAAGCCCGCCAGCAAATGGAAGTTCAGGGACCAGCAGAAGAAAAAAATCCAGATCAAATCACCATCGGCTTGTCCTTATCTACTCTAAACAACCCGTTCTTTGTCTCAGTGGAAGAAGGGGTTGCCCAAACGGCAGAAGAAAATGGCAGTCAAGTCCGATCACTTGATGCCCAGGATGATTCGGCTAAACAACTCAACGACGTCAATGACTTAATTCAACAAGGTGTCGATATCTTACTCATTAATCCTGTTGACTCCGCAGCCATTGCTCCAGCTGTAGAATCAGCTAATGGCGCAGGTATTCCGGTGATTACCATTGACCGAGACAGCGATGGCGGTCAGGTCGTTAGTATGGTCGCATCAGATAATGTTGAAGGGGGTCAAATGGCTGCCCAATATATCATCGATCAAGTTGGAGAAAATGCTAATGTGGTTCAATTGGAAGGTACGCCTGGTGCTTCAGCAACCCGTGAAAGAGGGGAAGGATTCACCAATGTTGCCGAAAGTTCTCTCAATGTGTTAGATAGCCAAACCGCTAATTTCAACCGAGCAGAAGGCTTATCTGTTATGGAAAACCTCCTCCAAAGTCATCAAGATATTCAGGCTGTTTTCTCACAAAATGATGAAATGGCTTTAGGAGCGATGGAAGCCATCAATGCGGCTGGCTTGCAAGATGAGATTATTGTCATTGGTTTTGACGGGACTGAAGACGCTATCAGTTCTATTCAACAAGGGGAATTGGATGCCACTATCGCCCAACAACCGGAAGAAATGGGACGCTTAGCTGTTCAAACGGCCTACAGTTATTATCAGGGGAAAAAACAAGAAGACATTATCAAGTCCCCACTGGAATTAGTTAAACAGTAAATCATAGACGATTAAAATATCCTCCCTGAGTGATTCTTCTTATTGCAAATTTGAAGATCTTAGGGAGTTAATTTTTAGAATAAAAGAGTTTTGAGGAATGGGAAATAGAATAGAAAAACCAGCTGGTCTTGGACCAGCTGGTTTTTGTATAGAGATAAAATTTATTATTGTGCGATTTGGTTGTAGTTAACTGCTAATTGGGCACCGATTTTAGCATTATTATAAACCAATTCGATATTTGTTTCTAAGGAACGGCCATCTGTTTTTTCAACAATTTTACTGAGAAGGAAAGGAGTGGAATCTTTACCTTTAATACCCGCTTCTTTTTCTTCTTGTAAAGCTTCGGCAATGATCCCATCGATTTCATCATGTGGGATTTCGTGTTCGCTAGGGACTGGAACTGCTAAAAGATGGCCGGCTTTTAATTCTAATTGTTCAGCTGTGTGTATGATTTTTGCTAATTCTTCAGTGTCATCAATGCGGTTTGGAATAGGTGAATGTGAAGAAGAAGAGTAGAAAGCAGGGAAAGTATCAGTCTGATAACCAAATACAGGCACTCCCTTCGTTTCAAGATACTCAAGTGTCCGGTCGAGATCTAAAATCGCTTTAGCTCCGGCACAAACGACTGCTACATCAGTTTGTGCGAGTTCTTCCAAATCAGCAGAGATATCCATGGAGTCTTCTCCACCACGGTGTACCCCACCAATACCACCTGTAACAAAAACTTTGATGCCAGCCATTTTAGCAATAATCATAGTCGTTGCCACAGTGGTCGCACCTAAACCGCCTTCTGCCACAGTTTTCGCCAAATCACGGCGCGATACTTTGGCTACATCATCAGCAGTGGCTAAGACTTCTAAATCTTCGTCAGTTAAACCTACTTTGATTTGACCATTCATGATAGCGATGGTAGCGGGAACAGCCCCGTGATCACGGATAATTTGTTCAGTTTTTTTGGCCATTTCTACATTTTGAGGATAGGGCATACCGTGTGAAATAATAGTAGATTCTAAAACAACAAGGGGTTGGTTTTGGTCTAAAGCAGTTTGTACTTCTTCATTGAATGATAATAAATGGTTCATCATAAGCCTCTTTCTAAAATAAAATATTTTTTTCTTTCATAATTCCTTCAGCAGATAAATTGGTACGGACGGTTAATTCCGATTGGATAGTATGGTAGGAGTTAGTCATAGCTAGCTGGATAGAGCTTTGATAATCATGCCCTTGAGCTTGACCAAAGATAAAGCCTGCGACAAAAGAATCGCCTGCCCCTGTCACATCGACCACTTGATCGACTTGGGGAGGTTGGAAGCGTTCTCTCACGCCTTCCTGATTATCATAAAAAGTTGCTTGGCTGCCATGAGTTAAAATCACTTGCTTAACCCCTGCTTTGATCCATTGTTCAGTTAAGTCAGCAATATCGCTATCTTGACTGGCGGATTGGTTAAAGAAGGTTTCTGATTCATCTAAGTTAACGATTAGCGTATGAATCCCTTCCAGTTGGCGGGGCAGGCGGTCCATCTTAGGCGAGGACACGGGAATGACAAAGAGCGGAATATCCTTGTTTTTAGCTAAGCTGATGATATATTCGACACATTCTTTTGTTAAATTTAAATCAATAATAATCATTTTAGCTGAAGACAAGAGGTGTTCGTGTTCTTTGATCCATTTTAAGTCCATCTGATCATAGATATCCATATCTGCCAGAGCCAGCTGCATTTCCCCATGGTCATCGATGATGGCAGAATAAGCTCCTGTGCTTTGATTAGCCAACTGGGTCACGCTTTCCATGTCAACAAAGGATTGTGTTTGTTCCTTAATCCACTCAAAGTCATGGTCAAAGCCAGCCACAGAAATTAATTTCACTTGTTCATCCAGCCGACCTAAATTTTCAGCAATATTACGACCCACCCCACCGACAGCATGGGTGGAACTCACTGGGTTAGATGTGTGCATCATCGTTTTTCCTTGAATGACGTATTTGCGGTCTACATTCATTCCTCCAATACAAATAATATCAGCCGGTTCATTGATGATATAAGCCCGACCTTTGATAATGTTTTTTTGTACTAAATTGGAGACCAAATTGGCTATGGTTGAACGTGGCAAGTCCATCTGATCAGCGATCTCTTGCTGGGTCAAGAAAGGTTGCTTTTTAATAATACTCAATAGTTTTTCTTCATTTTTTGAAAAGATAGTAACACCCCCTAAATCAAACAAAAGTTTGAAATAAAACAATTGTTTACAATTTAATCATAACACAGCGGGTCACATTTTGACAGAAAAAAATGAAAGTGTAAGAACTGGCTTTTAGAGCAGTCTCACACTTGTTTTTCTAATAAATGATATTCATATTGGCTACATACTGAGCCAGTTCTTCAGGACTTTGCTCGCGCCCGTTGTCAAACCAAGACTTAGCCACCATGAAAAAGCCGCCACTTACAAAACGAGCGACAAATTGTCGGGCAGTGGGTGATATATCTTGGATTTTATTGTCCCGACTTTTATAGGATTCTATCATTAATTCCGGTATTGAATTGAGAAAAAGCACGAACAAGTCATTTTGGTTGAAAAGATTTAGAATTTCACCATACTCATCCATTTTATTAAAGAATATGAGCGCGATGTGCGGCAAGCTGAGATCATCTTCTTGCTTTATTTCGTAACTATATTCAGACCAAATTTTATAGAAAAACTCATTGATGATGTCATCCTTAGTCGAATAATTCCGGTAGAAAGTTCGACGTGAAAGATCTGCCCGCTCAGATAACTCAGAAATCGTGATAGTTTCATAAGGCTTTTCTTTCATCAATTCAATGAGGGCATGAGAAATTTTTGATTGGGACTTCTTTGCTTTTAAGTTTCCTTTATTTTTTTGTGTCATTATCCATCACCTTGTTCATAGAAATAAAATGCAAGCGAATAACTAAAATAATTAATATGAGCAAGGTCAGTAGACTTTGATCTAAGCTTGTTGCTGATTGCTCCTGTGTCTGACTGAGAAAAAATGACTGAGTGAAATGTAAGCCTTGGTAGTCGGATCCAAGGATGAGGGTAAAAAAGATATAGCTTGATGCGTTGACTAGGATGGGGACTAAAATATCATCACTGAGATAAAAAAGATAGGAAAGCAGGGCGGCAAATAGGAAGATATTGACAACCCCCACCATGGAAAAGTCATCATTAAATATATGTAAAAGGGCTTGAATGAGAGAATTCACCCAGATGGCTTGGAATATTTTACCATCTACAGCTAAAGCATTCATCAAATAGCCTCGAAAACTAATTTCTTGAAAAGTTGTATAAATGAGTAACCCTATGCTAAAAAAAATTAAAGACAGCCCATCAAATTGCGGATTGAATTTTATAACAGTAGCTTGGGTGATCGTGTGGAAGATGGCGATCAGGCTCGACGCTAAGAGAGTCAATGCCAGCACTTTAATTCCGGTTAGAAGCTGAATCTGGTGGGTGAATCCTAAACTTTTATAAGATCGATTTTCTACAAAACGACTTAAAACCAGAATAAATATAAGAGTGAGGGCTGAACCATACAGGGCAAAATAGGCATCCATTTGGAAGACTTCAGCGTCGACAATTTGGTGGGGATCAATCTGCCCTAAGCTAGCTAAAGTGAGTAAAGCATTGGCTGCGCCCAGAATGACCTGGCTTAAAAATAATATGGTGATAAAACGGGTGAGTGCTGTCCACTTATACGACTTTCTTTCGTCGGCAGTGGCAGACATGGACGAGTTCATTAATAGGTCCATCTGTAACCTCCTAAAATCATCTTTCAGTTATAACTATAACAAATATTTAAGTCTGAGATGTATCATTTTAAAAATAAGAAGAACATAACTGTATACCGTTATGTTCTCTTTAAGATTATGCTTTGGATGATTGAGTTTTGCGGTAATAATACACGCCAGCAAAAGCAAAAATGGCGTTAAATAATAAGAAAAAAGGGACGTAGACTGGATTAATCAAAATGTTACCAAAAATAATAACGAGCGCCCCGACTAATGCTAAGATTGGGAAAATTCCAGCAAATAGGGTGGATGTTAAGATATGACGC
>JBHWOX010000035.1:0-4006 GCA_043424615.1 Atopococcus sp.
TCTGCAGGCTGCGATCTTTAATCTGGGTTACCTCCCCCAAGCGGACAAGTCAATCATCACCCAAGGGCCGACGACCATCCAAGCCCTGTCCTTAATTTTAGAACGCTTAGCTGTCCATGGTTTAGTGGTCTTAGTGGTTTACTATGGCCATGAAGGAGGACGAGAAGAAAAAGAACTCTTAGAAGCATTTCTTCGTCAGCTTGACCAAAAAGTCTTCCAAGTATTAGAATATCAATTTATCAACCAAAAGAACCAGCCTCCTTTTGTCTTAGCCATCGAAAAAATAAAATAAAAAACTAGGAGGTTGAAGTGATTTTCAACATCCTAGTTTTTTATCATTTTTATTTCAAAGCTTCTTTCAATTCTTCAACTTTATCTGTTTGTTCCCATGGGAGGTCAATATCTGTCCGACCAAAATGTCCATAAGCGGCTGTTTGTTTGTAGATGGCTTTTCTCAGACCCAACATCTCAATGATTCCTGCCGGTCTTAAATCAAAAACTTGGCGAACCACCTGGGTTAATTCTTTTTCACTATAGTCACTGCTATCAAAGGTATCGATAGCAATGGAAACGGGTTCAGCTACCCCAATAGCGTAGGCTAATTGGACTTCACAGCGTTCACTCAAGCCGGCTGCGACAATATTTTTAGCGATGTAGCGGGCAGCATATGAGGCAGAGCGGTCAACTTTAGTGGCATCTTTTCCTGAAAAAGCTCCTCCCCCATGGCGGGCATAACCACCATAAGTGTCGACGATAATTTTACGGCCGGTCAAACCTGCATCACCTTGAGGGCCTCCCATGACAAATCGTCCGGTCGGGTTGATAAAATAGTCCGTCCGTTCATCCAACAAGTCGGCTGGAATCACTTGGTCAATGACTAATTTTTTGATATCTTCATGCAATTGCTCTTGGCTGATATCTGGATCGTGTTGGCTACTCACGACCACCGTATCCACTCGAATAGGACGGTGGTGATCATCATATTCAACCGTCACTTGAGCTTTCCCATCTGGTCTTAAATAGCTTAATTGCCCTGATTTTCTTAATTCAGCCAGCTGGTGGACTAATTTATGGCTTAAAATAATCGGCAAGGGCATTAATTCTTCCGTTTCATCTACGGCATAGCCAAACATAAGCCCCTGGTCACCTGCCCCAATTTTGCTTAATTCATGCTCTTTTTCCAGGCTATTCTTAAAGTCGAGAGATTCATCTACCCCTTGGGCAATGTCTAAAGACTGCTTGTCCAAAGCTGTAATTACCGCGCATGTTTCAGCATCAAAGCCCATCGACGTGTCGACATAACCGATCTCTCTAATGGTATCTCTGACGACTGCTTGAATATCTATACTGGCAGTGGAAGTAATTTCTCCAATGATGAAAACGACACCGGTGGTCACGGCTGTCTCGCAAGCGACACGAGCCATAGGGTCTTCCCTTAGATACGCATCTAAAATCGCATCAGAAATTTGATCGCATATTTTATCCGGATGTCCCTCAGTAACAGATTCAGATGTAAATAATCGTCTTTCCATATCTTACCTCCTAGGTGTTGTCTTTACATTGTTTTATAATACCATAAAATGTATAATCAATTTGTCTAAACTTTTAATAAAGAAGGGATTTCATGAAATATTTTCAAAAATTTACCAATATCATGATGACAGCCTTCAGCCTGTTTTTTCCCATCTTCCTCTGCCTTTATTCTATTATATATATCCAATACTTAGATCAAGTGCAATGGAAGATTCTGCTGATATTTTACGGCTTTCTATTGATGAACACCTTTATCGAAAATGATTTAGCCGCCCGAACAAGGTCAAAGACAGGTTTTTTTAGCCTCCCCCATCCCCTAATTGAGATTATAAATATAGGGCTAATTATCAGCTTCGGCATTCGCTATAATCTGTGGATGGCCATCCTTCTCTTAGCCTATAGTTTAATCATACATATCCAATATGCTTTTATAAACTATCACTTGCCCATTCCAGGCTTGTTTCTTTTAGCCATATTCAAAGCTTATGTTCCATCTTTAGCCTTGTTTCAGCTCCACTTAGATTTTATTCCCTCTCAAATGTTCCGCATTGCTCTTCTCTTTGTTATTCCGATATTCATGCTGGATTATAATCGATTTCAAAGAAAACTCCGCAAAGAAAATGTCCTCATTCCCATTTTTAATCCCAGTTGGCAGGTTCGCATTATTAACACTGCGCTTATCCTAAGTAGTCTTTTAGCCTTACTGATCCTATGGGTGAATATCTCTTGGTGGTCCTTACTGGTTCTTTCCATTCCATTCCTAACCTATCTTTGGCATTATTATGACCAGAAAGCGAGTATCAAGTCCTTCACCCGCCAACATTTTTATATCTTTGTGCTTATCATCAATATTCTATCAACGATTTATTTTCTGCTTGTTAAAAACTAGTGAACAAGGACTTTGACCTGATGTCAAAGTCCTTTTTAACTGGTAAAAGTTCTTATTTAAAAAGAAAAAAACTTAGACCAAGTCTAAGTAATAAATAATTAAGGAGGATGAGGGATTCGAACCCCCGCGCGGTTTGACCCGCCTGTCGGTTTTCAAGACCGATCCCTTCAGCCGGACTTGGGTAATCCTCCATGTTTTATTTTTCATGACCCGTACGAGACTCGAACTCGTGTTACTGCCGTGAAAGGGCAGTGTCTTAACCGCTTGACCAACGGGCCTTATTCTTTTAGGGTGTCCTTCTTCAGTTCACCTTAAAAACAAATATACGGAGAAGGAGGGATTTGAACCCTCGCGTCGCAGAACGACCTACACCCTTAGCAGGGGTGCCTCTTCAGCCTCTTGAGTACTTCCCCAGCACAAATTATATTTGTCATGGGTCTGAGTGGATTCGAACCACCGACCTCACCCTTATCAGGGGTGCGCTCTAACCAACTGAGCTACAGACCCGATTAGAATCGAAAGCGGGTGAAGAGAATCGAACTCTCGACATCAGCTTGGAAGGCTGAGGTTTTACCACTAAACTACACCCGCAGTTTATTCAATTAACGGTCCGGACGGGAATCGAACCCGCGATCTCCTGCGTGACAGGCAGGCATGTTAACCGCTACACTACCGGACCTTTGATTTGCACTTGGCAATTGCGGGGGAAGGATTCGAACCTACGACCTCCGGGTTATGAGCCCGACGAGCTGCCAACTGCTCTACCCCGCGATAATTATTATTGTGAGATAGATTAAGTTTATATACTTAATCGGGAAGACAGGATTTGAACCTGCGACCCCCTGGTCCCAAACCAGGTGCTCTACCAAACTGAGCCACTTCCCGAGAATCTCTAACGCACCCTACAGGAGTCGAACCTGTAACCTCTTGATTCGTAGTCAAGCACTCTATCCAGTTGAGCTAAGGGTGCAAACTTATGCCGAGGATCGGAGTCGAACCGATACGAAGACAACTCTTCGCAGGATTTTAAGTCCTGTGCGTCTACCTATTCCGCCACCCCGGCATTAAGATTGATGAAGTCATCTTAATGCGGGTGAAGGGACTCGAACCCCCACGCCCGAAAGCGCTAGATCCTAAATCTAGTGCGTCTGCCAATTCCGCCACACCCGCTTATTTAATATGATTTCAAAACTGATAGGAATGGGACATGTAGGAATCGAACCTACGACCCTCTGGTTAAAAGCCAGATGCTCTACCGACTGAGCTAATGACCCGTGAGTAAATGGAGGCTAACGGGCTCGAACCGCTGACCCCCTGCTTGTAAGGCAGGTGCTCTCCCAACTGAGCTAAGCCTCCATAAATGCACAGCAGCGTCCTGCTTTCACAAGGTGGTTCCTCATTATCCTCGGCGCTGAGAAGCTTAACGACTGTGTTCGGCATGGTAACAGGTGTGTCCTTCTCGCCATCGCCACTGTACATTTTTAATTTTAGAAATCTTTCGATCTCTCAAAACTGAATGATTGACTTGTTCATAACCGGATGTGTCCATCCATCACTTACCACGCTGTGGTTAAGTCCTCGACC
>JBHWOX010000036.1:0-6334 GCA_043424615.1 Atopococcus sp.
GTAGTGTGAATGCACATTCACTATCTTTTTTTAAAAATTTTAATGTACAATGAATAATAGCGTATATAAGAATAGACTACATTATCTTTTTGATATGAATTGATTGAATTAGGGGATGTTTCAATGAAGCCTAGGATGGTAACAAATACGGGTGATAATACATTAGCTAATATTTTATTAGATGAGATTAAGTCTGGAGCAAAGATTTCTATTGCTTCGGCTTATTTTAGTCTTTATGCCTACGATGCTCTTAAAGAAGTTCTTGATGAAGTAGATAATTTTCGTTTTGTTTTTACTGAACCAACTTTCATCAAACAAGAAGCAGAATTAAAACGTCAGTACAAGTGGCGTAAAAAAACCAAAGAGACAAGCTATCCAAAATTCGATAGCAATGAATACGAAATTCAACTCAGCAATCAAATGACGTCGCAAGCTATCGCACAAAATGTTGTTGATTGGATTAATGAAAACGCTCAATTTAAATCAATTAAAGGCGATGTAGAATTTCCTAAACAGCTACTTGTTGAAAATAAAGACACTAATAGTAACGTAGCATTACAATCAGAAATCAAGTTTACCGCTGATGGATTAGGAGTAACCCCATCGAATCGTGCAGCTGCTTACACTGTTTTTACTGAAGCAAATTCTCTAACAGACTTTTATTTGAATGACTTCAATCAACTTTGGGAAAATCCAGACTTAGTAGAAGATATCACTGAAGAAGTTATTGAACAAGTAGAGTTGATCTATCAAGAAAATTCTCCTCAATGGCTATATTTTGTGACGCTTTATCATATTTTTCAGGACCAACTTGACGATCTAGATGAGGATAAAGTAATTAAACCAGGCACAAACTTTAAAGATACCAAAATTTGGAATACTCTTTATCCTTTTCAAAGAGATGGCGTTGTTGGTCTTATCGATAAGATTGAAAAACACGACGGGTGTATTCTTGCAGATAGTGTTGGTCTGGGTAAAACTTTTTCAGCCTTAGCTGTAATCAAATATTATGAATTGAGAAATGACCGCGTTCTCGTTTTGGCGCCTAAAAAGCTTAGAGATAACTGGACAGTATACACTCAAAACGACAAAAGAAATATTTTAATTGAAGATCGTTTTAATTATGATGTTTTGAACCATACGGATTTGAGTCGTGAAAGTGGTTTCTCTGGAGAAATCAATTTATCAACTATTAATTGGGGGAATTATGACTTAGTGGTTATTGATGAATCACATAATTTTAGAAATAATAATCCCCATAAAAACAGACTGACACGTTACCAAAAGCTCATGCAAGATATCATCCAAAGTGGAGTAAAAAACAAAGTTCTACTCCTATCTGCGACCCCTGTCAATAACAAGATGAACGATATAAAAAATCAAATTGCCTTTATTACCGAAGACCAAGATGATGCTTTAGCGGATGTAGGAGTTGAATCGTTGGATAGATCATTGGCTGCTGCACAACAAGCTTATAATCGATGGTCGGAACTAGATCCTGAAACACGAACAACCGAACATTTTTTGGATATGGTCAATCCAGAATATTTTCAAATTCTAGACACATTAACAATTGCTAGAAGTCGAGAACATATAGAGAAATACTACAATATAGATGATATTGGTGAGTTTCCTACCAGACGTAAACCTAAGTCTATAAAAGCGGATATTGATAGCCATGGTGAATTTCCATCGATGGAACAAATCTATCAATCCTTAGGTGATTTAACTTTTTCAGCCTATCAACCCATGGCCTATATCCTTCCTTCAAAAAGGAAACATTACGAAAATCTGTACGATACACAAACGAGTGCCGGGAGCACTTTTAAGCAATCCCACAGAGAGCAAGCCTTGGTGGGATTAATGCGGGTTAATATGCTCAAACGCTTGGAAAGTTCTGTTCACTCCTTTTCATTGACTCTTGAGCGTCAAGTCGAAAAATATCGAAATCTTATCTCTAAATTAAAGGAAGAAGTTATCTTTGTTTCAGAAACCGAGCTAGATTCTCTTGAAACAGACGAAGCAGATGTTGAATCTTTAACTGTTGGAACAGATAAAGTACAAATTAAATTACAAGATATCGATAAAATTAAGTGGTTAGGGGATTTAGGAGCAGACATGAATATCTTGCTTTCCATTCTCCAACAAGCAAAATCAGTCACAAGTAATCGCGATGAAAAATTACATACATTAAAAAATGAAATTCGCCAAAAAATCAATCATCCGATCAATCCAGGAAACAAAAAGATCTTAATTTTTTCAGCCTTTGCGGATACTATTGACTATCTCTATCAAGAACTGGCTCCGATTTTAGAAGATGAAGGGATTTATTCAGCTCAATTAACTGGAGGAATGGGGAATAATAAAACAACCTTACCCGGAATGAATGGATCTGATTTTAATGATATTTTGATTAATTTCTCACCACAATCAAAAAATAGAGATGAAGTATACCCTAATCAAGAGTCTGAGATAGACATACTTTTTGCTACAGATGTGATCTCAGAAGGGCAAAACCTTCAAGATTGTGATTATGTCATTAATTATGATATTCACTGGAATCCTGTCCGTGTGATTCAACGGTTTGGGCGCATCGACCGTATTGGATCTACAAATAAAGAAATCCAATTGGTTAACTTCTGGCCTAATATGGAATTAGATGAATACATCAATTTAGAAGACCGTGTCCGTGGACGCATGGTCATTCTTTCCACTTCAGCTACTGGCGAAGAAAATATTCTTGATAGTAAGCAGGAAGGGATGAATGACTTAACCTACCGCCGCAATCAGCTCAAAGCTCTGCAAGAAGAAGTAGTTAATTTAGAAGATGTTTCAGGTGGGATTTCAATCACTGACCTCACTTATACAGAGTTTAAGACGGACCTAACAAATGCATTAAAACATCATGAAGATACCCTAGCAAAAGCTCCAAAGGGAATGTATGCCCTCACTCAAACAGATCCTAGCAATCCAGAAATTGTCCCTGGAGTTATATTCTGCTTCCGACAAATGGCTGACTTTGATATAGAAAATAATAACTTAACCCCATATTTCTTGCTGTATGTTAATCGCTTTGGAGAAGCTAAATTAAACTACACAAATTCTAAAAAGATACTGGACATTTATCGGCGTGTATCTCTAGGGCAAGATGATGTTTTAGAAGAATTGGTTGAGGAGTTCAATCAAGAAACCAATTATGGTCAAAACATGGAATTGTATACTGATTTGCTGCATCAATCTATGAATATTGTGACCAATGTCCAAGAAGAGAACTTTCTAGACAGTTTTTTCACGCCAGGTGGTACAGCTATCCAAGAGAGTCTGGACTTAGGCTATGATGATCTTGAACTCATTTCCTTCCTCATCATTAAGGAGGCAAAAAATGAATGAAAAAGACTTACTTGAAGGTCTTGAGCTGCCTAAGACGACTTGGATAAAAAGGACGATGCCCCTAAATCGGTTTTTAACTAGAGTGACGTCTAAACAAGGAGAAACTTTACAGTCTACCATTCAAGCTTATGGTTTTCGTATACTAGCAGTTTTAAATTCCAATAATACCAATATTCCCAAGTTTATGTCTGAAGAAGACTACTTTGAAGAAATCCATTTTTATAGTATTGAACTTAAAGAATGGAACAAACAAAAAGAGCTTTTCCGAATCATTGCCGGTGAAATACCTTATCCTATAGTCATTTATTTTCATCATGAAGATCAATGGCAAATAGTAGCTGGCAAATATCATCGCCATCAGAATCAAATAGAGTTAGTCCTCGATAAGGTTTATACAAGTAACAAAGGTTTAAAATGGGTAGATTATCAAAAGCGAATTAAATTTAGCTCGCTAAATCTACAAAATTTAAAAACGCTCTATGAATCTATCATTCAATCAATGATTCAAGTTGAAGCAGAAGAAAAATATGATCTTAAATTAGATACTAAAATTGATGATTCTAAGCTAGAAGAAATCAAGGCTATCGACCAAAAAATCGAAAGACTCAGAAAAAAAGCAAGAAGTGAGACACAAATGAATCATCGGGTGCGTCTTAATATGGAAATCAAAAAGTTAAAAGAAGAAAAAGAACAACGATTAGAGGAGATGAACTAATGGATAATAAAGTTCCAAGCCAATCAGTAGACATAACAGAGGCTAATATTGATAAATTAAAAGAATTATTTCCAGAAGTAATAACAGATGGAGGTAAGATTGATTTTGACATGCTTCAAACGGTTTTAGGTGAAGAAGTTGACGGTGAACGAGAACGTTATTCTTTCACTTGGCCAGGTAAAAAAGATGCAATACTAGGTTCTCAAATACCATCAAAGGGAACATTGAGACCAAATATTGAAAAGAGTAAGAACTTTGATACAACTGAAAACCTGTATATTGAAGGAGATAATCTAGAAGTATTGAAGATACTCCAAAAATCATATAACAATAAAATTAAAGTTATCTATATCGACCCACCCTATAACACAGGTAAGGATTTTGTATATAAGGATAATTTTCGTGACGGTATCGATAATTACTTAGAGCAGACTGGTCAAGTGGACTCAGATGGTAATTTATTGTCAACTAACAGCGAAAGTAATGGGCGTTTCCATACTGATTGGTTAAATATGATGTATCCAAGACTAAGATTAGCACGAAATCTCTTAACAGATGATGGAGTCATTTTTATTAGCATTGATGATACCGAACATAGTAATCTCAGAAAAATATGTGATGAGATATTTGGTGAAAATAACTTATTAGCACAAGTTATCTGGGAACGTGCTTATGCTCCAATAAATCTTAAAAAAAATTTTTCTGAAAGTCATGATTTTATATTAGTTTATACAAAAAATATTGATGGTTTAGAATCAAATGGAATACCAAGGTCAGATTCGCAAGATAACCTTTATACTAATCCAGATAATGACCCTCGCGGTCCTTGGCAATCTGACAATTTTTCTGTCGGTCCGGCAGTGGAAAAAAATATATATGAAATCACCACACCCTCAGGGAGAAGAGTATTACCGCCAGATGGATATTCTTGGAGATTTTCTAAAGAAAAATTAAAAAATCTTTTGAGTGAAAACAAAGTTTGGTTTGGTGAGAATGGAAATAATGTCCCTCGTTATAAGAGATTTTTATCAGAAGTAAAACAAGGTATTACTCCGATGACAATTTGGAAGTACGAAGACGTAGGGCATTCTCAAAGTGCAACTCAATATTTAAAAAAATTAATGAATGATAAGTCCTATTTTACTTATCCTAAACCTGTTGATTTGATAAAGAGATGTATCGAATTATATTCTGATAATGATTCAATTATTTTAGACTTTTTCTCTGGCTCTTCAACTACAGCAGAAGCTGTTATGAAAAAGAATGCTGAAGATAGTGGCATTCGTAGATTCATCATGGTTCAATTACCCGAGTTATTAGAGGAAATATCAACGGGATATAAAGATGGATATAGAACGATTGCTGATATTGCAGCTGAACGTATCAATCGTGCCGGTGAAAAAATTATTGATGAGAATCCTGAATTAGCTGATACTCTCGATATCGGATTTAAATATCTAGAACTCGATAAATCTAATATCCAAGAATGGAATACAGATTTCGAAAATCTAGAAGATGATTTGGATTTATTTGCTGATATTTTTGTTGAAGGACGGTCTGAGTTAGACGTCGTTTATGAAATCATGCTAAAAAATGGCTTGGAATTGACTTTACCAGTCTCTACATTCGAGCTAGATGGAAAGAACGTCTACGATATCGGTTATGGTGCTCAGTTCATCTGCTTGGCAGATGGTATTGATATGTCAATAGCTGAAGGAATTATTGCTAAGCGTGATGACTATGATGATCAGATGGTTTCCGGTGTGGTGCTAAAGGATTCTGGATTCGAAGATGACGCCATGAAATTGAATGTAATCCAGCGACTTGCTGATGCCAACTTTGCTGAAGAATCTATTCAAACAATATAAAGGAGGATGACGATGAAAATACAATTTGAAGAATTGGACTATCAAAATCAGGCCATTGATTCGATTGTCCGTGTTTTTGAGGGTCATCAAACCCGTCAATCCAACTTTACGATTGCTGATTCCTTTGGACAAGGCCAACTTTTGAATGAATTTGGGGTGGGTAATCGGATTGTTTCTAACCCAGAACGCCTATTAGATAATACCCACCAAATTCAGATAGATAACCAGCTCCCTCTATCAGAAAATATAAACAGCGGTTTCCCGCAATTTAATATTGAAATGGAAACTGGGACCGGTAAAACTTTCGTCTATTTAAAATCCATTCTAGAGCTTAATCAAACCTATGGGTTTACAAAACATA
>JBHWOX010000037.1:0-22223 GCA_043424615.1 Atopococcus sp.
GCCCTTCTCCTCCCTGCTTGTAAGCGATGAAAAAAACTGAGGAATAAAAAGTTTGTGACTTCATTCAATAATCTCTGAAGGCTTAGATTATTTTTATCTTGAATGAAAGGCTAATAAAATTAAACTCAGAGCTGCGTTGACCAAACCTAGAATGATTAAGAAGGGATAGGTCAGTATGTGATGAAAATAAGGAATATATATCAAGGCTAGAAGAAGAAAACTCCAAAAAAGAGATAAGAGTCGAGCTGAGTTATTCTTCCTCTTGGTGGGCTTATTTTTCCATTGCCAGCAAAGAAAAACGATTAAGATAACAAGAAGGACACTTAGTATCATTAAATATGGGGGTTTGAAATAATGATACAAAAGGTAAGTTCGACGAAACCTAAGAGAATGATTGACTCCGGCAGATGAAGTGCTCAGCTTTTGAAGGTATAAGACCAGTCCTGTTAAAAGCACTTGTATAAGAATCACTAGAGCCGTTAAAGTCATTCTAACTGTTTGCTTATTTTTCCCACTCATTCGCCCTAGGCTGCTTTCTCGTCTTCTTGACCAGTTGTTTCCACAGGCTCGGCTCCTCCTTGTTTTTCAGAAGCATTTTTAGCCCCGTCGAATTTTTGGATGTCACCACCGGGTTCACCCACGATAAATGGATTTCCTTCATTCGACCAAGCAATCCAACCATCTGAAAACATATTATCCTCTAAGCGATTGGCGGCATAGGCATACCACATGGCTTCAGCTGCTCGCCAGCCAGATCCACACATGAAGGTCATGGGTTGGTCTAAGTTCACCTTATTATCTTCTAACATGGTTTCAATTTCATCCAGATTTCGCATGGTTTTATCAGGATTACGCCAGTAGTACATGGAACTAGAACTATTCAAACCTGAACGACCGTAAATAGCCCCTTCAATACGCCCGGCTATGTTGTGGTAATCATAACCTGATGTTTGACCAATATATTCTTCCCAGGTCCGCACATCGACCAGTTGGTAATTTTCATTGTTAGCCAAATTATCTTTGACATCCTCCACAGTTTGAAGCATCTCCGGTTGAGCTGGATAAGCCGTCCCAAAGTCACCTTTAGCCGTAGGTTCTTGCTCTTCTGTCTCAAGTTCAAATCCTTGGTTTTGCCAGTTGACAAGTCCTCCATTTAGTAAGCGGACATCTTCAACCCCCATATATTTAGCAAGATAAGCAAACCGGCTAGAAGCCATGGGTTCAGGACCAGTCGCAATAACAATCGTATCTTTGTCGATCCCATTGGCTAATAGTAAATCAGCTAGAGTTTCTGGATCTGCCAGTCGCCATTCTTCTACACCATCAACATAGGTTTTTGGAGGTTCGTATGAGTCTGTATTAATGTGAACAGCTGAAGGAATATGTCCATCTAAATAACCGGATTCCTCAACTTCTCCCCAGGACACATCGACAATGGCGACGTCCGCACCTTCTTTAAAACCCTCAGGATAATTTCCCTGGATGAGTTCGTTGACGGTTTGGGCAGAGGCAACAATTTCATAATTGTCATAAGAAATTAATTCACGGCTGTCGTCTTGAATCCATTCGCTGGCATCATACAAACGTACTTGATTCATCCCTTGGCTAGCGAAATAGTCAGCAACGACTTGAGCATCCTCACCATTGGTATCATAAACAATAATATCTTTATCGGCTTGAATCCCTTTTGCTTCAAGCGTTTCAGCCAAAAGTTCCTCCAAAGATTTTCCTTCTAATGATGCTTCTTGGTCGTACAGGCCATTAATCCATTTGGCAGAAAAATCAATGGCCCCATCAATATGACCTCCTCTGTTACCCTCAGCATCTGGCCAACCGATATAAATATCATTCAAACGGGCGTCAACGACTAAGGCATTATCCTCTTCTAAAGCTGCCTCGACATCTTCTGTCGTCGCTTGCTCAAATTCTTTGGACGCTTGTTCGGATTTCTCACCCTCTTCCTTACTAGCCTCTCCCTCTTGAGAAGTTTGCTGGCTGCTTGGATCAGACGATGAGCTGGCATTATCTTTTTCCACCCCACCATTACAAGCACTAATAACAAACAAGACCGCAAAAAACATTAAAAATATGGACCATTTTTTCTTCATCGTTTGTCTCCTTTCACTCCATTTATAGTACATAAGTGAAGTGTATCACATTACAGACGAATAGAAGCTTGTTGATCTATTAAAAATCCATATAGATGATTGGGGGAGGGCTGTTATTTCACAATAGCTGTTAAATCGCTTAAGTTTTTCTGGCAGCTGACAATAATGACCCGGTCTCCTACTTGGATTTGATCGTCCCCATCTGGAACAATCAATTGATCTTGTCGGTATATAGCCGCAATGAGGGTATCATCAATAAGATGTAAGTCTTTAAAAGGTTTTTTAGTAATTTTCGACTCACTTAAAACTTCAAATTCTGACGTTTCCACTCGGCCATCTAGAATTTGGTGAAAATTAGAAATGGCAGAGTGGCGGCTAGCCTTAAGGGAACGAATGACCCGAATCATTTTATCCGCCATAATAGCTTTAGGGATGACGACGGCATCCAGACCCATTTCTTCTGATATTTTAAGAAAATCAGTTCGATTAATTTTCGTAATGATTTTTTTTATGCCAAATTGCTTAGCCAAAAGTGAAATCATCATATTGGTTTCATCGTACTTGGTAAGGGATAAGCAACAATCAAAGTGTTGGATGCCTTCTGCTTCTAAGATAGATTTTTCTGTCCCATCAGCACAGATAACATCCACATGGGGAAATCTTTCAGCAAATTCAAAGGCCAGGCTGGGATCTTTTTCAATCAATTTAATATGGTAAGACTTATTTTTTAAAAGCTTCAATAGATTATAAGAAATGTTTCCTGCCCCTACGATAAATAAATCGCGAAGGCAGCCGATAGGTCGAGCTAATTGTTGGTTCATGAAATCCTGCAAATGTTTTTGGGAAGAAATCAAATGAACCAAATCACCCGCTAACAGACAATCTTCCCCCGTTGGAATAAGGACTTGACCCTGACGCTCGATGGCACAGACCAGAATATGCTCACCTTCTTTTTGGCGAAAACCATTCAAAGCTTGGTTCACAAACTGGTCCTCTTCTTGGACGCGAATTTCAACCAAACTCAATTGCCCTTCCAAGAATTGTTCAACGTTATTGGCGGAAGGAAAAGAGATAATTTCTTTAATTTCTTTGGCTGCATCCATTTCTGGATTCATGACTTGACTGATGCCGAGCTGCTCTTTCAAATTCGATATGGCATCATAATACTTAGCCTGGCGGACTCGGGCATAAACATCTTCCACACCAAATTGGCGAGAAAAAATAGCAGCCAGGATGTTTTCTTCATCAGAATTGGTCACCGAAATAAAAACATCCGCTTGGTGGATATTGGCTTCATCTAAAATGTTAATGTCGGTTCCATCGCCTACTAGGGCCTGAATATCGTATTTATTAAAAAGTTTTTCAACGATTTGAGGATCATGGTCAATCAAAATAATGTCGGTCGTCTGCCAGAGACTAGCAATAATCGCCTCTCCAACAGCGCCACCACCTACGATGACTAGTTTCATTCTTTTCTCTTCTTTCTATCTATTTTTGTTCCAAATATTAGGTATAAATAAAGCCAAAACCGGATATATTTCCAGACGTCCAACCAGCATAGCGAAGGTCAAGGTCATTTTGGCGATTGGTGAAAAAGTCGCAAAAGATCCCGTTGGTCCGACCACACCAAATCCAGGACCGATATTGTTCATGGTAGCTGCAACAGCAGAAAATGACGTTAGAAAATCATTTTGCGTCACAGAAACCACCAGCAAGCAGACGAAGAAAATCAATATATACAGTCCTAAGTAATCATAGGCTCGATTTACTATATTATCATCCAGCCGTTTTAAATTTTTAAAAATTAAAAAAATTTGACGAGGACGAATGGATTGTTTGATTGAACGAAAACAAGATTTAAAATAAATCAAAACTCGGGATACTTTAATTCCACCCGCAGTCGAACCAGCCATCCCTCCAACGAACATCACGGCTAATAAAATTAAATGTGAAAACAGTGGCCATTGACCAAAATCGGTCGTTGCATAACCTGTGGTGGTCATGATTGTAGAAACAGTAAATAAGCTATCACGGAATAATTCTTCTCCCTGCTGATAACGGGGAAAAAGGTTAAACATAATCAAAAGCACTGCTAGAGCCATAATAAATAGATAGGTTTGTAATTCATCATCTTGAATAAAGTCTTTGACTCTTCTTTTTAATAAAATGAAGTACAGATTAAAGTTGACACCAAAAACAATCATAGCAATGGCTAGGATGTATTCGACGCCCGGATTATTAAAATACCCCACACTGAGGGCTCGGTTTGAAAACCCACCTGTTCCTGCTGCCCCAAAAGCATGAATAGCAGCGTCAAATGGTTTAAGGCCAGCCAGCATTAAAATCAAAATTAATAAAAGTGTCATGACCACATACATGAGGTATAAAATACCGGCATTACTTTTATTTTTTGATGTTAATTTTCCAAACTCAGGTCCGGGCATTTCCGCTTTTAAAATGTTGTTGGAACCCTCTCCCATTTGGGGGGCAAAGGCAAAGAAAAAAACTAAAATTCCCATCCCACCAATTAAATGGGAGAAAGACCGCCAAAATAAACTGGAAAATTGGAGAGCTTCCACATTGGTCAAAATAGATGCCCCCGTCGTCGTAAAGCCGGACATCATTTCAAAAGTGGCATCAATAAAGTTAGGTATTTCTCCACTAATGATGAGTGGCAAACCACCAAAGACAGACATCAGGAGCCAAGATAAGGTTGTAATGACAAATCCATCTAACTCAGAGAAGTTATTTTCTTGCTGGCGGAAAAAATAGCTCAGCAAGGCCCCTATCAGTAAAAGCAAGCCGATGCACATCAGGTAAGAGTGCTGATAAATTGGAGCTTCCTCATAGTGAAAAGAAATTATCAGGGGAAACAGCATTAAGATAGCCTCAACGATGAGAACCTTTCCAATAGTTGCTGACACAAGTGATTTGTTCAATTTTTTCTCTTCTTTCTTTTTTTAATAGCTCTTCTCCAGGGTTGTAATGCCTCAAGCTTACTTGATTTGCAGGAAAAAAGGTAGGAAAATTGGATAAAAAAAAGCAAAAGCTTAGAATAAATCTTCTAAACTTTTACTTGCTTTTGCTATGAATTCAATTGTTTCAAGTCGTATGGTGTGTTTTGATAGGTTTCATTCACCCAATTATTGAATAAAATGTAAGCGTAGGACTGCCAGCTAACGATTGGCTCTTGTTCGGGATCATCCTGAGGGTAGTAATGGTCAGGAACAGCAATATTTAAGCCCTTGTTCAAGTCTCGCTGATATTCTAATTCCAGGGTTTCTCTTTGGTACTCCAGATGACCAAAAATAAACAAGTCACGATAATCACGGCTGGTGACAATATCTGGCCCTAAATCATCACGTTCACTCAGGACTAATAAGTCCTCATGAGCATAAAGCTGATCCGCATTTAAGCTCGTGTGGCGGGACTCTGGCACCCAATAATAGTCGTTAAATCCACGCAGATAGGGGTGGTTGCTTTGGCTAACTTTATATTTGTAAATGCCAAAAAGTTTTTGGTCGAGAGCAATTTTTTGAATGTCATAATAATGGTTGAGAGCAAATTGGGCCCCCCAACAAATAAAGAATCTTGAAAAAACGTGGGTTTCAGACCACTGGATGATGCTCAATAATTCTTCATAATAACTGACCTCTTCAAAAGGCATATGTTCCACCGGTGCCCCAGTAATGATAAGGCCGTCATAATAATCATTTTTGATTTCATCAAAAGTTTTATAAAAATTATTGAGATGGCTTTCTGAAATGTTTTTTGACTGGTAAGAAGCGGTGTGCATCAAGTCAACATCTATTTGCAGAGGGGTACCTCCTAATAAACGTAAGAGCTGAAATTCAGTTGCCTCTTTGGTAGGCATTAAATTTAAAATCATCACACGAATGGGGCGGATGTCCTGGCTGGAGGCCCGTCTTTCATGGATAATATTGACCCCTTGTTGTTCTAAATTCTTGCTGACTGGTAAACCATTTGGAATTTTAATTGGCATGGCACTAACTCCTCCACAGTATTTCCTTCTATTCTAGCAAACTTTTTGCACTTAAAGGAAAGAATGTTTTTTGTACTGAAAACTCAAATCTTATTTCTTCAAAATCCTCATCGCGTTTAATACGGATATCACTGTTAAACCGACATCCGCAAAAACTGCTCCCCACATACTCGCCATCCCTACTGCCCCTAGAATTAGAAAAAGGCCTTTCACAGCTAGAATTAAAATGATATTTTGCCAAACAATGCGGCTGGTTTCATGGGCTACATCGATAGCTTGAGCAACTTTGGAGGGCTGGTCATCCATTAACACTACATCGGCTGCTTCTATGGCAGCATCTGATCCCATAGCTCCCATGGCAAAACCAATATCCGCCCGGGCAATCACAGCAGTGTCGTTGATACCGTCTCCGACAAAGACCGTCCGCTTTCCTTCATTTTCTTGGCTGATTAATTTTTCTAAGATTTTAACCTTATCGTCAGGCAAGAGTTCCGCGTACACTTCATCCAAGTCTAATTCCTGTCCAATAGCCTGAGCAATGTTTGCAGAATCTCCAGTGAGCATCACCAAGTGTTTGACTCCTTGTTTTTTCAAAGCTTGGGCGGTTATGTGTGCATCTTCCTTAATCTCATCAGCAATAAGAAGATAGCCCATATAGCTTGAATCTTTGGCTAAATAAACGACCGTCCCCGCTTCCTTAACAGCTTGGTAATTGATATTAAAGCGATCCATCAAGCGACCATTGCCAGCCAATAGCTCATGACCATCGACTTTCACTTGTATGCCGTGACCTGCAATCTCATTGTAATCACTAATTTTGCTAGCCTCTATATTTTTACCATAGGCTGAAACAATAGATTGACCAATTGGATGATTAGAATGAGCTTCAGCATAAGCGGCCCAAAAAAGCAACTGGTCTGCTGTCCATTCTTCTTGGGGGTGTATATCGGTTACTTCAAAATTACCCTCCGTTAGGGTTCCCGTTTTATCAAAAACTACTGTATCAACAGCCGTTAGAGCTTCGAGATAATTTCCACCTTTAATCAAGATCCCTTTTTTAGAAGCTAAACCTATGCCGCCGAAAATACTTACTGGAATTGACACTACCAAGGCACAAGGGCAAGAAATAACAAGAAAGACACAGGCCCGGTAAATCCACTCATGAAATTGAGCACCTGGTATGATAAGGGGCATCAAGAAAGCCAGGATGGCCGCAGCCCCTACGACCAGAGGGGTATACCAGCGAGCAAATTTACTGATAAATTTTTCGGTGGGGGCTTTTCGGTGGGAAGCATGTTCGACCATGTCTAATATTTTCTTAACGGTTGAATCCGCGTATTCTTTCTCCACTTCCATGTAAAGTAAACCCTGACCATTTATAAAACCACTTAAAATTTCATCATCTAAGCCAACAGAGCGTGGAACAGATTCCCCTGTCAAAGCAGAAGTATCGACGGTGCTTTGACCTTTAATGACTCGACCATCCAGTGGGACTTTCTCACCTGGTCGAATAAGGAGGGTATCTCCCAGCTCTACTTGACTAGGATCGACGGGCTGACTTTTTCCATCTTTCCAAAGGTTAGCCACTTCGGCCTGAATATCCATGAGATCAGAGATAGACTGACGTGACTTGCCAACAGCCACGGATTGAAAAAGTTCTCCTAGCTGGTAAAAGAGCATCACTGCCACTGCTTCGGGGTATTCCTGAATGTAAAAGGCACTTAAAGTTGCGATACTCATTAAAAAGGATTCATCAAACCATTGGCCATTAAATAGATTTTTGATGGCTTGCAGGAGAACATCATAGCCCACAATGATATAGGCAAAAACGAACAATAAAAGTTGTCCCGTCTCGCCCAAACCAGCAAACAGTGCCAATAATAAAAGGATAAGGGCTAGAGCAATTCTAAGGCCTGTCAGAAAAATGGTTTTGTCCATGAGTGATTGAAAACGGAAAGTGTGTTGACTCTCATCCCTGGTCTCTTTTTCCTTGCGCTCTTCATTATTTATAACGCGACCTGTTTTTTTATCCCTGATCGTTAGCTGTGGTTCAAGTGACATAATCTTTTTATATATCTGCTTAAGGTCGGTTTTTTGCTGATTAGCCTCCAGAGTAAAAGTAAAACTTTCGGTCATGAAGTTAACGTCGGAATCATGGACCCCCTCGAGTTGTCCCACAGCATCTTCAACTTTTTGAGCACAATTGGCGCAGGACAAACCTTTCAATTGCCATTCATAAGATTGACTATGTGGCTTCATTCTCTCAATATGAGACTGAGGCTCGATATCATGAATGAGTTGGGATAGCTGATTTAAAAGTGCTTGGTCCTCCTTGGCCATAAAAGTCAATTGACCGGTTTGAACATCCAATTGTAGGTCATAAATGCCGCCCAATTGACTCAGGCTGTCTTCCACTTGTTGAACGATTGCTTGGCTTTGAATCCCTTGAATGATCCACTGATGTTTTTGAATCATAAACTTATATTCCTTCCCCTCTATCTATTATTCGCATTCATTATACTTAATTTAATAACTATTTAAAAGTAAAAAAGCATGTTCGCCAAGCATGCTTTATCAGGTAAAGGGATGATTTTAGTCTGTTTTTATATGAAGCGTCTTATCCGTTCATGTATTTCTTTTTAAACACTTCAAATGCCTGAGTGAAAGCCATTTTTTCACTGAGTAATATCCCTAAATGACCCGTTTTTTGCGATTGATAAAGGAATTTTTCTTGGTGAGGAATCGATTGATAAATATCTTCGGCCATATGAGGCGGGGTTATGGTATCTTGGGTAGAATAATAAATAAAAGTGGGAATGTTAGGGATATGAGCCACCCATCGACACACATCCAGCTCTCGGAGAGAAATGCCTAGGATCAGCCAACTCCAAAAACCAATACCAGCAAACAACAATTTGGCAGCCGGAAAACGACTCACTAAATAATAACTTAAGTCAGATAAGGGACAATCCAAGAGCAGAGCATCAATGCTTCCCTTTTGACTTTGGCTAGCGGCTATGGCTGCCGTTGCCCCGCCATAAGATTCGCCGAATAGTAAAAGCGAGTGGACATCTTTCTTTTTCTTTCTTAGCTCTTGCACAATCATAAGAGCTTCAGTCGCTTCTAAAAGAAGTAAACCGTTGCTTTTCACAGGGTGCTGGCCTGAATTGCGTTGGTCATAAGCCACTATATTATAGCCCTGATCGTATAAAAATCGCATGGTATTGACTGTACATTCTTTTGTTCCCCCCAAGCGATGAATGAGCACGGCCCAATCTTTAGATTGGGGCTGGGTAATTTCAATCAGAGGGATGGCATGCTTCAACTGAGGATGCGTAAATTGATACTTTTTCATCTTTTTGTCTTTAATAAATTCTTCAAAATTTTCTTTGTAATGCTGGAGGTAAAAATTGAGACTACGTGCGGGTGACGTTAAATGCCGCAACCGATAAAAAATAATCGCACCAACGCTAAGGTAAAGCAGCAAACTTATACATAATATAAGAACAATTTCTTTCACAGCTAACACTTTCTTTCTCCTTCCTTTTTGATGGTGGAAGTTCAATCTCTGAGACTTATGGGCAGAATTTTCCAGTTCTTTCCAAATAATTTAAGTCCGCCTTTTTATAATAGTTATATTATGGCATATAAAAATGATTGCTTTCAAATTTGCTATGATTAGCCTTTCTCTTTAAATTTTTTTATAATAAAGAGGAAAATTAAAGGAGTGATCAGAATGTTAGAAAAAAATATTATTGGTATCTATAATCAGTTAGATGAAGCAACAACTGCGGTTCAAACACTTTTAGAACAAGGGGTCGAGATGGAAGACATCCATGTTGTAGCCAGCCCTAATACACTTGAAAAATTAAAAACTCCTTTCGATAAGATCACTTACATACCAGATGACCATCTTTCAACTACCGACGATCGAAACCAAAATTTTGTTTCACAAATAAAAGATTTCTTTTCTTTAGAGCCTGCTCAAAGCAAACAACCCGCTGCCTACCGAGATTTTGAAGACGATATTATGGCTGGAGCTTTTTTATTAGTTTGTGATCGCAAAATTAATAATCGATTAGAATTAAGTGATCCCGGTGCCCTAGGTCCTAACGAAATTGACTACTATAAGGACACCATTAAGTTACATCAAGAACGTTTACATGTTAGCCGATCCATCCAAGCGCGCAAACGAATCCATATCGAAAAGAAAGTCGTGGAAGAAAGTCGTCTGATTGAAGTTCCCATTCTCCGAGAAGAGCTACATGTCACTGAAATTGAATTAGATGAAAACGGTATGGATATCCCTAACGCCCTGGAAACGACCGTTTATCCTCTGGCTGAAGAAAATATTCAAATCTTTGCTGAACCTTATGTGTCAGATCTTGTTGAGATTGAAAAGAAAGTCTACAAAGACATTGAAACTATCCATGAAAAAGTCTTGTCTGAAGAGTTGGTCATGGACCAAGAGGGTCACCCTCAAGGCTTGCAATCAGACCAAGCGCCCTCCCCATACTTAGACCAAGATTCCACTCCCACAGATTAAACGTAAACAAACTTGTATGCATATCATTTGTTCTTAGATTTAATGCACTTTATAATGATACTGTAAGTTAAAAAATATAAGGAGTGATACTTTATGGTAGAACGTTTTGTTTACGGATCTTACAGTAATGTTGATGAGGCTATTGCGGTGGCTAATGAATTAGTGGAGCGCGGTGTCCCTTCTTCATCCATTGTTGTTTTAGGAAATGATCGTTCTTTAGAAGGCTATTCTTCACAATATGAAGCGGTTCATGTTGATGAAAGCAACGCTGTAGAAACTGACGAAGGTGGATTCTGGAACTCATTATTTGGTGGGTCTCATAAAGAAACAGAAATTCCTGAACTTAGCGCTCATCAAGATGCCTTAACAGCTGATGGCGTTTTAGTTGTTGTTGATAAAACTTACCAAAATGACTTAGTTGGTAGTCATGAAGCTCAACATGCTGCAGCAGCTGGCCCAGCAACTCATGCTGAAGTTGAAGACACTGAAAGCATCAAACTTCACGAAGAATCTCTACGTGCTCAAGCTAGTGAAGATGCAGCTACATCAGGAGATGTACATATCAGCAAACGCACAGTTGAACAAGATGAAACTGTAGAGGTACCTGTTCGTAAAGAAGAAGTGAATATCACTCACCACAAAGTTAATGATGACACAGCAGTTGATCCAGATGCTTTCCAAGATACTGCCTCTGTTGACGTTAATGTTTCCAATGAAAAAGTTGACGTAGCTAAAGATGTTCGTGTCACTGATGAAGTTGAAATTGAGAAAACTTCTCATGTTGATACCGAAACTGTCACTGGCACCACTCGTAAAGAAGTCATCGATGTGGAAGATGAAAACCATCTCACTGAATAATATTTGCCGGCCCCTTTTTAGGGGCTTTTTTATTTTTAAACCGTTTTTCTTAATCTTTGCCAACATATTTGCTATACTATTGAAAATATTTTGGAGGGGAAAAAATGAAATTTTCAAAAATTATCTTTACCATGCTTGCTTTACTATTTTTAGTTGGATGTGGGGCGGAAAAAAATTCAGATATGACCACGGTTAGTGTTGGGTCCAAAGGATCGGATGCTGAAATATGGAATTATATTGCTGATTCTGAGGCTGCTAAAGAAGCAGGTTTGGATATCCAGGTTCAAGACATCACGGAAGGCCCTCAAATTAACCAGGCAACGGTTGAAGGTGAAATTGATGTCAATGCTTTTCAAAATTTTGCTTATATGAACGAATTTAATTCAGATTCAGCTAATAATTCTCTAGCTGTCGTAGGAACAACCTATTTAGAACCTTTTGGTCTGTATTCAAAAAAACATGAAAGCTTAGATGACTTAGCTGAAGGAGCTACAATTGGTGTGGCAGACTACCCTTCTGACCAAGCCCGTGGTTTGCAATTATTAGCGGCCCATGATTTGATAAAATTAGACGATCAACTCGAGGGAGAAGCTTCTCTAGCAGATATTGTAGAAAATCCTAAAAATTTACAATTTGAAGAGATGAATGAAAATACTCTTCCCCGCGTATTAGACGACATGGATGGAGCCGTTTTTGGAAACACTATTGCCATGGAAGCTGGCTTAAATGTTTTCGAGGATACCATCATCTATGAAGAAGTTTCTGAAGACAACGAACAAGCGGTGAATATTTTAGTCACTATTGAAGGCCGTGAAGATGAAGAAGCCTTACAAAAATTAGTGGATCTCTACCACTCGGAAGAGGTTCAAAAATTCATTGAAGAAGAATTTGGTGGAACAAAAATCCCGGTTCAAATGGACGATGCCGCCATTGACCAAGCCACTTACTAAAATCCTTTAAAAAGTTAAAGCAGGTCTCATCAGCATGCGACCTGCTTTTTTTCATCCACCAGGATTATCTTCCCTTCACTATTTTAAGATAAGAGTTACAGCTATTATTTGCTTGCTTAGAGATTCTAGTCAACGCATTAAATGGTCTCTAGCAGGTCAAACTGTTAAGATAGGTATAAGCACTAAAGAAAGGATGATTTCATGTATAAAACTGGACATGCTCTCACTCAAGAAGGCAGACAAGGGACTGTAAAATTAGCAGATGACTCTCTGGCTTTAGATATGCGCCAGCAAACGCCAGAAGAATTGTTTGCGATGGCTTATGCCGCCTGCTATTACTCTGCTCTTAATGCTGTTAAAGAAGGTCGCTCCATTGATCACGACCACCGTGTCGAGGTCATTGCAGGAGTCGATGAATCAAAAGAAGAAAAACCTTTGTATGTAACTATTCAAGTAGGCTTTAATGGCCTGGATGATGAAACGAGTCTGCGCTTAGCTCAATATGCCGACCAAGTTTGTCGTTATTCCGTAGCCGTTGAAGGAAATATTGAAAAAGAAATAGAAATAATCCCCTATTAAAGGTACAAAATATAAAAAACAAGGCTGCTTATTTGCAGCCTTATTTTTAATCGATGTCCCTATGATTCTTTCGGGATAATAGCAAAGACTTCGGCTGGGAATCCAGGAGCCTCATCAATATGTGGAACCATGGCCACAATTATGCTACCTACCGCAGGGACTTGGTCTAAGTATGCCATTAGTTCAATTTGAAATTTATCTTCGGCTAACCAATAGTATTCCGCATCTAAAACTCCCTCAGCACCCGCATCGACTCCAGAGTCGGTATTGAGCGTTTCATGGCCAATCGCTGTGATTTTACGGTCACGAGACAGGTATTCTAATGCTGGAATGGACCAACCTGGAGTATGTTCAACCCCATCTTCATCCACATTTTTGAAATCTTCGGGATTATCAAAATGCTTATACCAGCCAGATGAAAAAGCAACAAAGGCTCCTTCAGGGATCTCCCCATATTCTTTTTCGAATGCTTTGATGTCATCCACTGTTACTGCATAGCCATTATCCTCAGCCACCTTATCTTCAAGATGAAGGACATAAAGAGGCAGAACTCTTTCTTTCAGCCCTAAATCTTCTAAACTTCTTTTTCCTTCCGCAAAATGTTTAGGGGCATCAATATGGGTCCCATGTGACGTTCCAATCGTATATTCTCTGGAATCTGCACCTGATTCAGCAATGGTGGAGATAATTTCCATAGATAAAGGATTAAAAGTATGATAAATCGGAATATCTTCCGTGACATCATGGGTTAAATTGATCCATTCATAATCTTTTAATTGATCGAGCAGTCGGTGTAATTCATACATTTAGATTCCTCCTCAAAAAATTTAACTTACTATCGGGCTAAGGTCCAATCTAAGCCCATATACCCATTATTATAGAGGCAAATATTACCCTGAGCAGAAACGACATAGCTTTCTCCATTATCTGACGCAAACTGATATAAAGGAATGGAACCAAAATCACTTTGTGATTCCAGAGTGAGCGTCCCTAGGTCCACTCCATTTAAGGCTGCAGAATCTTCTAAATAGCTTTGGGCATCTTCAGCCGAGCTAACCACTGCAGCTTCTTTAAAATCAATCACTGGAACTAAAACATCGGTCCCAGGCATTTGTGCCACTTTTTTATCAGCTTGATAGAGGTCTGGATGGAAGTCAGATTGCTGGCCCACAGGTGTATCGTCTGATACTTTATTGGCTGTGACTTCCTCAGATCCTTCAGTCAATTGATAAGTGACACTCCCATCTTCATTTAAAATGATGCTACCAGAAGAGACTGTAGCAAATGAAGGGTCTGTTGGGTACAAGAGCGAACGGAAATTAAGTTGATTAGCGTTCAATTCGGCCTCTAGGAAATGATGGATTTCTTCTCCACCAGCAAAGCTGATACCAATTGGGGAAATTTCAAGCTCCCCTTCATAGCTCCCATAAAAATCTTCAATTTTTATATCTTCGGCTGATTTTTCATCTTTTGCTGTCTCGGTTTCTGACTCTTCTCCACTACTTTGATCTGGAGTTTTTTCAGTCTCTGCTTCAGAAGGTTTTTGACTGTCATCCGTCGTCTCTGACTGGTCAGACTGCTTCTCTTGGTCAACAATTTGGACTTGATCAGTTTCTGATTGAGCTTCAGTGCTTGGCTGGTCAGAATTCTGACACGCCATTAATAAAAGAGAAGTTGAAAGAAGAGCGAATACTTTAGATTTTTTGTTGATTATCTTCATTTTTAACACCTTTTCTTGTTATATTTAGGTCACACCTGTAGTATAAGCAATTACTAAATCTAGTCTACAACAGAGCGATTAAAATTGTTTTAAGATAGGATGTCAATTTTTGAGAGGAGTCAAGATGTTAATTTACCAAACAAATGAAGTATTAAAAACTTGCCTGTTTGCTGGCCAGATCATGATGTCGAATGGAGCTGAAACTTCTCGGGTTGAAAATACCGTTGTCCATATGGCCAATTCCTACCAACTTCAAGATATAAAAGTGGTCGCCATGCCGACCTTAATCATTTTAACGGTCCGTGATGGAGAAGGGAATTCCTTCACAGATATGGTGCGGATGCAAATTGATGAACGGGCAACTAACTTCGACGTCGTGGTGGAAGTCAACAAAATTTCGCGCCGGCTGACCCAAAGAATTGAAGATCCTAAGATCGTCTACGATCAGCTTCAAAGGATTGCAGAAAATGATTCCAATTTTTCCAACTGGCAAGAAATTGCAGCAGCATCAATAGCCTGTGGGGCTTTTTCCTTCATAGTGGGTGGCGCTTACCAAGATATTCTTCCCACTATTATCGTTACCGCTCTAGCGGTCTTGGTTTACGACCTTTGTGTTAAAAAAACTAAAATTATTTTTTTCAGTGAATTTATGGCTGCCGCCTTTATCGGTTTAATGGCCTATTACCTGCCCCAAATCGGTTTCGGTAAACATTTTGAATTTATTTCGATTGGAGCCCTGATGTGTTTTGTCCCTGGGGTTGCTATTTCCAATACTTTCCATGACTTTTTTAAAGGCCATATGTTATCCGGGCTCTCTATGTTGGCCCGCTCTCTCCTCACTGCTTTAGCTGTGGGCTTAGGAATAGTTGTCGTTTTGAATTTTATTTAGAGGAGCATGAATGTGCAAACACTAATTCATTTATTTTTTGCTTTCATTGGAACTTGGGGCTTCACTGTTTACTTTAATACCCCTCGTCATTTGGTTTTTATTACCTCTTTAAATGGCATGTTTGCCTATGCCATCTATTTGCTTGTCCAACATTTGACAGCTGGCAATAGCTTGAGCCTGTTTATCTCTTCAGCTGTCGCCGCTTTGACCGTGAACTTGGTCGCCCAAATTTTAGCACGAGTAAAAAAAGCTCCCGTGATTGCTTTTTCCACTCCAGGTATCGTCACCCTCGTACCCGGGGGTATTTCTTATTCCATGATGAGAGCCTTTACCCTCGGACAAACCGTACCAGCTTTAAACTTTGCCCGAGACACAATCTTTGTCGCAGGAGCTATTGCCCTAGGTATTGGTTTAGGAAGCGGAGCCTATCATCTATTGTATAAGCTACTACCTAAAAAGATGAAAGGTAAAATTTAGAAAATCAAGACCGTCTAAGAGAAATAGATTCTCTCTTATTTTTTTAATGGACCTGGATATTGGTCAGTTCCGCCTTCTACATTACAGACCTGAAAGCCCTCATCCTGTAATAGCTGACAGGCTTTCAATGACGATTGCCCTGTTTGGCAGATAATATAATAGTCATCAGCAGGATATAATTGGTCTAGTGACTGCTGGAGTTGGCTAAGGGGGATATTTTTGGCCTGTTCAACATGCCCTGCTTCAAACAAGTGGGCAGGTCGAACATCAATGACTTTCATGTCCTCTTTATTTAAAATTTTCTTATAAAAATCATCCATGTTTATATTTTTCATGATTATTTTCCTTTTAGACTGAAATTTTAAGAGGCTTGAATAGCGAATGTACTTTCGTTTTGGCAGACTCATAACGACTAGCAATAAGAATATTTAGTATCCATGATTATAACAGAAAGGATTTACAATGGCTGAAGCCCCTCAAGATATTACTTTCAAGAAATTTGTAAACTTAGTGAGATCCACAGATCCTCCCTTTTGGATGTTAGCCTTAGGCATTTCATCCAGCATAGTCGTTACTGTGATTAATCTTACTATTCCAATGACTCTCAAACAGCTCATTGATCAATCTACTCAGCAAGGCTTTAATTTCTCCGCTCTAGCTCAGATTGTTTTTCAACTTTTATTTCAACTTCTCGCTACTTATTTCATGCATTTTTATCTAGCAAAATTCGGGCAATATGTAGTAGCCGGTTTAAGAAGAGAGATCTGGGTCAAAATGATTCACTTGCCTGTCTCTTTTTTTGATGCCAACCGGTCGGGAGAATTAGCTTCAAGAGTCGTTAATGATAGCTCTACCATCCAAACCACTGTATCGACTGTTTTTTCTCGCTTGGTGGCGGGATCATTAACTGCTATTGGGGTCATCGGCCTCCTTTTATTTATGGACTGGCGCTTGACGGTCATGATGCTATTCGCTATTCCTTTGATTATTGTGGTCGTCAAACCTCTAGGAAGAAAAATCAAAAAAAATGCCAAATCGATTCAAGCAGAAACCGCTGCTTTCAGTGGGCAAGTGCAAGAAAGTTTATCTGAAATGCGTTTGATGAAAGCTTCATCGGCCGAAGAACTGGAAGAGAAAAAAGGAAGCCAGGGTATTGAAAAGATTTATGAAAAAACAATTTATGAATCTAAAATTTTCGCTTTTCTCCAACCCTTTACTTTTATGATTATGGTCGTTTTCTTTATCCTTGTTCTGGCTTATGGCGGCTTAAGAGTCTCTGCAGGCAGTCTCTCAGTTGGAAGCCTTGTCGCTTTTGTGATGTATCTCTACCAAATCATGTCCCCTATCACGACTTTTTCAAATTTCTATAATCGAGTCCAGCAAGCTATTGGCGCTACTTCTCGCATCGTCGAAATTTTAGAATTAGACGAGGAAAATGGACATCAACTCAGCTTGACCAAAGATATCCAACAACATATTCTCACATTTGAACATGTGAGCTTCCATTATCAAGCCAATCAGCAAATTTTAACGGATGTGACCTTTGAGGCCCTCCCTGGACAAAAAACAGCCTTTGTTGGTCCTTCCGGTGGTGGAAAAACAACCATTTTCTCTTTGATTGAACGTTTTTACCAACCGACCAGCGGCCAAATTAAGATTGGCCAGCAGAATATTAGTCAGTTGAATATCAAAAATTGGCGCAATCAATTAGCTTATGTCTCCCAAGAAAATGCTCTCCTTTCTGGAAGCATCAGAGACAATCTACTCTACGGGCTTGAACATCCTATGAACATGAGTGATGAAGATTTATGGGAAGTATTAGAATTAGCTTATGCTAAAGACTTTGTGAAAGAGTTTCCAGATCAAATCGATAGTCAGATTGGCGAACGTGGAATCAAACTTTCTGGAGGACAGCGTCAAAGGATCAATATCGCTCGTGCCTTTCTACGCAACCCTCACATTCTGCTTCTAGATGAAGCCACTGCTAGTTTAGACAGCCAGAGTGAAAAAGTCGTCCAACAAGCGCTTGACCGCTTAATGAAAGGACGAACCACCCTCGTCATCGCTCACCGCCTATCTACCATCACCGATGCTGATAGGATTTATGTGCTTGAAGATGGGCACATTACAGCCCAAGGCAGCCATCAAGATCTCCTAAAAAATTCTGATCTCTACCGATCCTATGCTGACCAACAATTGCAATAAAAAAAGCGACTCCAAGGAGTCGCTTTTTTACTTTTCTTAGTCAATTTCAATTTGATGTGAAGATTGTTCTTCTTTTTCTTTTTTCGGCAGGTTAATGCTGAGTACTCCATTTTCAAATTGGGCGGAAATCTCATCAGCTTTAATGTCTGAAATCATGAAAGCACGCTGGTAGGATTGTTTAGAACGTTCACGTCGAATGTAGCGACCCTCATCATCTTCCATATCAGCTGATTGGGTATGGTCGGCCTGAATACTCAAAATATCATCCGTATAATCAATAGAGATATCCCCTTTATCAATCCCAGGCATATCTGCAGTTAATTCATAGGCATCTTCTTTTTCAACTATATCAGTAGAAAAAGTTTGGTCTTCATTCATTAAACTATCAAATGCAGTATCGAAAAAATCTCTGGGGTGATTGAAAAAATCTCTTCTTCCTCTAGGCATTAAGTGATTCATCAAATCATATCCTTTCATAAACTACATTATCATTCAGTATGTGGTTCCTTACCACATCTTCATTATAAAGGTATTTAGCACTGTTGTCAAGAGAGTGCTAAAATGGTAGTTCTTTTTATTTAAGATTGTTTATCAAGACGTTATCGATTAAAATTAATCTGGATTGATCCAAAATGATACATATAGAAAGGAATGACTGATATGAAAGAAAGAAGAAGCTGGCGCAAAATAATTTTTGTTGGCATTATTTTATTGCTTGTGTTTTGGGCCCTCACTAATATAGCTGTCTTGCAAAATTTATCTAATCAATTTTTTGGAGTCATCGCTCCCTTCCTCTATGGGATTGTGATGGCTTTTGTCATTAATTTACCCATGGCTTTTATTGAAGATAAATTAAAAGAATGGACAGGAAAAGATTATAAATCATATAGAATCATCGCTATTTTAGTGTCTTTAATTCTAATTACTTTATTTATCGCTTTTTTAATTTTCTTGGTTTTACCTGACCTACAAGATACCTTAGAATATTTTATCAATGCCCTGCCCGGTCAAGTCAATGACGTGATTAACTATGGACAAGATTTTATTGATAATAACCCTCAACTTATTGAATGGGTATCAAGTCGTGATATTGATTGGAATAACTTATCAAATGAATTAATTATTCGGGTCAGAGGTTTTTTAACTTCACTTGCGGCTTCTATTTTTAATATGATACCGACCATTATCAATTCTATTTTTTCATTTATTATCGCTTTTATTTTTGCTATTTATCTTTTATTTGCTAAAGAAACTTTAGTTCGTCAAGTTAAAAAAATAGTCTATGTTTTATTTGACCTTAAAATTGCTAATTTCTTAGTTAATGTTGGAGAATTTTCTTATTCCACTCTTAGAGGATTTCTCGGCGGCCAAATTTTAGAAGGAATTATTACCGGAATTTTCCTATTCATATTAATGAAAATTTTCCGTTTTCCGTACGCCTTATCCATTTCTGTGATCACTGGACTCACTACTCTCATTCCTTTTTATGGCGCCATTATTGGTGGGGTGATGGGATTCATGCTCATCAGCGTCTATAGCTTGTCTAAGGGACTCTGGTTTTTAGTCTTAATTGTCATTGTTCAACAGATTGAAGGAAACGTGATCTATCCTAATGTCATGGGAGGATCCATGGGAATTCCTGGCATTTGGGTGATGGTAGTAGTTACTATAGCAGGTGCTTTCTTCGGTATTTGGGGATTATTATTAGCTGTTCCTATCTTTTCAATTGTTTACAATGTCCTTTCACAAAATATCAATTATCGGCTAGATAAACGTCGACTTAAAATTCAACCCAACACCAGCAACATAAGAAACACTAAGGATGATTAATACAAATAGTCCAGCTCAACATGAGAGCTGGGCTATTTTTTTAGGCTTAGTTTTGATGGTAATCTAAGACAAAACAAAAGGCTATGACTGCTGTCATAGCCTCTGTTTGAGAAAGTATCGCCTTAGTTAGAGAAATTTTGTGAAGAATAAACTTCTACATATTGACCATTATCAACAAATTTTAGGCCAATGGACTGTTTGGTGTACTTATCACTCATCATATTTTTATAGTGTCCAGGTGAGTTTTTCCAATTGTTGAATAATTCTTGTGCTAAATCAGAGGCAGTTGCTCCTTCTTTAACATAAGTTTGTTGGATATTTTCTCCAGTAGTTGTTCCCATGCTTTCAAATCCGCTAGCGGTATTGAATTTTTGCCCGTTTGGACGTGTGTGTGAAAATGAGCTAATGATTTCTTCTGTACGAATGTTAGCTGCCGTTTGTAAGCCATCTGTATTGTAAGCGAGAGGCTGTAAACCTTTTGATTGGCGTTCTGCATTCACCAAATCATGGAATTGGCGTGTCACTTCATTAGTGAAGTTTTCTTTTTGACCAGTTTGGTTAAAATTATTTTGACCAATGCTTGTTTCAGTGGTCTTTTGCACATTTGGAGTGTTTGTCTCTACAGATTGTTTTTGATCATCTTTTTCTTCAGCTTTTTTATTTACTGATTGCTTGTTTTTTGATTTATTTCTTTGATTATTTGTCCGTCTCGTTCTGCTTCAATGATTTCTCCAGTTACAGCATCAATATCATATTCAAATTTTTGATTATTGATATTGAATTCAATTTCATAAACTTGACGACCGTCTTTGTTATCGAGTTCCAATTCGTCTAAGCTGATGTTTGGAGAAGTATAAGCTTTTGAGTGTTCTAAAGCAATTTTTAGAGCTTCTTCTCGGCTGATGATGTCGGCTTTAGCATTATTAGATTCTTGAGGGGAACGATTATTTTTGTTGAAATCATCGTCAAAATCATCTAAATCGTCAACATCATCATGTTGGTCGTCACGTTCATTGACATCATCTAAATCATCATGGTCATCGTCCATATCATCCAAGTCGTCACGGTCTTTAGACTCAAAATCAACCTCTTTACTAATAATTTCTCCACTATTAGCATCGATGTCATATTCGTAGTCGCGACCATTAGCTGAGAATTCAACTACATAAACTAAGCTAACAGCGTCCTCTAATTCTAAGTCATCAAGATTGATATCTTTATCACTTAAACCAGCATCTGCTAGGGCTGTTCTTAAAGCATCTTGGCGGCTGACAGAAGCTCGCAAGTATTTTGCGTCATCATCATCTTCATCATCGATGTCGTCGTCTTCGTCATCATCATCTTCATCATCGATGTCGTCGTCTTGATCATCGTCGTCATCATCTTCATCATCGATGTCGTCTTGATCATCGTCATCATCATCTTCATCATCGATGTCGTCGTCTTGATCATCGTCCTCGTCGTCATCAACTGCATCGTCTACTTCATTGTAGTCGTCTGCATCATCGACGTCATCATAATCATCTGCGTCGTCTACTTCATTGTAGTCATCTGCATCATCGGCTTCATAGTAATCATTTGCGTCGTCAATTTCATAATAGTCATCATCAGCAAAGTCATCATCATAATCTAATTCAGTATGATCATCTTCATCTGCTTGAACAACTTCGTTAGGTGCAGCAAACATGAGTGATGTCCCTGCAGCTAAGGAAACTAAACCAATACTTAATTTTTTTAGAGTGAATTGTTTTTTCTTATCCGACATTTTTTTATTCATAACATACTTATTATTTTTTCCTACCATTTTACATTCCTCCTAAAATTTCAAAACTATTTTTGTCTTCATCGACAGACTACGGCAGACTTTTTTTAATAATGGGGTCTTTCGAAAAAAGATTAAACGATTGAGCAAAGCAACCAACAACATGGATAGTTTACGAAACCGAAAAATCAAAAGTGGGGTCTCATTTTCTTCCACCCATAGTATTCGATCATTACTTTCTAAAAGAGGGGTCTTTTCAAAAATTAAATCTTTTGTCTTTCAGTAATAGTGACATA
>JBHWOX010000038.1:0-7133 GCA_043424615.1 Atopococcus sp.
TCTCATTGTTTTCCATCACTTGGTGGGCTTGAGGGAGTTGGTCAAAATTTAGTACTCGGTCAATAATAGGCTTAAGTTCGCCAGTTTCAAAATGAGGCAGAACTCGGTCGGAGAATTCCTGACTCAAACGTGCCTTATAATCCTGACTGCGAGGGGAAAGAAGAGTCCCTTGAATTGTGAGTCGTTTGGCTAAAATATCCCAAAGGTTAAAACTAGGAACTTCTACACCGCCTAAATTTCCAATGATAATCCAACGGCCATCAACGGCAGCCAGGTCAAGATTGAGTTGCCAATTGCTAGCGCCTATGAAATCTAAAATGATATCCGCTCCTTTGCCATCTGTCATTTCTTCAACTGCTTGTAGCATGTCATCTTCTTTATAATTCAAGACCAGATCACAACCCATATCTTTTAAAGCCTCTAATTTAAAGTCTTTGCTGGAACTTCCAATGACCTTAGCATCACTTAAAACTTGAGCCATTTGAAGGGCAGCAGTTCCCACCCCACTCGCAGCCGCATGGATAAAGATGGTTTCCCCATTTTGGAGTTGCCCTAACCAGTAGGTGACTTGATAGGCGGTTAGCCAAGCTTCAGGCAAAGCAGCCGCTTCGATATCCGTCATATCATCAGGAATCAGCATCAAACGGTCAGCAGGAACGGTTACATATTCGGCATGAGAACCAGATTTGACAATTCCCATCACGCGACTTCCAACTTCTAAGTCTGTGCGATTAGACTGCTTGTCTACCACTTCCCCCGCAAACTCTACCCCTAAAATCGGATAGTGGCCATCTTGTTTTTCCATGGTCTGTCGTTGCATTAATTCTAGTCGATTAATCCCAAAAGAATTGACCTTAACCAAGGCTTCTCCAGCGTCAACTGTAGGGACTGGCCGATCTTCCATCACCAACTGGTCCAGACTTCCTGCTTCTTTTACTGTCCAGGCTTTCATCATGTCATCACTCCTCTTTCTAACAAAAGTATAGCAAAGATAGAGGCGGAGGCAAAAATATGAAGGTGGAGTTCCCTCTAAAGTAGAAAAATAAAAAGTATGAATGAAAGAAGTATTTTACTTAATTGAATTAACTCCCAAAAATCCCTATAGTAATCTTGAGGTGTTGTGAATGAAAGAATTATTATTATCCGCTTGGGACGAGGTTTCTCGAAGCGATATTATTTTTAAGTTGTTGGATGTTGGTGTGGTTCTTTTGAAGATTATTTTTACGGTTGTTGTAATCTATTTGATTAAACGCATTATTGAACGCTTGATCAAGGATTATTTTGAAAAGACGTCACAATTTCACATTAAATTGACACGTAAAAATACCTTGAAACGCCTGTCTTTAAATGTGCTTCAATACGTTTATTATTTCGTGCTAATCTATACCATTCTTTCCCTCTTGGGTATTCCTGTAGGCACCCTAGTAGCAGGGGCTGGTATTGTTGGTTTGGCTATTTCTTTTGGAGCCAAAGACTTGATTGCTGATTTTGTGAATGGCTTTTTTATCCTGCTTGAAAGCCAGTATGATGTGGGGGATGAAGTCCTCTTTAATAATGATCTGGAAGGGGAAGTCATTGATCTGGGCATCCGTACCACCACCGTCCGCTCATACAATGGAACGACCAATTACATAGCTAATGGGGAGATTAAGTTAGTGTCGAATTTCTCCCAACATGAATACCGTATTCCTTATCAATTTCTAGTCTATCCCGATACAAATACCGATCGCCTGAGCCAGGTCTTGGACGACAGTTTTGAAGCCGCTAAAGAAAAAGACCCGCGTGTCAGCCGCCTTCAAAATCTGGGGGTCATGCGGGACAGTCAGGGGCGCCTGGTTTATGAAGTTCGCATGTGGGTCCATGACCATGCGGATGAAATTAATATCAACGGTGAATACTACAAAATGTTCCTCCAAGCCATCCAAGAAGCGGGCATTGAACTGCCTGCCGGTAGCATCACGTCCATTGGATATAAGGAATAAAAACAATAAAACACTAGCTAATGAAGTTTTAGCTAGTGTTTTTTCTATCATTGATAAAAGTTTATAAACCACTTTGGTAGTAGTCACTGATGGACAGATGGATGAACTTATTATAAGCTTCGAAGACTTTATCGCTTGAAATTTCCTGCAATTCATCATCGGTCATCCAGACTTTCAACATATAGCTGATGGTTAAGGCAGAATATTCGGCTATATATTTACTGGTGTATTCCCCTAAGGTTTCCTCAAACTTTAAGAGTCCAGAATTTAATAATCGTTGGAGTTGCTGAAAAATTTTATCAAAGACAATATTTTCAAAGGAATTTTGTCCTTTTATCTTGAAGGCTTCCCGGTAGAAATCTCGGTGCATTTCAAAATGTTTGAAGATGATTTTATGATATTCTTCGAACATGCCCTGATAGATTAAAGGCTCCAGCTTTTTAATCAAATCATCTAAAATCACTTCAAAAATATGATATTTGTCTTGAAAGTAATAGTAAAAAGTTGGACGAACCACCCCAGCTTGGTCGGTGATATCTTGGATGGTTATTTTATAAAAATCTTTTTGGATGACTAACTGCATGAATGCATCGATAATTTTTTGTTTGGTCTTTTGCTCGGTCATCTTATCACTCATTTTTTATTTTCTTCCTTCAATATACCAACTTTCATATTTTTTTAAAAGGAAAAAGAGCCTGTCAAAACAGACTCTTTAAGGGAATGAGTGTGGTGATTATTTAGACCATATAGATAATCAGGCTAATCGCTCCGGCAACAATGGCCACCCAATTCAGTGTTTTTTGGTCAGAAAAAAGACCGATAATTCCTAGAACAATTGCGGCTAATCCCAGCCAGAGAGGTTGCCAAAAGAAACCAATCACACCGACGATAATTCCAATCCAACCTAGCCATTGGCCTGCGGTTGTTGAGATAGCTTGTTCTTCTTGTACCTTATGTTGTGGTTCTGTCAAGTTTCGTCATCCTTTCTGTTTGCACACTATTTACACTTACAAAACCATCGCTGATCACTAGTCCTAATGGCGGGTCGTAAAAACGGAGGAGTCCTCGGCTTCTTGGGTAGGTGGAAGCTGTCAGTTGTTAGAATGATGAGGACTATATACTAACGTTAGGGCATTGAACTCTTCTATTTTCCAAAAATTGGGAAAGATAGGCGATATGAAAAAATATAAAGAGGAAGGCAGACGCCATGTATTGCTTATTGGAAATGTATGATGGTAGTCACCAGCACGATGGTTATGTGAGTTCAATGGAAATATGCTTCCTTCCTCTTACTGTCTTTATCATATAAGCCAGAGGAAAAAAATCCTATGGGCAAAACCCCCCTCTTGTTTTGAAAACACCAGCATTTTTTTATTTGTGTAAAAAGAATTTGACAGATATATTGAAATGTCAAAATTTGTAAAAGCTATCCCTTCATTTGATCTTGGAAGTGTTTAATGATCTAATAAATACAAATCAAAATAAAAGTAGGGATAAAGATGAATAAGAGTTTTCATTTTTCTAAGATAGATCATATTGAAGATCTTACATTTGATCAGTCTTTAGAAAAATTTAGGGAACAAAAGAAAGAAGATGGCTTGGACTCGGAAGGAACTATTCGTGAAATATTACAAAATGCGATGGATGCCAGAAATAATCAACTGACGTCTCCAGTAAAAGTAAAGTTTAAACTGAGTCAAATCAATCGGAATGATATTCCTGGTATTGATGAAATATTTGAACATATAGACCATCTAGAAGCGGGAAATTCTTATAATAAAGATACCGTTTTACATATGAAAGAATTGAAAGAAAAAGAAACTATCAGCGTCTTAACAGCGTCAGATTCGAATACCAAAGGACTAACAGGTGCTGATAGCTTAGAGGAGGGAACCTACGCAATTTATGCCTATAATAAAGGTGTTCACGGCCTTGATGATGATATTATGGATGAAAAAATTCGTGGCGGATCTCATGGAGTAGGTAAAATTGCGAATAACGCAGCGTCAGATATTCACTTGATGTTTTTTGCTAACTGCGATAAGGAAGGTCAGCAACACTTAGGTGGTTCAGTCCAACTTTTTGACCATCAGATTAATGGTCAAAATTATCGAGGAACAGGTTACTATACAGATGTGGATGATAATGGCCAATTCAAACCTTATTCTAATACTCAAGTTCATCCTGTCTTTCAAAAACAAGATCGAGGTTTAAAAATTATTATTCCTTATTTGCGTAAAGAATTGAATAATGAAGAAGATATTATAAAATCAGTGATTAACAACTTCTTCGTTTCAATTATAGATAAAAAACTGCTAGTTGAAGTCGAAAAGAATGGACGTAAAGTATTGATCAGTGATCAAACCATATGGCCAATTGTCAAAGAGTATTATCCTGATTTAGTAGAGGAAATGAAAAAAGATGTAACGCCCCTTTACATTCAGACATATTTAAGTGAATCACCGATTAATTTTGAGGTAATTTTACCGAAAAAATATGATTCACAAATCTTTCAATTTAAGTTATATTTTTTTGATGAAAATGAAAATATCCCCGCAGGACGTACGGCCATCGTGAGAAGTATGGGAATGAAGATTGAAGATAAGAAAGTCGCCAGTCATGCAACGACTCCTTATAATGCTATTTTAATTGGGGGTCCAAAAGAAGATGAGTATTTAAAAACTTTAGAAAATGAATCTCATACAGCTTTATCCTATGAAGCGATTCGTGACCCAGAAGAAAAAAGAAAAGCGAAAAAATTCCTTTCAACTCTTAACAATAATTTAAGAGAAATTATTGAAGAAAATCAAAGTAAAAAATATGAGACTGAAGGAGAAATTGACACGAGTGATTTAATCTATCAAATGAATTGGGCGTTCGATCAAGATATCAATAAGCATTCTGAAAAAATTGAAATAGATCAAGAAATGCAACTTACTGTTGATAATCAAAAAGAAAAACGAGCTAAACATCAGAACCATTCAAAGAAGAGTAAATCAACTACAAAAACAGGTAGAAAACGAAAAGCTCGTCAGAAAAAACAAAGAGGAGAGGAAAATCAAGAAAACGTTTCATATATCCTCCCCTCAGCCAGTGTTCTTCGTTTCTTTACTGATGAAGAGGAATATATCCAATTTAATTTTGAACAAGTGGAAGACGCTGATAGCTGGGAATCATTCCATTTGAGCTTACGTTTAGTCGATGGTAAGGGAGAAGAATCAGCTGATTTTTATCCTTTGACTCAGCTGTATTCCGCTGCTTTTGACCAGAACAATCAAGATGATCCCCTGCATATGGACCAAAATAAAATATGCAATGTAAAGATTCATAGAGGAAAAGCGAACCTCCGTTTAAAAATTAAGGAAAATTACAATGCTCATCTAAAATTTGTTTATCAACTGGAGGTGCAGAGATGATTTATAGCAAAGACGCCGCATTCTCTTATCCAATACTAAGTCATTCAAGCACTTCCTATGACGACTGTTATTTTTACTTTAATATAGATGATATCGTCGATGAGGGAGATGCTTATAGCTTTACTTTTAGCTATGATATCGAATCTGAATTTATTAAGGATTTAGTTAAAAGAGGAGCCGCTGTTTTAATTTTAATCATTCAATCAGATGATAATGTTTTCTTTGAATTAAAGAAAAATCAAACACATATTTCTATTCCTAAATCACGTTTAACCTTTGATAATAAAGTTTTGTCCCAGCTACACATTCAATCCTTGACGGATATCGACTTCTCAAGCTGTCAAGAACTTCATGAGTTTTATGCATCAAAAAAAGAGGAAATCAAGCTAGGGGCTCATACTTTACTCGCTTATTCTAATGTGTCCGCCGTAAAAAATATGGGCAAAGAAGGGGTTCAGCTTTTTGAAAAAGCGATCGATCCTTCAATGTCTGTGGACTATGAAGCAGAGGTCGGAACTGATCAGATTATTTTAAAATTTAGAGAAGAACGTTTTTTACTACAATCATTGAATAGCAACCGCCATGTGATGAATTTATATTTGTATCAGGGATTGGAGATGGCTCTACAACAATTTATTTTAGAACATCTTGAGGCGGACGAAGAAATTTTAATTTTAGAAGATTTAGAAAGTAGTACTCTCAATAACTTGCACGATAAATTATATCAATTATTAATTGCTAAAGGTGTTGAAGACGTGAATTTAGAGCAATTGGACGTCTTGGTTCAAACAATAGCTCCAGACCTGATTCTTAAGTTCACTCAGGCTATTGAAAGGTTGTGTGAAAATGGAGATTAGATTATTGACTGAAGATTATAATCATCGTCATGATTTATATGAAGATTTTATGGCCGACCAGCTGAATCATCAGGCAGATTATTTTAGTTCAGAAAGTGTATATCTTGATGAAGCGCCAGATTTTCCTATTTATATGGGGAATTTATATGGTAAAAATAAAAATCAGGCTATGAAAAAAGCTTATCTTATTTTGAAAGAATATTATATTCATTTACCACGCCATATTCATATGAATGGTTGTTTTTGGCACTCTCTTTTAATGACTAAGCGAGATTATTTAATGGAACTCTATGGGGATAGAATAAATGATTATGCGGATTTTAAAAACATTATTTTGAAAAAGTTTGATTGGGAAAATTATATCTACAAGTGCGTTTTAGCAGCCGAATATATTGAAGATGCGAGCTTGAATGATCCTGATCGTGAGGATTATTATTTTGATTTGATCGTTAATCATCTAGATTTGTATAACTATATTATTAAGTACTCTCTTTTTAGGAATAGCCAATTTATTTTAAATTACTTCCAAGCTATTGATGAATTAGGGATTGGTAGTCTAATGAAAGAACAAATTAAAAATCGGGATGACTTAGTCCTAGGAGAAGATGAGCGTTACGGTCGACGAGTTTTTCAGGAATTGAACAACAACTATCCGGTTGTCATGGCCCCTTTTTTGAGCGTTGAAGATCTAAAAAATGAAATCATTAAGGCTCTGAGTCACTATTTAAGTGAAGAAAAGATAGGTGAAATAGTAAATAATTAATATTAAGCAGGCTGCGTGCCTGCTTATTTTATTTATTAAAAACAATTATAAGATTAACATCTGTTATATTCTAAACAAATAAGAACTATTTCGTGTATTGTAAAATCGTTGAAAG
>JBHWOX010000039.1:0-4111 GCA_043424615.1 Atopococcus sp.
AATGAGGAGGAATAGAATGTCAAAAAATAATAAGCATCAACCGTCCGATGATCAACATATAGAAGGCTTGGGCATAGCAGATTCATATTTAAGTGGTGTGAGCATGGATGATGCCATTGATGCCGAAATATACCGCAAAGAACATCCTGAAAATGAAAAAAAACCTGGCTAGCAGATTTGGTTGCCAGTATGGTAAACGGAATATCAAACGTTCCCGATGCTTTAGCGACTTCACTAATGGCAGGACTTTCTCCGATTCACGGCTTGTACGCTACTATTTTCGCTCCAACAACTTCCAGCTTCATTTCAAGTTCTCAATTAATGATTACGGGGGTCACAGTAGCTGCAGCTGTTTCAGCAGGTCAAACTCTTGCGAGCTTACCAGAGGACCAAAAAATTCCTTCTTTAATATTATTAACTTTACTGACGGGAATCTTTTTAATCTTGTTTGGTCTATTTAAATTGGGTCGACTCATGAAATATATTTCTTATCCAGTGATGAGAGGCTTTTTATATGGGGTGGGAATTCTTTTAATCCTCAATTCAATTCCTGATTTACTGGGCTATAGCGCGAGTGGGGGCAATGCTTTCACCAGCTTGTGGGATACTTTTACCCACATCAGCCAGTGGGACTGGACGACTTTTATGGTTGCGATATTAACCTTTATAATCATTTTCATCGTTCAAAAAACACCCGCCAAACTCTTTGCCTCCTTGATTGCTTTGCTTGTCAGCTCACTGGTCGTCAATATCCTATCATTAGATAGTGTTCAAATTGTCCAACATATTTCGACTATTCCTCAAGGTTTTCCTCAGTTTATAATGCCTAGCTTATCTTCTATCAGTCCTGATCTCATTTTTTCAGCTCTAAGCTTAGCGGCGATCATAGCGATTCAAGGGATGGGAGTCAGTCAAATGGCAGATAATCCGGACGAAACACCTGTCAATCCATCACGGGATATGATTGCTCAAGGTGCAGCCAATATCACTACTTCTCTATTTGGAGGATTAACAGTCGGTGCCTCCATAGGGTCAACGGCTCTCAACCTTACCTCTGGTGCTCGCTCGCGCTTGTCTGGTATTTTAACAGGATTTTGGATGCTATTAATTGTCTTATTTTTAGCTCCTTTTGTTGAACAAGTTCCTATCCCAGCCTTAACTGCCTTAATTATTATTTCAGGTTTTGGAGCCGTTAATTTTAAAGATGCTAAATCCATCATGCAGTCGGGTTGGTCAGCCATTATTGGCTTTATGGTCACCCTCCTCTCTGTTATATTTTTCTCAATTCCTGTAGCCGTCTTAACTGGAATCCTTTTATCTATTCTCTTTAACTTTGTTGCTTCAGCCAATGATGTTAAAGTTGAGCATTTAGTCCGTACTGAAGAGGGAAAATATTTAGAAAAAGAAGTTCCTTCTCAACTTCCTTCTAACGATCCTATTGTGATTACTGCATCAGGCCATCTCTTTTTTGCAGGCGCCAATACCTTAGAGACGGAGTTACCTGCAGTCGGTGATGCTGAAAATCCAGTGGTCATTCTTCGTTTGAGAGGATCAAATCAAATGGGAGCTACTTTAATCAATGTCTTAGATAAATATGCTGAAGAATTAGAAGAAAACGGAGGGAAGCTTTATATCTCCGGCTTAAACGACAATCAGATTCGATTGCTAGAAGCTAGTGGAAAATTAGAAGAGCATACAGAAGCCAATTGGTTCAAAGAATCAGATACCCTCATGGCGTCGACCGAAGAAGCTTTTCAAGCAGCAGAAGCATGGCATGCTAATAAAAATAAATAAACGACCCTTCTAGAGCCTCTCAATAGTTAAACTATTGAGAGGCTTTTTAGGTCGCCTGTTTATAGCCAGTTGGTGTTATACAAACCTCGTCGCATCTTATAGCAAATTTTATTTTTTGCTTCAATTCGGTGTCCCATTACGGTTTGGCAATAAGGACAAACCAAATCGTGCTCGGTCAAAGGCATTTCACATTCAACCACTCGCTCGAGATAAAGACGCAAGAGGCCGCCTTTTCCTTTTTTCTGATAAAGTATCACAGCTTCCTTACAGCGTCCACACGAGACTTGCATAGGCAAGGTTTTTTTAACTTTTTTCATAATGGGATTTTTGTATTTCAAAGCAGTCACTCCTTTCCTCAAAAGACCGTGAATAAGTCGTGTTATTTGATATTTTGCAGGATTAGGACTAGATTGGATATGTGTTTATATTTTAATATGAAAGGTGAGGATATGGAAATTATACGTTTTATACTAGCCCTTGGCTTAGTTTATTTAGGAGGAAAGCTGGTCCAGCAACTTAATTTGCCAGCTATCTTGGCCTGGCTAGTGGTGGGGATGATGATTGGCCCACATATGTTGAATATTTTGTCTGAAAGTGTCCAAGCAACTAGCTGGTACACTCTACTAACAACCTTTAGTCAATTGATTGTTGGAGTCATGATAGGGTCCAGCTTAATTTCCGAAAAAATTAAAAAAGCAGGTGGCGATGTATTGACCCTATCTGTCAGCCATATGGCAGCCATTTTTCTCATCGTCAGCTTATCTTTTGCGATGATTTTCTACTTTCAATCCACCCCATTGATTGTTGCTCTCATTCTGGGATTGATTGCTATGGCAACTGCACCGGCTCCTGCCTTATCTGTCATCAATGAGTACGATACAGATGGTCCTTTGACTCGGGCAGTGGTTCCCATGACAGTATTAAACAGTGTTCTAGTCAATGCCGTATTTTTTACTGTCATCACCCTGCTGCAATCCATTTACGCTGATTCAGAGCTTTCAATCATTGCTACTCTAGCCTATATGTTCATAATACCCATTGTCTTAGGCCTGCTCCTGGGCTATGCGACCAGTCGTTTACTTAAAAATTCCATGAGCAGCCAACAAGGACTGTTGATTTTTGTCGGGGGATTAATTGTTTTTTTGATCAGTTTAATCCTATTAAATAACTATCTTTTCCCTAAGGCACTAGCCAACTTTATATTAGCAGGTGCTGGTTATGCTGCTGGTTTTGTTAACGCTATTCCGACTGACCAATCCGATGAAATTGGTGAAAAGTTTTCACTCATTCAATCGGCAGGCTTGATGTTATTAATTATGAATTTAGCCGCCCCTCTCAATCCTCGCCTAATGATTTCAGCTGGGATATGGAGCATCATTTACATAGTGGTTCGCTTGCTTGGATCAATTTTAGGTGGCTATATTGGAGCAAGACTGGCTGAAAGTCCCGAAGCGGTAAAAAAATATATCGGTTTGCTTATGCTGCCCCACTCCGGTGTTTCCTTAATTTTAACTGCAGTGGCGACCCAAGCCCTTAGCGTCATCGCTCCGTCTTATAGCGGTTTTGTCGGCACTCTTGTACCGGCCGCAGCGATTTTAAATGAAATCATAGCTATTTTAATCTCCAAAAAAGCCTATGAATGGGCGGGAGAAATTGGTCAACAAGAAGATGATGATAAAGACTTTATCCAAAGAGATAGTTCTTATCGATATGTTCCAAAAGAAGATCTTTTGTACCAAAATACAAGACACAAAACACATAGAAAACGTTTACCCCAGTTCAATCAAAAATCTTAGGAGGAAAAAATGGATAAAAATAGACCAAATATTGTTTTAATGTTTGCCGATGATTTAGGAATTGGTGACGTTTCTGCTTTTAACCCTGAAGCAGAATTTGATACAGAACGAATCAATGAATTAGCTGATCGTGGTATGAAATTTACAGACTCTCATGCCACCTCAGCCCTATGTACACCTTCTCGTTATGGGCTTTTAACCGGCCGTTATAATTGGCGTTCCCGCTTAAAAAGTTTAGTTTTACCAGGAGATGCTGAGGCTTTAATTGAAAAAGACCGCCGCACTCTTGCTCAATTACTCAAAGACCATGGTTATAACACTGCTGCTATCGGGATGTAAATTGTAATTTTATTTTGCATTAAATTTAAGGGGTGCTTTGCACTAATAAATCGAGTAGGAGACTAGCCATTAATTGACTAGTCTCCTACTCGATTTAAAATAGTCCTTTTTTCAATATATAAATACTTTAACTGCCATAAGCATACCCTTTTTCCAGTTCGTCTTTACTTGTAGTTATTTCT
>JBHWOX010000040.1:0-38658 GCA_043424615.1 Atopococcus sp.
CAACTCACCCTCATGACGTTCAAATTACTAAAGAAGCCCCTAACTATTCTAAATAAATCATAAAGTGACATTTAAAAAAGCCTGCCAGAATAAAATCTGGCAGGCTTATTTTTTTATCTGATTTGCGGGTCAAAAGGGCAATTTAAAGGCTTAACATAAAAAACGAGCATGATCACTCATGCCCGTTTTTATTAAGAGTTAGACTCTTACATTATTGGTCTTCTTTTTTACCATTTACAGCTAAACCTAAACCTGCAACGATTGCAGCGGCACCTAAGCCTAATCCTGCAACAGCAGCACCAGTTTGAGGTAATCCTTTAGCTGATTTAGCTTTCGCTTCTTTTGCTTTTTTAGAAGGTACAGCTACAACTTTAGTTCCTTTTTCATCTTTTTTATCTGTTTTTCCTGCTGGTTTGATTTCTTTTCTTTCAACACCTTCAGTTTTGTTAGCTTGTGGTGTTAATTGAATGTAGTATTTACCATCTGCGCCTTTAGAAACATTGTATCCTTTGTTGATTTTAGAATTTTTAACTAAAGCTTCAGCTTGTTTGATTGCTTCTTCTTTAGTTTTGAATCCTTTATCAAAGTCAAATGTTTTTTCAGTCGCATCTTTGTCATATTTAGCATCTGCTGAATCTTTGTCTTCAGATGGTTTATCAGCTGGTTTTTCCTCAGATGGTTTGTCAGCTGGTTTTTCTTCTGAAGGTTTTTCTTCAGACGGTTTGTCAGCTGGTTTTTCTTCTGAAGGTTTATCAGCTGGTTTTTCAGCTTCTGCTGGAGAAAGAACGTAGTAGTATTTGTCGTCTGCTCCTTGAGACACAGTGTAAGAGTTGTTTACTGGATCATTTTTAAGTGCTTCTTCAGCAGCTTTTTCAGCAGCTTCTTTAGTTGCAAATCCAGTTTCATTGTTTTCTTCAGCTGGTTTTTCTTCTGAAGGTTTTTCTTCTGAAGGTTTTTCTTCTGAAGGTTTTTCAGCTTCTTTTGGTGAAAGAACGTAGAAGTATTTACCGTTCGCACCTTGAGAGACACTGTATGATTTGTTTACAGCATCATCTTTAAGCGCTTCTTCTGCGGCTTTAGTTGCTGCTGCTTCAGTAGCATAACCTGTTTCATTGTTTTCTTCAGCTGCTGGTTTTTCTTCTGGAGTTTCACCTGCTTTTGGTGAAAGAACATAGTAGTATTTGCCGTTAGCGCCTTGAGAGACACTGTATGAATTGTTTACAGCATCATCTTTAAGCGCTTCTTCTGCGGCTTTGACTGCAGCTTCTTCAGTCGCATAGCCATTTTCATTTTGTTCTTCATCTGTTAACTCAGGTTTTTCTCCTGGAGTTTCAGCTGCTTTTGGTGAAAGAACGTAGAAGTATTTACCGTTGGCACCTTGAGAGACACTATAAGAATTGTTTACAGCATCATCTTCAAGATCTTCTTCTGCAGCTTTGACTGCAGCTGCTTCAGTTGCGTATCCAGTTTCATTGTTTTCTTCAGCTGGTTTTGCTGATTTTTCTTCTGGAGAAAGCGCGTAGAAGTATTTACCGTTGGCACCTTGAGAGACGCTATATGATTTGTTTACAGCATCATCTTTAAGATCTTCTTCTGCGGCTTTAGCTGCAGCTGCTTCAGTCGCATAGCCTTCTTCATTGTTTTCTTCAGCTGGTGTTTCTTCTTTTGCTGTAGAATTTTCAGGTGTTGCTGCTTCGATAGAAAGAGTATAGTAATATTTACCATCTGCACCTTGGGTTACGCTGTATGAATTGTTTAATTCATCTTTTTTAAGAGCTGCTTCTGCGGCTTGTGCTGCCTCTTCAGGGGTAGCACTACCTTCAGCTGCATCAACTTGATGAGCTGCGGATACTGATAAAGTAGCAGCGACTGCAACGGATGCTGCACCGACTGCAAATTTACGGATAGAATATTTGAAATCTTTATTGAATTCTTTTCTCATGATAATAACCTCCATATCATTTTATGTGACCATTCGACACACAATTGAGAAACTAAAAAGACAGCAGAAGTTTGAACTGATTATAAAGCTATATACTTATATAATACTCCCCCAGAAAAACTTTATTGTCTTTCTAACTATGGACGTGATTACTCACTCATAGTCTAACCTTATTATAGGAAGAATTGCCTTTTAAATCAAGCTTTGACAGGCTTTTAGGCTCATTCTGTCTTCCTATTTCAGAGCTATTATTATTATCGTTAACAGCTTTTACATGACTCTATTTGCTTTTTATATAAGCCAAGATTATTTATTTTTTATATTAATGTTGCCTTGCATGATGTGGTGGACTCTGTCTTGTAGATCAGCAACCACTTCTTCTTCAAACCAGGGATTCTTTTTCCGCCAGCCGATATTAAGAGGGGAGGGGTGAACTATTGGGAAGTATTCCGGCAAATAGCAGTCATAATGGCGGACCGTTTCGGTTAAATTCCTTTCCATTTCTGATCCCAGATAGTATTTCATGGCATAGTTCCCAATCAAGACAGTCAATTGGAGGTCGGGCATGGTTGCCAGCAAGCGGTCGTTCCATTTTTTGGCAAAGTCTTTACGTGGGCCCTTATCCCCTTGCTTAGCTTTACCAGGAAAAAAGTAATCCATGGGAACAATTCCAAAATAACCAGAGTCATAAAATTCTTTTTCATCGACTCCCAGCCATTGTCTGAGCAAGCGGCCGCTAGGGTCATCAAAAGGGCGACCACTTTCTTGAGCCAAGCGGCCAGGCGCTTGGCTAGCAATTAAAATTTTGGCCGTAGGAGGGGCTTGAATGACGGGTTGCCAGCCTTTTTCTTTGAATTCAGCGTTTTCAGAATCAGCCATGATAGCATCGATGATTTGATCAAGGCTTTCAGCCATCTTTATTGCTCTCCTTCTGCTTGTTGGTAGATGTTTTTTAAGTCATCCATACTATAGTCGTAGGATTGCCGGCAAAATTGACAAGTGGCTGTGGCTCCCTCGTCTTCGTCCATCATGCTTTGAATGTCATCTGTCCCCAGTGAAATCATGGCGTCAGCAAAGCGTTCTTTAGAACAGGAGCAGTGAAAAGACAGCTCTTGTTCGCCTAAAACTTTCGGCTGGCCTCCTTGGCATAAGCGTTCTAAAATATCTTCCAAACTTTCTCCCTGCTCTAAGAGGGTGGTCAGAGGAGGCAAGCCGGCTAAGTTTTCTTCCACGGCTTGAATGCTTTCTTCACTCGCTTCTGGCATCATTTGAATCATGAATCCCCCGGCACACTTGACACTTTCATCTGCTTCTACTAAGACTCCTAAGCCAAAAGCGGAAGGAGTTTGTTCAGAAGTTGCCATATAATAGGTAAAATCTTCAGCAATTTCTCCTGAAACCAGATCTACTCGTCCCACATAGGGTTCTTTTAAGCCCAGGTCTTTGGTCACGATTAACTCCCCGGGTAAGCCAACTGCTTTGGCAACATCTAGCTTTCCTTTGTCATTCAAATCCAGAGAAACATGAGGATGTTTGAGGTGGCCTTTGACTTGGCCTTGGCTATTAGCTTCCGTCACCATATAGCCGATGGGGCCGCTTCCTTGCAGGCGGACGGTCACCGTATCCTCCCCTTTTAACATACTCCCTAAAAATAAAGTTCCCGTCAAAGAACGTCCTAAAGCTGCTGTCGCGACACTCCAAGAGTCATGGCGTCTTTGTGCTTCTGCCACTGTTTGGCTGGTATCTGCAACAAATACTCGGACCTGGCCATCAAAGGCTAAGGCTCGGATTAATCGATCAGTGCTCATCTCTTCCCTACTTTCTTTTTTATTTTCTCCATTATTATATGTGATTTTTTATAGACCTTCAAAAAACAAAAAACTCGACCTCAAAAGAGGCCGAGTCGATGATTTAGTTGAGTTGGGCTTACATCATACCGCCCATGCCACCCATAGCTGCAGATGGATCAACTGCATTTTCTTCAGGAATATCAGCAATAGCTGCTTCTGAAGTTAAGAGTAAAGCGGCAACACTAGCTGCATTTTGTAAAGCAGAACGAGTCACTTTAGTTGGGTCAATGATTCCGTCGTCAATCATGTTAACGATTTGACCTGAAGCGGCATTGTAACCCATACCTTTTTCTTCATTTTTTAATTTTTCAACGATAACGCTAGCTTCAACCCCTGCGTTTTCAGCGATTTGGCGTACAGGTTCTTCTAAAGCGCGGCGAACGATGTCAACACCTGTGATTTCATCGCCTTCAGCATCAATATCATCCAAAGCATCGATGATGTTCACGTAAACGGTTCCCCCACCTGCAACAATACCTTCTTCAACTGCTGCGCGAGAAGCATTTAAGGCGTCTTCAATACGTAATTTACGTTCTTTTTGTTCGGTTTCAGTGGCAGCTCCGACACGGATAACAGCAACCCCACCTGCTAATTTAGCGATGCGTTCTTGTAATTTTTCAGCATCATAGGAAGAGTCTGTTTCTTCCGCTTGACGGCGTAATAAGTCCACGCGGGCTTCAACTGCTTCTGATGTTCCAGAACCTGATACGATAGTCGTATCATCTTTAGTTACGGTGACGTTTTCAGCACGTCCTAATTGGTCAATGCTGGTGTTTTCTAATTCCAAACCAAGGTCTTCTGTAATCACTTGTCCACCAGTTAGGATAGCGATATCTTCTAACATACCTTTACGACGGTCTCCAAATCCTGGTGCTTTCACCGCTACCACATTTAAAGTTCCACGGATTTTATTCAAGACAAGAGTTGGAAGAGCGTCGCCTTCAATATCATCAGCAATGATTAATAATGGAGCGTTTTGTTGCATGATTTGTTCAACGACTGGTAAGATATCTTGAATGTTAGAGATTTTTTTGTCAGTGATTAAGATGTATGGATTTTCTAAGTTGGCTTCCATGTTTTCATCGTCAGTGACCATGTATTGAGATAAGTATCCGCGGTCAAATTGCATACCTTCAACCACGTCCATTGAGGTTTCAATTCCTTGTGAATCTTCAATGGTGATCACGCCATCGGTTCCAACTTTTTCCATGGCGTCAGCTAATAATTCCCCAATGGCCTGGTCGCCAGATGAGATAGAGGCCACTTGAGAAATCGCTTCTTTGGATTTGATTTCAGTTGAGTTTTCTTTTAGAGCTTCAACAGCCGCTTGAGTCGCTTTTTCAATTCCGCGACGGATGCCTACTGGGTTAGCACCAGCCGTTACGTTTTTAGCTCCTTCACGAACAATAGCTTGAGTTAAAACAGTAGCCGTTGTGGTTCCGTCCCCAGCAATGTCGTTCGTTTTGGTTGCCACTTCACTCACCAATTGAGCGCCCATGTTTTCAAAACGGTCTTCTAATTCGATTTCGTTAGCGATGGTCACACCGTCATTGGTGATTTGTGGAGAACCATAGGATTTATCTAAAATAACGTTACGACCTTTTGGCCCTAAGGTTACTTTCACTGTGTTTGCTAATTTGTCAACACCTGCCAGCATTGCTGCACGTGCATCTTCTGAAAATTTAATATCTTTTGCCATATTAATTCTTTCACCTCATATTAAAATTCTAGTCGATCAAGAGTAAATTGTCTTATTCTACGATTGCAATAATATCGTTTTCGCTAAGAGCTAAATAGTTTTTATCTTCGATGGCTAATTCAGTTCCAGCATATTTTTCAAAGATAACAGTGTCACCTTCTGACACTGCAATTTCACGAACGGACCCGTCTTCTAATTGAGTACCAGGACCTACGGAAACAACCTGACCGGTTTGAGGTTTTTCTTTCGCTTGACCTGCTAATACCAAGCCACTGTCTGTAGTTTTTTCATCAACTTCAATAAGTTCAAGAATTACTCGATTTCCTAAAGGTTTAAGCATGTAAAGACCTCCATAAATTAAAATCATAGTTACCGAATTAGCACCCGAATGTAGCGAGTGCTAATTACATCTATTATAATAATACATCCTATATTGAATTGCAAGTCAAATGGTCAAATAAAGTCAAAAAAATTAAAGCTCTCCTTTTACTTTGAAGAAATTACCGTTATAATGACACTTACAGCTTCTCGTGAAAGGATTATGATCGTGAAATTAAAAGATAACACACACATTTGGACGGCTCTATTGATTATAGTGACCTATGTCTTGGTCCAAGTCATCCCAGCCGTAGTGGTGGGGATACTGGCAGCCCTTTTTCCTGAACAGATTGACCTGTCTTGGACGGTTTATTCAACCGTCTTTGCTTTTGCCCTGGGGACGGTTCTCATCTTGGCGATTAATTACCAACGACGCTTCCAAACGCCGGCAGACCAACCCTCTTCGACTTGGGGACAGGTCCTCTTGTGGGCTGTCCTTGGTCTGGTTCTCTTACTCGCTAGCCAAAGCTTATCCTTTATTATTGAAGAATCGGTCTTTAATATTTCTTCCCAATCAGCCAATACCCAGCTCTTACTGGAACTGATCCAACAATATCCCTTGTTTATACTGGCTTCCTCACTATTTGCTCCTATTATGGAAGAATTTGTTTTTCGCAAAGCCATGTATGGCTCCTTGTCCTCTGCCACTGGCCGAGTGGGAGCAGCAGTTATCAGCTCTTTGGTCTTTGCATTCATTCATTTTGACGGCCACATTCTCGTCTATTCCGTTATGGGCTTGATTTTCTGCTATCTTTATGAAAAAACGCACAGCATTTGGACGCCAATCTTAGCCCACTTGCTGATGAATTCTATTGCAGTAATCAGCGCCTTATTCTTATCTTAAAAGGGGTGAAAAGATGAAAAATATAATTTTAGGGCGGATGGTTTTCTATTATGTCTTCTTCTTTTTATTCTTTTACCTGACCTTATCTAGTTTGAATAACCACGGGGGTTGGAACTTTTTAGCCCTTCTCAATGCTTTAATAGCGACCGCTGACTTGGTCAGAGCGCTCAAACTAAGCAAGGTATACGTCCAAATAAAAAAACACCAATAAAAATTAAAAGGAACCCCTGCTGGCTTAGCAGGGGTTCCCTTCTTTTAAAATAAGTCTGTCAAAACAGATCCTCAAAAATTAATCAATATTGTTTTCCATAAAATAATTTAAGATTTGTAATTCATTCCCTAAATCAACATTACGGACTCGAACATGGTCAGGAATATTCAATCGCTTGGTCGTGAAATTTAATATTCCTTCGATACCTGCTTCGACCAGCTGGTTGACAGCGGCTTGGGCATCATCGTTCGGAACGGTCAAGATAGCCGTCTTAATCCCCAATCGAGGCACTTGCTCCTTGATATCCTCCATGGAATAAATTGGAATGCCATTTTTAACGGTATCGGTCAGATCTTCTCGAATGTCAAAGCCGACCGTAATACGGATGTTTTCTTCTGACCGCACATTTTCTTTTAATAGGGCTTCCCCTAAATTACCGACTCCTACGATGGCAACATGGACGATTTGTGAACGATTCAACAATTGCTCGAAGAATTGATTCAATTCAGCGACATCATAACCGTAGCCCCGGCGTCCAAGTGTTCCTAAATAAGAAAAATCACGACGAATCGTAGTGGAGTCAATTTTCACAAGCTCACTCAGCTCTTGGGAAGATATTTTTTCTTTTTCATTTTCATGTAATGAGCGAAAAGCTCGCTGGTAAACCGGTAAACGTTTAGCTGTGGCTTTGGGGATATTACTTTCAGGCATGGCCATCCTCCTTCATTATGCTATGTACATATTTTAACAAATTAATTGAAAATAAGGCAGCTAACTTTTATCATACCCTTTATTTTTCTTCCTGTACATTTTTATTTTTGCTGGGGTATTTATTTGTTTTTCTATGATAAACTAGATTTTGCATGATCTAAGAAAAGGAGCCGTAATTTTGATATTATTACACGCCCAAAATGTGGCCAGATATTTTGGCTCAGAAAAATTATTTGACGACCTCTCTCTCACTATCCAAGACCACGACCGGCTAGCCTTAGTCGGACGCAACGGGTCGGGTAAGTCCACCCTATTGAAAATACTAGCCGGTATTGAAGAAGCAGACCAGGGGCAAGTAGTGAAGGCTAAAGACATCAGCATCGGCTACTTAGCCCAGCGCACGGGAATTATTTCTGACCGGACCATTTGGGAGGAAATGCTGACCCCCTTTGCTGAAGTGATCGACTTAGAAAAACAAATGAGAGCTTATGAAAACAAGCTGGCTGACGAAGAAGTTCTAAACCAGCCCGACCTGTATGAATCCACCCTCAAAAGTTATGACCACATTCAAAACCGTTTTAAATCGCTAGATGGATACGCCTATCGTTCTGAAATCAAAGCGGTTTTAGCTGGTTTTCATTTTTATGAAGAGGATTATGGCACTTCCATTCAAGAACTTTCAGGTGGGCAGAAAACACGTCTGGCTTTAGCCAAACTTTTATTAGAAAAGCCTGATCTTTTAATCTTAGATGAGCCCACCAACCATTTGGACATGGACAGTATTGCTTGGTTGGAAAACTATCTCAAGGGCTATCAAGGAGCCATTTTGATTGTTTCTCATGACCGTTATTTCTTAGATGTCCTAGTCAATGAGGTCTATGATTTGAGTTTTGGCCGCTTAAAACACTACACTGGTAATTATTCCACCTACTTGGTCGAAAAAGAAAAAGATCTGGACAAGCAGTGGAAAGACTATGAAAAGCAGCAAAAAGAAATTAAACAGCTCGAAGACTTCATCGAAAAAAATATCAGCCGGGCGTCCACTTCTAAGCGGGCCCAAAGCCGGCAAAAACAACTGGATGCTATGATTCGTTTAGAAAAACCTAAAAACCATAGCAAAAGTGCCAATATTATTTTCAATCCTGAACGGGAAAGTGGCGACCTGGTCCTACAAGTCAATCACCTCACCATCGGCTATGATGGACAAGCCACGGCTAGCGATATTGAGCTGGAGGAGCGCAAAAACGATATCATCGCTATTGTAGGTCCCAATGGGGTAGGCAAATCCACCCTACTCAAAACCATTGTGGGCATTCTGCCCGCTATTGAGGGGGAGATTATCCTGGGGACCAAGGTGGATGTAGGCTACTATGACCAAGAACAGCAACAACTCCACCAAAACAAGACCATCCTCCATGAATTGTGGGACGACCACCCTGGCATGGATGAACAAGTCATTCGCTCGCTTTTAGGAGCCTTCTTGTTCAGTGGGGACGACGTCTTAAAAACGATTGCGAGTTTAAGTGGGGGAGAAAAAGCCCGTGTCGCCCTTGCCAAACTTGCCTTAGACCGCGACAATTTTTTAATTTTAGACGAGCCCACCAACCATTTAGATATTGATAGCAAGGAAGTGTTAGAAGAGGCCTTGCTCGATTTTGAGGGAACACTTTTATTTGTCTCCCACGACCGTTATTTCATCAATAAAATCGCCAACAAGGTGGTTGAAATCCAAGCGGACGGTTCCCAACTATTCTTAGGAAACTATGATTATTACATGCAAAAGAAAGAAGAGTTGGAAGAGATGAGGGCATTGAAAGAAGAGCCTCAAGAAAATACCTCCTCTCCTCAAAAGGAAATGACTGCCGCCAGCCTGGACCGGATGGAATTAAAAGAATTCCAGCGGGAAGAACGACGGTTGGAAAGAGAAATCCAACAATTGGAAGAAGAAATTAATCAATTGACGGAAAAAAATGATGCGATTCACAACCGCTTATTGGAACCGGAAGTCTACAATGACCTCGAACTTTCCCAAGAATTGGCAGACCAAATGCAAGCTCATCAAGCAAACATCGACCAGCTGTCTGACCAGTGGGAAATTTTAGCCTTGGAATTAGAAGACTTGCTAAGTGAATTCTAGTTCTTAATTCAATAATGAGCGCTAAGACCTGCAGATGAGCAGGTCTTTTTTACTACTTTTTTACCATCGGTTTAAAAAAACGCCCGTGCCAATGACATGGGCGTTTTAAAAATAAATTTTATCGGTCGCCATTAAAAATAGTAGGGACAATACGGTAGTCCACCGTACGGAGGGAAGCGAGATCGCGTCCTCCAGCATAGGAGATTGAACTTTGCAGGTCTTCTTGCATTTCATTCAAGGTATGTGCGATTTTGCCACGGCTTTCAATTAAAATCTTTTTCCCTTCGACATTTTTATAGATGCCTTTTTGATGTTCGGAAGCCGAGCCAAAATACTCTTTATAAATTTTTCCATCTTCTTCGACTTTGGCACCTGGAGACTCTTCATGGGCCGCTAACAATGATCCAATCATCACCATCGACGCCCCAAAGCGGATGCTTTTAGCGATATCACCGTTCATGCGGATACCTCCATCCGCAATGATGGGCTTCCGCGCCACCTTTCCGCACAAGCGGATGGCACTTAACTGCCAACCTGCTGTTCCAAAACCCGTCTTAATTTTCGTAATGCATACACGGCCGGGACCGACGCCCACTTTGGTCGCATCTGCTCCCGCATTTTCTAAATCACGAACGGCTTCAGGAGTGGCAATATTGCCGGCGATTAAAAAGCTGTCCGGTAATTTCTCTTTTATATACTTAATCATATCAATGACGCTTTCGCTGTGACCATGAGCCACATCAATGGTGATATAGTCCACCGCTTGACCGGAAGCTGCCAGTTGGTCAATAAAATCGTATTCTTCCTCTTTAATACCCACAGAAATAGAGGCAAATAAGCCAGCCTCATTCATCTTTTTGATAAAATCCAAACGTTGTTCAGCTTGGAAGCGGTGCATGATATAAAAATACCCGTTTCGAGCGAGAGTTTCGGCCAATTCTTCATTGATGACCGTCTGCATGTTAGCAGCAACGACTGGAATTTTAAAACGACGGGGGCCAAATTGGACAGAGGTATCACATTCACTACGGCTTTTTACTACACATTTGGCAGGAACCAGTTGAACTTGATCATAGTCAAAAGTTGTTTCCATTTTTTAGGTCATCCTCTTTTTAATTTTTGGATAAAAACACCGTCTCATATTATATATCTTGAGCCTATCAATGTCTAGCCTTACGATAGGTCATGGCCCGTGCCAAAGCCCGGTAATAATTAGCCTGCTGGCTCAGTTCTAAATAATAAAACTCGGGCCAAGAGTTTATCTCATTCAACTGGCTAAAGCCGGCTGATAAATCTACTTCCTTTTCCGCCCCAATTAGCTTCAACTGGTCAGGCTGGATTCCCTCAAACAGGTCCAAGGCTAGCCAGGCAGAAGGATGAATGTCTTGGTTTAATGGGAGATGGACCGCTACTGCCTGGAGTTCTTTGGCCTCGGTCTGACTTTCCGTTAAGACATAGTCCCAGGCAACTTTTAAGGCTGCTTGGGCTTGGCGAAAGTTTAAAAAGTCTGCCGGCTCTAAAAATCTGGCCCACTCTTCTGGACGTAAGTTTCGGTCAGTCCAAGACTCGTTTGGGCGCAGTTTGGCTTTTCCCTCTATCTCAGCTAAATCATCCAAAAAGCTCTGTTGAGAGTGCTGGCTTTCTTCCAAAGGGGTCCACAGGGATGAAGTGGAATAAATGATGCCCTTTTTGATTAGATAGATTTCAATGGAAGAGCCTAAAAATATCTGCGCTTGCACTTTGTCCTTGTCTGACAGGGCCAGTGGACAGACTTGCCAGGCAGCTAAAAAGGTCGAAGGTTGAGGCAAAATATTCAAGCAAACGAGCTGCTGGTGAATGACCAGATCCAAGTGTCCACCGGAAAAGCTTTGAAACTTTCGAGGGCTCTGACCCAAATGGTCTAGATTTTTTCCTAATAATAGCTGGGCTTGGGGAGCGGTGGTCAGCATTAAAAGTGGCAAGGAAGCCTCTCCAAAATCACCATCGGCCAAGTCTTCCCTCAGACTGGCCACTGATTCTTGCAGAAAGCCTTTCATTTTTTCTAAACACTGACGGTACAATTTTTCGTCGGCTTTGAAAGCTTCCACCCGATCCAGCAAGTGGGGGAAGTCCTGAGCCAAGGGATGGGGGTAAGAACGGTCAATCCCTGGGTGCGGCGGAAGTCCTTCCCTATCATCCCCAAGCTTGTCAGATTCAAACGAATAAAAGCGAAGGCACAGCTCTTGGTCATCCAAGAGGAGTAATAGGTAAGCCCCCTTTGTGGGCTCTTTTTTCTTAACCTTTTTTAAGGCATCAAAAAACACTGCAGGAAAATCGACTGCAGTGGCTTGAAAATGATTCATTTGGTTCTTCTTAGTCATAAAGATCCATCCCAGGCAAGGCATTAAAGCCGAGGTCAGCAAAGTCGCCTCGGTCGTATTGGACTTGGGCGGCCGCCCCAATCATGGCTGCATTATCCCCGCATAAGTCTAAAGCTGGGAAGAGCAATTCGACTGGTCGGTCGGCCTGTTCGATGGCTTGAGCCATCTGTCCTCGTAAATCAGAGTTAGCAGCCACTCCCCCACAGACGATCAGCTGCTTGACCCCATACTCGTCCACCGCCCGCATGCTTTTGTTAACCAAAACCTCGACAGCTGCTGCTTGGAAGCTCGTGGCCAGGTCTTCCACATCCAATTTTTCTCCTCTTTGTTCGGCATTGTGAACTCGGTTGATGAAGGCACTTTTTAAGCCAGAAAAAGAAAAATCATAATTATCTTCTTGCATCATCGCCCGAGGAAAATCATAGACATCCTGGCCTTTTTGGGCTAATTCATCAATTTTTTTACCGGCCGGATAGTCTAGCCCCATGACTCGGCCAACCTTGTCGTAACATTCGCCAACCGCGTCGTCACGTGTTTCACCTATTAATTGGAAGCGATCTGGGTTTTCCAGATAAACCAATTCCGTATGACCACCACTCACCACTAAAGCAATGGAAGGAAAAAGCATGTCATGGTCAAAGCGGTTGGCAAAAATATGGCCGGCGATATGGTTAGTGGCAATCAAGGGAAGGTCATGAGCATAAGCCAAGGCCTTAGCTGCAGAAATACCGACCAATAGAGCCCCCACCAAACCGGGGCCTTGGGTGACCGCCACTGCATCGATCTCATCCATCGTTAAATCGGCAGTTTTTAGAGCTTCTTCAATAATAAAAGTCACCTGTTCCACATGGTGGCGGCTGGCCAGCTCAGGGACCACACCGCCAAAACGTCGGTGGCTTTTAATTTGTGAAGCCACAATATTGGACAAGATTTTTTCCCCATCTTCAACTACAGCTGCAGAGTTTTCATCACAAGAACTTTCAATTGCTAATAGGCGTGTCGTCATGCTCTTCCTCCTTTATCTTTTTTACCATCATCAAAGCATCATCATCGGGTTGGCTGTAATAGTGAGGTCGGCGGAAGATCACATTGAAGCCATTCTTTTTATACAAGCTAATGGCTGGAGTATTCTGCGAACGAACTTCTAAAAAGATCCGTCCTTTTTCTACCGTCCTTAAAAATTCTTGGAGCAAGGATTGGCCATAACCTTGCCGGCGGTGCTCAGCTAATATCCCGATTAAATAAATTTCAATTTCTTCATAGTCTTCATAGCTCACCAGTAAACCTAAAGCCTGCTGGCCAGCCAGCAAAAAATAAACATGCACATAAGGATTCTTCATCAGCAGACCAATCTGCTGGCGTGTCCAGGAACGGTTGTTAGGAAAAATGCGTGCCACCATGGCGGTCAACTGGTCTAAGGTCTTTTCATCTTTAACATAGCACTCGGCCAGGTGGAGCTGGGTCTTTTTAGGGGGTGTCATCTTCAATCACAGCCTTTACCATGCGGATGGCATCTTCCTGGTTGTCATGATAATAAGCATCAAGAATAAAGGTCGGCCGGTAGCCCAAATGCTGGTAAAGGGATTGGGCCTTACGATTAGACAAGCGAACCTCTAAGGAGATGAGCTTGATTTTTTCTTGCTGGCAGACCTCTTCCAACAGAGAGATAAGAGCCGTTCCAATGCCCAAAGATTGTTTGTCCTCCACCACGCACAAATTAGTGATATGGGCTTGGCCTTCTACCAGCCAGGCGCCAATAAAAGCAACCGCGCGGCCAGTGATGTCATAGGCCAGTATGTAAAGAGAATGGCTGTTGTAGATGAGGTCTTTTCTAACAGACTCTTCTTGCCAAGGAACTTGTCCGTCATAGGCTAAGGCTTCGATTGCAACAATATCATCGACTGCCCAGGCGTCCCCAATTTCAAATTCATAATCTTCCCCATCTTGTCCTTGAAAAAAATCTCTTGGCAGAGTCAAGACATCCGCCCAAGAAAGGAGATCCAGTCTTTTTTGGTCTAAGTCAACCATCCACTGATGAAGTTTTTTATACATGGCAGTCGCCTTCTTGAGGATGGTCTTTTAGCCAATTTTCTTCCGCTTCAGTTAATTTCAGATAGGCAGGGACGAGTTGGTGGGGAGGAGTAGGATCCATCTGACGGCCAAGCTGAGCCAAACGGTAGGCAGAAGGATAGGAGTCATAGCCAGTGATGGCAGTTAAGGCTCCCTTATCCCACTCTTTTTCAAATAGGTCGATAAAAACCGGTAAGTCCTGGCCAATCACATACAAATCAGCTTGGGCAGGCAGGCTATTTTTTAATTGCTGGATCCATTCTTCAGCATTCACTTGGCGGTCTGCTTGAAGGTTAAGCAGGGCGGCATCTTGTCTTTGATAGAGGCCAGTATAAATATTGCCTCGTCGTGCATCCATCAAAGGCAGCAAGATAGCGTCCTTTTGATGGATCATATCCGCTAAAACAGCCAAAGAGGATACACCAACCAGGTCAATGTCCAAAGTCCAGGCCAAGGTTTTGGCTGTCGTCACAGCAATACGCAAGGCGGTGTAAGAGCCGGGTCCTTGAGCCACCACGATCCGGTCTAAATCCTTCACATTAAAAGGACATTCTTCAAAGGCTTGTGCAATATGAGGCATCAGACGCTCCCCATGGGTTAAGCGGGTATGAGTCAAGACTTCATAGAGAAGTTGATCCCCCTGACAAATCGCTAAACTTAGGCTTTTTTCAGACGTGTTGATGGCTAAAATGTTCATACTTCCCCTCCTATCTATCTCTCCCCATCTTAACATAAAGACACTGGCAGTTGAATCTTCTCCTAGCTGGATCTTATTGAAAACTTAAACGAAAATTGATCATTATTAAAATGTTCTTTGATATAATAAGTTCAAGACTGATAGAGAGGGGAAATAATATGTTTTTTCCATTAATGTTTGACCCAACATTTATTTTAGTCATGATTGGTATCGTGATTTCCATGCTGGCATCCAGCCACGTTCAAAGTACTTTCAACCAATACAGCCAGGTCCGATCCTCTAAAAATATAAGCGGTCGGCAAGCGGCCCGTTTTATTTTAGACAAGGGAGGCTTGCAAGAAGTAGCCATTGAGCCCATTGCGGGTAATTTAACCGACCACTATTCACCCAATGAAAAAATATTACGGCTGTCAGATGTGACCCGCGACTCGACTTCTGTCGCTGCTATTGGAGTTGCAGCCCATGAGGCTGGCCATGCCTTGCAGGACGCCGAATCATACGTGCCCATGCGCCTGCGTAATGGGATCGTGCCCATCGTCAATATCGCCCAATCCCTTGCCTTACCCATTATCTTGATTGGTGTGCTTTTTGGTTTAGGTCAAAACTTGATAAACATCGGCTTAATTCTTTTTTCTGGAACCTTAGTTTTCCAACTCTTGACCCTCCCCGTGGAATTCAATGCATCCAGCCGGGCCATGGACATCATCGAAGGTCAGGGCTTGTTAGTAGGTGAGGAAGTCGACCAAGCTCGTAAAGTCTTGCGCGCAGCTGCCCTGACTTATGTGGCAGGCGCTTTAAGTTCTTTCTTAACCGTCCTCCGTCTCTTCCTCCTCTTTGGCAACAACCGCCGTCGTTAATTCCATATAAAGTGAGAGAATCACAGCTTTTTGAAAAAAATAGATATTTTAAAAACAGTTACTTGCAAAGTAACTGTTTTTTTAAACCTTTTTATTTTTGTCGCTGGCCAAATGATTCAAGGAGTCTTGAATGCGCTGAGCTACTTCTTCTCTTTGGTCAATGAAAGAACGGTCAGCATCAAAGCTTAAAGGCTTGCCAAAACGAATTCTTTTCGCTTCATCATCGGCAAACAAAGGCACAAATTGGATGCTTTGGTCGTGAGCCCTGCGGTAATATTTCTCTAAATGTAAAAAGCCTTGATAAATGGACCCCATCCTTTGCTGGTCAGAACTATAGTCAATATCTGGAAAAATTAATAAGCTCTGACCTTTAGATAAAAGTTGGACACTCTCTTTCAGAGTATGAATAATCTCACGAGATTGGCGGTGGACAGCAACAGCCCCTGCCGAATCAAATAAGTGGGCAACATAGTATGAAAGAGGACAGGCCAAGAGATGGGCAAGAGTTTTTGGCAGGCCAAAGCGGTCGGTCAAGGTATAAGACATATAATGGTCATAGGCATCCTGCTGCTTAGCAAAAACATCTAGCCCCCACAAGCGAAGAATGATATCTTCACTCAGCCATAGCATAATAGCCACGGGTCCCAACATATTCTGATGGTGGGAGACAAATACAGTCGGCCGGTCAAAGTCTAAACCAGCTGGGACATGGTAGCGATATTGAGGAAGAAACATCCGACCAATAAAGCGAGTGAAGCGAAACAAAGTCCCATAGCTGTCTTTTTTTAATTCACGGCGGTGGCCACGAACCAGCTCCCGCATCCAATTGCTATGAAGAACGATTAAGGGATGGGCAATTTTCAAGGAATCCCGCACCGTCCGGTAATGAGAACGGTGGTCTTCCTCGTAAACCGTCGTAATGTCATAACGCACCACTCGTTTGCGGTGGGTAGTCATATAGACAAGCATATTCATCTCAAAATCAAAATCATGGCCAGGGATGTTTAACAGGGCGGGTAGTTCAGAACGTCGAATGCCCCTTAAACCCGTTTGGGTATCGGCATAATAACGGTGGAATAAAAAGAAAAAGACTCGGGAGGTCAATCGATTCCCTACATACGAACGGTCTGGGACATTGTCCGTTTTAAAATCTCGCATGCCCAGAATATAGTCACAAGGATACTGAAGCATGAATTCTCCCAAACGAATGACATCTTCCACCAAGTGTTGGCCATCCGCGTCGGCGGTTACTAGCCCTTCAATATCTGGACAGCGGCGGTTGAGATAAGCCATTCCAATTTTTAATGCATAACCCTTACCGTGATTTTTAGGATAGGATAAAACATCCACTTGGGGAAGGTCATGAATGGCTTGAAAAATTGGCCGGGAACCTTCCCCACTTCCATCGTCAACAACGACAACCTTAGCTGCCCCTTCTTTGACCAATTGACTCACATAGCCAATCAACTGCCTCTGGGGGTGGTAAGCTGGAATCAAGACGGCAAATTTTTTCATCATCTACCTCCATAGGAATTGGACATTATAAACCGAGTTGTTGGATGACCTCCGCGATTTCTTGGGCGTAAGCTTCACACTCTTCTTGGCTTTCTGCTTCCACCATGACACGCAGTAAAGCTTCTGTCCCACTGGCACGAACGAGGACACGACCATTGCCTGATAATTTTTCTTCTACTTGCTCAACCGCATCTTGTAAGTCAGGGTGAGCCATGCAGGCTTTTTTATCATTAACTTCTACATTGACTAAAGTTTGGGGGTAAATGTCCATTTCATCAGCTAATTCAGCCAAGCTTTTTTCAGAAATTTTGACAATATACAGTAAGAGAATCCCCGTCAGTAAACCATCACCCGTCGTATGCAAGTCGCCTAAAACGATATGGCCGGATTGCTCCCCACCAAAGTTATAGCCTTCTTTATTCATCTCTTCGACTACATAACGGTCGCCCACCTGGGTTTGGACCGTTTGGATATCGAGTTTTTCAAGTGATTTATACAGGCCTAAATTGGACATGACTGTCGTTACCACTGTATCTTTTTTCAACATGGCTTCTTGGTGGAGGTATTTTCCAATGATGTACATGATCTGATCACCATTGACCACGCGTCCTTTTTCGTCGACCGCTATACAACGGTCCCCATCACCATCAAAGGCCAAACCGGCATCGGCTTCTAATTCGACGACTTTTTCAGCCAAGGCTTCCGGATGAGTCGATCCGCAATTTTCGTTGATATTCAAACCATCAGGCGAAGCGTTGATGATTTCAAAGTCATCTGTTTCTAAATCAGCAAATAAGCGAGCCAGTAAATCGCTGCTGGCACCATTCGCCCCGTCTAGAACGACTTTCATTCCTGATAAGTCGCCGTCAATAGCCTGGGTCAAGAATTGGATATATTTGGCTGATCCTTCTTTATAAGGGTGAACGATCCCTAAATCTTCAGCACTCGGACGAGGCAAGTGGTCGTCTTCATGCAACAAGCTTTCAATCTCATTTTCTTCTTCATCATCTAATTTATAACCATCGGCACCGATAAATTTGATGCCGTTATCTTTGGCTGGATTATGGGAAGCGGTGATCATAATTCCACCGGCGGCTTGTTGGAAACGAATTAAATAAGCCAAGCCTGGAGTGGTCATTTCACCTAAACGCATCACATCCACACCAACCGATAAGAGGCCAGCAATCAATGCATTTTCAAGCATAACGCCTGATCGTCGTGTATCGCGTGCGACTAAAACTTGAGAACGTTCTTCTTCTGGGTCATCGTGTTCTTTTAAGACCCAACCTCCAAATCGTCCTAATTTAAATGCTAATTCTGGCGTTAATTCTGTGTTTGCTTCTCCTCTAACGCCATCTGTTCCAAAATATTTAGCCATTGTTTATCTCCTTTATATGATAAGTCTCACTTATCGTTCTAAGCTTCTTTTTCTTTTTCATCTAGTGAAGAGCGGCTACTTTTTGAACTTGAATAATTTCTTTCTTGCTGACCGGTCTCTTCTTCATTTTCTTCTACTCTTTGTTCTTCTTCCGTCGGGGAGTTATTTGTTTCTGGTTCTCCCCTGCTCGTATTGTCTTTTGCTTGGGCATTGATGACCACGGTCACAGCATCTAAAGACATTTCTGTTACCCCTAGCGGACGTTGTAAATCAATGGTCCGGCTGGTCGAACTAGTGATACCATCTAAGTTGACGACCACGGGAATGTTTGTAATCTGGTTGAGAATCGACTGAGGACCTCGAATGGTAATTTCCCCCATTTGGTCGCTGGCAATGTCGACGTCATAGTCAAAACCTTCGACCCCTCCTCGACTTTCCACGCGGATAGGGACTTCTTTTTCTGCCCCTGAGATGGGAATGCTGACATTAATTTGAGCAGGTTCAACACTGACATCCAAAAGTTCTCCTTGGGCATCATAGGCTGTTACAGGATAGCTGGCATTGATATTTTCAGAGTATGGGGCTTCTTCTTCTGGAATGGTCACTACCACCCGGTCTACTTTTTCAATCTCTGATTGAGGACCGGAAAGCAAGGCGCGGTGGTCGGACAACTGAGCTTCCCCCACTTGGAAACCTTCTGCCACTAAACTTTCATCAAATTCTAAACCAACCTCGAACTCCTGGCTAACCCGCCGTTCGATCGTGATGTCAATTTTTTGAGGACTGAATTCGGCTTCCACCCGATTAGGAAGGTCTTGGATTTGAAGTTCGATGGTATGTTCTCCTATTCCCATGGCATTTAAGTCGGGGGTTTCGGCTGTAATATTAGAGGTCGCCATAAATTGAGTTACCAAAGATTGGGGGCCTTTTAATTTAACGTTGGCACTCTGTGGGATGCCAGTCACATAATAACGTTCAGAATCCACATTGATTTCAATAGGAATTTCTTCCAACATTTCTTCAGTGGTCACACTGGCGTTGGAGCCAGGGTTGAGAGAACTGACAGACCGAGAATTTTCGTAATTGACAAACAAGAAAAGCAAAATAGCCACAACAAAAGCAAGTAATCGCATCGGCCAGCGGTTTATATCTTGATGACGGTGCATTAAGAATCTCTCCCCTCTTTGAAACGACCACGAATTCTATCAATCAAAGATTGGTTTTCAGCAGCTGGATGGGTGACTAATTCATTAATCAAGTATTTTTGAGCTTCTTCGAATTCTAAATCGGCTAGCATCTTCGATCCATTGGTAATGCTGACCGCCCCGGTTTCTTCAGAAACAACCACCGTGATAGCATCTGTTTCTTCACTTAAACCAATAGCTGCCCGGTGGCGGGTCCCATATTTTTTAGGAACCGATGGATTTTCAGATAAGGGCAAATAAGAGGCTGCTGACGCAATCCGTTTGCCCTGCAAAATAACTGCACCATCATGAAGAGGCGTATTAGGAATAAAGATATTAATGAGAAGTTGGGAACTAATGACCGAATCAATGGGGATTCCCGTGTCCACAAACTCATTTAATTTAGCATCGCGTTCAATCGAAATCAGAGCCCCGATTTTACGGCGGGCCATGTATTTGACGGCTTCCATAATTTCTTCAATGATTTCTTCATTTTCTGTGATAGCCGATTTGCCACGGCGTTCAAACATATTCCCCCGACCCAGGTGTTCCAAGGCTTTTCTGAGCTCGGGTTGGAAGATGACGATGAGGGCAATCGCTGACCATTGAATCACATAATCAATAATATATTCTGTGGTCTGTAGTCCAACAAAAGATGAAATAAACTTGAACAAAATAATGATAGCAATACCATTGAGCAACTGCATGGCTCGGGTATTACGAAACAACTTCAGAATCTGATAAATAATAAATGTCACGATAAAAATATCTGCCATACTGATTAAGGTTCGTATGGTAAATAATTGTGACCAATCAAAGTTCAAACTAAGCCCTCCTTTTATCCATGTCGGTTAATTATAACATAATTTATATTCCTTGGCGGCTCAGAGCAAACATCCTCACGATATATTAATAACTTGAAAAGTATACAACTCCTCCCTTCAGATTTCAAATCAGAGCTGTCCTTAAGCAAAAAAACTCCCCCAACCCCGAGAATGACATCTCAGAGTTTAGGGGAGATCAATTTATTGTTCAAATTGGCTGTTGTAGAGAGAAGCGTATAAACCGTCTTTTTCTAAGAGCTGGTCATGGTTCCCAATTTCTACAATATTACCGTCACGCATGACGATGATGCGGTCAGCGTTTTGAATGGTCGAGAGGCGGTGGGCAATGACAAAGCTGGTTCGCCCTTCCATCAAGCGATCCATGGCATCTTGAATCAAAGCTTCCATCCGTGTATCCACAGAAGAAGTCGCCTCATCTAAAATCAAGATTTGTGGGTCACTGATAAGAGCCCGGGCAATGGTCAAGAGTTGTTTTTGCCCTGCCGACACATTGGATGATTCTTGGTCAATCATAGAATCATAAGCTTGGGGGAGAGATTCGATATAGTCATGAACATGGCAAGCTTGAGCCGCTTGGCGAATCTCTTCGTCAGTCGCATCCAAATCAGCAAATTGTAAGTTTTCTTTAATGGTTCCTTCAAACAACCACGTATCTTGCAAGACCATGCCGAATTGGCGGCGGTAGTCTTGGCGTTTGAGCTGGCGGATATCCATGCCATCCACCGTGATACGTCCTTGATCCACGTCATAGAAACGCATGAGCAAGTTAATCATTGTTGTTTTCCCTGCTCCGGTTGGCCCCACAATAGCAATCATTTCTCCTGCTTTTACATCAATATCAAAATTCTCAATTAAAGACTGGTCATCCGTATAGGAGAAATCCACTTGGTCGAAGCTGACTTGACCACTCAAAGGCTCTTCCAGTTCGGTGCTGTAGTCTTGAGATTCTTCTTCAGCTTCCAAGACTTCAAAGACCCGGTCAATGGCCGCTACGGCACTCTGAATGAGGCCGGAGATTTGCGAAATGATCTGCATAGGGTTAGCCACTTGCCAAGTATATTGGGCAAAGGCTTGTAAATTCCCGATGGTCAGCTGGCCTTGGAGAACAAAGAATCCACCCAGGGCTGCCACCAAAGTATAGGTCAAGTTAGAAATGAATCCTAAAACCGTACGCATATTTCCAGAAATAAAAGTGGCTCTAAAACCGGTGTCGATTAATTCATCCGTAATGTCCGTGAAATCATTGTAGGCTTTTTCTTCCTGGTTAAATAATTTCAAGACTTCAAAAGCTGTAAATTTTTCTTGAACAAAACCATTCAAGTCCCCTAAAATATCTGCCTGTTCACGGAAGTAGGGTTGAGACTTAGAAATGATAAAGCGAGCAGCTATAATCGATGCTGGCACGCACAAGAGGACGATGATGGACATCCGCCAGTCGATAATAATCATCATCAACATGGCGAATGAAATCGTCAAGACCGCATTGATGACTTGCAGCAAGGATTGCTGGAAGGCATTGGAAATGGATTCAATATCCGATGTTAAGCGGTTTAAGATGTTACCGAACTGGTGGCGGTCAAAAAAGGAGACCGGCAAGCGATTCATCTTACGAATCATGTCCGCACGCAAGTCATAAATCATCTTTTGAACGGCTTCAGTGACAAAGTAGTTAGCGCCAAAGGTGGAGGTGTGGAAGATGAGACCACGAATGACATAGATGATTAAAATAGTGAAAATGCCTTGGTAGTTAATACCAGCCCCTTCAACCCCTTGAATCATATCTTGCACATTGCTAGCTAACTCAGTCAGGATTAAACCAAAGATAAAGGGTTCAACAACAGAAGCAATGACAGATAGAACTTGCAAGAATAGGCCGGTAAATAATTCACGTCGGTAAGGTTTAAAATAGGGCCATATTTTTTTGAATGCGTCCATTATTGCACCTCCTCATCAGTGTCAGATTTTTCTTGAGATTGAGCAATTTCTTGGTAAATCCTATTGTTAGCTATCAATTCGTCATGAGTGCCCATGCCGACGATCTCACCACGGTCTAGAACGATAATTTTATCTGCCTGGGTGATAGAGGACACCCGCTGAGCAACAATCAAAACCGTTGAGTTTTGGCTGACCTCTTTCAAGCGGCGGCGGACCTTGGCATCTGTTTGGTAGTCTAGGGCTGAAAAACTGTCATCAAAAATATAGATAGCCGGGTCTTTCACAATGGCTCGGGCAATGGATAAACGTTGCTTTTGCCCTCCGGATAAGTTGGTCCCACTCTCTGCCAAGAAGGAATCATAGCCATGGTCTAAATCCTGGATGAATTCTTGGGCTTGGGCAATATCTGTCGCCAGATCCATTTCTTCTTTGCTAGCATCCGCTTTGCCGAGTCTCAAGTTTTCAGCAACGGTTCCCGTAAAGAGTTGGATTTTTTGGGGAACAAAACCAATTTTATCTCGCAGGGCGTGGAGTTGGTAATCTCTGACATCCACCCCGTCAATTAAAACCTGGCCCTGGCTGACATCATAAAGTCGAGGAATGAGCTGGACGACAGACGATTTCCCACTTCCCGTACTTCCTATAAAGGCAATGGTTTGCCCTGGTTCAGCGGTAAAAGAGATATCTTTCAACACCAGATGGTCAGGTTCATCAGGATAAGCGAAATCAACCCCGTCGAATTCAATATAGCCCTGGGTCGGCGTTGAGGTTACCCCCTCTTCATTGATTGAAATGCTCAATGGCAGGTCCATCATTTCTTCCAAACGGTGGGCAGAAGCGAGAGCACGAGGAGACAACATAAAAATTTGTGAAAAAATCATGATTGAAAATAAAGCCTGGAAAAGGTATTCACAAAAGGCCAAAATAGATCCAACTTCGATCACTTGACTTTCAATCAAACCGGTTGAAAACCATAAAGTAAAAACCGTCACCCACATCAATATATGGGCAAAAAGTGGGTTAGCCGCTCCCATTAATTTATTCAGTCGCATGGCCACATCGGCATAGTCATGGTTAGCGGATTGAAATTTTTCTTCTTGCAGATCTTCTCGAGCAAAGGCACGAATCACTCTTAAACCGGTTAAGTTTTCTCGGGCATAGAGATTAATTTTATCCAAAATAACTTGCAGAGATTCAGATAAGGGGCGAGAACGTCTGACAATAAGATAGAAGATTAGAAAAATCACGGGCATGCTGGAAAATAGGATCCATGAGAGGCTAGGAGCGGTAGTAAAGATGAGGAAGATGCTCCCTCCTATCATTAAAATGGGGGTGGACCCACTCCGTAAGAGCATTTCAGTAAATTGCATGATAATAAAAGCATCATTAATCATGCGGGTAATCATAGAAGGCACCCCAATTTCATCATACTCTTGATGAGAATAAAATTGGATCCGTTTATATAAATCATTCCGAATATCTCGAACGACCCGGGTAGTGAGCTGGGAGGAAGCTAAAACGGTCAACAGGTTCCCAAAGAAACCCAAAATAACCAGTCCAAACATGCCTCCTACATTTTGCCAAAGAGCCGTTAAATCCCCTTGGACCAAGCTTTCATTCATGATGTTAGCTAAAATGGTCGGTAGGCCTAAACTCACGGCAACAAAAATAAGAGACCCTAAAAGGGTGAGCACTAAAGTCATGGGATATTTTTTAATATAAGACCAAATGTATTTCATTTTCTCCTCCTTTAAAAATAATTAAAAGACCTGGCAGAAAGCTGCCAATGGCCTTTGAAATCGAAAATCTTTATTATTTAAATTCTACCACAGTCTCTTTAACAGTCAAGGCGGTCACTTTTTTGGTACACTAGCTTTGGAAGGAGTGATCCCATGGCTACTCTTCAGGACATGAGCCTGGAAGCAAAACGCAATGCTCTAATTATCAAGCACATTCTCTACGGTGTTTTATTTTTTATCTACACCTTATTTTTAATTATCCTCTTCGATATGCAAAAAGACCAAATTGTTTTTGACGGGGGCTATGCTTATTTTTTTGTTATTTATTTTTTACTGCCCCACCATGCCGCTTATTTTATGAGTTTACTTTTTCATTTACTAGCAGCTAATTTAAATAAAGGCTGGCTGATTGTTTTTTCAATCTTAGCTGATCTTTTTTCTGCTATTTTCTTAGCCTATGCGCTGGTGGTGGTGTGGACCAATCCCCACCAACTGACCCTGTGGGTGCTCAGCTGCATGCTGATTCCTTTAATTCTAGCCATCATCGCACTTTTACAAATAGGCAAGCAAAAATGGATCTGTTATTTAAAAAAATCATAGTTGTCTTGTTATTCAATAATGGTCATATGAAAGACGGTTTAGCCGTCTTTTTCTTCTTGAAGGCTTATTTTTTAGAATCTTTATCATTTGCGAACCACTATTATAAAGCTTATATTATCAACTTTTATAGGCTTTTCTCTTTAAATGAAAAAGATAATCGCTATAATAAATTAAAAATCGTTTAAGGAGGTCGAGCCATGTTTAAAAAACCCAAAGCCTTTGCACTAGCCACTCTATTCTTGCTTACTCTCACTGGCTTGTCTTTGGCCATTGGGCCTCGTCCTTTAGACTGGTCACACGTTTTGGACCCCTTATCTACGGACCGCTATATTTTGATGACTAGCCGTTTGCCCCGCACCATCAGTATCATTATTGCTGGGGCTTCCTTATCTTTGGCTGGCTTACTCGCCCAAACCCTGACTCAAAATCGCTTTGCTTCACCAGGAACAATGGGAACAGTGGCTTCTGCGCGCCTGGGTCTGGTTGTTGCCCTCCTCTGCTTACCTTCAGCCAGCTTGGTCAACCGCTCGATTGTCGCATTTCTCTTTTCCTTAGCAGGAACGCTTTTATTTATCAGGGTCATCGACCGTATTCAGCTGAAAGAAAACATGATGGTGGCGGTCATTGGTTTGATTTATGGGAATATCATTCAGGCTTTGGGAACTTATCTCGCCATCCAATATGATTTATCCCAACAATTAACCGCTTGGCTGCAAGGAAGTTTTGCCAGCTTACACTCGGATAACTTCCAACTGATTTTTGTGAGTTTATTGGCTTTGATTTTAACTGTAGCCGGCTCTCATTATTTTGCAGTCCTTGGTTTGGGTCGCGACTTAGCCACCGAGCTAGGTATCCCTTTTGAACGCATCCGGCTGTTTGCCATTGCCCTCATTGCCTTCGCCAGCTCGGCGGTTTTACTCACCGCCGGTAACATCCCTTTTGTGGGGATTGTTATTCCTAATCTGGTCAGCTTTATGCAGGGGGATCATTTCAGAAAAAATATTGGAGCTGTCCTACTTGTCGGCCCCATTTTCTTACTGCTGTGTGATATTTTATCCCGCTTGCTGATCCATCCTTATGAAATCCCGGTGGCTCTAGTCGTTGGTATCTTAGGAAGCCTTTTATTTATCTTTTTACTATTGAAAGGAGAAGCAAAATGAAGACCTGGTCAGATAAGCATTTAATTCTTACCCTCATTGTCTTGAGTCTGGTCGGCTTAGTGGTCTTTTTATTTGGCTTTTCAAATGCGCCACTCAGCCTGACTCTCCGCTTGCGTGGGCCTCGTTTGGCGGCTTTCTTTTTGGTCGCCCTCTGCACGAGTTTTTCAACAATCTTGTTTCAAAGCCTGACCCACAACCGCTTATTGACGCCGAACGTCATGGGGATGGATAGCCTGTACACTTTATTTCAGCTGGTCTTTATTTATCTTTGGCCGACCACCTGGACTGGTCCGTCCATGACCCTCATGCAGTTTATCCTCACCAGCTCGGGAGTGGTCTTAGCTAGTGTGGGCTTTTTCCTTTTCTTTTTTAAAAAATACCCTAACCATATTCCATTGATGCTCTTGTTTGGCTTGGTGTTTAATATTTTAATCCAATCGACCAATGATTTTCTATCGGTCATCATGGATCCGGATGACTACACCGTGGCACTGTCAAAAAGTATGGTGAGTTTTCACTATATCGACCCCACCCTCCTTATCATTGCCGCTCTTTTCAGCCTCCCAATCGTCCTCTATCTTTTCCGCTCATCCAAGGAATTAGATGTCTTAAGGCTGGGAACCGATTATGCTACCAATCTAGGCTTGCAGGTCAACCAGCGGCAATTTGTTTATTTTGCCCTTTTAGCCATTCTCACTTCCTTAGCCACTGCCTTAGTGGGACCGGTCACTTTTCTCGGTTTTCTAGGGGTCAATCTCGCTTATTTTTTATTAAAAAATAATAACCATCACTTGCTCTTTATCACAAGCGGTCTCTTGCTCTTTCTTTTTATCTGCTATGGCCAACTCTTAGTCGAACAAGTCTTTCAATCGACCATCAATTTAGGAATCTTCATTGAATTTTTCGGTGGCCTGTACTTCCTCTTACTATTGATGAAAGGACGACAATCTGTATGATTCAACTGTCTCACATTTGTAAAAATTATAAGCAAAAAGCCCTCATCCAAGACCTTTCTTTGACCATTGAAAAAAACCAATTAACCTCTTTAATTGGGCCAAATGGTGCCGGCAAAAGTACCCTTTTAAACATGATGGGCCGACTTATCCCCGCTGATTCTGGCCACATTAGCATTGATGGTCACCAGCTAGAGGATTGGAACAATCGTGACCTAGCCAAACGCTTGGCGATACTGAAACAATCCAATCCCTTGAACCTCCAACTATCGGTCCGTGATTTAGTTGCTTTTGGTCGCTTCCCCCATTCCAAAGGCCACTTAAGAGGAGATGATCAGCTGCTCATCGACCAATCACTAGCCTTTATGAATTTAGAGAAATTAGCTGACAAGTCCATTCACCAGCTGTCAGGCGGCCAACTTCAACGCGCTTATATCGCTATGATTTTGTGCCAAGACACCGATTATATTTTATTAGATGAACCTTTAAACAGTTTGGACATTAATCATTCTATCCAGTTAATGAATCTGATTCGCCGTTTGGTCGATGAAATGGACAAAACGGTGGTGGTCGTCCTGCATGATATTAACTACGCTTCTCAATTTTCAGATCGAATCATTGCCATGAAAGACGGTCGCTTGTTCGCCAATGACCAGGTGGATGAAGTGTTTGAAAAAAGTGTGGTGGATGAATTATTCGATGTTGATGTGGAGATTATCGAACACAATTTAAGAAAATATTGTGTCTATTATGGAGAAGCTTGCCAGCACTGCATCAATGATGAAGAAGATGTTCGAACCTTTGACCGGATCAGCCAGCAATAGGAGGCGGCTATGAAAATTTTTTTAATACTGCTGCTGTCCCTATTTCTCTCTGCCTGCCACATTCCTGACCACCCGGCCATGCAAGGAGAAACGGTTCCCATTGTCGATAGCCAGGGACGAGAACTTGACCTACCTAAAGAGGCTGAGCCGGTAGCCATTTTTGACTTTGCTCTTTTAGATATTTACCAGGCTTTAGGCTTAGAAGACAGGGTAGCCCTAACTGCTGCTAACCCACTTCCCCATTATTTGGAAGAGACTTATGCCCATCTGGATTCAGCGGGTAGCCTGCATGACCTTGATATTGAAGAAACCGTCACCCTTTACCCCGAATTAGCGCTCGTGGCCACGCGCTCTTCAGCCCAATTCGATGCTTTAAATCAATATTTACCCACAGCTGATTTTTCCTTGAGCCAGCCGACCACCTTTGATTCTTTAGCTTACAATATGACGGAAATCAGTAAAATTTATGGCTTGGAAGAGCGTGCCAAAAGTCTTTTACACACTTTAGATGAAGATCGGAAAGCGCTGGCCCAAGACGCCCAAAAGCAAGATTTAAATGCTATTATGATTCTCTACAACCAAGGCGAACTCTCAGCTTATGGGCCTGCCAGCCGCTTTGGACAAATCTATGATGACTTTGGCTTTCCGCCGGCTGACTCTCAGATTGAAGCTTCCAATCACGGTATGCCTGTTTCTTATGAATATTTGGTAGAATTAAATCCTGATATCATTTTTGTCTTGGATCGTGAGACAGCCGTCAATCGTCGGGTCTCAGATTCTCAGCATGCCCGCTCCAATTTTGAACAGCATCCCCTAGTCAGTCAGCTCTGTGCAAAAGCTAAGGGACGCTTGTATTATGTGACACCAGATGCCTGGTATTTAGCCAATGGAGGCTACCAAGCCTTTGAAATCATGATGGCAGATGCACGCCAGGCCATCGAATAAGCGAAAGGACGTTTGTACGACAATGAAAGAAAAAGGAATCGAGTATAAAAATAAAGCGGTGGAAAGAAAAGATGAATTCGAGCACTTGTTAACTCAAGTCATCGATACTGAAATTGGCCTAGATATTGTCAATCTCGGCCTTATCTATGAAGTGGATCTCAGTGAAGATGGCCATTGCCGCATTCGCTTAACTTTTACCAGCGCGGGCTGCCCCTGTGCCGCTGAAATTTTGAATGGGATTCATGCCCAATTGGACCCTCAAGCTTGGATTGAAGAATTAGAGATTTTAGTGGTCTGGGATCCCGCTTGGACTTTGGACCGCATCAGCCGAGTGGGGCGTATCAGTTTAGGGATTAATCCTGGCCGTTAAAGCTTTTTTGAAAAATTACCCCGCTTGTTCCATTTACAATGGGAGCTACCCTAGCATACACCGACTCTGAATCAGCTTTTAAAAAAGAAAACTCTCAGCCCCATGCTTTGGGGGTGAGAGCTTATTTTTTTACAAACGCAACATCCGTCTTTTGGGGACATATTGGCGTTTGGTTAGGCAATTATAATCATTTTCTCGGATTACTTCTAAAATTTCATGATAGACTTTGGCAGATTTATGTAACGGCCGTTGTGAATCTTCATCAAAGGAATCGATCACATCAAAAAATCGTTGGTATAATCGTTCAGCATGTTGGGCTAAGCTCTCCCAAATTTTAATAAAGGAATCATTGATAGTCGCTTGGGCTAAATCTTCTTCCGTATAATTATAGCGGGCCATGAGCTTGGAGGGGATGTAAATTCGTTGGCGTTCCCGGTAGTCTTCACCAACATCGCGCAAGATATTAGTCAGCTGCATGGCAATCCCCAAGTCAGAGGCATTGGGATATAAATCACGATGGTTGGGATTAGCGGCTGCTAAAACAGGGATCAGCATCCGTCCGACTGAACCGGCCACATAATCACTGTATTCTTCCAAATCCTCCAAAGTTTTAGGTTGGCTAAATTCTAAATCCATCTCTTGCCCTTGGATTTGTTCAATAAAAGGGCTCTTTTCACATTCATATCGGTTAAAAGTATCGGTTAAGGCCCGGTAAATCGGATGGTCAATCTCCGTCATCTGATCCAAATCCTGGCGGTGGCGCTGTAATTTTTCTACTTTGACCTGTGGATTATCTTCCTCATCGACCGAATCATCGACAATGCGGTTCCAAGCATAAATGGCGTAAACAGCCTTGGCTTTTTCTTTGGGTAATTGGGAAAAGGCAAAGTAAAATGACTTGGAAGCTTCCTTGATGATGGCTTCACAATAATCATAATCTTTATCGAGTTGAGATTTGAACATGCTAGATTCTCCATTCCTCTTTGTCTTTTAATTTATCCTAATCCTAGCACTATTTTCAACGGAAAGATAATAAAAGTCGTTGATGATTTTACTATCACAATCGTTATAATAGAACTAAATATTTTATATGGGGATGCATACTATGAAAAGAAAGAGTCACACTTATGATTTGACTTTAGTTAGTTTTTTTATTGCTATAATTCTCATTCAGACTTTTGTTCCAGGTTTGGGGTATCTTCCTTTAGGCTTTGCTAATGTCACCATCGTTCATGTGACTGTTATCTTGGGCGCTATTTTATTCGGTCCTCATATCGGAGCGGGATTGGGCCTAGCCTGGGGAGGATTGGCCATCATTCGCAATCTCATCCAACCCAGTATCCTTTCTCCCGTTTTTATTAACCCCCTTGTTGCCATTCCCGGCCGTGTCTTAGTAGGCTTAGGAGTAGGTTGGCTCAAGCTTCATTTGCCCAATAAGCGATTTTATTACGCCCTTTGTGGCGGGTTGGGATCTCTTGTCAATACGGTCTTCACCATGTCCCTGGCCTATATGTTTGCTCAAGAAGCTTTTTTCAAAGCCATGGCTATTTCCAGCCAGCGTTTAATGGGGGTCATTGTGAGTATCATGGTCTCTCATGGGCTTATTGAAGCTCTCATCAGTAGTTTGCTGACTGCCCTCATCACGCCTGCTCTCATCAAAGCCTTGAAAAGAAAATAAGAATCTTAAAAAAGCCTTAAGCATGTAAGCTTAAGGCTTTTAAAAAGGGATGTCGATTTTTAATTATTCAGCTTTGGATTCTTCTGTTGAGTCTTCAGATGAAGAATCTTCTGATGAATCATCGCTTGAATCTTCTTCCGCTCCTGCACTGCCTTTAGAGAAGTCAGAGATGTTCATTCCTAATTCTCCAAAGACATTCCCCATCACTTCGTCCACATTAACGGAACCGTCTACAATACCTAAATCGATGTAGTCTTGAGTGATTTCACGGATAGTTTCAGCAAATTGATCTTCTGATGGGTGGTAGTTTAAGGAGTCAATCCAACCAAATCCAACTTCATATTCACCAGAAAGTAAATCGTTGTCGTATAAGAAGTCAACATAAGATTCAGAGTCGTCTTCAGCCCATGCATTCGCTTTTAAGATGGCGCGTGTTAATTTTTTAGTGGTAATTGGGTTTTCACGAGCAAATTCTTTGTTAACGTAAGAAGCACAGCACACTTCATCTTTGAACGCTTCATCTGTTGTTAAGGAGTTTACTTTTTTCAACTCTCCAGATTCAACAAATGGCGCAGCATAGTTTTCAGAGTAAATAGCTCCGTCTAATTCACCATTTTTAATGGCTTCAGTCGTAGCAGCCACTTCAGAGTTAGTAAATTTAACTGAATCTGGATCTGCTCCTTCTTCTTGTAAGAAGCGTAAAGCAATGTTGTGGTCAGATTCTCCAACCCCACCGTGGATACCAATGGTCATGTTGTCCATGTCACCAGCTGATTCAATGTCAGAGTCTCCAGCAACATAAAGTGCCTTACACCCTGTATGCATTGGGCTTAGGTATTGAGCCCCAACTCCGTTAATGATTGGAATTAAAGAAGAAGTGATGTGTCCAGCACCAATAGCGGCTTGACCTGTTCCAACCGCATCGATAGTGGTTGTTTGTGATTTAACTACTTCGACATCAATACCTTCTTCTTCAAAGTAGCCTGATTCATAAGCCACGTTGATAGGAGCTGTACAACCGTCAGTAGAAATTAAAGTAATGGTCGTTCCATAAGCAGGTTCTTGCTTCCATGCTTCTTCATCATCTGGGTCAGCATCTGTGAGTGTGATAGCTGCTTGTTCTCCACCTGCTGATTCAGAACTTTCTGAACTTTCTTCATTTTCAGCGGTTTCTGTTGCTTCTCCTTCAGTGCTTTGTTCAGTCGTTTCAGCTGCGTCTGATCCACCATCAGATGACCCGCTATTTGAAACAGTCGTGCTACCACAAGCCGATAAGACTAAAGCTGACATTCCCAAAAGTACTAAGTTTTTCAATGATTTATTCATTTTAAGCCTCCTAAAGCTCTATATTTTTTTAATTAAAAATTTAACTCCTTCATAATTTCTGTACGGTAGCGGACGAAATCATTAGCCGTCCGATCGCGTGGGTATTCCAAGTCGATAGGAACCACTCTGAGAAATTCACCCGGGTGGGCCTTCATAATGACGACTTTGGAAGCCATGTAGACGGCCTCCTCAACGTCGTGGGTAACCATCATCATCAAGTTTTCATTGCTTTGCCATAAACTTAATAACTCGTCTTGTAAGTTGGCCCGCGTAAAGGCATCCAAAGCACCCAGGGGCTCATCTAAGAGAAAGACTTCTGGCTCATTAATCATGGTCCGTGCGAGCGCCACCCGCTGAGCCATTCCCCCTGATAATTGGCTTGGATAAAAATCTTTATAACGAGTCAAGCCAACGATCTCAATCAAGTGGTCAACCTTTTCTTGGTCATGCCCGCCTTTCATATCGATGGAGAATTTAACATTGTCTTCGACCGTTCGCCAAGGGAAAAGCGTTGCTTTTTGGAAAACCATGCCTCGGTTGGGATCCGTTCCCTCAATCTTCTCCCCATTCAAAAACATTTCTCCGTGAGTGGCAGGCTGTAAACCAGCAATCAGATTTAATAGGGTGGATTTCCCACAACCTGAAGGACCGACAATACAAACAAATTCCTTGTCTCCGGCTGTAAAATTAATATCATTTAAGACTAAGTTGATGCCACCATCTTTTTGAGGAAAGGCTTTATATAAATTATTTATTTCTAATTTGGTCATATTAAGCATCCTTCCATTTTAAGACTCGGCGTTCCAAACTGCGTAAGAGGAAGTTAACAGCCAAGAACATCAAACAAATCACTAAGATTCCCGCATACATTTTGTCGTATTCGGCCCAGTTTTTTTGCCAAGTGATGTACCATCCTAGACCGGACTCAACCCCGATCATTTCCGCTACGATTAAAGATGTACAAGCTGTTGACATTCCTTGAATCATTCCGGAAAAAACAGAAGGCATAATGGCTGGGGCAGCGACTCGAGTAATGAGTTGTTGCTGACTAGCTCCCAGAGTTTTTGCCATTTCAAAATATGAGTTGTCAATCCCACGAACCCCTGCAAAAGTAGCATTGGTCAGGGCGAAGAAAACACCTAAAGAAATAACAAAAACCGCTCCTTGTTTTAAGGAGGCTGCAAGAACCATCACGATAGGCAACCAAGTGGTGGTTGGGATGGAACCGATGACCGTGGTGAATGGTGAAATCCAATAGTTGACTTTTTCAAAATACCCACACAGAACACCCGTGAGTATTCCAATCAGCCCGCCGATGATATAACCGGAAAAAAGCAATTGGAGAGAAGCAAGAGTAGACTCCAATAGGAAAGAAGTGTCCGCAATGATGGAATTAAAGACCTGGTCGACCCAAGGGAAATAAGGCAACAAGAGGGTCGCCGTTTTCAGAGTCAGCAAATCGTATACCATCAAAATGAAGAAAATCAGCGTTTGGAATGGGGCTGAATAACGCCATTTCCTAAACTGACGATCACTCCATAGGGCTAACAAGCCACGAATCAGATAAAAGACAATAAAGAACCCAAGAAAATAAACATAGGTCATGGTGTTGCTATTACCCGGTGCATTAGGAACATATAGATACTCCAATAAATGAATAATTGCCATCAACGCTGGTAAAAAGCAAATGACCTTATCCAGGGCCAATTGAGCAGGAGTTTTTGGTTTTTTCTCTAGGTCCTTCAACTCCGCTTGGGATAGATTTTCCAAAAATGTTGCATTATTGGCATCGGCTCCCACGTAATCATCCGACATGCTGGCTGTTTCGTCAGTCACATGAATATTCCCCTGGTTTTTTGATGAATCAGACATCTTCAACCTCCCTTTCCTAAATAATGAATCATCAAATTTTTTAAAACAAAAAAATTTGATTTGTTATCTAAATCACAATAAATGTAACATCTGACCCTCATTCAAGCAATTCATTCATGATTCAATAAATTAATAAATCCAAGTCAGCACATAAAAAAATAAAAAGACTATGGACAGGAAATGCTTGCTTTGGGCTTTTTAATATAACTTCTTCGCTTTTTTATTTGGAATTAACCCCTCGCTATATGGATAAGTATTCATCAATACTTCCCCAATCCGAAACTATTTTATTAAACATTCAAATAGAAGAATAGGAGAATTATTGTATTTTTTTATTTAAGCTATAATTTTAAGCTATTAAAAATCTTGATAAAATATTTAAAAAAGTTGCGACTGTAAAGGTCGCAACTTTAGTATTTTTATCCAGCTCCCTCACCAACCATTCCATCTCCATCAGCATCGTGCATGTAGGGATAAAGCCAGTGATCGCTGTGAATGGGCATAGAATAACCAGCTGCTTGAGCTTCTTTGATGGTCACCTGCCCGTCTCCATTGACATCAATCGATGGCAGATCTTGAGAATAAGTTTCAGGGGGCAAGGATGGGTCTGTGGGCTGGGACTTGGGTGATAGTTGAAGTTCTCCTTCTTCCAAAGGCCCTTGAGGACCACGACTGGACCCATCTGCATAATCAATATCCACCCCAGGCTGACGATTAGGAATATAAATATTAAAGGAGACTCCTTCTCCATTATCTTCTATAGAAAAGCCTTCCATATATAGGCCCGACGCCAGCAAATTGTCTCCCTCGAAAACAGGAGTCATGCGATAGCGAACATGATTTTCCGTCGATTCGATATAAGCAGCCACGAAGTTTTCAAAAGGAAGCATGGCCTTTTGATTAAACCATTGAGTGCCCGTCATCAAGTTTTCTGGGCTGTCATCCCCAGCCAATTGGTGGCCAATCAAATGACTTCGATTATATAAGGCCCCTCCCGGCACATTGGTATAAAAGCGTTGTTGCCAGCCGGTGGGATGAATGGAAGAAATATCTCCTCTTTCCTCTTGAGGCATGAGCTCGACGCCTAAGACTGCATTGGCTTGGCTGACCCGGCCTAAAGCATCAAAGTCACCGATAGCCACATAAGCTTGGGTCGAACTGATGTCTTCATCCGAAAAATAAGGAACATTGCCATTAATTTCAAGATAGTCCAAATCCGCTGGCACGTCAGGGGTCTGGCTGAGCAGCTGATCCCCTTCATCCCTACTTAACGCAGGCTTTGCTGAAGAGGCTGATGAAGGATCTTCACTCCCTTCTGAAGGAGCTAAAGCTGCCATTGACTCTTCCACTGGCTGACTTTGCTCTCCTTGCCCAGCCGATGCAGGTGGATCGTCACAAGCGGTCAAGGTCAAGCACAGCAGGAGTAAGTAGGTCGCGGAAGGTTTTTTGAGTCGCATTAAAAAAAGAAATAAAATAAAAAACACTAAAACAACAAACATAAATTCCCCCCTTAAAAGTTCTATCCTAACATGGAAATGGCTGTAGAAGGAAATTTATTTATATTAGGCCAGTAATAAAAGCAAGAGAGTCATCAGCAAGTGCGATCCCCCTACCACAATCAGTGTATGGTGATAAGTATCCGCCAGACTTAAGCCGGTCAGTTGGTTAAAGTTCATGATCACTCCACCATATGGCAAGGAGGTGGTCGTTGCTGAAGCAATAGCCGTAAAACGATGGATAAAAGCAGGCGTTAGGCCAGCTTGTAAAAAGATATCCGCGAATTGATTCATAATGATACCAATCGAACCTGCTGCCGAAGCAGTCACAAAAGTTAGGACCATGGCTAAGAGAGCTAGGATGGTTGCTGGCGAGAGGGGCAGGCCTATAATTTTTTCTATGATCTTTTGAAAAACGGGCATATGAGTCAAAACAGAACCATAAGCAATGGACGAGCCCGTCACAAATAAAGGAACCAGAGAGGACGTTGAAACCTGCTGGATGATGGTCTTAAATTGAGGCCAAAGTCTTTTATAATTTAAGGCTAAACAAGATAGGTTGGCTAGAGCAAGGGCCGCAATAATAATTTGGTCAACAGATGAAAAGATCAAAATACAGCCGATCATCAAAATCAAAGGCAGCACACTTTGAAGCAGGGTGGGCAGACTTTGACTGTCTTCTTCTGCGGCTTGACCTCCCCCCTTAAAACCAGGATCCGAAGCAAAGCTTTCTCCTTTTTTCAAACTGCTTTTCAATTGCATATGCATGTAAATCATGCCATAGATAAGGGTTAGGCTGGCAGTTAGAATACCCAGTCCAGCCCCTGCTGTCAAAGGAGTCCCTAAAACTTGAGATGGTATAACATTTTGGATAGCCGGACTGGCAGGTAGCATTGACATGGTGAAAGTGGAAGACCCCAACATAATCGGAATAGTCACTAAGGACCATTTGATATCAAGTGACTGGAAGATGGGCCGGCATAAGGGGACAAGGGTGAAGAGCACCACAAAAATAGAAACTCCCCCATAAGTGAGCAAACTAGCAATGAGCAATATGCCTAACATGACTCCATAAGGACGGTGGGACCCTATCATGCGCAATACAGCTCGAGCTAAAGATTCAGCCGCCCCACTGCGATCCATCAATCGTCCCAGCAAGGCTCCTAAAAAGAACATAAAAAAATAATTGGCTAAAAATTGACCTAGATAAAAACTATAAGACTGCTCTCCCACTAACAGGCCATCTACCACAGACGCTCGGCTCGTTAAGAGAACAATCAGAGTGGCTAGGGGGGCAGTAAAAATGATATGGTAGCCCCTAATAGTCGCTACAACTATAAACACAATAGAGAAAACAATCCCCATAAAAGCTAATGTCGACATCTGTTTACCTCACGTTTTTATTTTTTCAAAAATTGATTATAGCATAATCATAATGGAAAAAGAAAAACTCCCCCTAAATTTTTAGGAGGAGTTTTTATCCTTATCAAAGGCCCTGTTAATGGAATAGGCAGCCTTAAATTAATTTTCGTTCGAAAGCATCCACAGAAAAGCCTTGGTCTAAAACTTCTTGAGCATACAGTTGGGCAGCATGTAGGGAGTGGTCACGATAGTTCCCACATTCTTGGCGTTCTGTTCCTTGCACATCTTCCCACTTGCTATCGACAACATTTTCAAGCACTTGGGTCATGGCTTGAGCCACTTCTTCAACTGATCGCTCACCCCACATGATGGCATAAAATCCTGTTCGGCAACCCATCGGTGACACATCAATCACTCCATCCAAGTAGTCGCGAATGTAGCCTGCAATCAAGTGCTCTAAAGTATGCATGGCTGCAGTTGGTAAGGCCGCTTGGTTGGGTTGAAGTAGGCGAATATCAAATTTAGTGATGGCATCGCCTGAATCCCCTTCTTCAGTTCCGGCAATTCGAATGTAAGGGGCTTTAACTGCATCATGGTCGAGTGAAAAACTTTCTACTTTTGCCATTATGACATCTCTCCTTTAATTAATAAATCAATACTTTCAAACAAAACATCTACCGCTTCAACAGCGACCTGGTCTTTACTTTCTAAATATTCTTGGGCACTGTCTTCTTGGTCGGTCGAATCAGAAATGGTTTTAATCGCTAAAAATGGCAGCTGGTAAGTGTAAGCCACCTGGGCAATGGCCGTTGCTTCCATTTCAATGATAGCGGCATGGGGGAAGTGTTCTTTAATAAAGTTAATTTGATCGGGGCGATGAACAAAGGCATCCCCACTCAAACATTGACCGCTTTTTATATTCGGACCAAACTCAAGCAAGGACGTTTGAATAGGACCCAAGTCTTCGGCTATAGGGTAGGTATGAGGCATGCGAGGGACTTGGCCGAGCGGGCTACCAAAAGCTGTATCATCCGCATCATGGTAGCAAAAATCATCTGGAACCACGATATCTCCTGGCTCTAAGTCATCTGCTAAAGCACCAACGACCCCATAGTTTAAAATCACATCCGGTTGAAAACGTTCTATTCCTACACTGGTTCCCATAGCGGCATTGACTTTACCGATGCCTGATTCAACGACGCACATGTCGGCCTCTTGATACTTGCCCATTTCGATCGTCATGTGGCCCACCCTGTCTTTTGTTTCCACTTTAAAATGCTGGCGAATAGGCGCCACTTCTTCCACCATGGCACAGACAATTAATATTTTCATAGGCTCGTTCCTTTCCTTTTTTCAACACTTTTATATTACTATAAATGCGCGCAAAGGCCAAAAAGAGTGCCATCGTCACATTAACGACACTCTTTTTAAAAGATAATATAAATTATAATTTAGTTGACCTATAAAATTTACCATCAGTTTATTTTTAGTAAACTAGCTAATTTCTTTTTTAATACGAATATTAATTTCTGGAGTATCCTCCTTCATCTTTATCTCACAATGCTTTCCGGTTTCCTGACACCTGTAAACTTCAGAAAGCGTAATAACTTCTACACTTCTTCTGCGTAATGGTATCCCTCGATCCAGCGGATATTCTCCAGGATACTGCCGGTGAAAAGCGTGATGCGCTGGGTGACGACGGCCAGGTGGTCGCGTACCT
>JBHWOX010000041.1:0-60696 GCA_043424615.1 Atopococcus sp.
CCTGAACCCCATACTGACTTTATCATGGCTATCACCGCCGAAGAACTGGGGCTCCTTTTTACTTTATTGATTATTTTTGTCTATTTTATTTTGGTTTTAAGACTTTTCGTTTTAGCTGCTCGAGCTAAAAGTTCCTTCAATTCCAACTTTTGTTTGGGAGCTGCTTCTTATTTCTTTATTCAAGGGACGATTAACTTGGGTGGAGTCAGTGGTTTACTACCCATTACTGGTGTGACCTTTCCTTTTGTATCCTTTGGGGGAAGTTCCATCCTAATTTCTTATATTTTAATTGGCCTAGTTTTAAATATTTATCGCAATGAAAAGAGGGGAGGAAGAACAAATGGAAGAAAAAACCAAACGTAGTAAATTGTATCTTTGGCTCTATTCTTTCAAATCATTTAATCAATTGAAAAAATATGGTTACATCCATTACTCCTCACGAAAGATGAACTATGTGGTGATGTATGTGGATGAAGATGAGAGGGATGAAAAAATAAAGGAAATCGAAAAATTAAATTTCGTAAGAGAGGTTGATATTTCCCCTCAAGAGACCATCGATATGTCTTTTGAACATGCTTTGGATGATTGGTTAGATCGGCTGAAAGAAAAAAATGAAAATCAACCGATCAATGATGACCGTCAGATGAATGTCTATTAAGGAGTGGCAAGATGAGAGTAATTGCAGGAAAATATAAGGGACGCTTGCTGGATGCCATGGAAGGCCGACAAACTCGTCCCACCTCAGATATGATCAAGGAAAGTATATATAATTTGATTGGCCCCTATTTTGAGGCGGATACAGCCGTTGATTTATTTTCAGGTTCAGGCAGTTTGGGAATTGAAGCCGTTTCACGCGGAGTCAAAGAGGCCTATTTGATTGATTCAAATCCTGAAGCCATTAATATTATTGAACAAAATGTAGCATCCTTGGATGCTGGTGATGAATGTCATGTGATGAATACCACTGCCCAAGCGGCCTTGGATTATTTTAGTCACCAGCAAATTAAAATAAATTTACTCCTTTTAGATCCCCCCTATGACATGGATATCATCGAAGAGTTATTGATTGAGGCCTTGGAAAAAGAAGTCTTAAGCCCACGCGCTTTGGTGGTTTGTGAAAGTTCGAAACGAATAGATTTTGCTGAAGAGATTGGAAGTTTACAGCAAATTAAAAATAGGACCTATGGCAAGACCCGCATCTGTGTGTATCAAAATACCGAAGAAATAGGTGAATAATATGGCTAGGGCTCTTTTTGCTGGGAGTTTTGATCCCTTAACGAATGGGCATTTAGATACTATTCAGCGGACTGCTCCACTGTTTGACCATTACTATGTCGCCATCGCCACGAATAGCTCTAAAAAAAGTTTGTTGACCTTTGAGGAGAAAAAAGCTTTAATCCTTGCCGAACTGGAAGAGTATCCTCATCTTTCAGTGATTTCTTTAGAGGAAGATTTAACAGTAAGAAAAGCGAAGGAATTAAGGGTGGACGTATTAATACGTGGTGTTCGAAACAGTGTCGACTATGAATATGAAGCGGATATCGCCCAGATGAACAAATATTTGGAAGCTGATATTGAAACCTTTTTACTTATTGCTGACCCTCGTCTTTCTTACATTTCTTCTTCCTTGATTAAAGAAGTGGCTCAATTTGGGGGAGACATTTCAGAATTTGTACCCCCAAGAGTGGCTCAAGCTCTTCAAGAAAAATTTAATCAGTAAAGAGATAACCTGTGATTTTTTGTCACAGGTTTTTTTATTTTAAAAAGAAAATTTAACGTCCAATGACGTACTTTAAAGTAGAAAGAATATGAGGTGATGGCATGGATAATATACTGAAAGTTCTCAAAGATAAAATGTGGATATTGCTTTTGCTGCTGCTTGTATTGTTGGGATTTACACGTTATGGCCTAGCAAATGGGGCAAAAGAAGAAGTAGAGGATCCCTTGCTTACTTTTGAAGAAGAGCAGTGTCTAGAAATGGTGAATGAAGAAAAGAAAGCAGACCCGGAGTCGGCTGAAAAACAACACACCCAAAATAATCCGACTCAAGAAATTTATGTGGATATTAAAGGAGCAGTGGAGCAACCCGCTCTCTACTGTATGCTTGACCATCAAAGGGTTCAGCATCTGATTGATAAAGCTGGTGGATTGACTGAACATGCTGATTCCCATCGAATTAATTTAGCTTTAGTCCTTCAAGATGAGATGGTTGTTTATATTCCTTCCATAGGAGAAGAAGTTGCTGAGCATTTAAAGATGGATATGCAGCTTAGTCCTTCGACTTCTCAGGCAGGGGAGGGAGACAACCCTGGTGCATTAATTAATATTAATAGTGCGACCAGTAGCGAACTCACCCAATTGAATGGCATCGGTGAAAAGAAAGCCCAAGCCATTATTTCATACCGTGAAGAACAGGGACCCTTTGAAAGCATCGAAGAATTAATGGAAGTTTCTGGTATTGGGGAAAAATCTTTTGAACAATTAAAAGATTCCATTACCGTGGATCCTTAAGATGACTGGCCATTTAATATTCCTAGCTTTTTCAGCTCTTATAGCAGTGCTTGCTGTGGTGAGCCGCTTCCATTATATTTCCATTCTTTTCATGCTTGTCTATTTGCTTCGCTTAATTTGTTTGAAAAAAAGAGACATCTTAAAATGGTCACTGCTAATCTTTGCTCTGATGACGATGTTGACTGAACTAAAACTTCAGGATAAACCGTCAGTTTTATCCTCAGAAGATCAGTTTTTCTTAGTCGATATAAAAATGGATAGCGTGAAAGTTGACGGCGATCTTCTTCAATTTTATGGAAAAGAAGGCAGGGGAGAAGACTTGGTCGTCTTTTATCGCTTAACTAGTGAAGAAGAAAAAGAATACTGGCTTAAAGAAGTTCCTGCGAGCCAGTTGGCTATCAAGGGTCAACTGGAGGAAGGGTCTGGCCATCGAAATTTTTTTGATTTTTCATACCGTTCTTTTTTAAGACAAAAAAATATCCACTGGATTCTTCAAGCTGAAGACCTATCTATAAAAGAAAAAGACTGGAAAGTTTGGCGGATGGACCATTGGCGGCAGCAGATTTTTCAATGGATCGACCAATGTTTTTCTTCACCAGCGGCTCCTTATATCAAAGCCTTGATATTTTCAGATCAGCGTTATTTTGACAAACAGCTCTACCATCAATTTAAACAAATGGGCGTGGTTCATCTTTTATCTATCTCGGGCATGCATATCAGTTTTTTTATCAATTTATTTAGATATTTTCTTTTAAGAGCAGGATTAACAAAGGAAAAAATTCCTCCTATTTTAATTATGACTTTGACCCTTTATGGCTGTTTATGTGGTTGGGGAATCAGCATATTTCGTGCCATTTGCCAGCACAATTTAAGGTCATTGAAGCACATGTGTGCCTGGCCACTCACCTCTTTCGACATCTGGTCGTTCACTCTTGTAGCGGCCTTACTTATCCAACCGCTGAGTATTCTGCAGGTGGGTTTTCAGCTCTCGTATCTCTTGAGTTTCTCCTTGATTTTTTACCAACACCTTCCTTTGACCACATATTTGAATAGTTGGCAAACCGAACTTTTTTTAAGCCTGTATGCGGCTGTTTGGTCTTTACCTGTCCTTATCTACCACCATCATTCTTTTTCTATTTTATCTGTTTTCTTTAACTTGTTAATGATTCCAATTTTTAGTAAGATTCTCCTCCCACTTCTTCTACTGTCTTTAACGTTAGCTATTTGCTTTGGTCAATTGTCTGCATTTCACTATCTTGACCAACTTTTAAATATCATCTTAAACAGCTTTGAAGTTTCCCTCACAATCTTTGAAGATTTCACTCAATGGCAGTGGGTAACAGGTCATGTGCCTTGGTTCTTATTAGCCGCTATCTTTTTATTAACGGTTCAAATGATGAAAGCATGTGAAACAAGAAAGCAATTTTCTTTGAAAAAAATCGTCTGGCCTACCGTTCTTATTTTAATTATCCTGCTGAGTCAAAGCTTTCCTTTTTGGACACGTGTCCTAGTGGTTAACGTTGGCCAGGGTGATTGTATTATTGTTCAACAAGCTTTTTGGCAGAGTGATTTTATGATTGATACTGGCGGACGATTGAAGTTTGAAAAAGAAGAATGGCAAGAAAAAAATCACAAGAAAAGTATGGCAGAAGACCGCTTAATCCCTGCCTTACATTCGCTAGGAATATCTCATCTAGATTATTTGTTCATTAGCCATGGTGACGCCGATCATTGTGGTGATATGCTAGATTTGATTGATGGTTTTTCAGTTGGACAGGTCCAGATAATGGATAGCTCTTTAAAACATGAAGGCTTTTTCCAACAAGTCAAACAAGCCTATCAGTCGGGTCAAGATATCCAGCTCATTCCAACTTCAGCTATTCCTTATTCTTTAGCTGATCACTGGACCATCATTTGGCCCAAGGATGAGTTGGAAGATGTGAATGATGGCTCAATGGTTATTTATGGTAAAATAGCTAATGACTCTTGGATGTTTACAGGGGATATCAGTCAAAAAGTTGAAAATGAGCTCCTATCAAGCTATCCATCTTTGGATGTGGATATTTTGAAAGTGGGCCATCATGGCAGTGATACGTCTACGGGAGACCAATGGTTAAAACAGCTTGCGGCTCATACAGCCATTATTTCAGTGGGAGAGAATAATCGTTACCATCATCCCAGTCCAGAAGTGGTCGACCGCTTAGAACAGTATGGTGTGCGCACCCTACGAACAGATATAGATGGCGCCATTCTTTTTACTTACTATCCCTGGTTATCACAGCCCCACATCCAAACGGTAAAAAACTATTATAAAGAGGAATAACATTGACTTTCGAAGACCAAATCAAAAAATTAAAAAAAGGCGATATCCCCAAACTGCTTTTAGTCCAGGGAAATGAGCGCTATCTCAATGAAAAAGTGGAAGCGGCTATCCTTCAAGGAGCTTTTGGGGGTGAGATTGATGAATTTTCTTTTGGTCGTTATGACATGGAAGTTCATCCTATCGATGAGGCTCTAGCTGAAGCACAATCCATGCCCTTCTTTTCTGACTATCGCGTGATTTTTATTGAACATCCTTATTTTCTCACTTCTGAAAGAAATAAAGCGGATGTTGACCATGATTTGGAATGGCTGGAAGAATATATTGAGTCGCCATCCAGCTTTACCAAATTTATTATTTTTGCTTCTTATGATTCATTAGATAATCGTAAAAAAATAAATAAAAAACTTAAGAAAAACGCTCAGCTTATTTCGACTCAACCCTTCAGTGCTCAGGATAGCCAAGCTTACATCCGCCAACTTATCCAATCGGAAGGCTATCACATGGATGAATCTGCTTATCAGAGTTTTTTAGAATTAACTGACCAAGATTTAAGCCGGATGATGAATGAAATCACTAAAATCATGATTTACAAAGGACAAGACCGTCAAATTAGCCAGACTGACGTTGAAAATTTGGTGACTCCTTCCCTTAACCGAGACATTTTCTCTCTCAACGATGCCATTTTGAAGCAGGAGCTGAAAGAAGCCCTTGATATTTTTCAAGATCTCTTGCTTCAAAAAGAGTCTCCTTTGAAACTTATGTCTATTTTGTTAGGTCAATTTCGTTTGCTATTGCAGGTCAAGATTCTAAGAAAAAAAGGCTATCAAGCGGACGATATTAAAGCTTATCTCAACGTTCATCCCTACCGAATTAAATTAGCTTTGGCTGCGGAAAAAAATTATTCAAAAAATCATTTAGAAATAGCCATTAAGCAATTAATTGTAGCGGATTTTCAGGTGAAAATGGGTGGGATGGAAGATAAAAAACGATTTGAACTTTTTATCATTCGCTATTGTGGGCAAAAAATAAATTAAATCATTGATTTTTATTTCAAACTTGCCTATAATGGTGGGTGTGCAATAAAGGTCATTTATGACTAGATTAAGAGGGGGTAATACAATGCCAAATTTAAAATCTGCTATTAAGCGTGTACGTCAAGCTGATAATGCAAACACTAGAAATAAAGCACAAGTGAATTCAGCACGTACAGCAATTAAAAAATTCGAAAAAGCTGTTGAAAACAATGACTCTAATCAAGAGGAATTGTACCAACAAGCGGTTAAATTAGTTGATAAAGCAAAATCATCTGGTTTAATTCACCAAAACAAAGCTAACCGTATTAAATCTCGTTTAGCTAAATTAAACCAATAATGATTTCCACGGGGGTTCCCCCGTTTTTTTTATTTTAAAGCTTAAAACTAAAGCTTTGGATGGTCATATGGTAAACTAAACAGGCTAATGAAAATAGGAGGGGATGAAGCGTGACTGATTTTAACTTAGTTTCTGAATACCAGCCGTCCGGTGACCAACCCCAAGCTATAAAAATGCTTTCTGATGGGATTAAAGATGGCTTAAAAGAGCAAGTCTTACTTGGAGCGACAGGGACAGGTAAAACCTATACTGTCGCCAATGTTATTGAAGAAGTAAAAAAAACAACCCTGGTCATGGCTCACAATAAAACCTTAGCGGGTCAATTATATAGCGAGTTGAAAGAATTCTTTCCTGATAATGCGGTTGAATATTTTGTTTCTTATTATGATTACTATCAACCTGAAGCCTATGTTCCCCAAACGGACACCTTTATTGAGAAAGAAGCTTCGATTAATGATGAAATTGATAAGCTCCGACACTCAGCTACGTCAGCTCTTTTAGAACGGCGAGATGTCATCGTAGTTTCATCTGTTTCTTGCATATACGGTTTAGTCAATCCTGAAGACTATGAGAAAAAAGTGTTGTCCTTAAGAACCAATCAAGAAATGGCTCCCGAGGACCTCATGCGTAAATTGGTAGACATGCAGTTCGAACGTAATGACATTGATTTTCAAAGGGGACGTTTTAGAGTAAGGGGAGACACCATTGAAATTTTCTTGGCCTCACGGGAAAGTGAAGCTGTGAGAGTCGAATTTTTTGGCGATGAAATTGACCGCATTCGTGAGGTGGATGTACTAACCGGAGAGGTCACGAATGATCTGACTCATATTCCCATCTTCCCCGCTACCCACTTTGTGACGACCCAAGAACAAACTCGACAAGGGGTCGCCTCCATTGAAGCTGAATTAAAAGAGCGATTGAATGAATTGGAAGAGGATAATAAGGTGCTGGAAGCGCAACGCTTGCAACAACGGACCAATTATGACATTGAAATGCTCATGGAAATGGGTTATTGTCCGGGAATTGAGAACTATTCTCGCCATATGGATGGTCGCCAAGCCGGTGAACCTCCCTATACCCTATTAGATTTCTTCCCTGATGATTCGCTGTTCATTATTGATGAGTCCCACATGACCATGCCCCAAATTCGCGGGATGTACCATGGTGATGCTGCCCGTAAGGATAAATTGATTGACCACGGTTTTCGTCTCCCCTCCGCCCGAGACAACCGTCCTTTACGCTTGCCGGAATTCGAGGATCGGGTCAACCAAATCATCTATATTTCTGCGACTCCAGGCCCATATGAAATGGAGCGAGCCTCTCAAGTTGCCGAACAAATTATTCGGCCGACGGGATTATTGGATCCCACCATTGATGTTCGCCCCATCGAAGGTCAAATTGACGATTTGATTAGTGAAATTAATGATCGAGTCGACCGCAATGAGCGCGTTTTCATTACAACCCTCACTAAAAAAATGTCCGAAGACTTGACGGACTATCTCAAAGAAGTAGGAATCAAAGTGAAATATCTTCACTCTGATATTAAAACCTTTGAGCGAACGGAAATCATCCGGGACCTTCGCCTAGGGGAGTTTGATGTTTTGGTAGGAATTAACCTATTAAGAGAAGGGTTGGATGTCCCAGAAGTTTCTCTGGTGACCATTTTGGATGCCGATAAAGAAGGCTTCTTGCGAGGGGAATCTGCCCTTATCCAAATCATTGGACGAGCGGCTCGTAATGAACATGGTCAGGTCATTATGTATGCGGATCGTATTACCAAATCCATGCGTAGAGCCATTGATGAAACGGAACGCCGGCGTGAAAAACAAATGGCCTATAATAAGAAACATAATATTACGCCTAAAACCATTAAGAAAAACATTAAAGAATTGGTTCGTATTTCAACAGAGGTTGAGGACCAACCGACACGTTTTGAAGATTTAGCCAAGGTCACTCAAAGTGAACGAAAAGAGATTGTAGAAACCATGGAATATGAAATGCAAGTAGCTGCTAAAGATCTTAACTTTGAAAAAGCTACCGAATTACGTGACATGGTTTTTGAAATTAAGGCCGAGTATAATATTAAATAAAACTTGATTTATTTTATATGATTTAGTATATTTAATTTCGTGCTAGCGCACAAATGACCGTTACTTGGATATCGAATCACCAACGATATCTCAGTGATCGGAGACTAAAGAAAGGAAAAGGTGAATAACATGGCAATTTCTAAAGAAAAGAAAGCTCAAATCATTGAAGAATATGCTCAGCATGAAGGGGATACAGGATCTCCAGAAGTTCAAATTGCTTTATTAACTGCAGATATCAATGAGTTGAACGACCATGCTAAACAGCATCCAAAAGACCACCACTCTTATCGTGGTTTATTCAAAAAAATTGGACATCGTCGTAATCTATTAGCCTACTTACGTAAAAGCGACTTTTCACGCTATCGTGACTTAATTGAACGCTTAGGTTTACGTCGTTAAGATGTTTGAAAGCGAGATTCTATTGAGTCTCGCTTTTTATTTTATTAACCCGTCAATGTCTACTATGCAAAAGTGATTTGGCCTGTGAAATGACTTTTGTTTAGTAGCCGGCGGGCTAAAAAGGAGACAGATGAATGCAAGAAAGAAAAACATTTACAATGGACTTAGCTGGCCATGATTTGGTTGTCGAAACAGGAAAATATGCCAAACAAGCGAACGGAGCGGTTATGGTTCGCTATGGGGATACGGTCGTCTTAACAGCTGCAGTCGGTAGTCAAGAGCCTTCTTCCCTTGGTTTTTTTCCACTCACTATTAATTATGAAGAAAAATTGTATGCGGTGGGTAAAATTCCGGGTAGTTTTCAAAAACGCGAAGGCCGTCCGTCTACCGATGCCACTTTAGCTGCTCGTATGATCGACCGTCCGATTCGTCCTATGTTTGAAGAGGGCTATGCTAACGAGGTTCAAATTACTAACACCGTCCTCTCGGTTGAACAAGATTGCTCACCAGAAATGGCAGCTATGTTTGCTTCTTCCTTGGCTTTAGGGATTTCAGATATTCCCTTTCATGGACCTATAGCAGGGGTCCATGTGGGTTATGTGGACGAGGAATATGTTATTAATCCTTCCGTTGACCAACGTGCTAACAGCAGCATTGATTTGACGGTTGCCGGCAGCTATGATGCCATTAATATGGTTGAAAGTGGTGCCCAAGAGGTCAGCGAAGAATTGATGTTAGGAGCGTTACAGTTTGGTCATGAGATGATTAAACAGCTTAATGACTTCCAAGCAGAAATCATGGCTGAGGTGGGGCTTGAAAAATTTGAAGTCGAGCAGACCAGCATCGATCAAGAGCTAAAAAGTGAAATCTTTAATAAATATCGTCCGATGATGTCTGAAGCAATTCAGATTTATGATAAATTAGACCGCGAAGAAGCCATGGCTAATGTGAAAGCGGGAATTGTGGATGTTTATGAAGAACAAGCCGCCCATGACTTGGCCGAAGAAGATTATCTACTCTACATGGATGAGGTCAAAAGCATTTCTGAAGATCTGGAAAAAGATGAGGTCCGACGTTTAATCACGGAAGAGAAGATACGACCAGATGGACGTCGCCCAGATGAAATCCGCCAACTGGAATCAGAAGTGGCTCTATTACCGAGAGTCCATGGGTCAGGTTTATTTACTCGCGGGCAAACTCAAACCCTCTCCACTACCACCTTAGCCCCCCTATCCGAACATCAAATTATTGATGGCTTAGGTTTAGAAGAGAAAAAACGCTTCATGCACCATTATAATTTCCCTCAATTCTCAGTGGGATCTACAGGCCCAAGCCGGTCACCAGGACGTAGAGAAATAGGGCACGGGGCTTTAGGAGAAAGAGCCTTGTCTCAAGTTATACCAGATGAACAAGATTTCCCTTATACCATTCGTGTAGTTTCTGAAGTCTTAGAGTCCAATGGATCGTCTTCACAGGCTTCCATCACGTCAGCCTCACTATCGCTTATGGATGCTGGGGTTCCCATTAAAGCAGCTGTAGGTGGTATTGCTATGGGATTAATCATGAATGATAACGGCCAATATACGATTTTAACTGACATCCAGGGCTTGGAAGACCATTTGGGAGACATGGACTTCAAAGTAGCTGGGACTCGACAAGGTATCACAGCCCTACAAATGGATATTAAAATCGATGGGATTACCCCAGAAATTCTGGAAGAAGCGCTGGAACAAGCTAAGCGTGCTCGTTTAGAGATTATCGATTGTATTGAAAGCACTATTCCAGCTCCCCGTGAAGAGCTCAGCCCATATGCCCCTAAAATTGAATCCATTCAAATCAATCCGGATAAAATTAAGGTGGTTATCGGTAAAGGCGGGGAAACCATCAATGAGATTATTGATGAAACAGGCGTAAAAATTGACATCGAAGACGACGGCCAAGTCAATATTTATGGAGAAGATCCAGCAATGATGGCTCGTGCTAAAGAAATTATTGAGGAATTAACAGCTGAAGTCGAAGTTGGAAAAATCTATACAGGAACCATCACTCGAGTTGAAAATTATGGCGTCTTTGCTGAAATTCTCAAAGATCAAACTGGTTTGGTTCATGTGTCACAATTATCTGATGATTTTATTAAAAATGTGAGTGACCATTTTTCAATTGGTGATACCATCAAAGTGAAGGTCACTGATATTGACGACCGTGGACGCATTGATTTGTCTCGCAAAGCGGCCTTAGCTGAAGAAGAAAAATAAAAGTAACTATTGCTATGAAAGTGGGAACCTCCTCCTGTCCAAATGGGACCTGGGGAGGTTTTTTCATGTCAGCTTTAGTATGGCAGTTGGAGTATGTTATAATGGATAAACGATTAGTGAACGAAAAAATAGATGAAGGAGTGCTTGATTGAATGAGCAATATTAGAATCATTCCCTTAGGAGGAATGAGAGAAGTCGGAAAAAATATGTATGTGGTTGAAGTGAACCAACAAATTTATGTGTTGGATTGTGGATTGATTTATCCAGAGGACAGTCAGTTTGGAATTGATACTATTATTCCAGATTTTTCTTATATCGAATCCAATGCTGACAAACTTGCCGGGGTATTCTTAACTCACGGTCATTTAGATGCAGTAGGGGCTTTGCCCTACTTTTTAGAAAAATTTGATGTGCCTGTCTTTGGTTCAAACTTAACCATTGAATTAGCGAAATTAGCGGTGCGTAATGTGGGCTTGGATATTTCAACAGAGGATTTCCATGTGATCGATGAAGAGACCAAGATTGAATTTGAAGATGTCTCTGTGGAGTTTTTTAAAACGACTCACACCATCCCTGAGTCTTTAGGTATTGTTCTTAATACTCCCGATGGATCAATAGTGTACACAGGTGACTTTAAGTTTGATCAGAGTGCACGCACTAACTACAAGGTTAATTTTTTAGATATTGCTTCTATTGGAGCTAAAAATGTACTGGCTTTATTGAGTGATTCCTCCAATGCTGAAAGTTACTATGAAAATGCGACAGAATTAAAAGTAGCAGAGGAAGTTGTAGATGTCTTTTTAGATACCGACGACCGCATTATTGTTTCGGCTGTTTCTGACAATATCCTCAGAATCCAACAAGTTTTGGATGCTGCCCACCAAACGGGGCGCAAAGTTTTCCTTACAGGCAAACAAATTGAACAAATTATTCAAATTGCCTTGGATCTCAACCAGCTGGAATTGGCTGATCCAGAATTAATCCAACCTATTTCTGATTTAGATCGTTTTGACAATGATCAAATCGTGATTTTAGATGCTGCTGGTCCAGGGGAGTCGATTAAAGAAATCAAACGAATGGCCGAGGGCTTCCATCCCCAGGTCCAAATTGAAAAAGGAGACTTAGTTTTTGTGGTGACTAGTCCGACCGCTTCCATGGAAGTTCAGATGGGCATCATGAAAAACCAAGTCTACCGAGCAGGAGGCAAGACTGAAACCTTGTTCGACCGGATTTATGCCACTGGCCATGCTACCCCTAATGAATTAAAATTATTACTGAACCTGATTCAACCCAAATATTTTATACCGGTTCAAGGGGATTACTCCATGTTAAGTAAACATGCCCAGCTTGCTCAAGAAGTGGGAATGGCCGACGACCATATTTTTATCTTGAAAAACGGGGATGTCTTGACCTACAACCAAAAAGATGAGGAATTATATACGTCTGGCCAAGTCCAAACAGCTAACGTTTTAGTTGATGGAACGGGAGTAGGAGATATTGGAAATATTGTCTTGAGAGATCGTCGCATCTTATCAGAAGATGGAGTATTAGTGGCTGTTGTGACCATCAACCGCCGTAAAAAACAAATTATTTCTGGACCAAAAATTGTTTCCAGAGGCTTTATTTTTGTGAAAGAAAGTGTGGATTTAATAGAAACTAGCGAACAAATTGTTCGGGATTCTGTTAATAAGGTCTTTAATCAAAAGAAATTTGATTGGGGCACATTAAAACAAGAAATTCGTGATAATTTAGGGAAAGAACTATACAAAAAAACCAACCGCCGTCCGATTATATTACCAGTGATTACTGAAGCAAAACATTAAAGCAGGAGAAGCAGACGATGAACACTTTTATGAACATCTTGACCTTTGTCCTAGCTATTAATACTTTGCTTGCCATTTTGACGGTCTTTAAAGAAAAACGTGAAATTTCGGCCACTTGGGCCTGGCTCTTGGTTTTAATCCTATTGCCGGGTCTTGGTTTTATAGTGTATCTTTTTTTAGGGCGAAAAATATCTAAAGATCAGATTTTTGACTTGAAAACACAAAAATTGATTGATATCGACCGTATTGTCGATCGGCAAAAGAAATCCTTGGACCGCCAATCCCTCAAACTACCTGAAAAGCTTGATACAGACGAAAGTTTTGAGCTCATTCAAATGCTTTTAAATATGGCGGAAAGTCCTATCAGTACGGATAATGAAGTGGATATCTTTGTTGATGGGCGGGAGAAATTCGACCAATTGATTAAAGATTTAGAGCAAGCCCAAGACCATATTCACATGATGTATTATATTTTCCGTGATGATGGCATTGGTACGCGCATTATAGAAGTCCTCGAGCGAAAAGCAGCCGAGGGAGTAGAAGTTTGCCTGATGTTTGATTCCTTGGGTTCAAGAGGAGTGAAAGATTCCTCTTTTGATCGCTTAAGAGCAAACGGAGGCCAGTTAATGCGGTCGTTTGAAAATAGTTTTTTTCTATTAAATACCAACATCAACTTTAGAAACCACCGCAAAATCGTAAACATTGATAATAAAATTGCTTATGTGGGTGGTTTTAATGTCGGTGATGACTATCTTGGTCTTTATGAGGATATGGGTTATTGGAGGGATACTCACCTCCGCATCCAAGGGCAGGCAGTTCTTGCCTTGCAAGCTCGCTTTATTATGGATTGGAATGCCTCAGCAAAAAATGAGGAAGAGCGCTTGATCCCCAAAGACACTCATTTTAAAGACCACCATGCCAGCGGCCATTCCCTTGTCCAAATTGTTTCTAGCGGCCCGGACAGTGAAACCCAAGAGAATAAAAAAGGCTTTATGAAGATGGTTTCCCAAGCTTCTGAATCAATTTTGATTCAAACTCCATATCTGATTCCTGATGATGCTTTCATGGAAACTCTAAAAATTTCTATTGCGGCTGGTATCGATGTCAAAATTATGATTCCAAATAAACCTGACCACCCTTTTATTTATCAGGCCACTTTATACTATGCCCGAGAGCTTGCCGAGGCTGGGGCAGAAATTTATATATACGATAAAGGCTTCATTCATGCTAAAACCATGGTGATTGACCAGGCTCTAAGCACTGTAGGAACTTCCAATTTTGATATCCGTTCTTTCAAGCTGAATTTTGAAATTAATGCTTATCTGTACGATGAAGATCTGTCCAAACAGTTAGCCCAAGCTTTCTTTGAAGATATGGAGGATTCTTATATCTTGGATGAAGAACGAATGGCCCAATTTAGTCAATGGCAGCTGTTCAAGCAATCCTTCAGCCGGTTATTGTCGCCTATTTTATAGTAAAAAGTCAATGAATGAAAAAATATGAAAAATATAGACAAACAGAGCTGTTCTCTTAAAAAGAGTAAGCTCTGTTTTTTTAGCTCATCAGTGGGAAAGAAAAGAAATGCTTTCACTTTGACTGATTTCTTACGCTTTTTCAGCTAAGCGAATATGGCGGATGAGTTGGGGGTTGACCACATAGGGGCTACTATAGTCAGGATGTTTGATAAGATAAGAATCAGAAGTGGAAAGATAGTAAAGATAACCACAAACTTCACTGTATTTAGGATGGTGGTCGGTCGGATTAAATTGGATGATTACTTTCCGTCTTTGTTGGGCCGCATTACTTAAGAAATGTTCAATCTGTTTGTCAGGCATTTGGACTTTTAGGGCAAAGTATTCTTGAACGACTAAGGGTTTTTCTTTTTCAATAAGATGTAGATGGGGATGTAAGGCTTGTATTTTATTTGATTGCATCTGAAGACCTCCTCGAACGTTTGTTCGATTTTATAATAACGAATGTATGTTCGGTTGTCAACTATGAAAGTTAGGCGGTATAATGGCAGCCTAGGTCTTACCAAGTCGATGGAATTATGTTATAATTTATGGAAATGTTAAATCCAAAGTAAAATTTGAGGAAGGATACGTGTATGTCTAATCGTGGTGTATTAATTGTCTTATCAGGACCTTCCGGTGTAGGAAAAGGGACGGTCCGCCAAGCGATTTTTGAGAACTATGAAAATGATTTCGAATTTTCTATTTCCATGACCACCCGGGAAAAAAGACCGGGAGAAATAGAAGGGAAAGATTATTTTTATCGTTCAAAAGAAGAATTTCAAGAGCTTTTAGATGCAGACGGTTTTTTAGAACATGCCGAATATGTCAATAATTTTTATGGCACTCCCAAAAAATATGTTTTGGATACTTTAGAAGCAGGGCGAGATGTCTTTTTAGAGATAGAAGTACAAGGAGCTAAGCAAGTCCAAAAACAAATGCCTGAAGGAATCTTTGTTTTTCTTGTACCACCTAATTTCAAAGAATTAGAGGAGCGTTTGGTCAATCGCGGAACTGATTCCCCTGAAAAAGTTGAGCAGCGCTTGAAAAAGGCCGTTGATGAAATGCGTCAGATTCGCTATTACGACTATGTTGTAGTCAATGACGAAATTGATAATGCAGCCAGACGAGTCAAAAATATCATTGAAAGTGAGCACTTAAAAGTGGCTCGTAATATTGAAAATTTTGAAACTTTTATTAAGGAGATGGAATAATGTTACTTCACCCTTCCCGTGACGAATTATTAGAAAAAATCGATTCAGCTTATTCTCTTTGCGTCTTAGCAGCTAAACGATCCAAGCGCATTCGTGATGGAGAGAAAAAAATGTTGACCGACTATCATTCCGTTCAACCTGTCGGAATTGCCTTAGAGGAAATTGTTAACGGTGACGTGGTTATTGATCCTGAGAGTCAATCTTTCGAATAGATCTTATAAGTGTTTTAAGCCGATGACTTAAGACACTTTTTTTTCGCATCTGACGAAAGGAGTACAAGGATGAAAAATATAGCCCAAGTCATTGTTGATGTTCCAGTGATGCAGACTAACCAAAGCTATGATTATCTGATTCCTGATGAACTGATGGGAGTGATTGAAAAAGGCATGAGGGTGGTGGTTCCTTTTGGACAGGGCAACCGAGCAGTCCAAGCCTTTGTGGTTGGTTTTAAGTCGTCCACAGCATATGAAGACCAATTAAAACCCATCACTGCCAGCATGGACTTGCAGCCGGTTTTAAATGACGAACTGATTGATTTAGGAAAAGAAATGAGTAATCAAACTTATTCCTTCGCTATTTCTTGCTATCAAACCATGTTACCCAGTGTGTTAAGGGCCAGTTATGAAAAGTTTATACGCCCCACTGACCAGATCAGCCCCCAAGCTGAAGCTGAATATTTTGCGGACCGTTACCAAATCAGCTGGCAAGAAGCAGAGGAACGTCAAATATTAGATAGCTTGTCTCAATTGGCTAAAAAAGACCAGGTCAGCATTTATTATGAAGTGAATGATAAACGAACGATTAAAAAAGAAAAATATGTCCAAGCTATTTTAAGTCCAGCTGAGTTAGACCAAGCTCAAGCCGACTTAAATAAAAATGCAAGCAAACAATACCAACTACTAGAGCTTTTAAAGGCCCTTGAAGGAAAAGAACAGGCATTCAAAAAAATGAAAGAAGCTGGTTTTACTTACCGCGATGTCAATATTGGCGAAGAAAAAGGCTGGTTGAAACAATTTGATAAAGAAGTCTGGCGAAACCCTTATGACCTCGACCAGCTTGAACGCACTCAACCCTTATCACTTAACTCTGACCAGCAAGCTGCTTATAATCAGCTTTTAAAAAGTTTGGACCAGGATGAAACCTTTCTCCTCCAAGGCATTACGGGGAGCGGAAAAACGGAAGTGTACATGCAATTAATCGCTCAAGTGTTAATGCGAGGTCAATCAGCCATTGTCCTGGTCCCTGAAATTTCCCTCACCCCTCAAATGGTCAAGCGCTTCAAGGGACGTTTTGGTAATCGGGTGGCGGTCATGCATAGTGGACTATCAGAGGGGGAGCGCTATGATGAGTGGCGGCGAGTTATGTCCCAACAGGCGGATGTGGTCGTAGGAGCTCGCTCCTCCATTTTTGCTCCGCTTGAAAATTTGGGTCTTATTATTATTGATGAGGAACATGAGGATTCTTATAAGCAAAATGAAAACCCCCGCTACCATGCCCGTCGTGTGGCTAAGTGGCGATCAGCTTATCATCAGTGCCCATTGATTTTGGGGTCAGCAACCCCTTCTCTCGAATCAAGAGCACGCGCTTTAAAAGATCGTTATCATTTGTTAGAAATGAAAGAAAGACCTACTGGACAACCACTCCCCGAAGTTCAAGTCGTCGATATGACACATGAAGCCCAGCAAGGAAATTTTTCACTCTTTTCTCAGGTCTTAATGGATAAAGTAGAAGATCGTTTAAATAAGCAAGAACAAATCGTCCTCATGCTTAATCGCCGTGGCTATTCTTCTTTTGTTTTATGCCGAGATTGTGGTTATGTCTTACAATGTCCGAATTGTGATATTTCACAAACTTTGCACATGGACAGTCATAGTATGAAATGTCATTACTGTGGGCATGAAGAAGAAATTCCACAACTGTGTTCGCACTGCCACAGCCGGTCCATTCGTTATTTTGGAACAGGGACTCAAAAAATTGAAGAATAATTACAAAAACGTTTGCCTCAAGCTCGGATTTTACGCATGGATCGAGATACTACTCGCCGAAAAGGAGCACATGAAAAAATATTGACACAATTTGCTAATAAGCAAGCAGATATATTACTAGGAACTCAAATGATTGCTAAGGGTTTGGACTTCCCTAACATTACTTTGGTCGGTGTTTTAAATGCAGATACAGCTTTGAATTTACCGGATTTTCGCTCAAGTGAAAAAACCTTTCAACTCTTAACCCAAGTCAGTGGACGAGCCGGCCGGGGTGACCAAGCAGGCGAAGTAATCGTCCAAAGCTATAACCCTCAACATTACGCCATTCAATTGGCTAAAGCGCAAGACTATGATAAATTCTTTCACTACGAAATGAATTACCGCCATCGAGGAAATTATCCGCCTTACTATTATGTGGTTCGTTTGTCGGTGAGCCATGAAGAAGAACGGCATGCCTGGCTCAAAATATATGAATTACGCCAGCAGATAGAAAAAATATTGTCTCCGCAAGCTATTCTTCTGGGACCAAGTCCTCATGCCATTGCTCGGACTCAAAACAAATATCATTTTCAATTATTAATCAAATATAAAAATGAAAAATATTTACACCAAGAACTCCACCGCTTGCTGAATGACAACCAAGATGCCATTACCAAAGGATTGAGGATTGTGATTGATCCTCAGCCCACAACATTTATGTAAAGGAGATTGACATGAAACGGATTGTATTTATGGGAACCCCTCCATTTGCTGTAGAAAGTTTGAAAGCTCTGAAGCAGAATAAAGCAGTCGAAGTAGTGGGGGTGGTGAGTCAGCCTGATCGTCCAGTCGGTCGTAAAGCCACGCTCACTCCCCCTGCAGTTAAGAAAGCTGCCATAGAATGGGGAATGGAGGTTTTCCAACCTGAAAATATCGCTGAAGATTCAGCTGTTGAAAAGATCTTAGCTTGGGAACCAGACTTGATTGTCACCGCTGCTTACGGTCAAATCTTGCCCAAAGCTCTGTTAGAAGCCCCTAAGCATGGAGCTATCAATGTTCATGCTTCTTTATTGCCACTTTATCGAGGAGCCGCCCCTATTCACTATGCCATTCTAAATGGTGACAAGCAGACTGGGGTGACCATCATGTATATGGAAGAAAGCTTAGACACAGGAGATATGATTGCTCAACAAAGCTATGACATTCTTGACGGCCAAACAACGGGTGAATTATTTGAAGCCCTGGCAAACATTGGAGGGGAGCTGTTGGATCAGACTCTAGCTGCTATTTTTTCTGACCAGCTAGACCCTCAAGCCCAAGATGAAAGCCAAGCGACTTATGCGCCCGCCATCCAAAAAGAACAAGAAGAAATTGACTGGCAAGCTCCTGCCCAAGAGATTGATCAATTAATCCGTGCCCTGTCTCCTGAACCGGGGGCATACACCCTGTTAGAAGGAGAACGTTTCAAAATTTGGCAAGCAGAAGCCACGGATGAAGGAACAGCTTATCCTCCTGCCACAGTGGTGAGGGTAGAGAAAAAACAATTCTATATGGCTGCCGGCCAGGGCAGTGTTTTGAAAATTAAAGAAGTTCAACCTGCTGGGAAAAAAGCCATGCCCGCAGTCAATTTTCTGAACGGGGCGGGTCAATTTTTAGAAGAAGGGTATGACTTTAATGGAGCAAAAGATTAAAGAAAGTAGCCGTTATCTGGCCATGGAGGTCTTGGACCGGGTAGAGAAGTCACAGTCCTATTCTAATATAGAACTGAACCATACCCTATCTGCGTCTAAGCTCAGTCCTGAAGATAAAGCTTTAACTAGCCGCTTGGTTTATGGTGTCCTGCAAAGAAAAATGACCTTAGATTTCTATTTGTCTGATTTTTTGTCTTCAAAGAGAAAAATAGAATCATGGGTCCGTCAATTGTTGCGCCTATCGACCTATCAAGCGGTCTATCTAGATCGGATACCGGCTCACGCTATTATTGATCAAGCGGTTCAGATTGCTAAAGAAAGAGGGCATGCTGGGACGGGTAAATTCGTCAATGCTGTTTTAAGAAACCTGCAAAGGCAAGAACTGAAGAAGTTGTCATCTATTAAAGATCCCTTGGATCGCTTAGCTATCAGCTATTCTATGCCTAAAGAGCTTTTAAAACTCTTGATGGATGATTATGGAGATGAACAAGCGAAAACCATGGCCCAATCATTTTTAGAAGAACCTCACGCCTCAGCCCGAGTCAATCTTAAACATATCAGTCAAACTCAAGCCATTGATTCGCTAAAAGAAGATGGTTGGGAAGCAGAACCAAGCCCTCTTAGCCAGTGGGGGATTCGAATGAAACAAGGGCATTGGGTAGAGAGTCGGGCTTATAAAAAAGGTTGGATTACTGTCCAGGATGAATCCAGCATGCTCGTTGCAGAAGCCATGGCCATTGACCCCCATCATCAGGTGTTGGATGCTTGCGCAGCCCCAGGAGGGAAGTCCACTCACATTGCTAACTATTTAGATAGTGAAAAAGGGGGACGGCTGTTAGCTTGCGATATACATGACCATAAAATAAAATTAATTCAAGATAATGCGGAGCGACAGGGCTTTTCTGATGTTTTTTCCTACCAAAAAATGAATGCCAAAGAAGCGGTCCACCAGCTCCAGGGTCAAAGCTTCGACCGCATATTGGTTGACGCTCCATGTTCAGGTTTTGGTTTATTAAAACGGAAACCAGAAATAAAATACACTAAATCGGTGCAAGATATTAAAAAATTAAGTCAGGTCCAAAGAGAAATTCTTGATGGGACGGCCCCATTATTAAAATCTAATGGTATACTATTGTATAGTACGTGCACTGTATTTAAAGAAGAAAATGACCGTGTCGTGGCAAATTTCTTAGCTGACCACCCTGAATTTTCAATGCATTCTTTATCTTTACACTCGCCCACTAAGGGTCTGATACAGCTTGATGGTCCTTTGCAAATTTTGCCCCAAGACTTTCATACTGACGGCTTTTTCCTCTGCGCCTTAGAAAAAATCTAGAAGGAGATTCCTTATGGATATTAATATTCAAAGTTCAGTGGGTAATGTACGCCCAGATAATCAAGACTATGCTAACTATTTTATTAACCAGCGACAGCTCTATTTAGCTGTGGTTTGTGATGGGATGGGTGGCCATAATGGTGGTGATATTGCTAGTGAAATGGCTGTCAACCATTTAGGCTATGCTTGGGAGAATTCTCAGCTTTCAAATGCCTCAGATATTTCCGATTGGCTCAATGACCATATCCACCAAGAAAATGAGCGCATCTATCAAGCCTCTCTACGCTATCCTGATCTCAAAGGAATGGGAAGTACCTTGGTTGCAGCGGTTTTTTTAGACCGCCAATGTCTGGTCGCCAATGTGGGAGATAGTCGGGCTTATCTTTATCAAGAGGGAGAACTCTTCCAATTGACTGAAGACGATACTTTTGTTAACCAGTTGATTCTCAACGGTGAATTAACCGAAGAAGAAGGTCGCAACCATCCTAAGAAAAATGTGCTCACTCAATCTTTGGGAGTAGAAGAAGAGCTCCAAGTGAAAATCGATAGCTATTCTTTCGGCCCTAACGACATCCTCTTATTAGTAAGTGATGGCTTATATGACGGACTAAGTTTTGAGGACATGCGTGAGGCCATGGATCCTGAATTGAGCTCAGAAAAATTAGCCCAACAGCTGCATGACCAATCGCTTAGCCAATCCGGCCAAGATAATTTAACCATCCTTGTCGCCCAAGAGGACGAACGTGAGGTGGAAGATTAATGCTTCAAGGACAGTATATAGATGGTCGCTATAAAATTATCAAGGCCATTGGTTCTGGAGGTATGGCGAATGTTTACTTGGCCAAAGACCTTATATTAGAACGTTCAGTCGCTATTAAACTCATGCGTTATGATTTTTCAGATGACGAAGAAAATATCAAGCGTTTCAAACGTGAAGCGACGGCCACAACTGAACTTAACCATAAAAATATTGTGTCGGTTTACGATATTGGCGAAGACCATGACTATTACATAGTGATGGAATATGTGGATGGAATGAATCTAAAGGAATACATCCGCCAACATTTTCCTATCCCCTATGCTAAAGTTGTGGATATTATGGGACAAATATTAGAAGGGGTGGATTATGCCCACCGTCATGGTATTATTCACCGCGATTTAAAACCCCACAACATTTTAATTGATTCTAAAGACCAAGTGAAAATCACTGATTTTGGGATTGCGGTGGCATTATCAAAAAATTCAATCACTCAAACCAATTCCCTTTTAGGATCCGTTCAGTATATTTCTCCTGAACAGGCCAAAGGGGCGATTCCTTCTCCCCAATCGGACATCTATTCTTTAGGGATTCTCCTCTTTGAGATGTTAAGTCAGGAAGTTCCTTATGATGGCGAAAGTGCTGTATCCATTGCTCTTCAGCATTTCCAAAAACCTTTGCCTTCTTTAAGAGACTTTGACCCTCAAATTCCTCAGGCCCTGGAAAATGTAGTCATTAAGGCCACAGCCAAAAACCCCAAATACCGCTATCAGACAGCCAACGACATGCGGCAAGATTTGATGACTTCTCTTTATCCAGAACGTATGATAGAAGAAAAATATGTCATCCCGTCAAGTGACCATGAGCAAACCATTAAAATGGATGCTATTCAGCCGCCAGTGGAGCCTAAGGAGGATAAAGATTTAAGTCCTCGTCCCAAGCCTCAACCGCCCACAGAGCCAGTTCTAACTCAGCGACCGAAAGCTGAGCAGCTGGACTATCAAGAGGAATTTAAACAGAAAAAGAAAAAAAGACGGCGGCCATGGTGGATGATTTTGGTGCTCTTTTTGCTTGCTCTCTTTTTAATTTTCTTTTACTTTAACACCCAGCCCAATTCTGTTCGCATACCAGATGTTAAAGGAATGACGGAAGAACAGGCTCGGTCAGTTTTGGAAGAGATGGACTTGTTGATTGGACAAGTCAAAGAAGAAGCGAGTGAAGAATATGACCAAGGTGAGGTCACTCGGACTAACCCCCAAGTCAATACTTCCGTTCGTGAAAAATCGGAAGTGGATCTTTTTATTTCCACCGGCCAAGAAGCCTACCAAATTCCAGACTTTACTGGTAAAGACTTTGAAGAAGTCCGGGCTCAGCTGACAGAAATTGGTTTCACTGTCAATCGAGAAAATGAAGCTTCCTCGACCTATGAGGAAGGTAAAATTGTTGGACAGGACTTAGCGGCTGGAGAAGAACATGTCCCCAGCGAAAGCACGATTACTCTGACTGTTTCCACTGGACAGCCTAGCTTTACCCTTCGTGATTTGACCCAGTATTCCTGGCAAGGGGTGCTAGATTATGCCGAAGAAAGAGGGCTGCAAGTCAGCCGGACCGATCGACCATCAGCGACCGTCCCTCAGGGATTGGTTATCGCCCAATATCCTCAAGCAGGAACTGAATTAAAAGAAGGCGATAGTCTGAGTGTGGAAATTTCAACAGGACCTGAAAGCCCACCTGCTAGCGACTCTAGCCAATCTGATGAAGAAGAGGGGCATGAGGGCGAACCCACACAGGTCACCGTTCATATTCCTTTCCAAGAGAATGATCAGTCTGATACTAATACGGTAGATATTTATATTGATGACAAACAATCCGATTTTAGCCAAGCCTATCGTAGTCTAACTATTGAGGCAGACACCACCATTCGTATCTCTTTAGACTTAGATCCTGGTCAAAGTGGGGCTTATCGGGTGGTTAGAGATGGCGAAACAATTGAAGAATCCCGGGTGACCGGCTAAAGTAGAAAGGACGATGTTTTGAAGAAAGGTCGTATTATTAAAAGTTTAAGTGGTTTTTACTATGTTTACGATGGAAAAGATACCTACCAAACTCGTGCCCGTGGAGTCTTTAGAAAACAGGACATCACCCCGCTCACTGGTGATTTTGTTTCTTTTGAAGCGGACAATCTTCAAGAGGGATATGTTCTTGATATTCATACTCGAAAAAATGAATTACAGCGTCCGCCTATAGCAAATATTGATATTGGGCTTTGCATCTGTTCGGCGGTTTCACCTTCTTTTTCGAGCTCTCTCTTGGATCGCTTTTTGGTTCATTTAGAAAAAAATCATATTGCTCCCATTATTATTCTCACCAAAGCGGATTTAATTCGTCCCACAAGCTTAAAGCAACTGACTGACCAGCTGGATTATTATCAATCCATCGGTTACCCCTATGTGGTGTCTCATTTGGACCAAGCATGGACGGCAGACAACCAATCCTTTATCGAGCGAAACATAAAAAATCGCACCGCCATGGTGATGGGCCAATCTGGTGCTGGAAAATCTACCCTGCTCAACAAATTTGCTCCCCAGCTAGAATTGGAGACCAAAGATGTATCGAAAGCCTTAGGACGAGGAAAGCATACGACCCGCCATGTCGAATTATTGCCCTTGTTTGGAGGATGGATTGCCGATACACCTGGGTTTTCCTCCTTAGATTTTGAAGATATGCATGCAGATGAACTCAAAAACTATTATCCTGATTTTCAAAAACAAGCTACAGACTGTAAATTTGCAGCCTGCGTGCATGTGGATGAACCCCAATGTGCGGTCAGACAGGCTGTTGAAGAAGGAATTATCCCTCAAAGTCGTTATGATTATTATTTGCGAATGTATCATGAATTAAAAGAAAAGAAAGTCAAATATTAAAGGAGGACTTTAGATGATTATTTCACCGTCATTGTTGAGTGCTGATTTATATAATTTGAAGGATGAATTAGAAAAAGTTTCGAATGCCGATTGGCTGCATATTGATACTATGGATGGTCATTTTGTTCCTAACTTGACCTTTGGAGCTAATCTAGTCGAAGCTATTCGTCCTCACACCGATCAATTTTTAGATTGCCATTTAATGGTAGAAAAGCCGGAAGATTTTGTTAGACCTTTCGCAGAAGCCGGAGCGGATGCTATCACCATTCAATTTGAAAGCAGCCCTCATCCTCACCGCATCCTCCAACAGATTCAAGATTTAGGGTTACGGGCAGGTTTAGCGATCAATCCGGGAACTTCAGTGGATGCCATTAAAGCTCTTTTACCCTTTGTCGATCTTATTCTGGTGATGACTGTTAACCCAGGTTTCGGGGGGCAAAGCTTTATTCCTGAAATGTTGAATAAAGTTTACCAATTGGATGATCTTAGAAAAATCAACGCTTTTGACTTTGTCATTTCCATTGATGGAGGCGTCAATGACCAAACCGCAGCTGACTGTGCTGAAGCGGGAGCTGATGTTTTAGTGTCTGGATCTTATCTGTTCAAGCAAGAAGATCCTCAAGCCTGCATTGAAGACATGAAAGAATTATAAAAGATGGATGATCTTTATCTTTTGTTGGGGGGAGGAAAGGATTCTTTCATCCAGCAGACTTTGGCTATGAAAGCAGATGAAGATTGGATAGGCGTCGATGCTGGCGCTCTTTATTTAGTCCAGGCCGGCATCCGGCCCTTGCTGGCTATCGGCGATTTTGATTCTGTTGATTCAAACAACAAAAATATAATCAAAGGAGAAGCTCTGGATTGGGTAGAATTAGATAAGGAGAAAGACCTCACTGATTCTGAATATGCCGTCGCCTATGCTTTAGAACATTTTCCAGATCGACCATTAAAGATTTATTTGCCTTCTAAAGGCCGTCTTGACCACCTTTTAGCCAACCTGTTCATGCCTAGCCAAGATCCTTACTATAGCCAGGCTGACAGGCTGGAAGTTTATGACGCTAATAATGTGGTGAGCTATTACTTGCCCGGCCACCATCTCATAAAAAAAAGAGACCAGATGACCTATCTAGGCATAGTTGCTATTCATGAGGTGAAGGGCTTAACTTTAGAAGGATTGAAGTACCCACTCCAGCACGCCCAGCTGCCAGCGGGGAAAGTATATACGTCCAATGAATTTTTAGAAGAAGAGGCAAGGGTGAGTTTTGACCAAGGCTTAATTATGCTTATTCAATCAAAAGACTAAGCAAGTAAAAGCATAAAAGTACAAAATAAAAAACCTTGATGGTTGGTAATCTAACCAACCATCAAGGTTTTTTTTGACTAAACACGTTTAACTTTACCAGATTTTAAGGCACGAGCTGAAACCCATACTTTTTTAGGTTTGCCGTCAACCAAGATGCGAACTTTTTGTAAGTTTGCTTTATATTGGCGTTTTGATTTGTTGTTAGCAAATGAACGGTTATTTCCTGTTTGAGTTTTACGTCCAGTAATGTAACATTCTTTACTCATTTGTTCTCCTCCTCATTCATGAAAGATGATCTAAAAAGATACTTATAAACAATACCACAATGAAAAAAGTCTTTCAAGCAAGAAATGGAGGATGTGTCACATATAGACTAAAGTGTGAATGTAAATTCCATTTCTCCCTTGAATTTGTTATACTATACCTTCATAATGTACTAGATAGGAAAAAATAGGATGAAGCGTTTGAAAGGAGCATTCAGATGTCAATAAATGTTCAAAACGAATATGGTAACATCGATCTTTCCAGTAAAGCAATCGCAACCATCGTGGGAGTAGCAGCAACAGAAAATGTTGGTGTGGTAGGGATGTCCAGCAAACATCAGGTCCGTGATGGAATCAATGAAATATTAAAAAAAGAAAATTATACTAAAGGAGTTGTCGTCGAAGCTGTCGATAACAATTCTTTTGTTGTCAATGTTTATATTATTGTGTCCTATGGTGTGAAAATTTCTGAAGTCAGCAAAAATGTTCAGGAAAGAGTGACTTATCGTCTATCGGAAATTTTAGGACTCACACCACAAGCTGTTAATGTGTATGTCCAAAGTATTCGCGTGTTCGACAACCATTAACAGCTGTTTGAGGAGGTAAAGTGAAGTGGGAATAGAAATAATTAATGCAGATGATTTTAAGAATATGGTCCGAGCAGGCCATCGTACCTTGGATGCCCAAGCGGACTATGTCGATGAACTGAACGTCTTTCCTGTTCCAGATGGAGATACAGGAACGAATATGAACCTGACTTTTACATCAGGATATGAAAAAGTCAAAAGCAGCCAGGCTGCATCCGTTGGAGAATTAGCAGAAGAGTTATCTAAGGGCTTGTTGATGGGCGCACGGGGAAACTCTGGCGTGATCTTGTCGCAGCTCTTTCGGGGCTTCAGCCAAGCCATTAAAAATAAAGAAAGTATTGATGGTGGCGACCTTGCTAAGGCTTTTAAAAATTCTGCTAAATTAGCCTATGAAGCCATTATGAAACCCCAAGAGGGAACCATTCTAACGGTAGCTCGCGAATCTGCTGAAGCAGGTTTAGACAAAGCCAAAGAAAGTTCAAGTGCTCTGGATGTTATGCAGGCGGTATATGATGGAGCGGAGCAAGCCTTGGCTCATACTCCTGAGTTGTTACCCGTCCTGAAAGAAGTGGGAGTTGTCGACAGCGGAGGTCAGGGCTTACTTTATATCTATCAGGGCTTTTTATCGATTTTAAAAGGCGAAGAAATTGATTTAGACAATTTGCAAGAGGACATGGTCGAAACAATCAACATTAAAGAATTAGCCCACCAGCAAGACCATTATTCTTCTGAGGCAATGAATACCGAAGATATTGAATTTGGTTTTTGTACAGAAATCATGGTGCGCTTAGGGGAAGGGCGTACGGTTCAAGAAGAATTTGATTATGACACTTTCCGTAATCACTTAGCCACTTTTGGCGATTCCCTCCTGGTTGTCGCGGATGATGAAATCGCTAAAGTGCACATCCATACCGAACAACCGGGTGAGATTATGAATTACGGCCAGCGCTTTGGTAATCTGATCAAGATTAAAGTTGATAATATGCGTGAGCAACACCGTGAACTTGTTGAACAGCAACACCGTGAAAAACAAGCCCACCAGCAAGAAGCTAAAGATTACGGCATCATTGCGGTTGCTTCAGGGGAAGGAATGGTTGAGTTATTCAAAAACTTTGGAGCTGACTATATCATCGAAGGTGGCCAAACGATGAATCCATCCACTCAAGACTTTTTGGATGCTATCGACCAATTGAATATTCAAAAAGCAATCTTGCTCCCAAATAATTCCAATATTTTTATGGCTGCTAAGCAAGCTGCTGAAAACACAGATATTGAAGCTGCGGTTGTTTCCAGTCGTAATATCTCCCAAGGCTTAACTTCCTTACTGGCCTTCCACCCAGAAGCTTCACTCGAAGACAATGTGGATGCCATGACAGAAGAAATGGAATTTGTCAAAAATGGGCAAATCACCTATGCCATTCGAGATACTAAAATTAATAATCTGAATATTGAAAAAGATGATTTCATGGGATTAATTAATGGGGATGTGGTCTTGGCTGAAAAAGAATTAGCTGACGCCGCTTTTAAGACCATTGAAAGCATGCTCGAAGATGATAGTGAAGTCTTAACCATTATCTACGGAGACTCAGTGACAGACCAGCAAGCGGAAGCTTTAGCAACTCAAGTAGAGGAAGCTTTTGACGATTTAGAAATTGAAGTGTTTAACGGCCAACAGCCTGTTTACGCCTATACTTTCTCTGTCGAATAAGCTGAGGAGGGCTTAAATGTCAGAAGCAAGGAGCATTTGGAGTGGAGTCGAACACCTTGAACAGGTAGGAGAAAAGAGAAAGCAAGCCCTAAATGATTTGGGGATTGAAAGCATTTATGACCTGCTCCAGCACTATCCCTACCGTTATAATGATTTGAGTGTGGATGACCTTCATCTGATTGAAGACAAGCAAAAGGTAGTCTTGCGTGGGGAAGTCTTAACCCCAGCTACTCTGAGTTATTTTGGACGAAAAAAAAGTCGGTTGACTTTTCGCTTGTTGGTTAAAGGGATTCCGATTCCTGTCACTTTTTTTAACCAACCTTATTTAAAAGATAAGATCATTCAAGATGATACAGTGATGGTTTATGGCCAGTTTGACGGCTGGAAAAAATCCTTAGTGGCTCAACGACTTTTAGCTGTGGGCGGGCAGGAGTTAAAAGACTCTTTAGAGCCCATCTATCCAGCTAATTTAAAAATCACGGGGGCGACAATTAAAAAGCTAATCCAACAGGCTTACAGAGCTTATCATGACCAAATTCCACAAAGCCTTCCTCAAGAAATAAGAGAGAAATATCAGTTGATGGCCCATGCTGAAGCTATCGGTCATATTCATTTTCCTAAGACTAAGGAAGATCAAGCGGAAGCTCGTCGAGAAATCAAAATGGATGAGCTCTTTGCTTATCATTTGAAATTGCAGTCAAAACGACTAGCTGAGTTTCATTCCCATCCATCTTATTGCATTGATTATAAGGTCCAAAGCATCTTGGATTTAGTGGATCATCTTCCTTTTGACTTAACTGAAGCTCAAAAAAGATCCATCAATCAAATCTGTGCTGATTTCAAGCAGCCTTATCCCATGTATCGGATGCTGCAAGGAGATGTTGGAAGTGGGAAAACCTTGGTCGCTGCAGCTGGCATGCTGGCGACTCAATCAGCCGGTGGCCAGTCCGCCCTCATGGTTCCCACTGAAATTTTGGCTGACCAACACTATCAATCTCTCCACCAGCTCTTAGAAGGACTCGGTGTTCGCTTAGCTCTATTAAGTGGATCCACTCCGGCTAAAGATAAGAGGCTCATTTTGGAAACCCTGGCTTCAGGAGAAATCGATGTCCTGATTGGAACCCATGCTCTGATTGAGGAACCGGTTCAATTTCAGCACCTACAATTTATTGTTATAGATGAACAGCACCGCTTTGGGGTAAAACAACGTCAAGCCTTAGAAGATAAAGCGACCTATGCCAATGTCCTTTATATGACGGCCACTCCTATTCCTCGGTCCATGGCTTTAACCTCCTATGGGGACATGGATATGTCCATTTTAGATGAAAAACCCAAAGGGCGAAAAGCCATCCAAACGCGATGGATTACTCAATCCACAGATCCTAAAATTGATTATATTGTTTCTCGAGCCCTTGAGACGGGCAATCAGGTGTATATTATTAATGCCTTAATTGACGGGGAGTCGGAATCTGACTTGCTTTCAACGATAGACAGTTTTGAGCATTATCGACGTATTTTTGGTTCGGATTATGGTGTAGGTATGTTACACGGCCAAATGTCAGCCGAAGAAAAAGAAGCAGTCATGCAAGATTTTAAAGAAAATCGACTGCAAATCTTAATCTCAACAACTGTTATTGAGGTAGGGGTTGATGTACCTAATGCCAATTTGATGGTCATTTATGACGCTGATCGCTTTGGATTGGCCCAACTCCACCAATTGAGAGGACGGATTGGTCGGGGCCAGCAAGAAGCCCTCTGTGTTTTAGTGGGGCAGCCTAAAACAGAAGAAGGCAAAAAGCGTCTGGCTTTAATGACAGAAAGCCAAGATGGTTTTTATTTGAGTGAAAAGGATTTAGAAATTCGTGGCCCTGGGGATGTTTTTGGAGAAAGACAGTCCGGGATACCTCAATTTAAAATGGTCAATTTAGTTGAAGACTATCCCTTGATGGAAATCGCTAAAAAAGAGGCCTTACATTATATTCATCAACACCCTGAACAATTTAAAGGAGAGAAAAACAACCATGAAAATAGCCATTGATGCCATGGGAGGAGATTACGCTCCCAAAGAAGTCGTAGCTGGAAGCATGCAAGCAGCTGAAGCTTTTCAGGACACGACTTTTATTTTGTATGGTGATCAAACAGAGATAAAAAAATACATGGCGAAGCAGCTAAGCAATGTTGAAATCATCCATACTTCTGAAAAAATTGAAGGCAACGATGATCCTGTGCGAGCGGTGAGACGAAAAAAAGAAGCCTCCATGGTGATGGCTGCCCAGGCAGTTAAAGATGGGGAGGCAGATGCTTTATATTCTTGTGGGAATACCGGAGCCTTAGTCGCTTCGGGCTTATTAATTGTTGGGCGAATGCCACAAATCGACCGTCCGGCTTTAATGTCCACTCTCCCTTCTTTTTCTAAAAATAAAGAGGCTTTTGATTTCTTGGATTTGGGAGCTAATGCTGATTCCAAACCAATCAATATCCACCAACATGCAGTCATGGCCACCCACTATGCTCGTGATATTCGCCAAATTGAAAATCCTACCGTGGGCTTACTCAATATCGGAACAGAAGAAAACAAGGGCAATGATTTAATGAAAAAAGCCTATCATTTATTGCTAGAAGATAAAGCCATTAATTTTTATGGCAATATAGAGGCTCGTGATATTTTAAATGGTCAAGTGGATATTGTTGTAGCAGATGGTTTTACGGGGAATGCTGTTTTAAAAACCATGGAAGGGACTGCTATGACTTTAGGCCAAGCCATGAAAGAACAGATTCTTTCATCCGGTCTAAAGTCTAAATTAGGGGGGTATCTGGTCAAGGATGCCTTGAAGGGGTTGGCTGATAAATTCGACTACAACCAAGTAGGAGCAGCTCTATTAATTGGCCTTCAAGCCCCAGTAATGAAGTCCCACGGCTCATCAAAGGCGGCTGTGGTCAATTACACCCTAGGAAAAACCCGCCAAGTTTTAAACTCTCATATGATTGATCACTTGGCCGAGAGCTTTTCAAATGCTTAGCTTTCCCATTCGTGGTACATTATAGATAAGTATCTAAAGGAGGATTAAGATGGCAGAACAAAACGTTTATGAAGATGTCAAACAAGTAATAATTGAACGCCTAGGAGTAGATGAGGAAAAAATTACTCCAGAAACTTCTTTTCGTGATGATTTGGGGGCTGATTCTTTAGATGTGGTTGAATTAGTCATGGAAATGGAAGATCGTTTCGGTATTGAAGTGTCAGATGATGATGCTGAACAGCTTACAACTGTAGGGAAAGTAGCCGCTTTCATCGAGAAAAATGTAGACCCTAACGATTTATAAAAAAGAATTGAAATAAAAACTAGCCTGGTTTTTACCAGGCTAGTTTTCTTTGTTTTAGGATCTATTTTAATGTCCTTCAGGGGTTAATTTGTTTGTAGGCTCTTAATTTGAGTCGGCAGCAAAAGCATGATGGGCATAAAAATAGCCATGGTTTGGAACCAATAGATAGACATGTCTGTCAGACCGTGGACGAGGAAAATACAAACAAAACTCCAATAAAGGGCAGCTTTTTCTTTCATCTGCGGATATTGATGCATAGAAAAAAGCCAACGACAATAGCGAATAATCGGCAGGCATAGGATAAAACCTCCTACAATCCCATAATTCAGTAGGGTATCTAAGTAGATATTGTGGGCATGATAGGTGAATTTTCCACCATAGTCATCATATACAAGAGTATAAGTATATGGGCCACGGCCAAAGATAAAGTTTTCCTTGATTCCTTCCCAAGCTGTATGCCAAATGTCAATCCGATCATTGATGGCCCAGCTTAAGTCTTCTAAACGAGGATAGTAACCCGAGAGAATGAAAATAATCATGACCGTCATGATGATGAGGGCAATAAAGATAGCCGTTCTTTTGAAGGCAATTACATAGAAAAAAACAAAAACAGCAAGGGCAACCACTACAGGTGCGGTTCGATTTCCGGTAAAAATGACGGCTAAACAATTGGCAATAACAATAAAAAGATAAAAACTTTGGTGCCAGGGAGTGTTGGAAGTGGCAATCTTATAAAGTCCCATAATAATTAAAAATTCCAAAACCATGGCATAGTAATTGGGATTGAAAAAAGTTGCTTCCACTCGGTTGCTGTGGTTGGAATTGAGATCAGGGTGGATAAAAGAATAATCCCACTCAGGCACTATATTAAAATATTCCAATAGGGTATAGGCAAAGATAGACAAACTTAAAATCATGCAAACATTGATGATTTGGTCAAACAAGTCGGGTGGGGCGTGTTCATGATAATAGCTGAGATAAAGGATGGCTATAAAATAGAAGAGAGACATGGCCACCCCTGCCACATTATGAAAGAACAGAGAGATGATGAGAGAGTAGGTAGCAAACAAGCTAAAAAAGAGGCTAGTCTTATTTTTAATCAATAAGGAAGGTCCTATCGTTCGATTCAAAATTAAAAATAAAAAGATAAAGACAAAGGCCAGGGTTGCCAGATAAAAAGGCATAAAGTTGAGGATGAGGACGACCATAAACAGCCACCAGTCTATTTTTTGTTCTTTTATATTAAAACTCATAATATATTACCCTTTTCTTTATCTAAATTAATAACACTATGTATTCTAACACAAGCATAAGATAAAAGAATTAAAAATTACTAAAAGTGAAAGGACCTGCATTTTACATCAATGCTGAAAGATTGTATAATAATTAAGATAAAAATAAGGGAGGTGTTGGTATGCAAGAGTTGACGACCTATATCAAAAAAAAATATGGTATAAGTTTCAACGATGAAGCTTTATTATATGAAGCTTTCACCCATTCTTCCTATGCCAATGAGCATCAGCATTTAGAATTAAACGATAATGAACGATTAGAATTTTTAGGTGATGCTGTCCTTGAAATTGCAGTTTCAAATTTTCTATTCCACAAATTTAAGTCCTATCCTGAGGGCTTGTTGACCCGCCTGCGTTCGGAAATTGTCCGTGAGCAGAGTCTTTATCTTTTTACGAAAGACTGTGGTTTCGACAATTATATACGGTTAGGCAAGGGAGAGGAATTAAACCAAGGACGCCAAAGACCTTCACTTTTAGCTGACTTGTTTGAAGCTTTTTTAGGAAGCCTGTATTTAGACCAAGGCTTGGATGCGGTTGAAGACTTTTTAGAGCAAACCGTTTTTCCAAAAATACAACAAGGTGAATTTTCTAATGGGATGGATTTCAAAACCAGTTTGCAGGAATTTTTACAGCAAGAGGGTGAGGTTGAGATCAGTTATGATATTGTAGATACTTCTGGCCCCGCCCATGATCGGTATTTTATAGCTGAAGTGGCGGTTAATCAGAGAATCATTGGACAGGGTCGTGGTAAAAGTAAAAAGCAAGCGGAACAAATGGCAGCCAAGTCGGGCCTCCAATCCCTGCATGCTTTTAATGATCGTTAAGGAGTTTTTAAGTGAAGTTACTTTCTTTAGATATACAGGGCTTTAAGTCCTTTGCCAATAAAACTAGCATTCATTTTACTGATGGAATTACCGCTATTGTAGGTCCTAATGGCAGTGGGAAATCCAATGTTATTGAAGCCATCAGTTGGGTGATGGGGGAGACCTCAGCCAAGTCATTACGCAGTGACAAGATGTCTGACGTCATATTTGCAGGGACGGCCAAGCGATCAGCGGTTAATTTGTGTCAAGTGTCTTTGACTTTTGATAACAGTGACCGCTTTTTGCCTGCAGATTTTGACCAGCTGACCATCAGCCGCCGTTTAAGTCGGGATGGTCAGAGTGATTATTTTATAAACCAGCAGTCATGCCGGCTGAAAGATATTCACGAACTATTTATGGATTCTGGTTTAGGCCGAGATTCTTTCTCTGTCATTGGTCAAGGCCAAGTGGATCAGATCTTAAATAATAAACCAGAAGAACGCCGGGCGATTTTTGAAGAAGCTGCGGGCGTTTTAAAATATAAAAACCGTAAAAAAGAAGCAGAAGTTAAACTCCAATCAACCAAAGACAATCTCGACCGTTTAGAAGATATTCTTTATGAAATTCAAATGCAGAGAGAAAATTTGCAGCTGGAAAAAGAAAAAGCTGAACGTTATCTACAACTGTACGATGAATTAAAGCACAAAGATATGGAATTGACCGCCCACGATATTCAAGTTCTGCATGAGCGTTTGGGCAGTCAACAGTTGGCTTTTTATGAAGCAGAGAAAGTATCGGCTAAACTAGATGGTGAATTGAAGAAAACTCAAGAAGATCTAGATCATTTGAACCAGCAGATTAGTCAGCAGGACTCTTCCTTGCAAGAACTCCACCACACTCTTATTCAAACTGTGCAAGAGTTAGAGCAAGCGGAAGGTCAGCTTCGATTATTGGATGAACAAGAACGTTATTATTCCAAAGATAAGGGCCGACTCCAAGCTAGCCTGGAAGATTGGCAACACAAACAATCCAGCTATCTGCAAGCAGAAGAAAATTATGATCAAGACCTTCAACATTTAGTCAAAGAAAAAAAACAGCTCCAGCAGCTCCTAAAAGAAAAAAATGAAGACTTAAAACAGATGGATGTAGACCAAGATCAATGGTTGGAGCAATTGAAGATGGACCAGTTTGAAGCCATGAGAGAACAAAGCCGTCTTCGCAATGAACAAAGTAATATTGAAAAAACCAACCAACAATTAGAAGCACGCATGAAACGGGTCTTAGACCAATGGCAAGAATTAAAAGTAGAAGATGAGCAATTGCGTGACCAGCAAAAAAAACTACAAGAAGACTATCAGCAAATGGAGGAAGAATGGACCAGCCTTCAAGAAGAACTGAAAGACTTAGAAAAAGAATTGGCTCCGGCTCAAGACCGACTTCAGAAAAAAGAAGAAGAACTGAATCGTTTAGGCCAAGATTTTCAAAACAAAAAAGCGCAATATCAAAGCATGAAGCAGATGGTGGATTCCTATTCTTCCTATTATCAAGGGGTTCAGGCCATCATGAAAAAACAGGATAAGTTCCCTGGCATTGTGGGGACGGTAGCAGAGTCCCTCCAGGTAGATCAAACTTTTCAAACAGCCATCGATATTGCTCTCGGCTCTCAAAGCCAGTTTATTATTGTTGATAACGACCAAACGGCCCAAGCGGCTATTGAAGAATTGAAAAGCTTACGAGCTGGAAGGGCTACTTTTCTCCCCCTTAACCGCATAAAGAGTCGCTTTATTCCCTCTCAATATTTGCAAAAAATTGAAAGCCAAGAAGGCTTTTTAGGCCGAGCGAGTGATTTGGTGGCTTATGATGATTCACTGGCGCATGTGATTGAAAATTTATTAGGGCAAATCGTCATTGCTCAAAATATTGACGGAGCTCGTCAACTTTCCAATTTATTAGACCGCCGCTTCAAAGTGGTTTCATTAGAAGGGGATGTGATGAATGTCGGTGGGTCGATGACTGGAGGGGCCTACCGTTCATCAAAAAATCACAAAATCTTAGGTCAAAACGACCGGCTGGACCAACTAGCTAAAGAATTAAAAGACCTTCAAAGTCAAGGTTTAGACTTGAAAAAGAACTATGATCAAGATCAAAACGCTTTCAATCAAAGCCTCAAAGAGTTGGAATCCCGAAAAGAAAGGGAACAGATTCTTAAAGAAAAAGTAAACCAAAATCGCTACCGTTTGGATCAAGTGAGTGAAGACCTGAAAAAAGCGACGAAGCGGCTGCAAGCACAAAATTTTGAAAAAAATGCCATGGAAGAAGAACAGACTGAACAAGTCCAATATGGTCAAGAAGTTGATCAGAATTTGGTAGAATTAGACGAAAAGGTTCAATCCATCAAAATGGAAATGGAAAAAGTCCAAAATAATTGGGATCAGCTTCAATTGATTAAAAATGAAAAAGAAGAAGAACGTGACAAGTTGAAGGAGCAACTGGCAGAATTTGAATTAAAAGAAACTCGTTTAGTCAGCCAAAGAGATTTTCAAAAAGATCGCCGGCAAGAAGCGGAAGACAAGTTGAAAGAGTTAGAAGTTGATTTAGAACAATTGGACCAAGACAACAGCCTTCCCCCTCGTGAAGCTATAGAAGAGACTCTACGGGCTTATAAAGAACGACAAAAACGTTACCAACAAGAAGAAAGCCAGTTACGGCTGTCAAAAGAAAAAAATCAAGATCGTGCGAATGATTTATCTCAAAGCATCGAAGAATTAAGACAGCAAAGAGATAGCAAGCAAGAAGAGCTGAACCACTACCAACTAAAAGAGTCCCAAATTCAGTCAAAATTAGACCAACTTTTAGATTATTTAAATGAGGAATACGAGCAGTCTTACGATGACTTTCAACCGTCGATGGATTTTGATCAGCTGAATGTTGATCAATTTCGTTTAGCTATTAAAGACTTGAAAAGTCAAATTAAGATATTAGGTCCCGTCAACCTATCATCTATTGAAGACTTCAAAGAAAATGACGAACGTTATCAATTTCTCAACCAGCAAAAAGATGATCTTTTGCAGGCGCGGGATGATTTGTTTTCTACCATGGATGAGATGGACCGCCAAGTCGCTGACCGTTTCAAAAACACCTTTGACCAGGTTCAAGATCGTTTCGCTGCCATCTTTCCAAAAATGTTTAATGGTGGTCAAGCTCATTTGTCCTTGACGGATGACACCGACCTCCTACATACTGGAATTGACATCAAAGCTCAGCCCCCTGGCAAAAAGCTTAAATCCTTGAATCTCTTATCAGGAGGCGAGCGAACCTTGACAGCCATTTCCCTTTTATTTGCTATTATTCAAACAAATCCCATTCCGTTTGTTATATTAGATGAGGTAGAGGCTGCTTTGGATGATGCCAATGTCTATCGATTTAGCCATTATTTACAAGAGTTTGCTGCTAGTGACATTCAATTTATTGTTATCACTCACCGCAAGGGAACGATGGAGGCTGCTCATCGCCTATATGGGATTAGCATGCAAGAAAAAGGAATCTCCTCTGTCCTGTCGGTGCACTTACAGGATGCTGAAGCTTTAGTTGAAAATCAATAGAAAAAGGGGATAATATGGGATTATTTGACCGAATCAAAAATATATTTACAGCAGAAAATGACGACCAACGTCAAGATGACCAATGGGCAGAGGACTCTCTTGAAGCTGAAGCTGAACAGGAAGAAGATCCAAAGCCTGGGGCGGTGGATACCCAAGAAGTAGGTGAAGCAGAGCAAGCGGACAAAATGGAAGAGTCTGGCGTAGCTAGCCAACAGCTTGAAAGCGAGCGTCAAGAGGTCCAGCGTTTTGACCGTGGGTTGGACAAATCATCCAAATCATTAAAACGCCGAATCAACGAGCTGTTAGCTAACTTCCGTTATGTGGATGAAGAATTCTTTGAAGATGTGGAAGATATGCTGATTGAGTCGGATGTCGGTTTTGAAGCCACCCTTGAAATTTCTGATATTTTAAGAGAAGAAGCTAAAATCGAAAACGTCCGTTCGATGGAAGATGCGGAAGAATTGATCACACGCACCTTGGTCGATATTTACGAAGCGGCTGTTCCACCTGAAGAAGGCATGCACTTCAATGAAGAAGGCTTATCGGTCTTCCTCTTTGTGGGGGTAAATGGCGTCGGGAAGACGACGACCATTGCTAAGTTAGCTCACCAGTATATTGAAGAAGGGAAAAAAGTGGTGCTAGCAGCTGGAGACACCTTCCGTGCAGGCGCGATTGAACAACTACATGTATGGGGAGACCGGGTAGGAGCAGAGGTGGTGTCTTCCGAGATTGGCGGAGACCCTGCAGCTGTCGTTTTTGATGGGATCCAACAGGCTAAAGCCTCTAATGCTGATGTTCTATTAGTGGATACAGCTGGGCGCTTGCAAAACAAAAAGAATTTAATGAAAGAACTCGAAAAAATGCACCGAGTCATTCAAAAAGAAATCCCTAATGGGCCACATGAGACCCTCTTAGTTTTGGATGCAACCACCGGCCAGAATGCTCTTAACCAAGCGAAAGAATTTCAATCTACCACCGACGTGAGTGGCATTGTCTTAACTAAAATGGATGGAACAGCCAAGGGTGGGATTGTCATTGCTATCGGTAAGGAATTGGGAATTCCGGTTAAATTTGTTGGCTTTGGAGAGCAAATGGATGACCTCCGTCCTTTCGACACCGACCATTTTGCTTACGGTTTATTCAATGACTTAATTGAAGAAACGGTTTAAAAAACCATGGCCTTAGAAAAAATAAATCAGATGAATGCCTTGCTTTCATTTTATGATTCACTTTTGACAAAAAAGCAAAGCACCTATATGAATTTATATTATCGTGATGATTTGAGTTTGGGAGAAATCGCTGAGCTGTATGAAGTGAGTCGTCAAGCCGTTTATGATGCTATTAAACGAGCAGAAGACACCCTGTTGACTTATGAAGATGACCTCCACTTAATGAAAGATTTCCGCCAAAATGTGACAGTGATTGAACAGGCCATTGATTACGTCAAAGAGCATTATCCACAAGATAAAGCATTACTGGCCATCTTAAATGATTTCAAAATTCGAGAATAAAGGAGAATGACCATGGCATTTGAAGGTTTAACTGGACGCTTATCTGATGCCTTTTCCAGTTTAAGAAAAAAAGGAAAGGTGACAGAGGCTGATATTGATGAGGTGATGCGGGAAGTCCGTCTCGCTCTCTTAGAAGCTGATGTTAACTTTAAAATTGTGAAGAAGTTTGTCAATAGTGTAAAAGAAAAAGCTAAGGGTGAAGAGGTCCTTGGGAGTTTAACCGGAGGCCAGCAGGTCGTTAAGATTGTTAATGATGAATTAACAGAGCTGATGGGGGGCGAACTTCAAGAATTAAATTTCGCCGAAGATGGAGAGCCCACTGTTTTCATGATGACTGGTTTGCAAGGGTCTGGTAAAACCACCACGGCAGGTAAGTTAGCTAATTACTTACGCAAACACAAAAAGAAAAATCCTCTCTTAGTCGCCGGAGACGTTTATCGTCCAGCTGCTATCGATCAATTGATCACTGTCGGAAAACAATTGGATATTCCAGTCTTGGAAATGGGCGACCAAGTCAGCCCGGTTGAGATTGCTAAAAATGGATTAGCCCATGCTAAAGAAAATGACCACGATTTAGTCATTATTGATACGGCGGGTCGCTTGCATGTTGACCACGAATTGATGGATGAATTAGTGGAGATTGAAGCAGCCGTCCAACCTGATGAGATATTTTTAGTCGTTGATGCTATGACTGGACAGGATGCTGTCAATGTGGCCGAATCCTTTAATGAAACTATTGGGATTACTTCGGTCATCCTGACGAAATTGGATGGTGATACCTGTGGAGGGGCAGCTTTATCCATCTCAGCAGTCACCCATAAACCCATTAAATTCGCAGGGACAGGAGAAAAATTATCTGATATTGAGCCTTTCCACCCTGACCGCATGGCCAATCGTATTTTGGGGATGGGGGATATTCTCACCCTGATTGAACGAGCGGAACAAGAGGTGTCAGAAGAAGAGGCCATGGCTTTAGCCCAAAAAATGAAGGACCAAAGCTATGACTTCAATGATTTTCTCAATCAAATGGGTCAAGTTGAAAAATTAGGTCCCATGCAAGACATTATAAAAATGATCCCAGGCCTAAATAAAATTCCGGGGATTGATGAGATTGATTTTGATGACGGCCAGATGGAGTGGACCAAGGCAATCATTTATTCCATGACAGAGGAAGAACGTTCGAATCCCGATATTATTTCTCAAAATCGTCGTCGCCGAATTGCCGCAGGTTCTGGGCGCTCCTTAAATGAGGTCAATGGTTTAATTAAACAATTCAATCAGTCTAAGAAAATGATGAAAGAAATGTCCGGAGACAAAGCTAGCGGTAAAATGGAAAACATGATGAATAAAATGTCTAAAATGCCAGGGGCTAACAAAATGAAGGCTGGCAAACCTAATGCTGGCCAAGGCGGTCTTGGCGACATGTTCGATCAATTGAAAGCTGGCATGGGTGGAGGAAATCATCCAGATCCATCAGCTAAACCAAAAAAACGTAAGAAAAAGAAAAAAATTAGAAAAAAACGCTAAATTTAAAAGATGTAAAGAAAAAAACTTTACAGCCCTTTTTTATTCTGATATACTTCTAAGCGTTGACAAAATAATTAATGGAGGTGCACAGATGTCAGTTAAAATTCGTTTACAACGTAAAGGATCTAAAAAACGTCCTTTTTACCGTATTGTTGTTCAAGATTCACGTTCAGCTGTTAAATCTGAAAAAGTAATTGAAAATGTAGGGACTTACAACCCAACCACAGAACCAGCAGAAGTGAACTTAAAAGAAGAAGAAATCTTGAAATGGTTACGCCAAGGTGCGAAACCTTCAGACACTGTTCGTAACTTGCTTTCATCAGCAGGTATTATGGAAAAATTCCATAATGAAAAATATGGTCAATAAACGCTCATTATAAAAAGGACGTATAATATGGAAGAAATGGAATCTTTTATTCAAACTTTGGTATCACCACTCGTGAGTCGACCAGAAGATATTTCAATTGACATGGTTGAGACGGACGAATTTTATGATTACCATTTATCAGTACATCCTGATGATGTTGGGCGAGTGATTGGGAAAAAAGGGCGTATTGCTAAAGCCATGCGAACTATTTTATACAGCATTCATATTGATGCTCCCAAACGCATTCGTTTAACTATTGATGACTAAGCTATGGCTTAGCAGAGAAGGGCTGTGATCCAAGTGTCGCAGCTCTTTTTTCATGCAGATAAGGAGGAGGATATGACCGAGTATGTAAGAGTCGGAGAAATCGTCAATACCCACGGCATCAAGGGTGAAGTCCGTGTGATTGCCCAAACCGATTTTCCCTTTGAACGTTTTGCGCCAGGTCAGCACTTGTATTTACTAAAAGAAGATGGAAGCTTAAAAGCAGAGTTCATTGTTTTTAGCCATCGCCAGCACAAGCAGTTTGACTTAATTTTATTTGAAGGTTTTGACAATATTAATCAAGTCCTAGATTTTGTTGGCTATGATTTGTTCGTAAAAGAAGATCAGTTAGGCAGTTTGGATGAGAATTCCTTTTATATCCATGACCTGATTGGCTTAGAAGTCAGAGATGACCAGGGGCGGCCTCTAGGTTCTTTAAAAGAAGTGCTCACGGCGGCAGCTAATGATGTCTGGGTTGTCCAGCGACCAGGTCAAGATGACCTCCTTTTACCTGTCATTCAAGAAGTCATCCAAAAGGTTAATCTTGAAGAAGGATGTATTCAAGTCAAATTATTGGAAGGAATGGATGGCTATGAAGATTGATTTTCTGACGTTATTTCCAGACATGTTTGATGGCTTTCTAACTGAATCCATGATGAAACGAGCACAAGACCAAGACCGAGTTTCCTTTCAGTGTTTTAACTTTAGAGAGCATGGACAAGGCAAGCAACAGATGGTGGACGATGAGCCCTATGGGGGAGGCGCTGGCATGTTACTCAAACCAGAACCTATTTTTGATTCTTTGGATGAATTGCTAGATGAAAGTGAAGATCAGGCGCGAATTATTCTGGTGGATCCGGTTGGAGAAGTGTTTGACCAAGCCAAGGCTGAAGAATTATCCCAAGAGGAGCATTTAATCTTTATTTGTGGCCATTACGAAGGTTTTGATGAGCGAATTCGGACACGGGTGACGGATGAATTATCTATCGGAGACTATATCTTAACTGGTGGAGAGCTGCCAGCCATGGTCATGGCAGATGCTATTGTTCGTTTACTACCGGGAGTTTTGGGGAATAGTGTATCTGCAAGCGAAGATTCATTTTCTAACCAACTTTTAGAACATCCCCATTATACCCGCCCACGAGAATATCGGGGGCTAGCTGTTCCTGAGGTCTTAACCAATGGCAACCACAAACTCATTGAAGAATGGCGCCATAAGGAATCTCTAAGACGAACTTACGAACGGCGACCAGATTTATTAGACGATTATGAATTAGATGAACAAGAAAAAGAATGGCTAAAAAGTTTCAAAAATAAAAATTAACTTTACAAAAGCTCAAAGATTTGCTATCATATAACGGTGAGTCTACACTCACAAAAACACTATTCCGCTAAGGATGTGTCCTTAAGAATAGATGTCGGAAGGAGAAATGAAAAAATGAGTAACCCATTAATTGATTCAATTACCCAAGAACAAATGCGTGATGATTTGCCAGATTTCCAAGCTGGAGACAGCGTAAAAGTCCATGCTAAAATCGTCGAAGGTGACCGTGAACGTATTCAGATTTTTGAAGGTGTTGTTATTAAACGCCAAGGAAGCGGAATTGGTGAAAGCTACACAGTTAGAAAAATCTCTAACGGTATTGGTGTAGAACGTACTTTCCCACTTCATTCCCCACGTGTTGAACGCATTGAAGTTACTCGTCGTGGACGTGTTAGACGCTCTCGTCTATACTACTTGCGTGACCGTCATGGCCGTGCAGCCCGTATCCGCGAAAGAGATGCTCGTGCAAAAAAAATTAATCAATAATTTTCATGTTAAAAAGAAAACTCCTTTTCTACGGAAAAGGAGTTTTTTATTTAGAGGCGGCTCAGTTTTTTATCCTGCTCGTTAGCTTACTTTCAGATTAAAGGATGGGGTGTTCTTTTAAGAATTAAAAAGCAGAGCTAGAATTTATTATTTTAGCTCTTATGAGTATAATTAAGATAAGACTATTGTAGCTGAGGAGGCTTAGGATGTCAGCGATCCCTTTACATGTCAAAAGTTCATATAGTTTATTATCGTCCACCATCAGTTTGGATGCTTATATCCAATTTGCTGTCGACCAAGGCTGGTCAGCGGTGTCTCTTTGTGATAATCAGGTCATGTATGGAGCGGTAGAGTTTTATCAAAAAGCCAAAGCCAATCACTTAAAAGCCATTATTGGCTTAAGCTTTCCTTGGCCTGCTGATTCCAAGGAGAATGACTTAACGCTTGCTCTTTTTGCAAAAAATCAACAAGGATACCATCATCTCTGCCAGCTTTCGACTCTCATCCAAAGTGGTCAGTGGGACAGTGACTCTGCTCGAACCTTCTTCCAAAATTTGAAGCAAACCATCTTCATTATTCCCCAACAATGCATGGCAGAAGAAGCTGAAAAGAGCCTACGACAGTTGCTTTCTCACTTAGACTCATCCAATGAAATCTATCAAGGTGAACGGAAAGGCCCTAACGGCGAATCCTTTGTCTTTTCTGATCTTCCTGCTCTGCCATTTGATTGCTTTGATCATCTAACTACAGAGGACAAGCCTGCAGTGGCTCTATTAGACCACATCGCTCAAAAAAGCCAGGCCAGTTTAGAAGCATTGCAATCATCCAGCGAAAAAAGGCAAACATATCCTCTGGAAGAATGGGGCCAACTTCAAAATTCTTATTCTTCGCAGAGCTTGATGAATTTGGAAGACCTGGTGGAAAAGTTAGAGTGGGAGATGGAGCTAGGGAAAAGGCAGCTGCCAGCTTATCCTATCCCTGGCCAGCAAAGTGCAGAAGACTATCTAAGAGAGTTAGCCTTTCAAGCCTTAAATGAAAAAGGACTAGTCGGACAAGAGTATGTCGAGCGTTTAGAAAAAGAACTCCAAGTCATTAATCAGATGGGCTTTGCCGACTACTTTCTCATTGTTTGGGATATTATGGCCTATGCTAAATCCCAAGATATCCAGACTGGGCCGGGACGAGGATCGGCAGCCGGGTCGTTGGTGGCCTTTGTTCTCGACATTATTAGCGTAGATCCAATTCGATATGGGTTGATTTTTGAACGTTTCCTGAATATCGAACGTTTTTCTCCCCCTGATATCGACTTAGATTTTCCAGATAATAAAAGGCAGGATATCATTAACTATATCCGGCAAACTTACGGCCTAGACCATGTGGCCCAAATCATTACCTTTGGTTCTTTGGGGGCCAAACAGGCCTTAAGAGATACTGGCCGCGTCTTGGGCTTGGATCAAGGCCAGCAAAATGGCTGGTCAAAAACAATCCCATCACAGCCAGGAATCAAGTTGGCAGAGGCTTACGACCAATCAAAAGCTTTAAGACAAAAAGTCCAATATTCATCCTTTAACCAAGAGCTTTTTCAACTTGCCTGCAAAATTGAAGGCTTATATCGTAATACCTCTACCCATGCCTCAGGCATTGTGATCAGTCGCTATAGTCTGCATGATCAGTTGCCACTTCAAGCGACCCACCAGAACATCCTGCAAACCCAATACCCTATGGATGATTTGGAAGCTCTAGGTCTTATGAAATTCGATATTTTGGGTCTGCGAAATTTGACCATTTTACATGATACGGTCCAAAATATTCAAAAGCAAACAGGGGAAAAATTTGACTTGAAGGACATTCCCTTAGATGATAAAAAATCATACCAGCTTTTTCAGCAGGCAGATACGAATGGGGTCTTCCAATTCGAATCAGATGGCATTAAAGCCGTCTTAAAACGGTTAGCACCTAGCGAATTTGAAGATATCGTAGCTGTGATTGCTCTCTACCGACCAGGCCCAATGAATGAGATTTCAAATTATATTGATCGTAAACATCAGAAACAAACCATAAGTTATCTACACCCTGACCTGGAAGATATACTTTCTTCGACCAAGGGCATCATGATCTATCAAGAACAAATCATGAAAATTGCTCAGCTGATGGCCGGATATAGCCTTGGCGAAGCCGATATGTTCCGTAGAGCCATCAGTAAAAAAGACAGCCAGTTATTAGCTGATGAAAAAAGTAAATTTACTCAAGGGGCTTTAGAAAAGGGCTATGATCAAAAAGTGATCGACCAGGTTTTTCAGGCCATTGAACGCTTTGCGGATTATGGCTTTAACCGATCACATGCGGTGGCTTATTCTCTTTTAGCTTACCGTTTGGCTTACCTGAAGGTCCACTACCCTCATTCTTTTTATGCCGCTTTATTAAAATCAGCTAATGGCGATAAAGCCGGCATGTACCTTGTAGAGGCTTTAAAAAAGAATTTGAAAGTGTCTTTACCACGCTTGAATGTTAGTCAATTTTATCCAGTCGCCCGTCAGCAAAAAATTATATTAGGTTTTAACCAGATTAAAGGAGTTAAAAAACAAACCTTCCAGAGTTTATTAGACCAACGTCGGCAAGGAGGAGCGTTTGAAGATTTTATTGATTTTTGCAAGCGTGTGAAGGCTGGAGTAGGGATAAAGGAAGAGTTGGAAGTCCTCATTTATAGTGGTGTTTTTGATGGCCTAGGTCAAAATCGCGCCAGTTTGTTGAATTCATTGGAAGGAATCCTGTCTAACCTAGAAAGTGGTCAATTTTCAGCCACTTTAGGTCAAATTTTCCAGCCTCAATACCAGTCAGTGGATGAACTTCCTGTCTTAGAGGTGGTGGAAAAAGAATTGGAATTTACTGAATTAAGCCCACAAAATCATCCTCTCAAAGACTTTCAGTCTGAAAGACAAACGCTTAACTTGCCCTATCTTAAAGAGCTAACTGTGGGCTATAAAGGGCCAGTCGCTCTTACTTATCATGAGATGAAACAAATTCAAACTAAAAATGGTGAATTGATGGCTTTCTTAAAGCTCTCTGATCCAAGCGCTATCATCGAAGCTACTCTTTTCCCCCAAGCTTATCGTCAAATCGCGGGCAGTTTGCATGAGAGCCAATCTTATCTCTGTCAGATGGAAGTTGAAAAAAGAAAAGGGCAGTCCAGTTTTATTCTGCAACAAATCAAGCCAATGAAAGATATTCAACAGTCCATGAAGCAAGAGGTATTTATTCAAGTCAGTGACTTAAAGCCGGAACTTTTTCATAAGATCCAACATTTTATCCAAAATCGTTCAGGTTTCAGTCCTGTTTTTATTCACAATCAGGCCAATAAGCAAACTTACCGATTGAAAGTCCCTTATCTTCTCCATCTGACGTCTGACCATGTCCAACAATTAAGAGAGTGGTTGGGCGAGCAGAATGTTGTTGTGAAAAATTGGCCGAAAGCTTAAGACAGCTCAGTTAAAACGTGCTAAACTAGGTTTGACATCAATATTCGAAGGAGTTTACCATGCGAAAAACAAAAATTGTCTGTACAATCGGTCCAGTGTCCAATGATGTGGATACGCTTTGCCAGCTCATTGAAGCGGGCATGAACGTTGCCCGTCTGAATTTTTCGCACGGGACCTTCCAGCAGCATCAAGAAAATATCAATAACATTCGCCAGGCTGAAAAAATAACCGGACAAGTGGTAGGGATCATGTTGGATACTAAGGGACCTGAAATTCGTACCCATCAGATGAAAAATGGTGAAGTTGAATTAAAAACAGGAGAATCTGTAGACATTGCTATGACTGAAGTAGAAGGGAATGAGGACGTGATTTCCATCACTTATCCTCAGCTCATTGATGAAGTCGATATTGGCAACCGTATACTGATCGACGATGGTTTAATTGAATTAGAAGTCCTTGACTTTGACCGCCCAAACCAGCGTATACACACCCTTATTCTAAGCGGGGGGCACTTGTATAACCACAAAGGGGTTAACGTGCCTGGCTTAGACATTCAATTGCCAGCCATTACAGAAAAGGATCGGTCTGATATTCATTTTGGCCTCTTTCATGGGGTCGATTTTATTGCTCCTTCATTTGTTCGTACTGCCGAAGCCGTTTTGGAAATTCGCGAAATGATCAAAGAAACCAACCACCCTCATGTTCAAATCATTCCCAAAATAGAAAATCAAACAGGGGTGGATAATATCGACGATATTTTAAGCGTAGCGGATGGTATTATGGTCGCCCGAGGAGATTTGGGTGTTGAGATTCCCCCTGAAGAAGTGCCAATCGTCCAAAAGAAATTAATAAAAAAATGTAATGAAGCTGGAAAAGTTGTTATTACAGCCACCCAAATGCTGGATTCTATGCAATGGCATCCCCGTCCAACCCGAGCCGAAGCGAATGACGTGGCCAATGCAATCTTTGATGGGACCGATGCTGTCATGCTATCTGGCGAAACGGCCTCCGGTTTATATCCGGTAGAAGCAGTGAATCGAATGAATGCCATTGCACGCCGAGCTGATAATGAGGGAGATTTAAAACGCCCCCAAGAAGAAAATGAAAACAGCCAGCAAGACATGACGGAAGCTATCGGCCAAGCCGTTGCTCAGACGTCCAAAAAATTAAAGATTAAAACCATCGTGGCGACAACTGATTCAGGTTATACCGCCCGGATGATTTCTAAATACCGCCCCCAAGCTCAAATTGTGGCCGTGACCTTTAGCGAAGAAAATGCTCGATCCCTATCCTTAGTATGGGGAGCCTATGCGATTCAGGCCCCAGTTCCAGAGTCAACGGACGAAATGTTCCAATTGGCGACTGACCTGGTTGTAAAACATCATTTTGCTAAGGCAGGCGATTTGTTCATTGTTACTGCCGGCATTCCTATTGGGGAAAGCGGAACCACTAACTTGATGCGTATCCAAATGATTAATGAAAAAATCTTAGAAGGACAAGGAATAGGCAATCAAACGGTTATTGGTCAAGCTTGCGTGGTTGAGTCTGCCAAAGAAGCGGTGGATAGGGTAAATGAAGATAGCATATTAGTTTTAGAATCAACAAACTTAGATTACTTGCCTGCACTAAAAAAATGTAAGGCCATTATTGCCGAGCATGAAGGATTGACCAGCCACACCGCCATCATGGCTTTGGAATTATCCAAGCCATTAATTATAGGGGCCAAGCGCGCCAAAGAATTGATTCAAGACCAGCAATTTATAACTCTGGATGCCCGTCGTGGAATCGTCTACGCAGGGGAAACTAAAACAATATAGATGGAGAATAAAGAATGATAGAAGAATTAGGAAAAATAACGACCGGCCTAGTCACGGATAAGAATGAGGATAAAATATTTGTGCAGAAGTCGGGCATCACGTATGAAGTTGAAGAAAAAATAGAGGCAGATTTAGGTGATGCTGTAACGGCCTTCGCCTATGTTAACCGCCAGGACCATTATAAAATGACCGTTAATCCTCCTCAGATTCAAGTGGGTCAATATGGTTGGGGTGAGGTCGTAAAGGTTCGGCGTGATTTAGGCGTTTTTGTGGATATAGGATTAGCTGATAAGGATGTGGTGGTGTCCATGGATGACCTGCCCACTGAAAGCCATATTTGGCCTGCCAAAGGGGATCAACTATATATTCAGCTAACTGTCGATGCGTCTAACCGTATTTGGGGAAAAATCGCAGATGAGGACCTAATTATCGGCTTATCTCGTCGTGCGCCAGAAGAAGCTTTCAACGATGATATCACTGGCATTGTTTATGAGTGTAAATTAGCAGGGACCTATCTTTTAACCAACCAACATTATCTCGCCTTTGTCCATCCTTCTGAAAGAGAAAGAGAACCACGTTTAGGCGAGAAGGTCGAAGGACGAATCATTAAAGTCCACCCTGATGGCAATGTGAATGTGTCCTTACTGCCTCGTGCCCATGAAGTTTTAGAGCAAGATGCGGCCATGATTTATGAAGTTCTCAAACGCTCGCCTGATCAAAAAATCCCTTATCATGACAAGTCAGATCCTCAAGCCATTCGGGATTATTTTGGGATTAGTAAAGGTCAATTCAAACGATCAGTAGGTCGTTTAATGAAATTAGGCTACGCCAAGCAGGACGACAATTATACTTATTTAATTAAAGAAATAGAGGAATAGTGGTTCACATGGATGAACATCTTGAAAATTATTTGACCTATTTAAAAATTGAAAGAGCCTTATCCAAAAACACGATCGATGCTTATCGCCGTGACCTTCTGCAATATCAGAACTACTTAAAAAAACAAGGGCTAGGGAATATGCTAGAACTGGACCGCTATGATATTTTAAATTTTTTAGAGAGCTTAAAACAAGATGGTAAATCTCCCAATACCATTATCCGGATGGTCACCAGTTTGCGAAAGTTCTATGAATATTTACAAGCTGAAGGGCTCTGTCCCCAAAATCCTATGCAACACATTGATACCCCCAAAAAAGCCAAGACTTTGCCAAAAGTCCTATCCCAGGAAGAAGTTGAAGCTTTACTGGATCAGGTTGATTTGTCGTCGGACCTAGGCATTAGAGATCGAGCCATCTTGGAGGTCATGTATGCTACGGGGTTGCGAATTTCAGAACTATTATCCTTGACCATGAATGACCTGCATTTAGAGATGGGTTTTATTCAAGTGATAGGAAAAGGAGGAAAGGAGCGGATCATTCCCATTGGACGTGTGGCCAAGGATTGGTTGGAAGATTATTTAACCAATAGTCGTCCAAAATTGCTGGACAAACACTCGGCAGATTCCTCCCATGTTTTTCTTAACTATCAAGGTTATCCTCTGTCACGGCAAGGACTATGGAAAAATATTAAAAAATTAGCTGGCCAGCTAGGTATTCAGTCCAAAATGACCCCCCATACCCTTAGACATTCCTTCGCAACCCATTTACTAGAGAACGGGGCAGACTTACGTATTGTACAAGAGTTATTAGGTCATGCTGATATTTCTACTACTCAGATTTATACCCATGTCTCTAAAGAACGTTTGCAGCAGGTCTATCATCATTATCATCCCCGTGCTTAAGGAGCCTTTCTGGAAAAATTCTTCTAGTGTGTTATACTTTAGACTCGAAAATCTTGCTTGCAGTTATTGAAGGAGGATGACATGCTTTACCGTGCAAAATCAGATTTTAATAAAATAGTTATGGGATTGCTCTCATTTACCCCTAATTGTGATTCAACCGCTGAAATCATGGATGAAATGGATTGGTATCAAGATGATGATAGCCGATCTCTTTATTTATTTAAGGAAGACCGCTCAGCCGACCATATCGGTTTGCTGGGTATCGAAGAAACAGAGGATGACATTATTATTGTGCGGGCCATCGCATTAAATCCGTCTTATTCGAACGAAGGCTATAAAATACAGATGCTGGACGAATTGCAGGAATTATACCCCCATGCTAAGATCACTTCGACCTTACAGACCAATGATGTGATTGCAGAATGGCAGCATCGAAATAAAGAAAAACAAGATTAGATGGTATTGAATTGAGGTTAAATGGGTGACAGAAGCTTTAGAATTAAAATTAGATCAATTTGAAGGGCCACTCGACCTGCTCTTGCACCTCATCAAGCAGTTGGAGGTTGACATTTATGATATCCCTATAGCGGAAGTGACCCAGCAATATCTGACTTACCTTAGACAGATGAAAGACTCCCAGCTCTATGTGGCGGGAGAATTTATTGTGATGGCCTCGACTTTGATGGAAATTAAAAGCGAATACTTAATTCCACGGGTGGAAATGGATGTCATGGCTGAAGATGAAGGCGACGTCGACCCGCGTGATCGCTTAACCGATATGCTAGTAGAATACCAGCTCTATAAAGACCTGGCTGCTGTGTTAGCTGATAAAAATGAAGAGCGCCAGCATCTTTTTTCTAAAAGTCCCTCTGACCTATCCGCTTATACTGAAATTATCGAAGTGGATGATCGTTATTTGAATCCAGCTGATTTACAACGTGCCTTTGAAAATTCACTGAAGCGATACCAATTACGTCATCCTGCCGACCGGATTGTACAGGCTGAAGAAGTTAGCTTAGAAGAAAAGGGTCAAATGATTATGGATCGGTTGGCCCATACTTCTAAGCAAAGCTTAGACTTTATGGACTGCTTAGATAACCATAGTCGGAGTCACTTAGTGGTGAGCTTTTTAGCTTTATTGGAATTGATAAAAAACAATCAGGTAGAGGCTTTTCAAGCTAATCAAGAAGCAAATATTTTCATTCGATTGGTTTCAGAACAAGAGGAAAATTAGATGTCAGAACAGATGAATCAATTGGAAGCCCTATTATTTGTTGCAGGGGATATTGGTATAAATGTAAAAGAATTGCAACAACTTTTAGGGCTTTCTATCAATGAGATTTATAATTTAATCCAACAGTATAAAGATAAATTAAAACAGTGCGATTCAGCTTTGGAGCTGATTCAAACAGCTGATAGTGTCAAATTGGTCACTCGACCGGCTTATGGCCAGTTGCTGGAAGACTATGCCCAATCGGCTTACAATCATCGCTTGAGCCAAGCTGCCTTAGAAATTTTAGCTATTATTGCCTACAAGCAACCGGTGACTCGCTTGGATATAGAAGATATACGAGGCGTGTCTTCTTCGGGGCCCATTCAAAAATTAATATTACATGATTTAATCAAGGAGGATGGGCGATTAGATGTTCCGGGTCGTCCTATTTTATATACCACTACCTCAACTTTTTTAGATGCTTTTGGTTTGAATGATTTAGATGATTTACATACTATTCAGTTGGAATTAAATCAAGAAACTGAAGATTTACACGATTTTACGCTTAATGATCCCTTATTAGAATCAGAAGAAGGTGAATAAGTTGGCAGAACGCTTGCAAAAAGTAATGGCCCATGCTGGAGTTGCTTCGCGACGAAAATGTGAAAAAATTATTCAGCAGGGACGAGTAAAAGTCAATGGCCAAGTAGTCAAAGAATTAGGGACCAAAGTAACAGCTGCTGATCGGATTGAAGTTGACGGGGAAGACATTCAGATTGAAGAAAAAGTATATTTTATTTTTCATAAGCCAGCCCAGGTCATCACAACCATGTCAGACGAAATGAATCGATCTCATGTGGGTGATTTCTTTCAAGAAGTTGAAGAGCGAGTGTATCCGGTCGGTCGCTTGGATGAGGACACGACTGGACTTTTATTGGTGACTAATGATGGCCAGCTAGCCAACCAGCTGATGCACCCTAAATTTGAGGTAGATAAGACTTATGAAGCCTTGGTTGCCGGATATATCCAAGACCATGAACTGCAAGCCTTATGCCAAGGGATTGAGCTTGATGATGGTTGGACGGCCCCAGCTCAGGCCGAATGTTTAAAACAATGGACCAAACCAGCTCAATCCTTGGTAAAGCTGACCATTCACGAGGGGCGAAACCACCAAGTGAAACGAATGATGGAGGCGGTCGGTCATTCTGTTCTTAAACTTCATCGGTCGCATTATGGCCCGCTAGAATTAGGTACATTAAAAGAAGGGGACTACCGCCCTATTCAATCGGATGAACTGATGGCCTTGAGAGCCCTCATAGTTTAAGCTATGGGAAAATGATGCTAGCTATGGAAAAAAGAGATGTTGTGAAAGCCATGGTTGACAAGCTTTTAAATGTTAAGTCATTTTATACATAAAAAAACTTCCTCAAAGCAGGAGTCCATCCCCTTTAAGGAAGTTGTTGAGTGCTCATGGAGCACTTTTTTTATTAAATTATTTAATAGATGCTTGGTAAATGGCATCCACAGCGTCTGCTAAAGCCTGGTCAAACTCTTCTTGGCTTTGGTCGACATTTAAATCTTGTAGTAAAGCTCTAGAGAAACTTGCAATTAGCCCTTGGTTTTCAGCTAATTTTTCATTGGCTTCTTCAGTGGAATAACCACCAGAAAGAGCGACCACGCGGACGACATTTGGATGGTCAATTAGGACTTTATATGCATTGGCTTGGCTAGGAATAGTCAATTTTAACATCACTAATTGGTCATCTTCTAATTGGTCTAAGTGGGTTTTGATCTGGTCAACAAGCAAAGATTCAATTTTTTCTTTGTCTTCAGCATGGATGTTGACTTCAGGTTCTAGAATAGGAACCAAGCCAGCTTCCACTATTTTTAGACCAATATCAAACTGTTGGTCAACGATAGCTTTGATTCCCTCTTCGTCGTAAGAAAGGATATTGGATCTCATTTTGGTACCAAACATTTTGTTTTCAACAGCTTCTTCTAGCATGCGGTCTAATTGAGGAATTTCTTTCATCAATTGAACTCCATTTTTTTCCTCTTCCAAACCTTTATCGACTTTAAGGAAAGGTAAAATGCCTTTATCTAGAAGATATTGGGCAGTAGGTTTCCCATCGACCGTATCTTTCATGGTTTTTTCAAATAAAATGCATCCGATGATTTTATCAGAGTCAAAAGCGGGAGAGGTCATGATGCGACTTCTCATTTGGTGAACTTGGTCAAACATTTCTTCCTCACCATCGTATTGATCTTCGTCAATACCGTAATTGCGCAAGGCTTTTGGGGTAGACCCTCCACTTTGGTCTAAGGCAGCAATAAAACCAGAATCGTTTTTCATTTTATTCAAAAGATCTTTATCCATTTTTATTTAACACTCCTTTTTGGTTACGCTTACATTATCATATATTTAAAATATTTAATCAACTGCAATATTATTATCGCTTACTATTTGTTAAATAATAATGTCTATGCTATAGTTGAACCATAATTAAATCATTCATCTTCGGGGGCAGGGTGAAATTCCCGACCGGTAGTATAGTCTACGAACTAGCGCGACTAGTTGATTTGGTGAGATTCCAAAACCGATTGTAAAGTCAAGAATAAAGAAGGTATAAGACTTCAAATGAAGCCTTTTTTGGTTATTTAAACTCAAGGAGCTCCCATGCTTTTTGAGTTTTTTATTTGAAGTAACCCTGTTGTTGGATAATAATAGGAGGAATATTGATGTCTCGAAAATTAAGTCATACTCAAAAGTTGGTTGGTATTGCCATTTTAGCAGCAGCATCTTTAATCATTTCGTCCTTTTCCTTTCCCATTATCCCAGCAGTTCCATTTTTAAAAATGGACTTTGGTGATATTCCCATTTTACTCAGCATGCTAGCCTATGGTCCTTTGCCAGGTGTCTTGACTGCTTTTTTACGATCACTGATGCATTACCTTCTAACTGGAGGGGAGGGCGGGCTTCCTATAGGAGATTTTGCTGCTTTTATTGCTTCTGTTTCATTGACCCTGCCCATTTATTATTCTCTTCGACGCTTTGGTTTTACTTTAAGCGGTCGAGCGGTTGGGGTCCTCAGTGGGTCTTTGAGTTTGACTGCTAGCTTAAGCTTACTCAATTATTTTGTTTTATTACCCCTTTACCAAATGGTCATGAATTTCCAAGTGGGTTCAGTTCAGGCCTATCTGGTTGGGGCAGTAGTCCCATTCAATATCATTAAAGCCATCATCGTCAGTATGGTCTTTTATCTGGTTTACCGTTTGATGAGACCCTGGATGGAAAAAAACTTCTTATCTAGCCGCCTGTCTTAAAGTTTGTTATGACAGCTTAAGCCTTTTCAAGGAACTTAAGCTGTTTTTTTATGGCCAGCTTTGATAAACTCGATAGGAAGTAGGTGAGCCAATGAATCAAATGGAAGGCTTTTTGCTAAGTCTCTTTAACCGTACAGACGGATTGAAACCTGCCCAAGTTTTTCATGTTTTAAATGCCAAGCGGACAGGTTCAACTTTTTACCAAGCCCTGACGAATCATTTACTTCCTTATTTTGGCTTGATCCCAGCATTAAATCGCAAAAATTTTGATCGATGGATGGAACAATTGATTCAAGAAGGGTACTTAAGCTTGGCTGAAAGAGAGGATCACTGGCGGTTAAATCCAAATAAACGAGAGGAACTTAATCATTTTTTTGAATCCTATCCTTATCCAAAATATATTCATCAGCTCCATTATGGCTATTTTGACCATGACTTTTGGCTGAAATTACAATTTATCAGTCAAGTGCTCTCTGAAATGATGCACCACAATCGAAACTACCAGCCCTTCAGCACGTCACCCCGGCAACAATTTTGGGTAAAAAGATGGTTGGCTAAGCATGGGCGTGAAGGTGTTGGCCAAGATTTAGCAGCTGAATGGACAAATGTTTTTACCCAATTAGAGGACGAAAGGGCTAATTTTTTAGCGCGTCAGTTGACCGGCCATCAGCGGGTGGGTCAAACGGTCAAACAGCTCACAACTGACGGCCAGTCTCCCTATTTGAGGCAAAAAGATGCCTTGCATCAATTAATGGCGGTGGTTGATGAGCAAGCAAAAGACTTTCCCCTGTTTTCAAGTATTTACCAAGCCAGTTCGAAGGTTCATTTATTAGGCTTATCACCGACTGCCTTTAAGACCAAGAGATTTCTTGAAAAAAGGATGAATGTTCACCAAATTGCTCAAATTCGTGGGGTAAAAATAGGGACTATCGCTGATCATTTGGTGGAAATTGCGGTGGTCGTTGGTATGGAAGACGTGAACTATTTGTATGATTCTCAAGATCGAAAAATGGTGAATGACTTTCTTGACCACCAGCCTCCTGTTTATAAGATATTTAATGATTACCATCCTCATGTTCCCTTTTATAAATATCGCTTGATTGAAATAGAGAGGTTTTTGAGTCATGAGCTTGACACTTAAAGATGCATTAAAGAAATATTTTAACTATGTCACTTTTCGACCAGGGCAAGAAGAGGCAGTCCAAGCAGCTATTGAACATAAAAATTCATTAGTTACCTTGCCTACTGGAACAGGTAAATCTCTGTGCTACCAGTTGCCGACATATCTGCTAGCTGGAACGACCGTGGTTGTTTCTCCATTAATATCATTGATGGTGGACCAGGTTTCCCAACTTAAGCGGCAGGGGGAGACAAAAGTCGCCGCTTTAAACTCTCTACAAGACAGGGATGAGAGGCGATTGATTTTAAGAAATTTATCTGCCTATCGCTTCATCTATTTATCACCTGAAATGCTTTTTCAGGACTATATGATCGATGCTTTGAGCCAGCTGAACTTAAGCCTTTTTGTTGTCGATGAGGCCCATTGTATTTCGCAATGGGGGATGAATTTTCGGCCGGATTATTTGATGTTAGGGCAGGTCCGCCAGCGTTTAAATTTTCCTACCACCATGGCTTTGACAGCCACAGCGACTCCCCAGGTCAGGCAAGAAATTCAAGACCTGCTCTTTGACAGCCAAGAAGAGATGGTCACTATCAGTACGGGTGTAGAACGTCCAAACATAAAATATTTGCTTAAGAGGGTCAGTCACGCTCATGAAAAAAAGAGCATCCTATTGAATTTGGTCCAACATTTAAAACCAGCTGGAATTATTTATTTCTCAAGTAAAAAAATGGCCCAAGAAATTTGCAGTTATTTGCAAAGTGAAAGTCGCTTAAAGGTTGGTTTTTACCACGGGGATCTGGATGACCAGGACCGCTTAAAAATCCAAATGCAGTTTGACCAAGACCAGCTGGATATTATATGTGCCACCAATGCTTTTGGGATGGGCATTGATAAGGATAATGTCCGTTATGTCATTCACTACCATCTTCCTCCAAGCCCAGAAATGTATCTGCAAGAAACAGGTCGAGCAGGGCGAGATGGCAAAGACTGCTTGGCAATTTTGCTTTATCATGCTGGCGACGAGCAAATTCCACGTTTTTTTATCGAAGAAGATTATATGGAACCATCTGCTATTCAACAGATCTACCAACAAGTTGATCCACCAGACCGGTCGAGCAGTCCCCATAGCTGGACCATCTATTATTTTAAAAAATTAGCCTGGACGGTCAACGAGATTCAAAAGAAATATCACCACCGTCAGCTGATTAAAGAAAGCCAACTCCAAGCCATGTTGGATTATGTTAGCACTAAGCAATGTCGACGGAAATTTTTTATCCAGTACTTTGATGAGGATCAGGGGTCAAACTACCAGTTAAAATGCTGTTGTGACAATTGTCAAGAGGATCTGTTGGAGGACTTTTGGTCAGAGAGCCTAGACTTAAAAGATCAAAATGAAGATCAAGCCTGGAGAGAAATTATCTCAGGATTATTTTACTAAAATCCTTATTACTTTATCCTGTTATGTTATAATGTAGAACGTAATGAAATGAGAGAAAGGGGGAGATTGGATGTCTAAAGATGACTACCGCCAGCATGATGATTTTGAGAACTCCGATGATTATTTATCTTCTGATGAAGATTATGATTTAGACTCGGATGTTGATTTGGATGAGGACCAATCTTCTGAAATGAACACTCAAGATGATTTGGAAAATACCATTGATTTTTCCGATGAAGATTTTGATGATGAATATGATGAGGATGACCCATCTTATGATGAGGAATTTGATGCTGAAGAAGAATCAGCTTTATGGTCTAAGCAGTTTAGTGATGAGCCCTATGTCGACGATAATGGCGTTCCCTCTCGTATGAAGCGCCGTCACTCAGGGAATAAATTACCTAATAATTTAGTTACGATCTTTATTATTATTATTTTAATTATCATTTTAACTACTGTTGCTTATGTATGGTATTTGAATAACCGTTCATATGACCGCTTTGAAAATCAGCAAGATAGTATCGAGTTGAGCTCAAGTTCAGAAAGTTCTGAAAGCTCTAAAGATGATGACAGTGCCAAAGAGTCAAGTCTGAAAGAATCGAAAGAAAAAGAAGAATCTCGATCGATTGCTAAAGAAGAATCTGAACAAGCTGAAGCTGAAGCTGCTCGACAAGCTCAAGCCCAACGAGATGCCCAAGCTGAATCAGAACGTCAAGCCGAGGCTCAAAGACAGGCTGAAGCCCAAGCTCAAGCACAATCACGTGCTCAAGCAGAAAGCCAACAAGCTGCTGAAGAAGCTCAATCCTACTCTAGCTACACCGTTCAAGCCGGGGACAATCTTTACCGTATTGCTGTCAACCATGGCATTTCATTAGATGCACTACTTGAAGCGAACGGTCTAGCTGCTAATTCAAATATTCAACCAGGGTCAACATTACGCATCCCTCAATAGGGAACGAAAGTGGGGTAAGAGTGACTGAACATTTAACGATTGCTATTGATGGTCCAGCATCATCTGGCAAAAGCACGATATCAAAGCAACTAGCCCAAGATTTGGACATTATTCATATTGATACTGGAGCCATGTATCGCTCTCTCACTTGGGAAGCTATTCAAAGAGGAGTGGACTTTTCGAACGAGAAAGCTTTAGTCGATGCGCTCAATCAAATGGATATCAGTTTTGAGCAAGCGGAAGACCAGCAAAAAGTGTTTATCAATGGTCAAGAGGTGACTGAAGATATTCGCTCTTTAGAGGTGACCAATAATGCTTCAGAAGTATCTGCCCATCCACAGGTGAGAGAAGAGCTGGTCAATCGGCAGAGATTGCTAGCAGAAGACTTCGACGTGGTGATGGATGGACGAGATATAGGGACGGTTGTTTTGCCCGACGCCAACTATAAGATTTTTTTAGATGCTTCTCTTGATGAAAGAGCCAAACGACGCTTTAAAGAAAATCAAGAAAGAGGCATCCAGAGTGATTTTGAACAGCTCAAAAAAGAGATTATGGAACGGGATAAAAAAGATAGCCAACGTCAAGTGGCCCCTCTGAAAGCTGCAGATGATGCCGTACTGTTAGACACCACTGACTTAACTACCGATCAAGTCATTGAAAAAATTAAAACAATAATTAAAGAAAATTAAGAAAATCCAGAATTTATCTAGATTATGAATAAAATTTAAGGTATAATGTATTTTGTATACCAAATGTACACTAGGAGGACACATAATGTCAGAGAACAATGAAAAAGATTTAAACTTAGATGAAGAAGTAGAAACTTCAGAAGTTGAAGAAAGTTCTGAAGAAACTCCTTCAATGTCAGAAGCCATGGATGCTGCTACAGAAATCAACGTAGGAGATACCGTTATGGCAGAAATTCTAACCATTGACGATGATGGACAAGTTATCGCTGGTTTAGAAGGCGGACAAGAAGGTGTGATTCAACCTCGCGAGTTATCAACTAAACCTGTTGATGACGTCAATGAAATCGTGAGTGTTGGTGATGAAATTGAAGTAGTTGTCATTAAAGAAATCCAAGATAAAGAACAAGGCAGCTACCAATTATCAAAACGACGCGTTGACGCTCAAAAAGTATGGCAAGAACTTGAAGAAAAATTTGAAAACGGTGAAACAATCGAAGCACCTGTGACTAAAGTTGTTAAAGGTGGTTTAGTTGTTGACTGTGGTGTACGCGGATTCATCCCTGCTTCACTTGTTGATGTAAACTACATCGATGACTTCTCTACTTATGTGGGCGAAACGTTAGAATTAGCCATCACTGAGATTGAACCTAGCGAAAACCGTTTAATCTTATCTCACAAAGCAATTCAAGAAAAAGAACTTGAAGACCTTAAAGCTGAAACATTAGAAAGCTTAGAAGAAGGTCAAACAGTAACTGGTAAAGTTGCTCGTATTGTTGACTTTGGTGCTTTTATTGACTTAGGTGGAGTGGACGGTTTAGTTCACATTTCTGAGATTGCCCACGAACATGTAGACAATCCTGAAGACTACTTAAATGTTGGCGATGAAATTGAAGTAAAAGTTTTATCCGTTGATGTCGATGATGAACGTATCTCACTTTCACGTAAAGATGTTCTTCCTGGGCCTTGGGATGGCATCACTGAAAAAATCGCTAAAGATGACGTTGTTGACGGAAAAGTAAAACGTTTAGTTGACTTTGGTGCTTTTGTTGAAGTTTTACCAGGTGTTGAAGGCTTACTTCACATCTCACAAATTGCACACCGTCACATTTCTACACCTAATGAAGTCCTAGAAGCAGGACAAGAAATTAAGGTAAAAGTTTTAGATGTTAATGAAGAAGAAGAACGCTTATCATTAAGCTTGAAAGCTTTAGAAGAGCCAACAGCTGAAGATAAAGCTTCTCAAGAACAACATCAAAACTCTAACAAATCTAACCACGGCGGTGGCGCACCTAAAAAACAAAATCGTCAAACCAAAGAAGAAGAAATTGAATCTTCATTCACAGTTGGAGATCTTTTAGGTGACCAATTGTCTGACTTAAACTTAGACTAAAGACCAGCCTACAAATAAAAAATTAGAACGGCTTGAGATTAATTTCTGAAGCCGTTTTTTATTGAAAGCAAGTAACATTTATTAACTAATATTATGGAGGTGATACAATGTCAGAAGCAACTGTTGCCTTAGTTGGAAGTCCAAATGTCGGTAAATCTACTTTATTTAATCGCATAGCTGAAGAGCGCATAGCTATCGTGGATGATATGCCAGGTGTCACACGTGATCGCTTGTATGCCAAAGGAGAATGGTTGAACCAGCATTTTTCTGTCATTGATACAGGGGGGCTAACCCTAGAAGATCAACCGATTGATAAGCAAATTTTTGACCAAGCTCAAATAGCGATTGATGAAGCGGATGTTATTGTATATGTAGCTGATGTAACCCTTGGAATTACTGATTTAGATGAACAAATTGCTAAAATATTATACCGGTCCAAAAAGCCCATTGTTTTAGCTGTCAATAAGGTGGACTCTCAAGCCCGCCAATCTGCTGTTTTTGAATTTTATTCCCTTGGTTTAGGAGAACCTTATGCCGTCTCCGCTGAACACGGAAAGGGGATAGGAGACTTATTATCTGCTGTTATCGATCATTTCTCATCTTTAGAAAAAGAAGATGAGACCCATAAGCTGTCATTTTCTCTCATCGGGCGTCCCAATGTTGGAAAGTCATCTTTGGTGAATGCAGTTCTAGGCGAAGACCGTGTCATTGTTTCTAACCAAGCAGGAACCACTCGGGATGCGATTGATACAGACTTTGTAGATGAAGACAGTGGATTAGACTATCGAATTATAGATACAGCTGGTATCCGTAAAAAAGGAAAAATTTTCGAAAATACAGAAAAGTATTCTGTCTTGCGGGCTTTGCGAGCCATTGATCGATCTGATGTCGTCTGTATAGTTATAGATACTGAAGAGGGGATTGTTGAACAAGACAAGCGAGTGGCTGGACTGGCTCATGAAGC
>JBHWOX010000042.1:0-6394 GCA_043424615.1 Atopococcus sp.
GGCTAAGTTAAAAAATGAAAAAACTATTTTTTTATGAAATAATATTCTTTCTTGTAAGCCTTTACAAAAGGGTGAGAGTCATCTTTGAAAAAATAAAAAAAGCTTGCGTTTTAATCGCAAGCTTTTGTAAATGCTGGGTCACCAGCACTGCTTATGAATTTTTTTCGGTGGAATTAAAGAATGGGTTATGATCCTTTTCATAGCCTACAGAACTTTCTACTCCATGTCCCGGATAAATCTTAAAGCTAGGGTCAAGGGTGAAAATTTCTCGGCGGATGGAATTTTTTAGAGTATGGAAGTCTGCCTCTGGCAAGTCGGTTCGACCGATGGTACCAGAGAATATGATATCCCCACTGACAACGAATTTTTCTTCCTCAAAAATAAAGCTGACTGAACCGGGGGAGTGGCCAGGAGTAGGGACAACTTGAAAACGGAAGTCCCCAATTTGGCAAGGCTGGTTGATCTCAAAATAATGGTCGGCTGGGCGAGCACGGACTTCCTCCCGCCAACTTCCTCCTGATAAATTTTTCATGGGGTCAGTGAGCCAGTCTTTTTCAATCTCACATAAATAAACATCGATCCCATAAAGATCTCGAATCTCATCGACCGCCCCAATGTGGTCATAATGGGCGTGGGTTAAAATGATTCCTACTGGGCGCACCCCAATTTGAGCGACGACAGCTTGGATGTTATCTGCATCCGCGCCAGGGTCGACAATCAGCACTTGACTTTCATTATATATAAAATAACAATTGGCTCTTAACATACCGACAGGCAATTGTCTGACTTGAATCATGCTTGGACCTCCTTCTTTTATATGCTTCATTATACGTAAATTTTATGCAAATTGAAAATAGTAGAAAAGCCAAGGCTAAAGCTATAACTTTTAATTACTTTTGTCTTCTATGATAAACTGAGATTGTGTAAGACTTGCTAGAAAGAAGGAGTAGCATGACGATTCAAAAAGATTTAATCAAAGATAATTTATACTTGGCTGTCAACCAAGACTGGCTAGAAGAAGCTGAGATTGCTGACGATAAGGTCGCCACAGGAGGCTTTTTAACTGTTCGTGATGATATTGAAGAATTGATGATGGAAGAAGTCAATCGGATGGATCAAGGTCAGGTGAAGCTTGAAGACGACAGCCTGGAAGAATTTGTGGCATTCTACCGCCTAGCTAAGGATTTTGAGTCGATTGACCAGGCAGGTGCAAGCCCCATTCGTCCCCTAGTGGAAAAAATACTGGCACTGTCTAGTTTTGAAGAATTTGACCAGCAACTGCTTGATTTGGTTCAAGCCGGGAGTGCAGTTCCCTTTGACTTTTCTATCAGTCCGCATATGAAAGACACCAGCCGCTACAGCCTTTATCTCCATAGCCCTTCCATTATTTTGCCAGAAAAAGGCTATTATGGAACGGATGAAGGTGACCAGCTGCTGGAGCTTTACCGAGCCGCTATGCTTAAGGTTCTATCCTTAGTTGGTTTTGATTCAGCAGAGGCTGAAGACTATATTGAGCAGGCTCTTACTTTTGATGATGACCTCAGCCAAAGGGTCAAATCCCGTGAGGAAGCGGCAGACTATGCTAAAAATTTCAACCCTCGAACGTTAGACCAAGTCGATGACTACAGCCAAGCCTTTTCATTCCAAAGCCTTTTTAAGTCTCTCATTAACTCTCAAGTGGATGAAGTGATTGTGACTCATCCTGAATTTTTTGAGGATTATGGCTCTTTAGTGGATGAAAAAGATTTTGACCAACTGAAGGCTTGGATGCTAGTCCGAACCATCCAGGAGGAAGCGTCTTATCTGTCGGAAGATATCCGCCAAGCCATGGGGACTTACTCCTTAGCTTTATCTGGTCAATCTGAATTACAAAGTCGTGACAAGCATGCGTATTATGCGAGCTTGGCCTTTTTCGACCAACCATTAGGAATCTATTATGGTAAAAAATATTTTGGTCCACGTGCACGAGCAGATGTGGAAGAAATGATTGACCGCATGGTTGAAATTTATAAAAATCGTCTATCCAACAATAGCTGGCTGAGCCAGACCACCATTGCCCGGGCCATTGAAAAATTAGATGCCTTGATTCCTTTGATTGCTTATCCAGAAGATTATATTGACCTTTACCGCCAGTTTAAAGTGGATCCGACCCAAGGCTTTTATGCTAACTACAGTCATTTTCAAAGATTGACTCTGGATTTCCAATGTCAGCGTTGGAATCAAGAGGTAGACCGTAGTGAATGGGGCATGTCAGCGGTGACCGTCAATGCTTATTTTAATCCCAATGCCAATGTGATTTGTTTCCCTGCCGCTATTCTCCAAGCCCCCTTTTATGACTTTAATCAAAGTCGGTCTGAAAATTTTGGAGGGATTGGGGCGGTTATTGCCCACGAAATCTCCCACGCTTTCGACAATAATGGAGCAAAATTTGACGAAAAAGGCAATATGAATAATTGGTGGCAGGAAGAGGATTTTGCTCATTTTGAGGCAATGGCCGAACAAATGGTCGAGTGCTTCGATGGCTTAGAGGCTGAAGCTGGGCCAGTCAATGGTCGGCTGACTGTCTCTGAGAATATTGCTGACCAAGGGGGCTTAGCTGCCGCCTATGAAGCCATGATAGAAGAAGATCAGGCTGACCCTCAAGCTTTCTTTATAAATTGGGCCAAAATTTGGTGTAAGAAATCTCGGCCAGAATATGCCCGTCTCTTGTTGAAGGTTGATGTTCATGCTCCCAATGAGATCCGTGCCAACCGTGTGCCTCAATTGCTGGATGGCTTCCATCAAAGCTTTGACACCCAGCCTGGTGACGGCATGTATCTAGCCCCAGAGGATCGTTTAATTATTTGGTAATGTTTTAGAAAGGATGATTGGATGAAAATCGTTTTATTAGAACCGTTGAATGTTCCTGAAGACTTAATCGATAGCTTAGCCCAACCATTAAAAGAGGCTGGGCATGATTTTGTCTATTATGATGAAAAAACGACGGATACGGAAGAGTTAATTGAACGCAGTCAAGGTGCTGAAATTGTCATGATTGCGAATAACCCTCTTCCTGCTGAGGTCATTGAAGCTAGCGATGCTCTGGAATTCATTAATGTGGCCTTTACGGGTTATGACCATGTGGATACCCAAGCGGCCCAAGAAAAAGGCATCAAAATTGCTAATGCTGCCGGTTATTCAGATGACGCCGTGGCAGAACTGGTGATTGGTCTGGTGATTAATCTTTACCGACAGATTAAGGAAGGAGACCAGGCCATCCGCCAAGCTGAAAAGTTCTCTAATCCTTACCAAGGCAAGGAAATAAAAGGGAAAACGGTTGGAATTATTGGGACAGGTAATATCGGTGGGCAAGTGGCCCGACTGTTCCATGCTTTTGGAGCTGAATTATTAGGCTATAATCGTTCTGAAAAAGATGAGATGAAAGACTTGGGTATGACCTATGTTTCCTTGGATGAATTAATGGCTGAAAGTGACATCATTAGCCTTCATCTCCCCAATAATGACGAAACAAAAGGACTGATTTCTCTAGAAAAATTTGAAAAAATGAAAGAAAGCGCCATTTTCATTAATGCTGCTCGGGGACCTATTGTGGACAATGAAGCTTTGGCTCAAGTCTTGAATGAAGAAAAAATTGCTGGGGCGGGTATTGATGTCTTTGACCAAGAGCCCCCTTTGGATAGTGATGAACCGCTTTTGCATGCCAAAAACGCCCTCTTAACCCCTCATATTGCCTTTTTAACTGATGAAGCCATGGTAGATCGTGCCCATATCGCTTTTTCAAATACCCAAGCCTATGTAGATGGCAACCCTCAAAACATCGTGCTGGATTAAGGTGGGGATGGTATGGCTCAACAGTTGACTGCTGAAGAAAAAACAGCTTTTCTTCAACAATTAAAAGAACGCTTCCATGACCACTCTGACCGCCATCCTGATTGGACGTGGTCAGAGGTGGAGGCTGGGCTGAAAGCCAATGAGGGGGCTTTTGAAGCCATCTATCAGATGGAAAAGAGTGGAGGCGAACCCGATCTCATCTCTCCCTGGCCGGAAAGTGAGGGCTTGGTCTATGTCGATTTCAGCGCCGCTTCTCCTCCCGGCCGTCAAAAATTATGCTATGATGACGCCGCTCTGGCTAGCCGTAAAAAAAATAAACCGGCAGGCAGTGCTTTGGCTCTGGCTGAACAGATGGGGGTTCAACTTCTAAACGAAGACCAATATATGGCCCTGCAAAGAGTGGAAGTGGTGGATGAAAAAAGCTCGTCTTGGTTACTCACCCCTGAAGATGTCCGCCAGCAAGGAGGAGCCTTATTTGGCGATTACCGCTATGGTCGCCCATTTATCTACCATAACGGAGCGGAATCTTATTTCACCGGGCGGAGCTTCCGGGCTTACGTTACCCTGTAAGCACCGAACAGATGTACGCAAAATTTATCTTTTGGATGAAAAAATGTTATAATAATGATGCCATAAAGCCTGTGATTGTTCGATGTCACGGGTTTTTCTAATCCACAAGAAAATGAAGATGACAGAAAGGAGAAAGTCGATGGCTAGTCCACTGATTGAAGCTAAATTGAGTTTGCTACCTGACTTGCCTGGGGTTTACCTACATAAAAATGCTGACGGAGAGATTATTTACGTCGGTAAGGCAAAAAATTTGAAAAATCGAGTCCGTTCTTATTTTAAGTCTAGTCATCAAGGAAAGACAGCTAAGTTGGTGAGTGAAATCGCAGATTTTGAAACCATTATCACTTCTACCAATAAAGAAGCGCTCTTACTGGAAGTGACTCTGATAAAAAAACACCAACCCAAATACAACATTCGTTTGAAACAGGGGACTTCCTATCCTTACTTGAAAATTACCAACGAACGCGATCCGAAAATAGAAATCACCTCAGATGTCTTGAAGGACGGGGCCATTTACTTTGGTCCTTATCCTGATGTTTATGCCGCCAGCCAAACCATGCAAATCTTGCAAAAATTATATCCCTTGCGCCGCTGTAATAAAAGCCAAAAAAGGGCTTGCCTCTATTACCATATCGGCCAATGCATTGGCTGCTGCGACCATGAAGTGCCTAAGGAGGAATATGAGGCTCAGATTGCCAATATTCGACGTTTTCTCAATGGCCATGTCCAAGAAGTCAAAGATGACTTAATCCAAAAAATGATGAAAGCTTCTGAAAATTTAGAATATGAGCGGGCAATGGAATACCGTGACCAGATCCGTCATATTGAACAAACCGTTGAAAAACAGACCATGATCAGCCAAGACCATACCCCCCGCGATATCTTTAATTACGATATGGACAAGGGGTGGATATCGATTCAGGTCTTTTTCATCCGCCAACGTAAGTTAACCAAACGTGACGCCCACTTGGCTCCTTGTTACGGCACTCCTGAAGAAGAGTTGACCCGCTATATCTTACAGTATTACGATGAAGACAATAATATTAAACCCAAAGAAATTCTAGTGCCGGCAGGTCTGGACAAGCAAGATTTATCCGAAATTCTAGACCGGCCCGTCCGAGTTCCCCAAAGAGGGGAGAAAAAAAGACTCTTAGATTTAGCTAAAAAAAATAGTCAAATTGCCCTCAACGAACACTTCAAATTGCAAGCCCTAAATGAAGAAAAAACTATCGGGGCCAGCCAGGAGTTAGCGGATGCTTTAGGTTTGGACTATATCGAAAGAATAGAAACTTTTGACCACTCCAACATTCAAGGAGCCCACCCCGTCTCAGCCATGGTTTCCTTTAAGAATGGTTTGGCTGACAAGAGCAATTATCGCAAATTTCATATCAAGACGGTGGACGGAGCAGATGAGTTTGCAACTACCCAAGAGGTCGTCAGACGACGCTATAGCCGCTTATTAAAAGAAAAAGCAGAGTTCCCCGACCTCATCTTAATGGACGGAGGAAAAGTCCAAATTCATGCTGCCATCGATGTGCTGGAAAATGAACTCAATCTCAATCTTCCAGTGGCTGGGATGGTGAAAGATGATTACCACCAAACCGCTCACTTACTGGTGGGCCATCCGGATAGGGGCTATCGCGAAATTGAGTTGGATCCAAAAAGTCAGGCCTTTTATCTCATTCAACGCATACAGGATGAAGTCCACCGTTTTGCAATCACTTTCCACCGCTCTACTCGGAGTAAAAATAGTTTCTCCTCTCAATTAGATAAGATAGAAGGGGTCGGTCCTAAAACACGCCAGAAAATCATGCGTCACTTCCGTTCTCTGAAGAATGTGGTTCATGCGGACGTGGAAGAAATTAAAGATTTGGGTGTGCCTGAAAAAGTCGCCCAACGTATTATCGATGAACTGACAGTTTATTATGATCAAAAGAAAAAAGTTAAAAATTAAAAAAATAAGCTGGGCATCCTTTTGTGAGGATGCCCACGG
>JBHWOX010000043.1:0-7820 GCA_043424615.1 Atopococcus sp.
ATATTATGGGTAATCATTAAAGTCGACAGCTGACGTTCTTCGACTAATCGTTGGGTCAAATTCATCACCATACTGGACGCTCGTGGATCCAAGGCAGCAGTATGCTCATCCAATAAAAGCAATTCGGGTGTCTGCAAAACAGCCATCAATAGGGTCAAGACTTGGCGTTGTCCTCCTGATAAGGATTGTGTACGGACAGTGAGGCGGTCTTCTAAGCCCATATTGAGTTTTTTAAGTTCTTCAATAAAAAGCTGTCGCATGTCTGAGGTGATCGCCAAGCTCAGTGAATTTCTCTTCCCCCTTTTATTGGCGATAGCTAAATTCTCTTCTATAGTTAGTTCGCGAGCGGTGCCCACTTGTGGATCCTGGAAGACTCGGGAAATATATTGGGCGCGTCGATAAGCCGGGGTATCGGTGATGGGTTGACCATTGAGATAAATTTCACCTTGGTCGATAGGATAGACCCCAGCAATCGAGTTCAATAAGGTAGATTTACCAGCTCCATTACTACCTATCACTGAAATAAAATCGCCTCGATGAATGTCCAAATCAATCCCCTGTAGGACTCGATTTTCATCAATGGTGTCTTTACCAAAAATTTTATGAACGTCTTGCAATGATAGAATAGGAACCATTAACGATCACTTCCTTTATTGTTTTGAACTTTATTTCTTTTGGTTTTATTTTTCATATGTGGTAGCCATAAGATAAGAGCTAGGATCAGAGCTGAAATGATTTTTATGTCTGTCGGGGTGATAGCAATCAGAGTTTGTCTGAGAATCAGGTCGATAACCAAACGATAAATAAATGATCCCAATAAAATAGATAAAAGTCGCTGATGCATGGACGTATCTTTTATAATCACTTCCGCAATGATGAGAGAAGCGAGTCCAATCACAATAGTTCCTGTCCCCATCGAAATATCTGAATAACCATTAAATTGCGCAATCAAGGCACCGGATAAGGCAATTAAGGCATTGGAAATCATATAGCCTAATATGACCATAGCGTCGGTATAAATACCGTTAGCTTCAGCCATCATCTTATTATTACCGGTTGTAATTAAGGCCAAACCAAACTCTGTTTTCATGAACCAAACAATGAGAATAATAACAAGGGTCACTGCTAAAACAGCTAATAATAAGGCTGAAAGAGCGGGTGGCAAGCCTAAAGATTCAAAGTATGTTAACAGGCTGGCTTCTCCTAATAAAGAAACATTCGATTGGCCCATGATTCTAATATTGATGGAATATAAGGCGGTCTGAATTAAAATCCCTGTGATAATAGCTGGAATTTTCATTTTCGTATGAAGAATGCCTGCAGCCAAACCGCCTAATGCCCCTCCTACTACGGCCAAGAGAGTAGCCAGCAGAGGATTCATGCCAGACACAATCAGTGTGGCTGCTATTGAAGCACCGAGGGGGAATGTTCCCTCGGCGCTCAGATCAGCAATTTCCAACAATCTGAAGGTGATGTAGACCCCAATGGCCATTATGGCCCAAAACAAACCTTGAGTTAATGATGAAATAATAATTGACATGCTTGCCACCCTTTCTTTTTACTTATCCCTTAATTTTCAGTTAAAGATGCTGGGTCGATACCTAAAGCCTCAGCCATTTCTTCATTCACATTGACTTCCAATTCATCTGCTAATTCTACTGGCAAATCAGCTGGCTTTTTACCTTCGATGATTTGAATCGCTTGGGTGGCTGTTTGGCGACCGAGATGTTCATAATCGACACCGTAACTTGCAAGCGTTCCCTCTACTCCTGCACCGAATGCGGCCACAGAAGGAACTTTTTTATCCATTAGGACTTGTCCGATGGTTGAAATGGATGAAGCAATGGTGTTGTCCGTTGGAACATAAATTCCATCGACCTTATCGGCCAAGGCAGAGATGGCTGACTGCACATCATTAGTGGAAGCAACAGCAGCACTTTCTACTTTTAGACCGCGAGATTCAATTTCTTCTTTAGCTTCTTCATATTGCGTTTCAGAGTTAATTTCTGAGGAATTGTAAATGATACCAATGGTTTGAATATCAGGATCGGCTTTTAACAAAAGATCCACTAAAACGGCTGTATCTGCTTTATCTGAGGTTCCAGTAATATTAGCGCCTGGTTTATCCATACTTTCTACTAGTTTAGCTTCGACGGGGTCGGTCACTGCAGTGAATAATTGAGGGGTCTCTTTGTCAGCATTAGCCATCGATTGAGCCGATGGTGTTGCTATATTTAAGATGAGATCGTGATTGCCAGCCAGCTGTTGGGCAATACTTTGGAGGTTGGCTTGATCTCCTTGGGCATTTTTATAATCTACACTAAGATTGTCCCCTTCTTTGTAACCTTGTTTTTCCATTTCATCTAGGAAACCTTGGCGAGATTGGTTTAAAGATTCATGCTCCATGAATTGGTTAATCCCGATGGAAACTTTTTCTTTAGCTTCCCCTCCTGCTGCTTCTGAGCTTGCTTCTGAGCTTGCTGATTCAGATTGATTTTGACCACACGCCATTAAAGTTAAAGCACTAAGAGTTAAGAGTGAGAGTTTTTTGATAGTCATGTTGATTTCCTCCTATATTTTCATTGACAGGGTAACAGACAAAAGAAAAACACCAATTTAGAATATTCTAAATTGGTGTTTGATAATATAAGAGTAAAGGTTCTTACGCTTACTAGCCAATTTAGAATATGAATTCTATGGGCTAGTTCACGTTAAATAGCTCTAGCTACCATAGATACAATCAGATTTTTCATCTGCGTTTGCACCTATGATTGCTAATCTCAGTGCAAACTATCTAAAGAAGCTAAAGAAAAATAAGTTTTGAGCTGAATTCGGAGTCGAATCCAAAATGATGGTATGCAATTGTGTGTTCATGATGGTCTCCTCCTCTTTCGTGTTTTTCTTATTAATTAACACTATAAAGCATAAATATTAATTGTCAAGGATAAAATTTATTTTTTATTCAAAAGATTTGATATTTTTTCCCGGGCTTGAAAACCTTCTACTGTTGGATAAAGGGGGTATACATGATATTGATCCTGGCCAATCTCGAAATCATAATCTTTATTATTTTTATCTAATAAAGTCAGAAAATCTAAGCAATCATAGTAAAAAGTTTCGTCTGTTCCAAAGAATATCATCACATGAGAGCTGAGAGCCGTCGGATTGGCAAACTTAGGGGAAACATATTTATGTTTGCGATTGGCTTCTTCCCCTGCCCAATACAAGGCCGCAGTATTTAATCCTTTCAGGCCAAAAAATTTCTCCCGCTCATTGGCTCGTTCTATATCGGGATGGCTATTGGTTAAATCTAACCAGGGTGAAATCAAAATCAAATTTTGAGGTTGGGCAAGCTTTTGGTCGATTAAAGCATAGGTAAATCCCAAGGCCAAACCACCCCCAGCAGAATCCCCCATCAGATGCACACTGGCTTGGTCATTTTTTTCTTTCAAAATTTCTCTATAAAGATTAATTAATTTTGGAAAAGCATATTTGAAATCATGCTCTGGTGCCTTGGGATAAATAGGCATAACAATTTTACAAGCCGTCTGCTTGGCGATATGTTCTAGTGCTATATATTGAGTATAAAAAGGTTGCCAAATATAACCACCGCCATGGAAATAAAGGAGAATGTCTTGATTGGGATCATGATTATCATTCCAGACAAATACCTGCATGCCGGATATGATATATTCTTGGAAATTTTTTACTAAAGCAGCAAAGGGATGCTTGACAGCCTTACGATTTTCATGCAGGAGAGAATAATGCGCCTCTTCAAAATCTTCTTCGACCAGCTGTTCACTGCGTTCTTTCCAGGACTGATTTTCGATAAAACGATGGACGGTAAAGTCAGACAAACTTTGGTTTTTTACTAGCCTAAGATAGAGGTAGGAAGCCGCAGACAAGGCTCCAGCGGTTAATCCTAGGCTAGCTATGATCTTCTTTAATCTTTTATCATTCATTAAATCAATCTCCTTTTAAAACTTATGCTTTAAAGAGATTATAACAGATGTCAGTCCCCTAGTCTTTTAGCTTGATAGCTATAGTAGATTTGGTCGCCCACTTCCAGCAGTGGAAGTTGGTTACTTAAACTGACGACCCGAAGTTCTTCTTCCTCATTTTTAATCGTGAGATACACTTCTAGACCTAAGTATGAAAATTCAGTCACAAGGGCTGACTTGTATCCACTTTTAGCTTCCAAGGATAAATCAATATCCTCCGGCCGAACATAGGTTTTTTCAGTTAGACGGTTGGACTCACCTATAAATTCTAAGACAAAGGGATCCTGGGGAGATTCATATAAAGCCGCGGGTGAATTAATCTCAACGAACTGACCCTCTTTCATGACAGCGACTTGGTCAGCCAAGGCAAAGGCTTCCTCTTGGTCATGGGTGACGATAATGGTCGTAAGATTAATTTTTTTCTGCAGGTCCTTAATTTGTTGGCGGAGGGAGGATTTTAAGTTGCGGTCAAGGCTTGAAAAAGGTTCATCTAAGAGGAGCAAAGACGGTTCAATCGCTAAGGAACGAGCGAGAGCAACTCTTTGTTGCTGACCTCCACTCAGAGATTGAACATCTTGGTAAATAAAATCATCCAGCTCTACCATTTCAATCATTTTCTCTACCCGCTCTTTTCTTTCTTCAGCCTTCATTCCTTGAATTTTAAGGCCATAAGCCACATTATCGAAGACATTCATTTGCGGAAAGAGACCATAGGATTGAAAAACGGTAGATATATTTCGTTCTTGGGCAGATTGATGGCTGATATCCTGTCCGTCCAGAATAATTTGACCCTGATCGATCTTTTCTAACCCTCCAATACAGCGTAGTAGGGTTGTTTTTCCACAACCAGAAGGGCCTAAAAAGGCTATAAAACTTCCTTCTTGGACGTCCAATTCAATGCCTTTGAGGACATGGTGTTTACCAAAAGATTTATGCAAGTTTTTGATTTTGAGTTTCATAGCTTCCCTTCTTTCTAAATAATCCGAGTAAAGCGTAAGCGCCAGCCGTAAAGATCAGAGAAATAACAATCATCCACAAAGCAATGGTGGATGCCAGGTCATATTTCCCACTACCGATGAGTTCAAATAAAATTAAAGTCAAAACTTTTTGCCCTGGGGTGACCAAGAATATAATGGACCCCACAGTGGTCATGGTAGAAATAAAGCCTTCTATAAAGGAAAGAAATAAGCCACTTTTAGCCAGGGGAAAAACTTGACCGAACAATTCATGGTACCACTGGCCACCTAAATCTTGGGTGGCATCCATAATATCTGGATGTATTTGTTCGACTGAGGCTGCTGCAATTTTAGTTGAGGTGGGTAACAATTTAAATAACATATTGATGACCACAATAGCTGCCGTCCCTGTTAAATTCAGAGGATATGATTGGAAAGCTAAGAGATACCCTAAACCAAAAAATGTTCCTGGAACAACGGATGGTAAGGTTGCTATCAATTCCATATGTTTCATCCATTGCTTCTGACGAACACGCGAATAATAAATCAAAAGAAAGGATAAGAGAGTCGCTCCTAATCCAGCAATCAGCGCATATGCAATCGAACGAAACATGGCAGGGTTGAGATAAGGCAAGGAAGCTTTGATATTAGCTAAGGTGAAAAAGGTCTGTTGTTTTTCTGTTTGGGTAAAAGCTTCTAAAATAATGGAGGTATATTGCAAGCCGATGATCAGCACAAAAAGTAAGGCGATGAGTTTGAAGACTTGAAAAACCCCTCCAGATAAATTTAACCCCTCTTCCCGTTGACCAATACTATAGTTGCTAGTGGAAGAAGACATGTTTCGATTAGCTTTAAGATAAAAATAAAAAGCAATGATGCCTGGAATAAAAATAATAACATTGATAATAGAAGCCATGTATGAATCCCCATAAGCAATCATGGATAGGTAGCCTTCAGACGCCAAAGTTGTAAAATTTCCACCGATGATGTGGGGGGTTCCAAAGTCAGCTAAAGCTCGAATAAAATTGAGTAAGGCCACCGCCACGATGCCATTTTTAATTAGGGGAAGAATGATGGTCAAAATAATCCGATTAGACCTAGCTCCTAAGGTTTTAGCACTTTCAATGACCGCAAAATCAATATTTTTTATGGAGTTAATTAATAAGATGGATGAAAAAGAGACCGCCCCCAAGGACTGCATGAGAACAATACCGTGGATACCATAAGGATTCCATCTCATATTTAAAAGACCATAGGTGATTAATCCTCTTCGACCAAAGAGGTTTATGTATGCCAAAGATAAAACATAAGGGGGGGAAATCAAAGTCAGCACGAGGATCAGCATCAGTAAGGTCTGCATCCAACGGCTGGACCCCATATAAACGACTGAAACAACAGTGGATAGGGCTGTAGCCAGTAACATTACTAAAAAAGCGCTCCAGATGGAATCTAGAATTAAGCGGTGATTGGATTGAATGTACTGGAGGATTCCAGTCAGATTAAATCCTAATTCTTCAGTATAAAAAGCATTGCCAAACACTTCAATGTATGGCCATAGAATAAATAGGATGATGGCTGCAGCTATAGCGACCATCAGGGCACGATCAATGGTTTTAGTAAACATATAGCCCTCTCTTTCTACAATATTGTTTATTACATTCATAAAATAAAAGAGGCTGCGACAAGAATCACAGCCTCTTTATTCCAACACTCCATTAACGAGTTTCTTTACCAGATGTCATTTCTTTCCATTGGTTAAGAATGTCATCGCGTTGATCAGCGTAAGTTGAAATGTCTTGGTCGACTAAATCTTCAGTTTCTAAACCTAAGTCTAAGGCTTCGATTTGACCAGGAAGAACAGCTTGAGCACTGTCTTTACCATCTAATAAAGTCAATTCTTCCAAATTCTCAGGTTCTAACATAAATTCAATAAATGCTTTAGCAGCATCGGGATTATTAGAGTTTTTGAAAATGGCAACCCCTTCAGGTACCCAAGGCACACCATCTTCAGGATAAACCACTGTTAAACCATTGTCTTCAGCTGCATCGAAAGTGTTTTGATCAACTGGAACGATTCCTACAGCAAATTCACCAGCGGTTACTTTCTCTTCAGGGTCTTTTCCACGTTTACCATAGAAAGGAATATTCTCGTTGGCCTGAGACCAAAAGTCCCAACCTTCTTCCCCTTTCAAATCTAGAACCCCTTTTACAGCGGCGTACATGGTTCCAGATACAGATGGGTCTGACATGAATAACTCATCTTTATAAACTGGATCGGCGATATCTGACCACGTTTGAGGAATCGGTAATCCTAATTCTTCACAAACAGCGTCATTAACTAAAAGCCCGGCCACAGTAATTCCTTTAGATAACCAGTAACCTTCAGGGTCACGATAGCCCACAGGAATTTGTTCTACTGCTTCAGATGTATAGGGTTCAAGTAAGTCGTCTTCTTTGGCAGCCATGAAAGCATCTAAGCCTCCACCGAACCATAAGTCAGCAACGGCTTCCCCTTCCGCTTCAATTCGTGATAAGACTTCTCCAGAAGACATAGACAAGAATTCAACTTCAATTCCTGTTTCTTCCGTGAATTTATCAAAGAAAGGTTGGTAAGATTCTGAAGTCGTAATCACGCTTAATTTTTCAGGATCTCCCTCTTCAGTTGAAGCAGCTTCTTCTTCGTCTTCGGTCGCTTCTCCTTCAGCTTCTTCTGACGACGATTCTTCATTGGCAGTCGATTCCTCCGTACTTTCTTCTGGGGCTGTACTTTCTGAAGCAGAGCTATCCGTAGAAGACCCTCCACCTGATGCACAACCTACGAGGACAAAGACAACAGTTGCCAACATTAAAATATATTTTAATG
>JBHWOX010000044.1:0-6320 GCA_043424615.1 Atopococcus sp.
ACTGTTATTTAAAAGTTAAAGTATTAAATTTATCCTAATCTAAATCTATTAAAATTCTATTTTTAAATTTTTCTTTTCTGTCACATTTCGATGACACTTTTTATAGAACACCTATCTCCCCTTCTCCCAAACTTTGTCCATATCTTCAGATGTGATTAGACTGGTATCAGCTGCCATATCCTTCTTCATTCTCAGGCTGGCGGTTCGGATTAGTTTTTCATTCAGGTTACGGATCCAACGGCCGTTACTGTTGTCATTAGTGTAAGCCAGATTGTTCAGAACCAGCTGGCGGTAGGCCTCTTGGTCTAGATAGTATTCGGTATTGGTTAATTGCAGGAGCCCCATCTCAACCATCTGGTCAGCGGTATAGTCTTCAAAGTCAAATTGGTTAGGAATTCTTGACTTGAGACCAGAGTTGGAGGCTAAGAAGTCTTGCATCTCATCATAATAACCTGCAAAGATGATCATGATATCCCGGCGATGGTCTTCCATAAATTTAAGGATTTCGTTAATAGCCTCTTGGCCAAAGTCGTTGCCACCACCGACGGATAAAGTATAGGCTTCATCAATAAAGAGGATGCCGCCCAGGGCAGATTTTAAGACCTCTTGTGTTTTTTGTGCGGTTTCACCGACATAGCGTCCGACCAGATCACTGCGCGAGACTTCAATGAATTTGTTGGTCGAAACGACCCCCTTCTCATAGAAAATCTCTCCTAAGATTCGTGCCACAGTGGTCTTACCTGTTCCTGGATTACCTAAGAACAAGGAGTGCAGGGTCAGATTTTTAACCACCTTGCCCTCTTCTTCTCTTCTTTGGTTCAGTTCCACCAAGGACACGAATTCTTCCACCTGTTCTTTGACGGTTTCAAGCCCAATCAGAGAATTCAATTTATTCAGACCATTTTCAGCATCATCACCGTCATATTGGCCTAGCTGTAAGACAGCGTCGATATCTTCATTTTTAATAGTGGAGACATCATCACAATCTTCATTCACTACCCGGTCTGCCATGGCTCGGAGCACTTTTTCATTGAAATTCCGCACCCAGCGGGCATTGCTGCGGTCTAAGGACAAGTTATAAGCTTTGGTCAGCTTTTGAGCATAATAGTCCAAATCTTCGAAGGCATAATCATTATTGGTCATGATACTTTGGCCGATTTGAACGATCTCTTCAGACGTGTAATCTTCAAAATGAAAATGATTGGGTACTCTGGACTTAAGACCAGGATTGGTCTCCAAAAATTCTTCCATCTCTTTAGTGTAACCCGCAAAAATCAGCATGATCTCATTTCTATGGTCTTCCATATATTTTAAGATGGTATCAATCGCTTCTTGGCCGTGGTTAGTGGACGAGCTGTCCTTGTTTAAAGTGTAGGCTTCATCGATAAACAAGATGCCTCCAGTTGCCTTTTCTAAAATTTCTTGGGTTTGAACAGCGGTTTGGCCGATGTATTGGGAAACCAGCTGGGATTCAGAGGCCTCCACAAAGATAAACTCATCCTTATTGGCCAAAGCCCCATGTTCAAATAATATCTGCCCCATGAGTTTTGCGACCGTTGTCTTTCCGGTTCCCGGATTACCAAGGAAGACTGAATGCAGGGTTTGGTCTTCTGCTTTCAGTCCTTTTTCTTGACGTTTTTTATTAAAAGTAACCATCGATAACATTTTATTGATTTCTTTTTTAACACTAGTCAGGCCAATAAGATTTTCCAGTTCTTGGCTGGCTTGCCCTTCTTCGACAGGTCCCGTTTGAGGAATTTCACTAGCTGTTGGATTCTGGTCGTTTTGACCGCCCCACTCATAGCTGGAGTCATCAGCCAGGTCCACACCCAATGCTTTTTCCGGCTGATCTGTTCGCAGGCACTCCAATAGTTTGACGTGGGAGTCATTATAAATTTGAAGATGTGTCTCACCATCCAAGCGGTGAACGGTCAGTTGGTCTCCGATGAAGGTGGAGTCGTCCCTGACGACTAGTTCAATCACACCCGGAAGATGTCCTAAAAATTCAATCTCCTCCTCTGCTTTAATATAAGATAAGTTTTCTGCTAACAATTGGCTGCCAATCCTTGCTTTATGTAGCTTGCATCTGGATTCTACGACATTCAATACAGAAAAGTAGTCATTGTTAGAATCTAGAAAAGAGTTGTTGGCTATCCATGTCGCTGCGCGTCGGGGTGCTTTAATGATTTGACTATCTTTAGATTGGACTGTGGATTGGTTGGCCGCTAAAGTCGGAAAGCTATCTTCACTGAGCCCCTCTAGCTCACACTGGTCGAGAAGGAGGCTGGAATTGTTTGTCATACTGATCACATTGGATGGACCTTCTTGCAAAGCGGAACTCTCACTCATTTCCATCTCGGACTGGGTCAAAAATATGATAGCTTGGTCGGCGGTTTCCCCAAGACCTGCAAGTTCGCAGTTTTTCAGGCTTAAGTAGGAATAATTTTCAGCATAAAGCGCATTGGCTGCGCGATGAACTTTCATGGTCGTATCTGTCGCTGTAAAGTTGGTGTGATTTAGGGTGATGGCCTGTTTAGTCGAGTTGGGAGTAAAAGCTTCCAATGTACAAGCTGTTAAGGCAATTTCTGCTTGCTGGAGGGCATAAATGATGGCACTACTGCCCTGCCCCTTCCAAATCGTCCCCTCAGCTTGAAGAGAGGAAGCCTCCAGCCAGACATCAGGAAAATCGCCCTTTTCGTTAGAGGAGTGAAACTCGCATTCTGTAAGCGAAATGGACGAGTCTTTCTTGGCATTTAAGCTGTTGGTATTCCCTTTATTGTCGATGGTCGTTCTGGTCGCTTCTAATTCAGTGTGATTTAAAGAAAGCATCACACTTTGATCGCTCTGGCCGCTGATGGTGACATCGCTTAACTGGACTCGGCTGTCACTGGCTTTGATGTTGGAAAAATTCGATTGTTGCAGGCTAGAATTAGAAATCCTTATATCTGCATTCTCATTAATACTCAATTGGGCATTGGTATCAGCACGATGAAATTTTGCCGTGCAGTTGAAGAAATTCATAAAACTATTGGCCGCGGTTGATTGGGTGACTAAGTCATCGAAAGTAACGCTTGATCCTGAATGAACACCGACCAAACACTTATCATTGTCTGGGTGGGTGTTTTCAATGACGGTTTTCTTGAAATGGACGGTTGACTGATTGGTCACTTGGATCACGAGCCCCGGTTGTTCGTTTCTAAACCAAAGATTCTCCAGAGTAACCTGAGCGCCGTCATCAATATAGAGCTGGCCAAGGATGACGTTTTTAAAGGTATTTTCCTTGCTATGATCGAGATGACCTCTGAGGGTAATGTCCTTTTTAATCACAAATGGCTGATATTGGCTGATATCTGGCCAAAACTCAGCCTCAAACTCAATCACATCCCCTCCCTTACATCGATTATAGGCTCCAAGAATATCTAAATGAAAAGGGCCAGACCCTACCTTATAAACTGCCATCGCTCTCTCCTTGTTGGATACTGAAATTGACTGCTTCACTCTTCGAATGTGAGTCGCTATTTTTGAATCGTTGTGCATTCTACTTATACATAATTGTAGATAAATTGAAGGATAATAACAATTGGAATTTTTGGATGGCTGGAGGATCCATCGTTAAATCTTTAAATTAAAAAAACTGCAAACCCGTTAATCAGGATTGCAGTTTTTAAACTAGTAGATATCTTTCAGCGACGTTGCTACATTAAAACGGATACCAGAATCTATAGCATCAAAATGTTTTTCACCGCAGCGAATTTTTGATGACTCTGTACCACGAAGATTTGTTCTATCTAGAGTTCCTTTTGTCTCAATGACAAAATAGAGCTTGTCTATTCCCTCTTGTTCAATGAGAACGGCCCAGTCTGGGTTGTAATCGCCTAGAGGAGTAGGAACTTTAAAGCTATTAGGTAGCTTAATATAATACTTGACGTTTTGATCTCGCTCACACTCCATCGCAAAATCTTTCTCAATAGTCGAATCGACGACAACATAGTTATATGGGTAGCGTTCATCTGTAACTTCAAGCGTGTTGTCTAAATATTGATCAATTTCTCCAATTTCAAGTAAGCTCTGGTCATAAGTCTTTCCAATTTTTTCATATTTAATGCCCTCGACCATCATAATCTCTTTGTGGGCGTTGATGATTCTTGCGACATCCATCATGTATTCTTGCGGATTTCGTTTAAAATCATTCAATGTTTGACTTTGCTTGAGAATTTCAATCAAAGTGCGACGGGTAAGCCGTGTTTCATTTTGTAAGTAAGATAGAATATCTGGAACTTTTTGATATTTCTTTTCAATGACTTGATAACCCGCTGATATATCTTCATTAACAGAAATACCTGACTCCTCCACTCCAACGGTAGCTTTTTGATAATCAATTCTTCGACGAGTGATTTGCAGTTCATGCATTAATTCTTCGGCAACTTTATCAATGAAGACCTCCGAGTCGAAATTGATGGCATAGCGAGTTTTTTGATTGATTCTATTCCATAAGTCTAAGAATGGTCCTGTTAAAGCTTGCTTGTTCACTCTTACAGCGACGCGTTTACGATGATCTTTAATTTCAATCTTATCAACATTAAATTTAAGTTTGATGGTATTGATGATTCGCTCAGACATATCCGGAGCAAGTTCTGCGATTGTGTCTGGTACTTGGAAAGAATCATTTTTGATCGATTCAGCTAATTTTTCTGTTCCTTCATTCTTTTTATTCAAATAGCCCTCAGATTTCATAAAGTCAACGAGAATTTTCGAATGATCTAAGCCTAGTGCTTGTTTATGACCATCTGGATTTTCAGAAATAACTAAAGATGAGAAGATACTGTCTTCAAAGACACCGAATTGAACCCCTTCCTCCTCATACTCTTTTTGCAAACCGTCTGCGAAGTCTTGATAAGATTCGTTAGCCATAACCGTTAGTGTATTGGTATCAAAACCAGGTACACGTTCGCCGTCTTGGTTTACTGCAATACGCAAGCCACGTCCGATCTTCTGGCGTTTAGTTATCTTATCCTTGGTTTCGACCAATGTACAAATTTGAAAAACATTAGGGTTATCCCAGCCTTCTTTTAGGGCCGAGTGGGAGAAGATAAAACGCAATTTATGAGCACGTTTATCATTTCCTTTTTCTTCATCATAAAAAGTTAATAAGTCTTCTTTGTCTTTCATAATAATTTGATACGTTGATTCATCAGCCTTTGAGGCACCCGTACTAGAATCTTTATACCGTTTCTTACCATCCACAGCAAAATAACCATCATGAACATCTTCGACTGGTACTTGTCGGTCTCTTAAGGCTTTATACTTGTCGCGCTGAATAATCGCTTGGTATTCTTCTTCAAAAATCTGAGCATATTCACCTTTTAGTGGATTTCCATCATCATCGTATTGGCGGTACTTATCCACTTGATCGATAAAGAAGAGACTTAAAACTTTAACACCCTTTGGATTTAATTTAAGTTCTTTATCCAAGTGTTCTTCAATCGTTTTTTGAATCTGAGCCCGTTTCATGGCGCGGTCTTCCCTATGAGTTTCTGAAAGACGATACATTTGCTTACCGCCAGATAATTCAATATATTCATTATCTTTTTCAGCAGAAATTGATCGAACAAAACCTAAGGACTCATAAGGATCTAAGCGTTTGGATTTCAAGTAAAGGTCGTCATCCTGCATTAATTTGATTTCTTTTCGCTCAACTCCTGAACGGGTGCGCACATTCATCTCAACAGTGGCAGTAATCGATTTTTTGTTGGCTTTAGTCGATAATAATTTGAAATACGCTTGGTTTGGGTCCAGGTCCTCGCTGAAACCAGCGACTTCAATCTGTTTGACCAATTCTTTTTGATAAGACTCAACCGGTCCTAATTTATATAAAAGTGGATATTTTTGCTTATGGGTCGCTGAAAAACGAAAGACTGCAGAAGGATTTAAAGCTGAAATTGCTTCCTTTGCGTTGTCTGAATTATCGACGGATTGAGGTTCGTCAATAACAACAATTGGATTAGTTTCAGAAATCATATCAATCGGAGCAATACCATTCATGCTGTCCATATCATCACGGTAGATAATATTCATATCATCAGTTTCTTTACCGCGTCGTGAGAAAGACTGAATATTAATCACCATAATCTCAATCGTTTCATTTCGAGCGAAAGCATCCACATCTTCCAACTTCTGAGAATCGTACATGAAGGCACGATAAACTATCCCGTTCATCGTTTGATTAAAGGTTTCTTTGGTCATTTCAATCGACTTGAAGACCCCTTCTTTGATAGCTATGGATGGAACAACAATAATAAATTTTGTAAACCCATAAGTCA
>JBHWOX010000045.1:0-13039 GCA_043424615.1 Atopococcus sp.
GCGTCCTTCTTTTATAATAAAATTAACTTAAAAAGAAGAGGGGAAACACACATGACACAATTTTCAAAACGTTTTTTAACAGTAGGCTCACTATTACGTCCAGCAGAACTTTTAGAGTATAAAGATATTATCGAACACCGCGATGATATTGACTATCCATTCTATGATGACTTAGAAGGCTATAAGGCTTGTGAAGATAAGTGGGTAGAGTACATCGTCAATAAGCAGGTCGAACATGGCTTAAGTGAAATATCAGACGGTGAATTTGCTCGTTCTTTATGGCATTTGGACTTTGCTTGGGGAATCAATGGGATTCGTCGTTTCATTGCTGACCATGGCTATTTCTTCTTTGGAGATGAAAATCAGCAAAGCAACTCCTTCGAAACTCGACAAGATATTGGTCTAGCCATTGAAGGCAAGCTGTCTGGTCACAATCATCCTTTTGTCTATCACTGGCAACGTGTGAAAGAACTTGCTCCTGAAGGGGTAGAAGTGAAACAAACCATTCCAGCACCAAGTCAAATTCATCAAGATTTGACCCAAACCAGTGGTAACCATATCGCTGAATCCGATGTTTATGCTAGCGAAGAGGAATTCTTAGTGGACTTTATTCAGGCCTATAAAGATTTCTTGAAAGAGTATGCTGAAGCAGGAGCGACTATTATTCAAATTGATGACTGTGTTTGGGCAAACTTTGCTGATGAAGAAGCTTTCAAAAAACGTCATCCGGAACGTGACCCGCAAGAGCTGGCTCAATTATATGTGGAATTAAATAATGAAGTGGCTGACTATGCTCATGAATTGGGCTTAAAAGTCTGGGCACATAACTGCCGAGGAAATTATGCATCGCGAGGTGCGATGAAAGGAAGCTATGAAGCGGTCGCCAATTTCTTCTTAAAGCAACAACGCTATGACCGTTTCTTCTTAGAATGGGACGATGAACGAGCAGGATCCTTAGAAGCCCTAGAAGTTTTTAAAGACCGACCAGAAGTTGAAGTGGTTCTCGGGGCCTTATCTTCTAAAACAAGTGAGTTAGACGATGCTGAGCGTGCTTTACAAATGTTAGAAGAGGCCAGCCAGTATATCCCTAAAGACAAACTTTACCTTTCTCACCAATGTGGTTTTGCTTCATGTGATTGTGGGAATAACTTAGGGGATGAAGAACAATGGAAAAAAATTGACCAGGGGCATGAAATCGCTTATCAATTCTTTGGTGAATAATTCAAAAAACCTCAAAACTGATCCACTAGTAGCATGTTAGCCATGAAGTATGATAATTAAAAAGCTCTCTGCTGGAAATGATTCCCAGCTGAGAGCTTTTTTGTCTTCTTTTTCAACTTAAAGGACTATTTTGTCCATCTTTCTTCTAAATCATTAAATTTTGCCCCTACACTCACTCGTTCCCCATCGCTAATGAAGGGGCGCTTAACTAGCATGCCATTTTTAGAGAGCAGTTGAATCATTTCCTCAGTGTCCATGTCATCCAAACGATTTTTTAAGTCCATATCTCTATAAAGTTGACCGGAAGTATTCATTATTTTTCGCGGCTGGTCTCCATATGCCTTGAGAGCCTTTTGCAGTTCTTCAGTCTCAGGTACTTGCGACTTAATGTCCAAGTATGAGTCAATGTGAATGTCTTGGTCTTCAAACCATTTCACAGCTTTTTGGCAGGTGGAACACTGCTTTAGTCCATAAAATTTAATCATTTTTCATTTCCTCCATAAGGCTTGCCATTTTTTCAATAATTTGCTTAGCAATTTGAGTTTTACTCTGCTTGGCTAAGTATTCTGTATCTCCTTTGGATGTTAAGATGAGCACCGCATTATCACTGCTATTAAAACCAATATCGTTTTGGGAAACATCATTAGCGATGATCATGTCTAAGGATTTTCTTTTCAATTTATCCCAAGCATAGTTTTCTATATCTTGAGTTTCAGCAGCAAAGCCCACTAAAATTTGTTTTTCTTTTTTTTCAGCCATCCGTTGAAGGATATCTGGATTTTTAATCATTTCGATAGTGAGGCCTTCTTGGTTGTCAGTTTTTTTAATTTTTTGATCGTAAGCACGGAGAGGGCGGTAATCCGAAACAGCTGCGGACATGATTAAAGCATCCGCCTGGTCAAAATGACTTTCCACAGCCTGCAACATATCCTGAGCAGATTCTACTTGGATGCGTTGAATGGGAGAGGGGCTGGCTAAAGAGCTAGCAGTAATTAAAATGACCTTGGCCCCTTGCTGGTAGGCTGCCTGAGCCAGGGCATGACCCATGCGGCCAGAGGAATCATTAGTAAGATAACGAACAGGGTCAATCCGCTCGCGTGTCCCTCCAGCGGTCACGATGATGGTCTTTCCTCTTAAACTTAAGCTCTGACATTGCTGAATCATCCAATCTTCTAATTCTTCAATGATCTCTTCTTGATCAGGCAAGCGGCCTTGACCTTCATAGCCTTCAGCTAAAAAGCCGTGGGCAGCTGGCATGACATGGTGGCCGTCATCTTTTAATTGTTGAATATTTCTCTGTGTGGCAGGATGATCGTACATCTTATCATTCATAGCGGGAACGATAAAAAGAGCTTTAGGAGAAGCCAGGCAAACGGTCGAAACAAAATTATCAGCCAATCCCCAAGCTAATTTAGCCAAGCTATTAGCTGTGGCGGGGGCTAAAATAATCTGGTCTGCCCATTGTGCCCATTCGATGTGGTGGACAGCCGTATGATTGCCAAGATCAAAGTCATCTACAACGACAGGCTGTTTGGTCAGTGTTTCGAAAGTTAAAGGGCTGATAAATTCACAAGCATGGGGCGTCATCGCTACTCGTAGCTGCGCTCCTTTTTTAATGAGCGAGCGGGCCAATGCAGCCATTTTATATGAAGCGATTCCGCCACTGATTAAGAGCAGGAGCTTTTTATTATCTAACATATCCAATTCCTTCCCGTTTAATTTATTCTTATTCTAGCATAATAGCTCTTAGAGATAATATGATTGATAACTATCTATTTATTGCAAAATAACATGAAAAATTCTACAATGATATACTGATAGTCGCATAAAAGAAGGAGGAAACTATGGCAATCTTTAAGAAATTAGCCTGGTTCTTTAAATGGCGGTGGAAATCTTATGCCATTGTCGTAGGGCTACTTATTATATGCTCGTTACTGTCTGCTAGCCTGCCTTTAATCGTCGGAAATTTCGTAGACCTCGTTGCTAATCAGCAACTCACATGGACTCATGTGTGGACACATGCTGGGACGGTTTTAATCATTGGAATCGTGATGTATATCTTTCGCTATATTTGGCGGTCTAATTTATTTACTAATTCAACTCTTCTAGAGTCAACTTTAAGAATGCGACTTTACAGACATTTCATGAAAATGGATGCCGAATTTTTTGATAAATATCGTACAGGTGATTTGATGGCTCATGCCACCAATGATTTAAACTCGTTAAAATATGTAGCGGGTGGGGGAATTATCACTTTTACGGATTCCATCTCAGTTACCGTGGTTACTTTATTTTCCATGTTTGTTTTTATTGATTGGCGGCTGACCTTAATTACGATTGTTCCCTTTATCGTCTTGCCATTAGGGACTCGTGTGTTGAGCCGCATGATTAACCGCTATTACCGGGGAGCTCTCGAAGCCTTTTCTAATATGAACGACCATGTTCAAGAATCGGTAGCAGGTGCTCAGGTCATTAAATCTTTTGGTGAGGAGGAAGCGACTTACCGTCAATTTACCGAAAAAACAAATGAGGTCGTTTCAAAAAACGAAAAAGCTTATCGGGTAGATGCCGGCTTTACCCCCATGATCCAAATTATTACGGCCTTGACCTATGGTTTAACCCTAATCGTCGGCACTTATTTTGTTCAAAACGATCAAATCACGATTGGGGACCTCATTGCTTATTTTAATTATTTAGGCATGATGGTCTATCCCCTGATTGCTGTTGGCCGCTTAGCCAATACGCTTGAAAAAGGAAATGTCAGCTATGATCGAATCACTGAGGTCTTAGCGGAAGAAGCCCAAATCACTAATCCAGAAAATGCTTATACTCAGATTGAGGGCGAGGACTTGCAAGTCGATATTCAATCTTTTACTTATCCTCAAGCGGAGTCAGCCAGTTTGGAAAATGTTCATTTTGACCTTCAACAGGGAGAAAGCTTGGGACTGGTCGGGCCAACAGGCTCTGGAAAATCAACCCTATTAGATTTACTGATCCGCCACTATGATGTCCAACAAGGGTCAATTAAAATAGATGGACATCCGATTGAAGATTATGACCTATGGACCTTAAACAATCGGGTATCTTATGTGACCCAGCAAAACCTATTATTTTCTACGAGTATTCGTAACAACATTCGTTTTGGTCGTCCGGATATGAGCCAGGAAGAAGTGGAGTACTATGCTAAACTGGCCCATATTCATGATGATATTTTAGACTTCCCTGACGGTTACGACACAGAAGTTGGAGAGAGAGGAGTATCCTTGTCAGGAGGCCAAAAACAGCGGATCTCTATTGCGCGTTCTTTAGCCATGGAACCGGCTATTCTGTTGTTTGATGATGCTCTTTCTGCCGTGGATGCCAAGACAGAAAAAATTATCTTAAGAAATCTTAGACAGCATCGCCGCGACAGAATGAATGTCATTGCGGCTCACCGCATCTCAACCGTCATGCAAGCGGATGAGATCTTGGTACTTAAAAATGGTCGTGTCACTGAACGTGGCGATCATGATCACTTGCTGGTTCAAGAGGGTTGGTACGAAAAAATGTTTACTCAGCAGCAATTAGAAAGCAAGCTTTCGGGAGAGGGTGAGGATGATGAATAAAAAATCAAGACCTTCCTTCAATTTAAAACAGCAGGGCCGGATTTTAAGGTATCTTTTTTCATTTACCCAAGCTTATAAGTGGCCGTTCATTATATCCATTATTTTGATGATATTAGCCGCCATCATTGCCGCCATTTTGCCGTTGATTGTCCAACGTTTTATTGACGATTATATCGCCAATGGGACAGCTAGCTTGCGCATCAGTTTACTAGTAGCCGGTCTGTATGTCGGTTTGGAGCTTGTTCGGTCCGTTTTCAGTTATTTTCAAAAGTATTTGTTTTCAGTTTCATCTGAAAAATCAGTGGCTGACATGCGCAACACATTATATGATAAATTATGGCAAATGAATTTAAATTATTTCCACACCACTCCCAATGGTGAGGTGGTTTCGCGTATTACCAATGATACTGAAACCATCAAAGAATTTTGGAATGTTTTTCTTACTTTCTTTGATGGCTTGACCAATGCAGTCATGATTACTTTTGCTATGTTTTCTCTTTCAGCTTCTATTTCTTGGGTTTTTATGGCCTTTGTTCCACTGATTGTTCTCTTGGTCTTCATTTATCAAAAGGTATCTACCCAAGTGTACAAACGAATGAGAGAAGCTTTAGCTCATGTTAATGCACGTTTAAGTGAGAGTATTATGGGTATGAAAATCATTGATCATTTCAATCAGAAAAAGCGGATGTCCAAAGAGTTTGAAGAGATTAATGATGAATATGTGGTCGCTAGAATTAATATGTTCAAGATGAATGCTCTCTTGCTTAATCCGGCGGTTAACCTTATCCAGCAGATGGTCTTAGCTACAGTCATTATTCTTTTCGGTTCCCTATTACTACAAGGTCATGCTTTAGAATTAGGATTGGTCTATGCCTTTACTTCCTATGCCCAATCATTTTTTAGTCCCATCGCTCATATGATGGATTCTTTAAGTCAATATCAAAACGCATTAGTTTCCGGTTATCGGGGCATCCTCTTACTAGAGGATGATCGCTTGGAACCAGTTCAGAATGAGCAAGCTGACCATATGTCTATAGATGGAGATATTCAACTTCAACATCTATCTTTCTCTTATGACAGTGTAACCCAGGTCTTAAAAGATATAGAGGTTGAAGCTGAGTCTGGTCAAATGATTGCCTTTGTGGGCCATACGGGTTCTGGGAAAAGTACGATTATCAATCTGATGATGCGTTTTTATGAATTTGACCAGGGGGATATTCTATACGATGGAAAAAGCATCCGTGATTTCAATAAAGAAAGCTTAAGATCTCAAATAGGATTGGTCCAACAAGAGTCCTTTATGTTCCATGGTGATTTTTATGACAACATTCGCTTGAATGGGGATTATACAGACGAAGAAGTGACCGAAGCGGCTAAATTCTCTGGTGCTCATGAATTTATCAGTCACTTACCTTCTGGCTATCACAGCATGATTTCAGAGGGAGGATCTTCGCTTTCAGAAGGGCAGAAACAATTGGTGTCTATTGCACGTGCAGTTTTGAGACAGCCTTCCATTATGATTTTTGATGAAGCGACTGCCAATATCGATACGCAGACGGAATCTTATATTCAAGACTCCCTACAAAAAATCAGAAGGGAAAATACTTTAGTTGTCATCGCTCACCGCTTATCTACCATTAAGCAAGCCGACCGTATTTACGTTCTTCATCATGGTCGAATTGTGGAAGAGGGCGATCACGATAGTTTGATTGCAAAAGAAGGGACCTACTACGACATGTATCGCCTACAGTCTCTTCAAAATATAACAGCCTTAGATTAAGTGAGCTAATCGGCCTGGCAGGGATTGAGTCATGAAAAGACTTAATGAAAGCCAGGCTTTTATTTATATACTGAAAAATCATCTTGTCCTAGCCGTGGTAAGCTTAGGAGAGATAAGAACGGATAGAATTAGAAAGGAAGTAAAAAATGAGTGAAGAAATGATTTCATTAGAATATCCTGGTGGTTTAATGACTAAGATGAAAATTGATGATGGTGAATTTAATATGATTACCGACTATCAAGTGGAAAGAGGAGGAAATTATACCTCCTATAGCCCTTGGAAAGTTTTCTTATCGGCCATCCTTTCTTGCCAGGGGGTTAATTTAGCAAAATATTGCCGAGAGCATGATATCGATTACAGCCAGGTGACATTGGAACTTCATCAGATGAAAGAAGGAATCAAAGATGAAGAATTCCCAGAATATCATTTGAAGATTCAATTGCCTGAGGATTTTCCTGAAGAGCACATTAAGCCCATGATTGATTCTTTTATGGATTGTCCGGTGGTCAATCATTTGACTGATTTAAAACCTATCTTTAAAACCTATGTGAATGATGAATTCCAGCTCGAAAAAAGACGCTAATCAAAGGAGTTTTTAGGAATGTCTAAGCAACATGAAGAATTAATGTCTGAAAATTATGCTTTTAAAGAACCGCCTGCTGATTCTCGCTTAATTGATCCTAAACAGGCTAAAAATTCTGACATATTCGTGAGTGCCCAATGGTTGAAAGAAAAAATTGATGAGCAAGCGGATCGCTTTGTTTTATTAGATGTCACTCGCGGGCAAGGAGATTATAAGTTAGATGTGACACGTGTGGATAAGGACTATGAAAAGTCTCATATCCCCACAGCTATTCATTTTTCAACCGATGAGTTAGGTGAGTTTAAAGATTATCTGAAGGATGTCGACCAATTGAAGGAAGCTTTTCTCAGCAAAGGCATCAATAAAGATAGCTCAGTTGTCCTTTATTCAGCCTATGCGCGCGATATCATGTATATAGCTAGCCGAGTCGCTTTTGCCGCCTATTATTTAGGGGTGGATGATATTAAAATTTTAGACGGCGGCATGCAAGCCTGGGAAAGAGCGGGCTATGCTTTGGAAAACGGTCATAATACCCCAGAAGCTGTTAAACCTTCTGGAGCCGAATTAGCTCTAAGACCCCATATCTATATCAAAACGCCCGCTGATTTGATTGAAGAATTGGACCGTCATCCAGACACTGTCCTAGCAAGTGTGCGTTCTTGGAATGAGTTTTTAGGTAAAAATCAGGGCCATGAGTGGAACAAAGGTGTCGGTGAAATCGCAGGAGCCGTTTACGCAGGAGATGACTATTTAACCAATGTCAATGGCGAAATGGCTAACCCAGAGGAATACTTAGATCAGTGGGCCAGCTGGGGCATCACTGCTGATGCCGACATCATCCTATATTGTGGCACGTCTTGGCGTTCATCAACTGCCTTCTTTTTGATGAAGCACTTAGGATGGGAAAATGTTAAGATGTATGATGGGTCTTGGTTTAAATATAATCAAGCTCATCAAGAGAATCCTGAAAAATTCCCCATTCAAAGAGGGAACCCTAAAGATGCTGACGATTTTGAAATCATTCCCCATCCATCAGCTAAAAATTAAATGCATAGAGGACTGTGAACCATCACAGTCCTTTTTTATTTAAATTTACAGGGTGCGTGGGTCTGCCAAATGGGGTATGATAGTTGAAATAACGTAGAGGGGGGAAGGATAATGGATATTAAGAAATATCAGGGGCGAGACCATCAGATTTATGACGATGCTCTCGATATACGGTATCAAGTGTTTGTGGAGGAACAAAAAGTCGACTCTTCCATTGAAATAGATGAATGGGAAGACCAAGCGATTCATTATGTTCTTTATGAAAAGAATCAAGCGGTTTCAACAGCACGGTTGATAGCAGAAGAAAATCAAAGCTACCATCTCACCCGGGTCGCCACTTTAAAAGAATATCGGGGACAAGGCTATGGTAAGGCTTTAATTGAAGCCATTGAAACCGATTTAAAAAACAAAAACGCTCAAAAAATTTGGCTGTCTGCCCAAGACACAGCCATTCCTTTTTATGAGAAACTCGCTTATGTTTGCCGGGGGAAAGGTTATCTGGAAGCGAATATTCCTCACCACCAGATGGAAAAAAGCTTGGCGGGGTCAATTTCATTTTAACTATATAAAATGCTATAATTTAGATACTTATTTTCAAAATGTAATAGGAGGTCAAAAGTATGAAAGTTGCTATTATTGGTATGGGGACAATTGGAAGTGGTGTATTGAACACCATTCAAATCAATCAAGACTTAATCGCTGATTACATAGGAGAGCCGATGGAAGTGACCCATATCTATTCTCGTACCGTGCGAAATTACCATGATAATGACTTGACTGGTATTGAACATGTCAAAGATATAGACGCCTTGAAAGAAGTAGAGGTAGATCTAGTGATTGAAGTCATGGGTGGCATGGAAAGTACCTATGAATTAGTTAAACATTTCTTAGAACGATCTATTCCGGTCGTATCAGCTAATAAAGATATGTTAGCGACTTATGTGGATGATTTATCTGCCGTAGGGAATGCTAATCAAGCTCAACTCGCTTATGAAGCCAGTTCAGCTGGGGGAATTCCCATTATCAATGCTATTCAATATCATCTTAATGCCAATTGCCTCACAGAAATTATGGGAATTTTAAACGGAACGACCAACTATATTTTGACCAAAATGACTGCTGAAGGCTGGTCCTATGATAAAGCTTTAGAAGAAGCCCAAGCCATTGGATTTGCCGAAGCGGATCCAACCAACGATGTCAAAGGATATGATGCTCAAAGAAAAATCACTCTATTATCTCGTTTGGCTTATAAGAAAAAAATTGATGTTGATGATGTTACGGTCCAAGGAATTGACCAGGTCAATGTGACAGATATTGAAATAGCTAAGGCCAATGCTTTCACCCTGAAATTGTTAGGTCATTCTAAGCTTGAAAATAATCAGTTAAGTATCCAAGTAGCTCCGACTTTATTAGAAAGCAGCCATCAACTCGCACAGGTCAATGATGGCATGAATGCCGTTTTTGTTAAGGGGAATGCTATTGGAGAAGCAATGTTCTATGGTCCCGGTGCAGGGAGTATGGAAACAGCTTCCGCTGTGGTGTCTGACGCCATGAACATCGCTCGTTTTGGCTTTACTACTAATTTTGAAGCAGAAGAAGACGCTCAAATTCAAGAGAAAGGCGCTGCTCAAGACTTGTATCTGCGCTACGACTCCAACCAGAGTGAATTCTTAGATGCTCTCGGCTTAGATTATGAGCTTTTGAAAGCGGACAATGCATGGCCCGTGATAGTCAAAAATATTTCATCTGAACAGCTCACTCAGCTTGTTGAAAAAAATCATCCTCAAGCCCAATATCCCGTTCAATTATCAGACGACTAGTAGAAAGTAGGAAAATATGGAAAAATTAACTCTTAAAATTCCTGCAACCAGCGCTAACCTTGGTTTAGGCTTCGATTCGATGGGATTAGCTATTGATAAATTTTTGACCATTGAAGCTGAATTAAATGGGATTGAGGATTGGACCTTTGAATTCCTACGTCCAGAACTAGAACAATTGCCCGCTGGTAATAGTAACTTAGTCGCTCAAACTGCGAAAAAATTAAGTCGACAGTATGGCTGTGACATGCCTGGACTTCATATTAAAATGGATTCTGAAATCCCTTTGACTCATGGATTAGGATCCTCTTCCTCAGCTATTGTGGCAGGTATTGAATGTGCTAACCATTTTTGCCAGCTGGGACTGAGTTTGGAAGAAAAAATGTTTGCTGGTATTGAAATGGAAGGTCATCCTGATAATATTGGCCCGTGTTTCACTGGGGGCGTTTTTGTTGGATATTACCACCAAAGAGAATGGGCATATCGGACCTTGACCCTGGATGATATGGCTCTCATTGTGTCCATCCCTCATTATGAAATGAAAACCATTGAAGCTCGAAATGCCTTGCCTGATCACTATGAAGCGGCATCAGCAGTTCTGCAAAATGCTCGCAATAACGTGATGTTGTTAGCCATGGTGGATAAGGATTATACGAGTATGGGCCAACTGATGATGGAGGATTTATTCCACCAGCCTTATCGGGGACCTATGATTAAGGAGTATGACGAAATCAAACAATTGGCCTTAGATAGCGGTGCCTATGCGACGGTCATCTCGGGAGCAGGGCCGACCTTATTGACTTTATGCCCGCCCGACCAAGTGGATGCTATTTATGCTGCTATTTGTCAGGTGCCAAACTGCCAGCATGATCAGGTCCATGTTTACTATCATGAATAAAAAAAGGCTAGAATGCTTTGAGCATTCTAGTTTTTTTAGTTCGAGAACTTTCCAAAGTTAATTTCGAAATTGAATGAAAAGTGTTGACACATTCTCTCAGTATGATATACTTCTTTTTAGTAAGAGATTAATCATTTAAACAAAGTAAAGGAGTTTTAATTTATGACAGACTTTAAAGATTTACAAAAACAGCGCCGTTCTATTTATGCCTTAGGTCAAAATACTGATGTCAGCCGTGAAGAAATTGTGAAACAAATTCGTGAGGTTGTAGCAGAAGTTCCAACCGCTTTCAATAGCCAAACCACTCGCTATGTGGTATTGTTTGGCGATGCTAATGAACAATTTTGGACTAAAATTCATGAAGTTCAAGGTCAAATTTTAGATGATGAGACCTGGGCAGCGATGGGACCAGTCATTGAAGGATCAAAATCAGCCTTAGGAACAGTTTTATTCTTTGAAGATTTAGAAGCTGTTGAAAACGGTATTCCTGCGAGTGAAGTTCGCCAAAAAGTTTACAAACAAAACAATGCTGGTGGGGGACACTACGCTGTGTGGTTAGCCTTAACAGAATTAGGTTTAGGCGCTTCTCTCCAACACTTTAATGTCGGTTATGATGAAGGTCATGACAAAGAAATCCGTGAAATGTTTGACCTCCCTGATTCCTACGAACTATTGGCTCAAATGCCATTCGGGTCAATTGAACAAGAGCCTGGTGAAAAAGAATATATCTCTGCTGAAGAAGAAGTTAGAGTATACGAATAAAGTCAGTGCCGCTGGTAGAATTTTCTACCAGCTTTTTTTATTTTAAAACATTCTATGGTAATATTTTAAAAAGATAAGGGCTAGCTAGGGCTAGAATGACAGCCACATTTGAGTTAATCTTGTTGTTCTGTGGCTCTTTTTGTGTTGTAATAATGGTATTAGACTTGAAGACGGAGGTCCTTATGACTATAGGAATCATTACTGATAGCACGGCTTATTTAGATCCTCAATTTGCACGAAAGCACGATATAAAAATAATCCCATTGACCATTAATTTTGATGACGCGGGATACCAAGAGCTAGTTGATTTATCATCTGAAGATTTTTACAAAAAAATGCAAGCTAGTCCTAATTTGCCTTCATCATCCCAGCCAGCTTACGGACAAATTTTGGCTGCTTTAGAAGAAGGATTAAAAAAATATGACCAATTATTAGTGATTAATTTATCAGCGGGTATATCAGGCACTTGTCAATCCTTTCAAATGGCTGCTAAAGAGTTAAACCCTGATGCCATAGCTGTATATGACAGTAGTTTTGCTTGTGCTCCCCAAGCCAATCTGGTGCTTGAAGCGGTCAAGTATCGCGATCAAGGCTTTGATTTAGATGCGATCATAGAGGTTTTAGATGAAGTCAAAGCCTCAAGCCATGCTCTATTATCAGTGAGCAACTTAAAAAACTTTACAAAAAGTGGACGAATTTCAAATTCTAGTGGACTTTTAGGCGACCTACTCAAAATACGGCCGGTTTTAGAATTTCAGGACGGGAAAATTGTCATGGAAGATAAAGTACGGACGACTAAGCGTGTCATTCATGAATTTCTTGAAAAGCTTGAACAGGAATATGCCCACAATAAAAATTTGAATGTTTGGGTGCTGGATGCTAACGATGGTCAAGGGGAAGAAGCTCAAATGCTTATGGACAGCATTCGAGAACGTTGTCCTGAAGTTGACCTTAACCCAGGCCTCATTGGTCCGGTCATTGGTGTTCATACTGGTCCCACGGTCTTTGCTTTAGGTTGGGCCAAGCAAACAAAAGTTTAAAAAATAGGAAAGAGACCTCCAGTTAAGAGGTCTCTTTTTTCGATCCCACCAATCTTTATAATTCTCCATTTTTTAATTGCTCAGCTATTTTTTCAGCTTCTTCTTTTTCTTCTTCAGTAAATTCAGGATAGTGGGGGTCTAATGCTTCTAAAGTTTTGATGATAGCTAAAGTAGCAATCTTGCGAGCCAACCAAGGATTATCAGCAGGTAAAATATACCATGGAGCATATTCACTTGCCGTATGGTTCAGCATATAATTGAAAATATATTGATATTGGTCCAGTT
>JBHWOX010000046.1:0-6045 GCA_043424615.1 Atopococcus sp.
CTCTGCATTGAAGATATCCAAAGCATTTTTGAAAGACCTAAATCCGATGATCACGGGGACTTATCCTTCCCTACCTTCCAACTCGCAAAACTATTCAAAAAAACCCCCCAAGAAATTGCCCAAGACTTAGTTGAAAAAATCGACCACCCTCTCTTGGATGATGTTCAAGCTGTAGGGCCTTATCTAAACTTCTTTCTCAACCGCCAGGCTCTGAGCCAGGCCGTCATTGAAGACGTTCTAAAAGAAAAAGAAAACTATGGCCAGGTAGACCTAGGAAATAATGAAAATGTGATTTTGGACATGTCCTCACCCAATATCGCTAAACCCATGTCCATGGGGCATTTACGGTCAACCGTTATAGGGAACGCTTTAGCTAATATTTATGAAAAAGTGGGCTTCCAACCTGTTAAAATCAATTATCTGGGAGATTGGGGAACCCAATTTGGTAAATTGATTTGTGCTTATAAGAAATGGGGAGACGAGGAAAAAGTCCGTGACAATCCCATTCAGGAATTAAATGAACTCTATGTTTACTTCCACGAACAAGCCGAAGACCATCCTGAATTGGAAGATGAGGGACGGGAGTGGTTCCGCCGCTTGGAAAACGGTGACCCTGAAGCCTTAGATCTTTGGGAATGGTTCCGAAATGAATCCTTGAAAGTATTCAATAGCGTGTATGACCGCCTCCACATTCAATTCGATTCATTTAATGGTGAGGCATATTACAATGACAAAATGGATACGGCTATCCAAGCCCTAGAAGAAAAAGACCTCCTCCAAGAAGATGATGGGGCTCTGGTGGTCTACTTGGATGAGTATGACTTGAACCCCGCCTTGATTAAAAAACAAGACGGTGCGACCCTTTATATGACCCGGGATGTGACGGCCGCCATGGACCGCTACCAGCAATACCACTTCAACCGTGCTCTTTATGTAGTTGGTCAAGACCAAACTTACCACTTCAAACAATTGCGCGCGGTCTTAAAAGAAATGGGGTATGATTGGGCAGATGAGGTCATCCATATCGCTTTTGGCCTTATTTCCATTGATGGTGAAAAAATGTCTACCCGTCGTGGTAAGGTAGTGCTTCTCGATGATGTTTTAGACCAAGCCGTTCAAAAGGCTTATGAACAAATTCAAGAGAAAAATCCTGAGCTTGAAAACAAAGAAGCGGTCAGTGAAGAAGTGGGCGTGGGAGCGGTTATTTTCCATGATCTCCACAACGAACGAATGAATAATTTTGACTTCAATTTAGAAGACATTGTGAAATTCGAAGGAGAAACTGGCCCGTACGTCCAATATTCCCGTGCCCGTGCCATGAGTATCTTGCAAAAAGCTGACGAGATGGGCATCGACTACTCATCCGCCGATAGCTATGCCTTAGATGATGACTACAGCTGGAAGATCGTCAAATATATCGAAGACTTCCAAGCCATCGTTCAAAACGCTTATGAAAAGAACGAGCCTTCGATCATTGCCCGACATGCGGTCAAATTGGCCACTGCTTTCAATCAATTTTATGCCCATGTGAGAGTCTTGGATGAATCTGATCAACGCCCAGCACGTTTGGCTTTAGTCCATGCCTTAACCATCGTCATAAAAGAAAGCTTACGCCTCTTAGGTGTTCCATCACCAGACAATATGTAAAAGTTATGAAAGCAAGCAAAAAAGCAGCCATCCTTGAGAGGGCTGCTTTTTCTCATGCTTTAGAGTCTTCGCTCTTCATGTTAAGGAAGAGCTCATTTATTTTTTTAGGCATTGAACGAGCCGGTCCAATTGAGTTTTTAAGCTGCTTTGAGGTAAGGCTAAGTTAATGCGTTCGAAGCCAGCTCCTTGCTCTTCACCAAAGAGTGTTCCCTGGTTGGCCATAAATTGGGCCTCTTGATAGGTGAAGTTTTCTAATTCTTCACAGCTCATGCCACACTCCCTAAAGTCTAACCAAGACACATAAGTTGCTTCTGGTATATAAGTTTTAATTTTGGGGTATTCTTTTTCGAAATAATCGTTGACGAATTGATGGTTGTCATAGATGACTTTCAAGCATTCATCTAACCAAAGTTCCGCTTCATTATAAGCCAATTCTGTGGCCTTATAACCGAGAGCATTACACTCATAATGCCCTTGACCAACCGCTGCCTGGAAAGCTTCACGTAAGTCAGCATTAGGAATAATAATATTAGAGGTATTCAAGCCTGCAAGGTTGAATGATTTTGAAACAGACGTACACACGATGACGTTATCACGCGCATGATCAGAAGCCGCCGCAAAGACGGTGTGGGTATGACCATCAAAAATAATATCGTGCCAAATTTCATCGGCGATCACTAATACATCATGTTGTGCCGCGATGTCAGCAACTTTTTCCAATTCTTCTTTCGTCCAAACTCGGCCGACAGGATTATGTGGACTACAGAAAATCAATAGCTTGTTTTGATCGTCAGCGGCGGCTTTTTCAAAAGCGTCAAAGTCGATATCATAGTGGCCGTTTTCTCCTTCAATTAGAGGAACATTCACTTCACGGCGATTATTACCATCAATAGCGAAACCAAATTGCTGGTAAACCGGGCGGAAAATGATGACACCGTCATTTTCTTCAGTAAACGTTTGGATTGCTAGGGAAATAGCAGTCACAACTCCAGGGACCGGAGTAATCCAATCCGTATCCAACTGCCAGTTATGGCGGCGAGCCATCCAATCCTGAATCGATTTAAAATAAGAATCAGTGGGTCGAGTATAGCCTAAAATAGTCTGGTCAATATACTCTTTCAAACCCGCTTGGATTTCAGGCGCATTTTGAAATTCCATATCAGCAGTGGCTAATGGCACCACATCACTATCTAAATTTGGATTCCATTGGTCTGCATAAAAATATTTCTTAGCTCCCATCTTGCGACGGTCAGACTGAGTCGTAAAATCGTATGTCATCTCTATTCCTCCTTTAATTTACCCTTAGTATAAAGCTTTTGCTGGAAAATTGAAACGACCAAGATCAAATAGGCCGTGGCAAGCGAATAGCCGGCCAAAATATCAGATAAATAATGTACCCCTAAATAAATTCGGCTAAAACCAATCACTAAAATCAAAGCAGTACCGATTATATATAGCCAATGGCGGGCCGTTTTATTCTTCAACCAGCGCTGGCTGGACCACATGATCGACCCAAAAAATAGGGTTGAATTGATGGCATGGCCGCTTGGAAAAGAAAAGTTACCTTGATTAATCAAAGCATGAACTACTTCTGGCCGAGGGCGCTGAAAAATGTTTTTGAAAACCATCATGATCAGGACTGAGCCTACAAAGATGAAAATACCAAAAGAAAGCGACTTTATTTTATGCCCTCTAAAGAAAAGAATGGCCATGGTCACGATGACTAAAATAGTAAAAGGTAGAGGATTCATCAAGTTGGTGATTCCCTTCATGGCTGATGTTAAGGGCTCTTGTCTCAAGGAGGCCACCCCTAAGGAAACAGGCAGGTCAAACTGCAAGAGAAACTGTTCATTCACACTACCAACAATAGCAAAAATTAAAAAAGGAAGGCTGGCTAAGAAACTATAAAATAATGGCTGGTTTAATTTTTTCATGGCCTCCTCCTAATCCAACTTATCGTGCTCATAATGATGCGTTCGCTCTAGAGAAGGAAAATTCTGCTGGCGTAAAACTTCGTAAATCACAATAGCTGCCGTATTGGATAAATTCAATGAACGAATATGGGTATCATCCATAGGCAAGCGCAAGCAACGGTCTTCATTTTCTCTCATAAATTCTTCCGGCAAACCGGTAGTCTCCTTACCAAACAAGAGATAGTAATCTTGTTGAGGATCGGAAAAGTCCTGGTCTGAATAAACTTTGTGAGAAAATTTTGAAATTAAAAACAATTGTTCTCGATCAACCGTAGACAAAAAATCATCTAAACTGGAGTGCAAACGGATATCTAATTCATCCCAATAATCCAGCCCCGCCCGTTTCAAATGCTTATCAGACAAGTCAAAGCCTAAAGGCTCGATCAAATGCAAAACGGCATTCGTCCCTGCACAGGTCCGTGCAATATTCCCCGTATTGGGTGGAATCTGTGGTTCAAATAAAACGATATGATTGGTCATATCACTTACTCCCCCTTCTTTTTAAATACAAAAAAGCGCATCTTCTCGGTGTTAATCACGGCGAGAAAATACGCTATAAGGCCTCATCCTCATTATCTTTATCAGCTTTCCCAACAGTCCTGATAAAAAACACGAGTCACAAGCACCTATTAAGAAAATTATAACATATCTATTATAAAATACAATAAGTTTTTACTGATGTTTTGTAATATCAATGGATAAGCCGTCTTGGTCATCTTTCATAGTGATTTCTTCGCCATCATCTTCTGACCGTCTAACATGAACAACTGAAGTGGAATCATTGGAATCACTCCAACGGTCTTTCACTTGCTCTTGAATTTGATTGAATGATTCAGAAGCTTGTTGAGCGATTTTATCTCCTTGCTCTTGGGCCTGCTGAGCCAAGTGTTGGCCTTGTTCCTGAGCTTGTTTCGCCCATTCTTTCCCTTGTTCTTGAGCGTGCTGGTAGATTTCTTTTGATTTTTCTTCTAATTCTCTTTGATTTTCTTTTCCAGTTCCTGGAGCTAAAAAGATGGCAGCTAGATAACCGGCACCAGCTCCAATAGCTGTTCCAATTCCAAATGTCAATAATGACATAATATCACCCCTATTTCATCTTGTTTATTATACAATAAATAATGAAACTTTTCTTCTCTTTTATATAAAGGTGGTCAAAATGACAAAACGAAACCAACAATTCAAACAAAAACGCGGTCAGTTGAAAGAATCCATTAAACACGACCGCTTGATTGAAGAACAAAAAGAAAAACAAGCCCTCAAAGAGGCTCAAAAGCAAAACCAGCAAGAGAGCTCTCCAGATGACTTAGACTCCGACCAACTTGAAGACCAACTCGATCCCTTCTCCAAACGCAACTGCCTTATCCAGTTGGTGTACATTGCTATACTCGTGGTTGCCATGGGGTTTTTGATTTATTATTTGATTAAATAAAATAATAGTCAAAGATGTTATTTAATTACTGAGATGATTTATATATAGTAAGTAAGTTTTTAAGATTTCTATCTAATAACGCATATGTTTTGAACACATTCGTAATGTAATGAATATATTAAAAGAAGAATCGTAGATTACGATTCTTCTTCGAGTAAAAATTACCAGTATTATTCTAAATTAGAAGGCAAGTCATAACCTGTCCATTTTTTAGTAATTTCAGAGAATGTACCATCTTCAACTAATTTTTCAATGACTGGATTTAACTTATCTGCTATTTTCTGACCTTCTTCATTATTTTGTAAATAAAAAACTACTTTGCTTACTTCAAGTGGTTCACCAACCTCTTTTAATTCAACCCCTAGATCTTCACTAAATGACTCGATTGATGCTTGCATGCCCACGATTGCATCTGTTCTCCCCATTACTAAATCACTGTACATTTCAGGGTTTTCTTGATAGGTATTGACCTTAAAACCAATTTCTTCGGATAATTCAACTACAGTTGGTTGAACAGATTGTCCAGATTTTACACCTACTGTCTTACCAGCTAAATCTTCAACAGAATTTATTTCAGAATTATCCGAATTAATGATTATAACAGCTGCATCTGAACTGTATGGAGCTGATGGTAATGCTTGCTGATTTCTATCTTCTGTCTCCGCCATATGATTTGTCACTACATCAATTCTACCAGATTGTAATTCACCTATTAAACCGTCAAACTGAGTTTGTGAAAGTTCGATATCCCAACCAGTTTCGTCCTCTATAGCTGACCAAACATCAGCATCAATTCCTTGCCACTCTTCCGAATCTGGATCGATAATTGAGAAAACATCAGAGGTCCCAGAAGTTCCAACACGAACAGTTAAACTTTCTTCTGAGCTTTCTTGGTTGGAGGAATCAGCATTAGATTGTGTTGCGTCAGTACTCGATTCATTTCCAGAAGCACATCCTGTCAAAAGAAAGACCAGTATAGCAAAAAAACCAACAGAA
>JBHWOX010000047.1:0-37720 GCA_043424615.1 Atopococcus sp.
ACTAAAAGTATAAAGCCTTAGCTTCTGGTAGCTCTTTATAGTTTTGTCTTTCATCGATAAAGATAGGTGAAATTCGATGCCTTTTTCATTTTCAGATACTCTAGTAGCAATAATTTTTTTATAAGAAGTATTTTTTGATAAATGCTTACCATAAAAAAGAGCGCCATTAACAGCATAATTACATATAGAGTCTGAATCTTCTGCTAATAGTTCATCATCAGTTCTTTTTTCATGATTGTAAACTGAGACCTTGTCTTCAATCACAATTAGAATTCAATTGAGTTCTTTGCAACTCCGCTTCTTTTTCTAAACGATTTTGCTTATCCCCTTAATATCTAAATGTTCCTCAATTTTTAAATTTACTCTGCCAAAATCCTTCACGATATCCACCTCCTGAAGTCGTTATTAATAGTATACGAAATAAAATATCTTATTAGACCTGTAAGATGTTGTCTTTAGTGTTTTTTTGTTGAAACTTCAAACAAAAAATCCCTAACATGAACACGCCTATACTCACAAAAGGCCTTCTGTCGAAGCTTTTTCAAGACTGCTTATATTATTAAATTGTATCTAAAGCTCTATCATTATTTCTACCGTTTTCAATTATGGACCACTTCCCACATACATCTTAAACTATTACAGCTTAAAAAAGAGTTCCAATTATCAGACACAGTTAAAAAAAATAGGGTTTCTAAACACTATCAAAGCATTTAGAAACCCCGTTTTTATGCAATTCTTATTTAACTTTTTCAATCAATACTACGCACTCCACATGCGGGGTGTGGGGGAATTGATCGACCGCTTGGACGGTTTGAAGTTGGTAGCCGTAGTCACCCAACCACTGCAGATCTTCGGCCAAGGATTTTGGACTACAGGAAACGTAAACAATCTTTTCTGGACCGAATCGTCCAATGGCTCGCATGACCTTGCCGCCAGCTCCACTACGAGGAGGATCTAATAATAAAATATCCGGCATGCCCCACAGCTCTGGTAGTTTTTTCAGGCCACGACGGGCATCAGAAGCCATAAAGAAAGTATTATCCAAACCATTATCTGCCGCATTGCGTTTGGCTGATTCAATCGATGTTTCAACAATTTCAATTCCTGCTAAATCTTTAGCCTTTTGAGCCAGAGGAAGTGAAAAAGTTCCCACCCCACAAAAGAGATCTAAGACCCGCAGTTCTTCATCGACCTGGGCCATTTTCAATGCTTGGTCTACTAAAACTTCCGCTTGGATGGCATTGGCTTGGAAGAAAGTATCTGGCCATATACGATAGCTAAAGCCACAAAGCTCATCATAAATAAAATCTCGGCCAGCTAAGAGCTCTACTTCATCCGCTTGGATCCGTTCTGTTTTTTCACTGTGGGTCACCCATTGCAGAGATTTCAAATGGGGGAAGCTGTCAGTCAAGCGCTTTTTCAAATCTTCAGCTTCAGCCAGGTGTTTCTCCGCCCCTTCTAGAGCATAGAAGACCACCATCAATTCTTGGGTGGCAAAAGATTGGCGGATCATGAGATTTCTCAACAAACCGTCGTGGTCTATTTTATTATAACCTGGTAAATCATGGTCGACTTGCCATTGGCTGACTACTTTTTTAACCGCCACCATTTCTTCAGGCATCAAAACTGAATCTTCTAAATCTACTACTTGGCGGAAATTGCCTTGCTTGTGCATACCAAGGCCTCCCGCTTCCCCAAAAGTCAACTCCATCTTGTTACGATAACGGTCAGGCTTTTCCATGCCAATGATGGGCTGAATGACTTTCTCATCAAAACCCGCTTGAGTTAAATAATAGCGAACTAAATCTTCTTTATAGTTCAATTGGTCAGGGTATTTCATGAATTGGAGGGGAGCGCCTGCCGATGCAGCTTGTTGAGGGCTACGGCTAAGATCACGACTCGGTCCTGCTTCTAGGAGCTCATCGTAATCTAAGACCGCCTTGTTGCGTCCTTTAGCATTTTCAACGGTCACTCGAACCAGGTCACCCGGCACCACATCCCGGATAAATAATCTCAGATGCTTGCCATTCGTCCCCTTATCCGCAGGGTGGATATGACGGGCAAAGCCTAGCCCTTCATGGGTCATGTTGTTTATTCTCACGTCTAATACTTCAGTTGGATAGTCTTGCGTTTTCATCCGATCACCTCAATTTTCTAGCCCTCATTATATAAGAAAACAGCAGCCAACTCCATCATATAAAAAACAGCTAATTGGACACTAGCTGTTCATCAATAAGTTCTTATCATAATCTGCCTAGTCTTCGATTTCAATCACGATCGGGGTGTGGTCCTGGCGGGGGCCTGAATCAATCATCTCTGACCGGCTAACGGCATCTGCCAAGCGGTCGGACACAAGAGCATAGTCAATCCTCCAGCCTGAATTATTTACCTTGGAGGTTTTTACTCGCTGGGCCCACCAACTGTAAACCCCTTCCACATCCCCATGGAGATAGCGGAAAGAATCAGTAAAGCCTCGGCCTAAAAGCTGGGTGAATCCTTGCCGTTCTTCATCCGTAAAACCTGCTGAATGGTGGTTGCGTTCCGGATGAGCTAAGTCGATTTCCTCATGGGCCACATTAAAATCGCCCACCGCAATGACCGGTTTGTCTTGGTCTAATTGACTGAGATAGTCGGCATATTTTTCATCCCAAATTTGGCGGTCATCTAAGCGTTTTAATTCGTTACCCGCATTGGGGGTGTATACCGTTGACACATAGTAATCATCCAGCTCCAAGGTGATGATTCGTCCCTCCACGTCCATGGTGGTTGGAGCATCAAGAGTTGGATAATGAGCCCGGACGTCCCAATTCTTGCGATATAAAAACATCGTTCCCGCATAAGACTTACGGGCAGGTTCTTGAGAAGAATTCCAGACATAGTCATAAGGACCAAAGGCTTCTGCTAAAATTTTCTGATGTTTTTTGCTTGGGCCGCCATGGGGTAATTTGGTTTCTTGGATGGCAATGATATCAGCATCTTCATCCAAAATCGTATTTAAAACTTCCCGTGACATCTCTGCTCGGTTGGAATCCGAGGTCAAGGCAGCGTTCAATGAATCAATATTCCACGAAATGATTTTCATTCAGACTCTCCTTTTAAGCATTTGTCTTATATTGTATCGGTCTGACCCGCCCAGGTCAAAGCAGACTGCCTCTGTTTCAGATGATGGGAATTAAAAACCGCGATCCATTAACCAGGCTTGGGTGTGTTCTAGACCTTGATGTTCATCTAAACGCAATTGATCTTCAATGCGGCCATCTTTTAGGTAGATAATACGGTCGGTTTGGGCCGCCACCTGTGGATCATGGGTAACAATCAATTGGGTCATCCCTTCCTGCTTCAACTCATTAAAAATAGCCATGACTTGCTGGGAATGGCTAGAATTCAGAGCACCCGTCGGCTCATCTGCAAAAAGAATGGCCGGTCGGTTTATTAAGGCACGGCAAATAGCCGCCCGTTGCAATTGACCGCCCGACACCTGGCTGATGACGTGATCTTTCACTTCTGCAATGCCCATTCTTTCCATTAATTCCAAGGCTCGCTCTTTCACTTGTTGAAGAGGATTACCTGCCAGCCGTGCTGGCAAGCAAATATTATCGAAAAGTGTGAGGGTTTTGATGAGGTGGTTATGCTGAAAAACAAAACCCATCTCATGCAAACGAATGTCAGCCAACTGGTCTTGGCTCAAGTCAGACAGCTCATGGCCATTGAAATAAAGATGACCTTCACTGATTTGATCCATCCCACTCACACAATATAAAAGTGTAGACTTGCCAGACCCTGAACTGCCCATGATGGCCAAGCATTCTCCTTCCGCTAAGTCAAAAGACAGATGATTGAGAACAGGGTTGGGATGTTCTCCCTGGTCAAAAACTTTCACTAAATCACGCACTTCTAATAGATTCATAAGACCCTCCTTAGCTTTGACCCAATGAAGTGAGAGACAGATCTTCTAGTGAACGACTAGACCAAGTTGCTAAAAGCAGAGCGAGGCCGGCGGGTAAAAGCATTCCCAGGCCAATGATATAGGCTGGGGAAAGACTGAAACGAAACTGGCTCATACCAAAGCCTAAAAGTGAAAACAAGCCGCCCATCAAGCTGGCCCCTAAAGTAAGTGAAAAAACCACAGCTAAAAGGATGCCACTTCCACTAGCCAACAAGGTCTGAATATTGTAATGCCAACGTCTTTCGTCCACCTTCAGCCCCATAGCCAGCAGGATGGTATCGGTTCCCCTATTGGCGTATAAGCGGAGTTTTAAGAAGAGAATCACTATCAGCCCGCTCACCATTAAAGCAACAACCAACAGGCTATGACTTGCGAGGGCTAGGGATGAGGTCAGCGTTCCCAAAGTTTGATCCAATAAGTCAGCCATGGACAGAACGGTCCAGTCGGGATAAGAAGCTTGTAAATCTGCCATCACTTCCTTTAATGAGGCTGGATCTTGCAGTCGAATCAAGATCTGGTAATTCTCCGCTGGCCCTGAAAGAGGAGAGCTCATTTTAGCCGTCATCCCTCCCTGGCTAATGTCCTGATAGAGACCCACCACTTTAAAATGATAGGGCTTGCCTTCATATATCCATTCAAATTCCGATCCTAGCTGCCAGTTGAAATGATCTGCATTAAACTGGGAAAGCGCTATTTCCCCTTCTTTGGTCGGAAAATGTCCTTCCACCATTTCTATCTTAAAGTCCTCATAGTCTCCCACTTCCATTTTGAAGCTTTCCATTCTTTCTTTTCCTTGAACTTGTCCCTGGACAGTTTTAAAAAGTTCAAACTGGCTGACACGTTCATCTGCGGCCAATTCTTTTTGCACGTCCTCCAACTGAGCTTTTTCTTCCTGCCGCCCATCAATTTGAAGGCGAATATCCATAGGAGCACTGCCCATATAGCTTATAAAATCAGGAGATTCTAGTGTCTTCCATAAACTCAAAGGAATTAAAATCATAGTTGTGCTAATGAAAAAGACGACTCCTATATTCTTCCATGCTCCAAAATGACAACGTAAGCCCAGCCAGATGAGTGGACCGTGAATCGCTTCTCCCCATTCGCTTAAAGCTGGCACTGTAGACTGGCTTTTCTTCTTCTGACCGCTATCTAATCGTCCATCCACCAAGGCCTGAACGATATTTAGGTCTTTTAAATGTTTTAAGACTAGTCGTAAACTTAAGGCTAAAGTGATAAAGATCAGTGAGCTTGCTAAAAAAGGAATGACAAAAGACAGGATTCCCTGTTTAAAAGACAAAGATTGAAAAGATAATTGCCGTTGAAAAAGATGAACCAAGGGAAAAGAAATCACCGCGGCCAGCAAACAAGCCAAGCTGCCAAGGACCAGGTATTTGGCCTGGTAGATATGACAGATATCCGCATGCTTCAGTCCGATGGCTTTTAAGTTGGCAATTTAGCGGACGTCTTCTTCCAAGCTGGCTAGTAAACTATAGCGGATATTAATGAGGGCAATGATCATGAGTAAGACAGCAATCAACAGTAACATGGCAGTCAATAAGCCCTCCCCTAAGCCATTGGCCAGGCGGATCAAAGGAAAACTGATAGCCACACCATTTTGAGGGAGTGACCATGTTGCGGACTGGTAGGCGGATTGAAAGGCGGACAGATTGGCCCCATCTTTTAAGCGAAAGGCGATAATGGACTCTCGGCGGTCGCTGGCCGCATAGAGTTTTTCGAAATCTTTTTCATTTAATAAAAATCGCAAGGATGAGGACAGAGACGAGCCCATTTGAGAGTCTTTCAGCAGATGACTAATCCTAAATGTTTCTTGATAGCCGTCTAACTCAAGTCGGATTGAATCCCCCAACTCCAAGTCGAATTGGCGGGCATAAGGGAGGGGGAGTCCGATTTCTCCTTCTTCTAACTGGATCACTTCGGAGCTGGGATAGTCCAATAAATAGTCCAGCCGGTCGTTTTGGGCCACAAAATAATGGTCCATCAATTGGCCAGAAAAATTTTGAAGGGGATGTCCTTCTTTTTCATAATAAATCTGACCACCATCAATATCAGCCATCTCTTGTACTTCCATAGCGGCAATATCGGGCTGGTGCAGTCTAAAATCTTCGGGAGCTTGCCAGTCAACGGGACCCACATGCATTTGTAGAAAATGAGGGGTTTGAGCGGTCTCATACAATTGATCCATAGATCCCACCATCTTGTAAAAAATACTGCCCCCGACCGCCATCAATAAGACCGATAAGAAAATGAACATAAAGAGTGTCAAATTGAGGATTGGATTCTTAATCAAATCATTTTTAACCAGGGTACGAGTGATCGACGACATGGCCTATTCCCCCTTTCATGATGCTCACATGTGAATTTTTTATTTAGTTTATTTTACCATTTTTCGAGGGTGAAAAGCTTGGGTTATTCCCACCTTTACACATTTTTTACAATCCGCTTTTTTTAAAATAAAAAAAAGCTAAACTCACTGGCTTAGCTCTTGTTTTGATCCTATCCAAAATAAGTCCGATTTTCCTGCCATATAAATTTTGTCAACCGCAAGCGGCGGAGCCAATCATCATCTTTTTCATAAAGAATAGAATGGCCGGTATTGGCTAGACGATCCTTGCGGTAATATTCGTCTTGCAAGTCTGGACTAATATGTTTACCACATGCTTTTTTGCCTGCCACGACCCAATTGAAGGCCTGATCTTGATGCTGGGTTTGAGGTCGGTTAAAAACCAAATCTTCAATGGCTAACTCTAATAAATTAACCCCTCCGAGATTGGAGTAGTAAAAAGAACGAGCCAGTCGAGGATTAATTTCTAATACATAAGGCTGGCCTGTTTGGCTATCCAGCTTAAAGTCTAAATTAAAGAAGCCATAATAATCCATTCCTTCAATAGCCTGACGGGACAGTTCATATATATCCCCTCGGTCGCTGTCACAAATGACCACATGGTTGCCGATAAATTGTGGTCGAGAATCCGTTAAAATACTGCGTCCCTGAGCCATCGACAGCTGTCCATCAGAGGCCCGATAACCAGAGATAGAATATTCAGAGCCTTCACCACCTGGAATATATTGCTGGATGACCATTTGGCCGTGATAACTTTTAAACAGCTCTCCTAAAATTTCATGGGCTTCAGCCGTCGTATCAGCGTAGAAAACCTTATCCATATGGTCAAAAGCTGTTTTATATGTATTGTTGTCATCCGCTTTTATAACAACCTTATGTTGAATGTCAACCTGCTGGTAATTGCTGGCATCAACCATTTGCGTTTGGGGATAGGGAATACCCAATTGATCCATCTTAGCGTAGAAATTCTCTTTGAAAAGCAAGGCCTTGGATAGTTCTTGGTCAGGATAAGGAATGATGGGATCAAAATCTAAGCGGTCTTGCAGTTCAACAATATTTTGTAAATAAATTTCATGGGGAACATACAATAAAACTTGAAGGTCTGGCTGGTCTTGAGCATGCTGCCAGTAAAGTTTATTCAAAGCTTCAACAAAGACATCCTGATAATAAATTTCTCCATTTTTAGCATAGGGAGCGAGCTGGATGTCCGCTATTTTAGTTCTATAAAAGGGTAAAAAAACAGTGGTCGTCAACAGTTGTACTTTCTTGCCATAAGCCTCGTGGATAGAACGAGCAGCAGAATAGCAATTAGGGTCTGATCCAATAATAATAGGTAAAAAAGTCATATTCATCCTCATATTTCGTTTTAATTATAAATTCACTCTCATTTATTCTACCTTCTTCCCTCCTCTTTTTCATTACAATTTAGTAACAAAACAAAGTCAAAATGAAGAAAAAGTGTCCCGCCCATCAAGCCCGGCAGCTAAACAAGATTGGAGCATTAGCTTAAAGAATCATATCTTCAACAATCGTGTTGGTAATCTTTTATCAACCTTTCACTCCTCTTATTAGCTTTAAGACTAAAACATCAAACGAGCGGCAACATAAGTTAAAAAGAGTAAGGCTAGCGACCCCATTCCACAGATGAGGAGAATTTTCTGCCCCTTGTTGTAAACGACTTTGAAGTTAACTCCCACGCCCAAAGCAGCCATGGCCATTCCTAAGAAGAGATAGGCCAAATCCACCAGTCCTTGGACCACACCATCAGCTAAGCCGGCAAATGTTCCGATAGCTGAAGCTGCTACAAAGCCGAGCATAAACCAAGGAAGAGGAACTTTCATTTGGGCATTGCCTTGACGACGAGCACTCACGAGGCCAAAGATAATTGCAACCGGCGCTAGCAATAAGACCCGTGATAATTTCATGATGGTGGCCATGCTTTCTGCCACAGGTCCCCCTGCCGACCCAGCCGCAACAGCGTGAGCGATTTCGTGGAGAGAGCCTCCAGCTAAAACCCCATATTGGACGTCTGTCAAGGCTAAAACAGGTCGGAGAAAAACTAAGATGAGGGTAAAGAGTGTTCCTAAAATCGCAACAACAGCGATAGAAACCACTTCGTCATCTTCATCCGTTCCGATAATAGGGGATAAACCAAGGACCGCCGCTGCCCCACAAATCCCACAACCAGATGCTGCCAACCAAGCGAGTGGTGCTTCTACTTTGGCCCGGCGAGCTAAGAAATAAATCAAGAAAATGGTAAAAACAATAATCACTGCAGCTAAACTCAATGTCTTCACTCCGTGTTCAGCTAAGACTTGGAGATTGAGCCGGAAACCCATCAAAATAATTCCTAAACGAAGAAATTTATTAGATATGAACCCACTGCCTGCTTTAGCCGTTCGACTCAAAGGGTCACTGGCTTGCACAAGCATCCCAAGTAAAAGGGCAATCACCAAATGACCAATCAGTGATAAGCCAGGAAGGAGGCTTAGGGCTTTAGCCAGGATTGACAGCAAGAGGAGTAAGGCAAATGATTTCCAAAAATTCAGCGATTTTAGTTTTTCCATATAATTCTCCTTCTAAGCGGCAGTTAAGCTCCGCTCGACATAATCAGCTGAGTCTGCATTCAGCCTTTTCATTATACCACTCTTTTTACTCCCCCCTGGGCATTAAAAACCAGGCTAGCAGTTTTTGTAGACAACACTTTTACTAGGGTTAAAATCTCCTCCCATGGGTATTTTAATTAAAAAAATGAAATGATTCTGGGGAATTCATTTTTTTCTTTCGATTTTTCGCCTTTAAGACTAAAACAGGACTGTCAAAATAAAAAATGATGGAAATCCATTTTTTCCATCATTCTTAAGGTTTGTGTTGAATAAACGATTCTGTTTAAAGAGCTTCTTTGACCTCATCCAACACCTTCGCCGCATCCTCTTGGATAAAGATTAAGTGAGGATAATCTATATCTAAATCTTCCTTATTGAGGATTACCAATTCCTTGCCTTGGTAATAAGAGAGAAGACCTGCAGCGGGGTAGACATTGAGACTGGTCCCAATCACGAACAGTAGGTCCGCTTGGCTGATGGCAGTCTTAGCCCCTTGTAAAACAGCCGGATCCAAATTTTCGCCGAACATCACCGCGGTTGAGCGAATAAGGCCACCATCCTTAGGACAACGCCAAGTATGATCGTCTCGAATAATGATGTCATCCATTTTATAATGCTGGCCGCATTCTATACAGTAGAGATCTCTCTCATTACCATGAAGATTATAGACCTGCTGGCTGGCCGCTTCCTGGTGAAGACCATCAGCATTTTGGGTGACGATAGCAACATTTTTACCCTGGTCTTCCAAGTATTTGGGAAACAAATGGCAGCTATTGGGTTCTAATCCTTCGTGATTCATATAGGTCATGATAAATTGATATTGGCTAGCTGGATCATTTTCAAACATCCATTTGGATAGCATGCGCTCAGGATCATAAGGAACCTTTCCTTTACTGATTTCATAGATCCCATCTTCCGATCGAAAGTCCTTAGCCCCACTGACGGTTGAAGCTCCAGCCCCTGTAAAAAACACAATGCGATTGGCTTTTTTTATCAACCGAGCAATCTGCTTGATTTGGTCCATATCTCTTCTCGCTATTCCTTTCTCTAACTTAGACTAGTCATGAGCTTTTTAAAACGGCTAGTTGACATCCTGTCACCTTCTTTATTTTTGTTCTGCCTGTACACAAATTCCAAAAGAAGCGTCTCGTATAAACGGACGTTTGGCTTGTTCTAATTCTTCTTCTAAGCCTTTTTTCACCTCATCAATATCCCAATCTTCATCAATCAATCCATGGTCTACAAAACGATCCTGCATCATTTCGGCTACCCAGCCTAAATCACTTCCCGTTTCTACCGTATGCAAGATAAGTTCAGACTTGTAGAGCTTAATTTGGAAGCCGACTTCTGTGAACAGCTGATACATCTGACTACCGATATGGATGTGGCCGCTTTCAGCTTGGACTGTTTTCCAGATCAACTCAGCCATATCATTATGTAAAGAAAAACCTTCCCCATTCAAAGAACTGGCCATGGCATCACTTTCTTCAAAAATCATTTTACCCCCATCTTTAAGGTAGGTGGTTAACTGGCACAAGGTCTCTTCTGGCTGAGGCAGATACATCAGGACTCGCCGGCCCACAATCAGATCAAATTGGCCGATATCCTCATTAAAATCGGTCAAGTCAGCCTGTATAAAGTCGATATTTTGCCCTTCTTCTTTTCTGCCATTGGCTATATCAATCATTTGAGGTGAAAGATCGATTCCTACAATTTCCACCTCGTGTTGAAAAAAGTCATCAATTAAAAAAGAAATATCCCCACTACCACAGCCCACATCTAAAACTCTGAGGCCCGCTCGCAGTTCACTTTCATTGAGTAGTTGGTTAAAAAAACGTTCCCTTAATGACATACTGTCTCCTCCTTTAAAATCCACTTTTTCAATTCTTTCTTTTATTTTATAAGCTATCTTCATTCTAACATAGGATCTTGTTTGCCAAGATAGGAATGGTTATCCTTAACAATGAGCAAAAAAGCAAGCGCCCTATCTCTTCTCATCTTTCGACCAGAGTTTCATAGGAAATCTTAATAATACAAGCTCCTTGAAGCTATAGAATAAATAGATGCTTTTATATATAATGACAATGAATGATGAATGAGTACTTAGCAATTAAGGAGGCTAACATGTCTGATAAACGATCACAAGTGAAAGAGTATTACAGTAAAATCACCACTGAAGAAGAAGGACAAATGGAAACCATGATTTGTTCTTGTGCAGATGACCAATTGCCAGCTTATCTCAAGCCGATTCGTGCGGCCATTCCTGATGAGATCATGCAACGCTTCTATGGTTGTGGGTCACCTATCCCTCTAGCCTTAGAAGGCTGTACTGTTTTGGATCTAGGATGTGGTACAGGGGTCGATGTCTACACCTTATCTAAATTAGTCGGAGAAAATGGTAAGGTCATCGGGGTCGATATGAATGAAGATCAACTGGCCATTGCTAAAAAATACCAAGACGAGATGGCTGCTGCTTACGGTTATGACAACAGCAATGTCGAATTTAAACAAGGCTATATTGAAGACCTCGAATCCTTAGGCATTGAAGATGAATCCATTGACGTGGTGGTATCGAATTGTGTCATTAACCTTTCCCCATTCAAAGAAGAAGTCTTTAAAGAAATTTGGCGAGTGTTAAAAAATGGTGGAGAACTCTACTTTTCAGATATTTTTGCTGACCGACGTGTCCCAGAAGAAATAGCTAATGATCCTATCCTAGTCGGAGAATGTCTGGGTGGCGCTATGTACCAAGAAGATTTTCGCCGTCTGCTTCAAAAAACCGGCTGGCTCGACTTCCGTTACATCAACCAAGGGCCAGCAGCCATTTCTAATCCAGAAATTGAACAGCTGATTGGAAATATTGAATTCATTTCTGCTACTGTCCGTGCGGTCAAACTAGAAGATCTGATTGAAGATATTTGCGAACAATATGGCCAATTTATCACTTACCGTGGAGGAATCGAAGGCGCTGAGCATTACTTCGACCTAGATGACCACCACCGCTTTTATAAGGACCTGCCTGTCAATGTTTGCGGTAACAGCTGTGCTATGGTAGAAAACACCCGCTTCAAGTCTTACTTTGATATCCACGGTGACCGTAGCCAGCATTTTGGCGCTTTTGAAGCGTGTGGCTCAACCGATGATTCAGCCAAGACTGAAAGTAATTCTTGTGCTGGAGGATCTTGTTGTTAAAAAATTAACACCCTTTTAAAATAAAAAATGAAGCTCTTCTTGAAAAGAGCTTCATTTTTTTATTCATGATTAGGCATCAATTTCTGGAGCTTGGCCACGTTCAGCTTGAAGCATCCAAATATTCAATTCAATATCAGCCTTAGCTGCAATAAAGATGTCTTCTGTAATGGCATCGCCTTCTTCACCAGCAGCCTCAATTCCTTCTTGATAGCCATCAGCTAGCGTACGGAAAATTCCGATCAACCGTTCTAAGTGCTCATCGATGGTTTTATCCCAGTCACCAGGCACACTTTCAATGCGAGATTTTTCAGCAAACTCTTCTAAAGTAGACACCGGTGTTCCATCAATGATAATGAGACGTTCAGCCACTTCATCTAATTGATCTTCGATTTGGGCACGGTAGTCGTCCATTAATTCATGGTAATGTTTGAAATTTTTACCTCTCATGAACCAGTGAATTTGGTGAATGGCAGCAGAGGCTTGACTCAAATCAGCAGTTAATTGATTCAAAACTTCTTTGGTTTCTTTGAATTTCATTTCATACCATCTCCTTGTTTAGATTCAATCTAACTTAAATCGCTCATTTAAGCAAATGAATGCCCTTGTCTTCCCCTATCAGCAACAGTCATGCTAATAGCTAGCACTTTAGGAGGTCATGCCACCATCTACCACAAATTCTGCTCCTGTCGAGTAAGAAGAATCATCACTAGCGAGGTATAACACCATCTGAGACACTTCCTCGGCTTGGCCCATACGTTTAACGGGTAACATGCTGGCCATAGACTGGATTTGATCATAAGCTTCGCTGGTTTTAACCATAGGCGTTTCAATAATACCGGGATGGACAGAATTGACCCGGATCCCATATTGAGCTAATTCTTTAGCCGCAGCCTTGGTCATGCCACGTACCGCAAATTTGGTGTCCGTGTAGCCGATTGATCCACCCGTCAAACCGTTAATGGACGAAATATTAATAATGGATCCAGAATCGGATTTTTTTAAGAAGGCTAACATATACTTCATCCCTAAAAAGCAGGATACTTGGTTAATGCCAACGACTCGCATATAATCTTCCAGGCTGGCCTCTTCAACAGTCAAAACTGGGCTAATGCCAGCATTGTTCACTAAGATATCCAACCGATCAACTTTTTGTTCGAGCTCTTCAGCCAGCTTTTGCCAATCCTCTTCTGAGGAAACATCTTGCTTGATAAAGAAAGCCTGATCTCCTAATTCATCTGCTAAGGCTTGGCCTTTTTCTTCATTGAGGTCAGTGATAAACACTTGGGCCCCCTCTTCTATGAAAAGACGGCTATGGGTCTCTCCCATCCCACTGGCACCACCCGTAATTAATGCAATTTTATTTTTTAAGCGATCCATATTAATCCCCTCTTTCATTTTTTTACATTATATCAAAAAATGTGTTGAGACGACAATAGTAACGCTTTCATTTTTTGATAAAAACACGCTGCCATCATCAAAAAAAAGCATCCCCCTTTAAGAAGATGCTTTTTTCTATCATGAGTCAATGTAGGTAGACGACAGGCCTTCAGCTTCTAAGAAAAATCTAAAGGCTTTTAATTCTTGGGCTTCATATCGTTCTTTATAAGCTTCGATTTCAGATGAAGGGTAAAGCTTGGGATCAAGGCGGAGACTTTCAACCGGAATCGGGCGGTCAGGTCTAATCTTACAATCCACCACAACTGTTCGACCAGCCTGATTCGCTTGGATGGCCTCTTTAATGGCCTCATCCATCTCTTCAATTCGCTCAACCGTGATGCCTAAAGCTCCCTGAGCCTCGCCAATCTTAGCATAATCCACAGCTGTAAAATCTGTTCCAAATAATGTTCGGTTATTATCTTCATACTTATTTTTAATGAAAGCATATTCATTATTGGAAAAAACAATATTAATGACTGGCAGTTGATAACGAACATTCGTGACAACATCCGGATAAGTCATGGAAAAGGCCCCATCCCCCATCAAGTTCCAGACTTGGCGATCAGGATAGCTTTTCTTAGCTGCAATCCCTCCTGGTAGAGCAATGCCCATGCTGGCGAAAAGTGGAGAAGTCCGCCACATATTCTTAGACGTCAGATGTAAGTGACGAATGGAAGTCTGGGTCGAATTTCCTACATCGATGCAATAGATAGCATCCTCGTCAGCGTGATTATTGATGGCATGATAGACTTGGTAAAATTGCAAATCGCCTTCCTTCTTGTTTTCTAATTGACAGAGATATTCTCGCCAGTTGGCTGCATTCGCTAGATTTGCTCGCCACCAAGGGCTAGACTCTTTTTCTTCGGATTGCTCCAATAAAGAGCTGAGAGCTTGACCTGCATCGGCCAAGATAGCCAAATCGGTTTGATGGCGTTTCCCCAACATGGCTGGATTAATGTCCACCTGGATAAAATAGTTCACATGGCGAAAGGTATCTTCCACTTCAGCAAAGGGAAAGTTAGATCCAATGAAAAGAACAGTATCTGCTTCTAAAATGGCTTCATTGGCTGGCTTCCAACCCACTCGGTAGGTTGACCCCAGCAAGCCTTCAAAATCCCAGTCAAAGGTCTCAAAATTTTTCCCCGTCGTTATAATGGGCGCTTTAATTTTCTTTGAGAGCGCTTGAACTTTATCACCGTGACCCATGGTGCCCACACCGGCATAAATGATCGGACGGGAAGATTGGGCTAAGCGCTCACAAGCTTCTGCTATAAGGCCTTCATCTACAGTTGGAGCTGAAGGTTCTTGATAATTAGGACCAGAGGAATAGTAGCTATCCGCCTCTAATTCCGCGAAAGAAAAATTATTAGGCACTTCTAAAACTGCCACTCCCTTATAAGCCATGGCATGACGAGCGGCTTCATCCATCAATTTAGGAAGCTGTTCGGCATAGGCTACCCGCCGATTAAAGACCGCAATACTCTCATAGATGGGGTTTTGGTTGAGTTCTTGAAAAGCATCCATGTTCAATTCTTCTTGTGGGCGAGACCCCATAATAGCTATAACAGGAATATGGTCCATGGCCGCATCATAGAGCCCATTGATGAGGTGGGTAGCTCCTGGTCCCCCTGAGCCTACACAGACCGCCAGAGACCCTTTGAATTTTTTTTGCATGACGGCCGCCATGGCTCCTACTTCTTCATGTTTCACTTGGATGAAAGACATCCGATCTTCTTCAGCAGCTAAGGCATCCATAAAACCTCCTAGCGTTCCAGAAGGTAGACCATACACCGTGTCCACCCCCCAGCCTTGAAGGACTCTCAAGGCAGCAACAGCTGCCGTTACTTTTTGACTTGACATTTTAGCTCAACCTCCTCATGTTGGCTTAAGACTTTGACCATCCTTGCTATATATTCATCATAACAGCTTTGCTTTCAAAATAGTAAGCAGTCGATTGGCCATCTTTTATGGATGTGATTTTTTCAAAATTTTTATTTATTATTAGCTTCCCTTCACTAAAGCAAGAAATTATGTTATAATTAATCTTTGCTAATAAGCTTAAGAAGTTTTTTCCCGGGATGTGGCGCAGCTTGGTAGCGCGTTCGCATGGGGTGCGAAAGGTCGCAGGTTCAAATCCTGTCATCCCGATTTTTTACTAAATAGTGGTCAAAAGTGTTGATAGAATAGTCTTTGTCACTTTTCCAATAAATAAGTAGAAATGATGGCATTCATGTCATATTAGTCAATTTCCAATTAAATCTAAACAACTTTCTAAATAAATAAAATTAATACTTTCCAAGCATTCATAAAAAAAGGATAAAAATGCTACTTTACTCCTTATATTTATCATCTAGCACAGTGAGTGAAGCAGCGCCCCACTTATTAAATTAATCATTAAGACTAATTAAAGGACACCATAATCGGTATGGTGTCCTTTTTGTATGCAAATAAAATAAAAAACTAGGCGATTAGTGAGAACGTTAATTCTTATTTCCTGCCATTTTGAGCATTTGAAAGCTGTTGGAAAATTAAGTGTAGCCGGTACAAGTGACTTTCACCAAAATAAAACTAGGCGGGTTGGATCTTTAGAAGGCAGTAAAATCTACAATTTTTAAGTACCTATAATCAGACATAATTTTTCCCATAAAGGGTTTCCAACTATAAATTTTCTTTAATTCACTCCTATATTTTCAAAAACTCACCAAACGTTTTAGTTGCCATTAGTCCTTATTTTGTATTCGTTTTTCTGCCAGATAAACCAATGGCCACCCCTACTAAGAGACCAATTGATATTCCGGTAGCTAAGTTGTCGAAAACTATTCCTAAGGCGGTACCAAGGGACAAGCCAACCGCTATCCCCACAGACATGTTAGCTTCATCGATTTGATCTTCTTCCTTACTTTCATCTGTTTGCGCGACATCATTTTCTTCCTTTTTGGCTTTTTTCTTAGCAGCATATACCAATAAAACAGCCAAGAAAGAAATAATACAAACGGCTATGATCATGATTGCAATATCCATCTTTGGTCCTCCAATTTTCCATGTATTTAAATTTTATTCATTTGCACACTCATCAATCATTTGCTTTACATTCTCAAAAGTTCCGATACCAATCACTCGTCATTCCCGCCTACACGTCTTCGCCCTTTGTCATTAAGACGACGGACTCCACATGGGTCGTTTGTGGGAACATATCCACGGGTTGAGCTTTAATGGCGTGGTAGCCTCCTTCAAGCAAGTAATTAACATCACGGGCTTGGGTGGCTGGATTACATGAGATATACACAATTTTTTTAGGACCGACCGCTATAGCAGCGTCTAAAAAGTCTTCATCCAAGCCTTTGCGTGGCGGATCGACGACCAGCACATCCATTTCTAAGCCTTCTTTCGCCCATTGGGGAAGGATTTTTTCTGCTGGTCCGCAGTGGAAGTCCACTTGATCGATGCCGTTTAGGGTGGCATTACGTTTAGCATTTTCAATGGCAGGGGGGACAATTTCAAGCCCATAAACCTGCCCCGCTTCTCTAGCTAAGGCAAGGCTAATCGTCCCTATACCACAATAAGCATCCACCACCACTTCATTCCCTTTTAGATCGGCATAATCTAAGGCCACTTGATAAAGTCGCTCGGCTTGGGGAGTGTTGACCTGGTAAAAACTCTGGTGGGAAATTTCAAAGTCTAGACCCAGCATGCTGTCTCTATAATAATCATGGCCATAAAGCACACGGCTCTCGCGGCCTAGAATGACATTGGTATTGCGGTCATTAATATTTTGAACCAAGCTGACCAAGTCAGGTAAGGCTTGGCAAATGTCGGCCACTATATCATTTTTATGGGGGAGGTCAATGCCATTGGTCACTAAAACAACCATCAATTCACCACTATAATGCCCCCGTCGAATCACAAGATGGCGGATGATCCCTGACAGGTTTTCTTCGTCGTAAGCTGGGATATCATACTTGCGCAAAATATCCCGCACCATCAGGATGGCTCGATCTATTTCAGGATCTTGAATTTTGAAATCTTCCATAGGAATGAGGTCATGACTTCGTTGGCGGTAAGTTCCGGTTTGTAGAAGACCGTCTATCTCTTGAACAGGTACCTGAGCTTTGTTGCGGTAGCCATAAGGATGATCCATCCCTAGACATTCCGCCACGGGCCAGTCTTTTAGGCCGGCCGTCCGCTGAAAAACATTGATGACCTGCTCCCGCTTGAAAGCTAGCTGGGCTTCATAGCTCATATGTTGGAGGGGCATGGTCCCTGTTTTCGAATAAATCTCTTCTTCAACAGCTTGCCGATCAGGGCTGGGCGTGATAATCTCTTCTAATTTACCGTAGCCAAAGTTTTTATTGGTCTTAACCACCTTGAATTGGATCAATTCTCCAGGCAAGGCTCCTTCCACGAATAAAGGGTAGCCGTCTACTTTGACTACCCCCTTCCCTTCATAAGATAAATCGATCACTTCTGCCTGATGGCTTTCATTTTTATTAACAGCATACGTTCGTTTGGATTGAGACATGACTAATCAATCTCCTTCCTTCTCTCTGTAATTTCTAACTTTTTGAATAAATTCAGCTTTAAGCTGGGCCGTCTCATCATCGCGGGGATCGATGGAATGGGTCATCAAATCCACATCTCCCACGAATTCAATATGTTGTTGAAGGTTAGTAAAAGTCACCGGCGCATGGCCACCCACATCACCGTCTAAATTTACTAATAATTTTTCGCCATACAAGGGCTCAACTTTTACCTTGGAGGATTTGGTATAAATCACATCCTCATCATTGATATGCTGGCCATTGTTCAATAATTTCATCAAGATATTGGCAATTTTTATTAAATTACTGGTCTTAATAATGATTAAAATAAAATTGCCATCGCCTGGAACGGCATCGGGAGCTACCGAAGAGAAGCCGCCAAAGGTCTCAGTCAGGGTGACGAAAACAGCCGAACAATCTCCTTCATAAACACCGGAGTCATAGCTAATTCTCATAGGAGAAGACTGGGTCATTTGGGGAAGCATTTCTGCCCCCTTAGCAATATAAGCCAGGTAGCCCAGGGTCGATTTTAAAGCGGGACTCACTTGAAAAGTCAGCTCGGTCATTGTTCCCAAGGCGGCAATATTGACAAAGGTTTGTTGGTGGTCGGCCGTTTGAGAATAGCCGATATCCATGGGAATAAATTCATTCTTAAAAATCACGCGGGCCGCTTGAAGGATATCGTTACGGCTCACTCCCAGAGCATGGGCATAGTCGTTGGAGGTGCCGCCTGGTATGACTGCCATCTTAGGGCGATGATCGAGTGGGCTGATTCCGTTGACAACTTCATTAACCGTCCCGTCTCCTCCCGCGGCAATGATTAAATCAAAGCCAGCTAAGGCTGCACGTCGCGCTTCTTTTTCGGCTGATTTTTCTTCTGGTGTCGTTCGAAAAGCAGAAGTTTCATAGCCCGCTTGTTCATAAATATCTAGAATTTCTGCCAAATGTTCAGTTAATTGCTCACGACCTGAGCTTGGATTATAAATTAAACGGGCTCGTTTCACCACGGATCCTCCCTTACTTTTTCTACAGCTATTATACATGAATGAAGGGCTTTCTCTCAATCAATCCAATAAAAGGCTGATATTTATTAAATTATTTCCAATTCAAAATTCTATTAATATTTCTTTTTCATTGGTATCCTTAAGTTAGTCAATCGTTCCTCGTATTTTAATAAAGGAGAGATAGCCATGAAAGGTTGGCAATTTACTAAAACAGGTGTGGCACCGAAATTAATTGAACAGGAAGATCCAAAAGCAGGTCAAGGTGAAGTTGTCTTAGAAATGAAAGCAGCTGGTCTATGTCATTCAGACGTTGGAGCTTTAGAAGACGAATCTTGGATGGAAATCATTACAGCAGCACCTCTCATCTTTGGACACGAAGCTGCCGGTCAAGTGGCTGAAGTTGGTGAAGGAGTCAGTGATTTTGAAGTGGGTGACCGAGTAGGAGTCGCTCCTATCAACCCTGAAACTAACGAAACCATTGGTTACCAACGCGATGGAGGGTATGCCACAAAATTATGTGTCCCTGCTAACCAACTGATCAAATTACCTGATGGTGTGACATTCACTCAAGGAGCCGCCGCTACAGATGCGGGAATGACTTCTTACCATGCCCTCTTCGAAGTTGGAGGAGCTAAAAAAGGTGATAAAGTCGGAATTGTTGGTATTGGTGGTCTCGGCCAATTCGCCCTACAAATGGCTTTAGCGACTGGCTGTGAAGTCTATGCTGCTGATGTGGCCGAACATGCCCGTCAATTTGCAGAAAAATCTGGCGCACATGAGGTGGCTGAAGATATTGCTGAATTTGCAGATGAGAACTTAGATATTATCATCGACTATGCTGGATTCAAAGATTCCTTTAACTCTTGCTTGAAAGCTGCAGCTTTCAAAGGAACCATTGTATTAGTGGGAATGGGTAATTCGACTCTCGACTTAAATGTTAACGATGTCATTTTAAAACAACTCACTATTAAAGGGTCAAATGGAGGAAATGCTGAAGACATCGCCGGTGTCTATGAATTCTTCCAAGAAGATAGCCTGCACCCTGAATTAACTGAAATTGAATTCGAAGAAATCGGGGAAGGTTTAGAAAAATTAAAAGAAGGTAAAGTGTCAGGACGTTTAGTCGCACGCATCAACCGTGAAGATGGCGAAGAATAAACACTAAGACCCATGATTTTATAGGGCTGCTCAGGCAGCTCTTTTTTTATTGGCTATATTCGTATGAACTCCTTTGTGCCATAAAAAAAGCAGTTACCTAATCGGTAACTGCTTATATTATTTTCGTTATTATCGTTTATCAATTTCAATCCGTAAGATTTTATTAACCATTTCAGGATTGGCCTGACCTTTGGTTTTCTTCATGGTTTGACCCACTAAGTAACCAAGAGCACGATCTTTTCCGTCTTTATAGTCGTCGATAGATTGTTGGTTTTCATCTAAGACTTCCGTAATTATCTCAGTTAATTGGCCTTCGTCTGAAATTTGTTTCCATCCATTGGCTTCGACAACGTTATCAGCATCTCCACCATGAGCCATTAATTCAGCAAATAATTTTTTACCCATCTTAGAAGAAATCGTACCATCATCCATCAAGGCGATTGAGTCAGCCAAGTGTTTAGGAGTGTATGGGGTATCAGATAATTCTACTTGCTCATCATTTAAGTGAGCGGAAATATCTCCCATTAACCAGTTAGAAGCTTGTTTTGGATCTGCTCCTAATTCAACGGTCTCATCGAAGAAGTCTGACATTTCTTTAGTCGCTGTTAAGACTTCCGCATCGTATTCAGGCAGACCATATTCTTCGACATAACGTTGGCGGCGTTTGCCTGGCATTTCAGGAATTTCAGAGCGGACTTGTTCAATCCATTCATCAGAAATTTCTAACGGAACAATATCCGCGTCTGGAATTAAGCGATAATCATTTTCAGTGTCTTTGACACGCATGAGGTCAGTTTCGCCTGTTTCAACATTGTAGCGGCGAGTTTGTCCTTGAACTTCCCCACCTTTAAGATAGATTCGTTCTTGGCGTTTAACCTCATATTTCAAGGCTTTACGCACGTAATTTAGGGAGTTTAAGTTTTTAACCTCACATTTTTCGTTGAAGGCCTCTTGCCCATAAGGACGGAGAGAGATATTGGCATCGCAACGAAGGGATCCTTCTTCCATCTTCACGTCAGAAACGCCTGAGAAGAGAACGGCTTGACGAACCGCATCCAAATAAGCATAGGCTTCTTCAGGTGAGTGCATATCTGGATAAGACACTATCTCAATCAAAGATGTACCTGCACGGTTTAAGTCGGCATAGGAATCATTGTTGTTCCCGTGGGTGTTTTTCCCTGCATCTTGTTCCAAATGCAAGCGTTCAATTCTGATGGTACGTGGTTCCCCATCCACTTCAATATCAATATGACCGTCATAACCAATCGGCAACTTGTCTTGGGAGATTTGGTAGCCTTGTGGTAGGTCAGGATAGAAATAATTTTTACGGTCAAAATGAGTGAATTGGTGGATGTCCATATTCAAGGCTAAAGAAGCACGCATGGCAGAGTCGATAGACTCTTGATTTAAGCGTGGCAATTGGCCAGGATGAGCAAAGTCATAAGCATTGGTATTTTCATTGGGCTCAGCTCCGAAATGGGAGGGAGAAAGTGAAAATACTTTTGAAGCAGTGTTTAATTCAATATGGATTTCTAATCCGATAATGGTTTCAAGATTCATGAATTATTTACCTCCGTTCAAGTCAGGATGAGCGGTATGGAAGTCGGTTTGGCTTTGGTAGTAGTGGCCTGCCTGGAATAAAGTAGCTTCTGATTGAGCAGATCCGACGATTTGCATGGCTACTGGAAGTCCGTCAGAGTTGAAACCGCAAGGAACCGTCAGTGCCGCCACATGTCCCAAGTTAGCCATGGCCGTTAATTGGTCGTCTACAGCGGCCACTTGAGGGTCGCGTTTTTGGCCTAAATCTGAAGCCACATCAGCCGTTTGAGGCGTAATAATGATATCCACTTGCTCAAAAGCTTTTTGGAAATCTTCTTTGAGTAAGGTTCTGACACGTGCCGCTTGGTGGTAATAATCCTCTTTACGCTCAGCAGAGGTGATATACATCCCTTCTACGATACGTTTTTTAACTTCTTCACCAAAACCTTCTGTACGGGAATTAACATACAGAGATTCCAAATCATCATAATTCTCAGCACGGTGGCCGTAACGAATCCCATCGTAACGTTCCATTAGGGTATTACTTTCACCACGTTGAAGAATCAAGTATAAATCATCAACTACAGCCACTCTTGGGATTGAAACGGTTTGAACTTTAGCTCCTGCTTGTTCAAAGACGGCAATGGCTTCTTTGACACGCTCTTGGACTTGGCTGTCGATCTGGTCATGATTTTCAAACTCTTCAATCACTCCGATAGTCAAGTGGTCTACGCCCTCATCAATATGGGCCAGATAGTCTGGAGCTTCATCTTGGATGGATGTCATCTCACGCTCATCATGGCCAGCTAAGACTTGGGTAATGGCAGCATTGTCATAAACGGTATGAGTCATTGCCCCAATGGTATCAAGGGATGAAGCCATGGCCACCACTCCGAAACGTGGAATTAAACCATAAGAAGGTTTCAACCCAACTAAGCCATTGAAGGCAGCAGGCGTACGGACAGATCCTCCTGTATCGGTTCCTAAAGCGACTGGAACTTGACCAGAAGCAACCGCTGCTGCTGATCCACCTGATGAACCACCAGGAATTTTACTAGTATCCCAAGCATTAGCCGTTGGGTGGAAATAAGAAGTTTCAGTCGTCGATCCCATAGCGAATTCATCTAAGTTGGTTTTTCCAATGATGATAGCGCCTGCTTCACGCAAACGTTCAACAATAGTCGCATCGTAAATGCCCACATAATTCTCTAAATAACGGCTGGCAGCAGTCATGACTTCCCCATCAATAATGATATTATCTTTTAAGGCGATAGGAATCCCTTTGAGATAGTCATTTTCGCCTATGCCTTCCTCATCAATCGCACGGGCTTCTTCTAGGGCTTGTTCTTTTCGACTTGAAATGAAAGCTTGAATGTCATCTTCCACCTCGTCCATACGGTCGAACACTCGCTCTACTAATTCCACAGCAGTGGTTTGGCCATCCACTAGTTGTTGGTGTAAAGTTTTAATATCTTCTGTACAAAAGCTCATGGATTAAGCGCCTTCCTTTCCGTCATCAATCATGGCAGGGACTTCGATAAAGTCATCCGCATCCTGTTCAGGGACGTTCTTGAATAATTCTTCTCGACTTTCAGTTTTTTGAGGTTCATCCGGTCGTAAGACATTACGGATATCGTTCCCGAAGTAAGTGGGCTTGACATCGGTGGTATCAATCTCATTCAACCGCTCGGCTGCTTGGTCCACTCCTTCTAATCGTCCAATTAAGTCTTCGGCTTCTTGGTCAGTTAAATCAAGCTTGGTCTGCAGGGCCAAAGCTTTGATTTCTTCGATTGAAATTTTGCTCATAATAATCTCCTATCTTCAACTATTTAATCAAAAATGTGACTAAAGTACTCTTTAGAATCACCATCAGTATATAAGAAAGCTTCTGTATCGTCCATCGAATCTATGGTAATTTCGACTGGAACATTGGTCGGCAAGTAGTTCATGGCAGCGGCTTCCACATACTGGGTAAAGGCGATAATTTCCCCTTCACCGTAGAATTGGGTGGTGATGTCAATGCGCAAGTTTTTCAACTTGTCACCATCAAAAACAGCTACACCCGTTTCTCCAGCCAGATTAGGGAAGAAATTCTTAATTTCATCTTGGAAGGACGCAAAATTATTTCCTAAAGAGGTTTGATCGCCTTCTAATGGCAAGACCATTTTAGAATGGTTCAAATCGTCCAGATTTTCAATGGCTGTTCCTTGGGTCGATACGGTCTGTGCGACATACACTCCTCCTCCCACATCATCTTTGGGAGCCTGTTCAAAAACAGCAAAGTAGATGGGCATATCCTTCAGATCATCGTGCTCTCTCAAGGCTTGAAGGATGGGTGGAATCATGTCGCGTGCCTGTTCAAGCATGGCTTCACGATCAATCTCTTGGGTATAGGTCGGACCGTATTGTTCCGTTTGGTAGTAGTCGACCGAATTCATCGCTAAACCAATCATCACCCCATCAATTTCCAGGCCGTTTTCTGTTTGCATGTAATAATCTTGTTCCAAAATACTTTCCAAATAAATGGGAGTGCGTTCGTCACTATTTTCCCCATCATTTTCTGGTGGATTCAAACCGTTGGGGTGGTCTGGTCCATGCCGTTCCAACCAGCCTTCCACTTGGTCAGAAGTCAGGTATTGTCCTTCTTCAAAAAAGTAGTCAGAATTGGGATAGTGTTCATTGGCCAATATCATTAATCCTTTTTCAAAAGACTTAAGATTAACGGTTGAATTCAGCCGTGGCGTTAACCCTCTGGATTTACTTTTCTGATAAATTCCGTCCCGAATGACTGGACGATAGTACATATCTGAGGTGGTGGTTGGACTTCCTAATTCTTCGGAGGTCTCCTGACTTTCCTCCTTCTCTTCCGCCGATTGAGGGGTCGCCGAGCAACCGCCTACCAGCAAAAGTCCAGCTAAAGCTAAATGAGTCAGCAGCCTTTTCATTTCTTGCATCAGCCCTCACTCCTTCCTATTTGTCTTAAGAATTCATTTTCATCCCATATTTCGGTCCCCAGTGACTGGGCCTTTTCTAACTTGCTCCCTGCTTTTTCTCCCGCAATCAGCAAGTCTGTATTTTTGGATACCGATCCGGTGACCTTGCCTCCAGCTTGGGTCACGATCTCAGCCAGTTCCTCTCGCGTCCAGCCTTCCATTTTACCCGTCAACACCACGGTAAGATCTTGGAAGAGGTCTTCGTACTGAGCCAGTGCTTGCTGGTCGCTAGTCGCGGTAGGATCAATATAGGTCATATTAACCCCTTGATCTTTTAATTTTTCAATTAAGTCTTGACTTTCCTCTAAGTCGAAAAAGTTCAAGATGGAATCCGCGATAATTTCACCTAGACCATCAATCTCCAAAAGCTCTGATCGGCTAGCTGTTTGAAGCTTGTCCATGCTTTGAAAGCATTCAGCTAAAAGTCGGCTGGCTTTTTGTCCAACATGACGAATTCCTAGGCCAAAAACTAATCGCTCCAAAGAATTGCTCCGGCTGGCATCGATGGCATGTATGGTGTTTTGAGCTGATTTTTCACCAAAACGTTCCAACTTAAGCAATTGGTCAAAGCTCAGCTCATATAAGTCAGCCACATCTTCAATCAAACCGGCTTCATAAAACTGCTGGATATTCTTTTCCCCTACCCCATCAATATTCATAGCCGGTCGGGACACAAAGTGATACATTTTTTCCAGAACCTGGGCTGGGCACTGGGGGTTGATGCAACGAAGGGCGACTTCATCCTCTAAATGGACCAGCTCGCTGTCGCATACAGGACAGTGAGTAGGAATGTCATAGGGTTGGCTATCAGCAGGTCGTTGATCTTCTAAAACACGAATCACTTCAGGAATAATGTCCCCAGCCTTACGAATTAAAACAGTGTCTTTTAAGCGAACATCTTTTTCTTTGATGCGATCAACATTATGTAAGGTCGCCCGCTGGACTGTTGACCCGTCTAAAAGGACAGCCTCCATGATGGCTGTGGGAGTGACCACACCCGTCCGTCCGACTGTCCACTCAATGTCGAGGATGGTTGTTTCAGCTTCTTCAGCTGGAAATTTATAGGCCATAGCCCAGCGAGGAGCGCGTGCGGTGAAGCCCGCCTCTTCCTGAACATCAAAAGCATTGGCCTTGACAACAATCCCATCAATATCATAGGGCAGGTCTTTCCGCTTATCTTGGTAGCGCTCGATATAGGCTGTCATATCGCCCATATCTTCCACCCGCTCATATTCTTCATTGACCGGCAAACCCAACTCTTTCATAAAGGTTAAGCTGTCTGCTTGGGACTGAAGACCATATTGTTCGGGATCGACCAGGGTGTAAAAGAACGCTGATAATTTACGACGACCGGTGACAGCCGGGTCTAAATTACGTATAGTTCCTGCGGCAGCATTTCGGGGGTTAGCAAAAACTTCCAGCCCTTCTTCTTCTCGAGCCTGATTCAACTCGATAAACGAGCGCTTGGGCATATAGACTTCCCCCCGAACCTCCACATCCAGTTTTTGCTTGAGTTTTTTAGGGATCATGCGGATGCGTTTGATATTTTCGGTCACATCCTCACCCACTGTCCCGTCTCCCCGGGTGGCAGCTTGGGCTAATTCTCCCTGGCGGTAAGTCAGAGCCATAGCCAAACCATCAATTTTTAATTCAGCCACATAAGAAAAATCATGGTCCACTCGCCGGTTCAAGCGTTCATGGAAGTCAGCCAATTCCTCAATGGAAAAGACATCATCCAAACTCATCATCGGAACAGCATGGGTCACCTTCTCAAAACCATCCAAGAGCTGGCCCCCCACTTGCTGGGTTGGAGAATCCAAACTGATCAATTCAGGATAGGCCTCTTCCAATTGAACCAGCTCTTGGTATAGGGCATCATATTCCTGGTCGGTCACGGTGGGCTGGTCTAGCACATAATATTCATGGTTATATTGAAATAAAAGCTGGTGCAAGTCTTCGACCCGTTGACGCGCTTGGTCAAATGAGATGTCTTTCACACTATTCCTCCTAAGGTCATACTAATGATGCTTAAACTTTTTCGATTGGCGCAAAAGTTGCTAGAAGTTTTTTGATTCCAATCCCTGGAAAAGCGATATCGAGCTGCATGTCTTCCCCTTCACCAGAGACATTGACCACGGTCCCCACGCCCCATTTTTTATGATCAGCCTTGTCCCCTAATTCCCAGCTGAGTTTTTCAGCACCTTGAGCTCCTGTAGGGGTATAAGGAGTTGAAAAGGCTCGTTTATGAGGGTTCTTTTCTCTTTTTAACTGATTATGGCGGAAAGGCATGAAGCTAGTATCTTGAGAATCTTCCTGCTCCAACAAGTCCGAATCGATTTCTTCAATGAAACGGGACTCTGGATTAGCATTGCTCCGACCGTAAAGGGTGCGTGAATAGGCATTGGATAAGTATAACTTTTCCTCTGCCCGGGTAATGCCCACATAAGCTAAGCGGCGTTCTTCTTCCAATTCGTCTTCTTCCATGGCCGCCCGAGCCAGAGGGAAGATGCTTTCTTCCATACCAACAATAAAGACAATAGGAAACTCCAACCCCTTAGCGGAATGCAAAGTCATGAAAGTCACTTCTTCTTGATACTCTTCAGAAATATCGGTCGACTGGATTAAAGATAAGTCGGTTAAAAAATCTAGTAGAGACGCATCTTCTCGCCCTTCTTGGTCATATTGCAAGGCAACGGACTTGAACTCTTCTAAGTTTTCAATCCGTGCTTGAGATTCTAAGGACCGATCTGCTTTTAATTCTTTGAGGTATGCAGACCGCTCTAAAACATCCTCCACCATTTGACTCACGGTGGAAAAATCAGCCATCTGCCGCCAATCTTGAATCATGCTGGCAAATTCATAAAGACCTGTTTTGGCTTTACCCGTCACTGCTGTCGAATCGACATTCAAGGCCGCTTCATACAAACTCCAGCCCATTTCAGAGGCTGAGGCTTGAAGCTTTTCTAATGAACGGTTACCAATACCACGTTTAGGAACATTGACCACCCGATTAAAGCTAAGGTTATCGAGTGGATTGACAATTAAGGTTAAGTAGGCAATTAAATCTTTAATTTCCTTGCGGTCATAGAATTTTAAGCCCCCCACCATGCGGTAAGGAATCGAAGACGTTTTAAACTTGTCCTCCAAGGGACGAGACTGGGCATTGGTCCGATATAAAACAGCAAAATCATCAAAAGTCAAGTTGGGATGGTCTTTCATCTCTTCTTGAATTTTAGCAATAACAAACTTCGCCTCATCACTTTCTGATTGAGCCCGGTAGTAAGAAATTTTGTCCCCTTTTTCATTAGCTGTCCAAAGGTTTTTATCCTTGCGTTGGTTATTGTGTTCAATCACTTGGTTAGCAGCTTCTAAAATCCGTTGGGTAGACCGGTAATTTTGCTCCAAAAATATGGACCGGGCTTGGGGAAAATCTTCTTCAAAAGACATGATATTTGAAATATCAGCCCCCCGCCAGCCATAAATGGACTGGTCCACATCTCCTACCACACACAGATTTTGAAAGCGTGAAGCTAGCATTTTCACTAGCTGGTATTGGGCATGGTTGGTATCTTGGTACTCGTCCACATGGATATATTGGAATTTACGCTGGTAGTAGGACAAGGCTTCCTCATCCTCTTCAAACAAGCGAACCGTTTGCATAATTAAATCATCAAAATCTAAACTTTCGCTTAAACGCAATTCTTTTTGATAGGCCTTATAGCATTTGGCCACCACGTCTTGGTAAAAGCCCTGGGCCTCTTTCTCATAACGAATCTCGTCAATCAGTTCGTTTTTAGCATTTGAAATACTAGCTAAAATAGACTTGGGTTTGAATTGTTTAGAATCAAAATTCAAGTCCTTTAAGATCCGTTTCATTAAGGTGTTCTGCTCAGCCGGATCAGCGATAGTAAAAGATTGAGAATAGCCAATGCGGTAAATGTCCCGCCGTAAAATACGCACACAGAGGGAGTGGAAGGTGGATACCCAGATGTCAGATCCACCATTATCTACCAGCTGGATGACTCTCTCTTTCATTTCACTCGCAGCCTTATTCGTAAAGGTGATGGCTAGGATATTCCAAGGATTCACCGCTTTTTCTTCAATCAAATAAGCCATGCGGTGGGTCAACACACGTGTTTTTCCGCTTCCGGCTCCTGCCATGATCAAAAGTGGCCCTTCTGTGTGGGTCACCGCTTCACTTTGGCGGTCGTTTAACCCTTGTAAAATATCGAGCTGTCCTGCCACTTTTATTCCTCCTCAAAATTATTTTCACGACTATAAGTATATCAAAAAAAGGCTCATTTTCCTATCATTGCCAACAAAAAATGCCCTTGAACTTTCTCCACCAACAGACCAAAAGCATTCTTTGAAAAACAAACAAGAAAGGCCTACTAGCAATTAAAAAGACCCGCTTTTAGGCAGGTCTTCAAATCATACAGCATTCATTTTCTCTGGCCACTTCCCCCAAACCTAGGCGAAACCTTCCATTCCTTGGAAGATATTAAGCACCACTTGGTTAAAAAGAATACGGCATTCTCGGCGGGCATAGGGATAATCATTGTCGCCTAAGTACTGGATTAATTGACTCAAATGATGGATTTTAACAGGGCGAGATTTCAGCATGATCTCTGCTAAATAACCCTCCTGCTGGCTGAGGCGATTCAAGGTTAATAGCATCAAATCATTATTATATTGGTTGGAAGAGTGGTGAAGAAAAACACGCCAAAATTGACTTTCGGCATAAACAAAATCGCCCTCTTCTTTATAGGCTGTTTTCATTTCTTCTAAGGGAGCTTCTAATTTGTCAGCAGGATAATCATATTCTTTGGACTGTAGTTTCTGTAAATAATTCAGCGTCATCAATTCAAAAAAGTCGACACAATCTTTAAACTCTTTCTTCGTCAACTGACGTTCGGCCACCACCACACCCTTGTTGTCAGAGGAGGTGATATACCCTTCCTCTTCTAAACTGACAAAGGCTCGGCGAATCGGGGTCCGACTCATATTGAGTTGTCGAGATAAATCGATTTCTTTTAAAGGTTGACCCGGCAGCCATTCATAAGCGAGGATCTTCGCTTTTACAAACTCATAAGCTTCATCTGCACGTTTCATCCCATTTTCTCCTTATCTACCGGATATCTCCTCAATCCGGACACACTTTACTGGAAAACATTAATTTCACTTTGTTTGGCATAAATATCCTCTAATTCCTCTAGCACAAAACTGATATGACCTTTGGCTGAAGCGGGATGGGTTTCATTGTAGTAATACACCTGAGCTTGGGCATCATTCATGATGATCTGGTTGACTTGCTGGGCTTGACCTTCGTAAAAAGGAAAAGCAATCGCAGGCGCATAGTGGTTTACCAAAGGTATAGGAGTTCGAGTGACGGCGCGAATGAACATCTCGTATTGAGATAAATTTTGTGAAGCTAGGGTATAGACGCCCACCTGACTGCTAAAAGGTAGGATGTCAGTCACATAAATTGAAAATTGTGGGGTCAAATCAAAATGGATAGTTAAAATTCCGCGCATAGGGTAAGCTTCTGCAAGCACTAAAGCGATACGAAACATCTCAACTGCAATTTCATTGTCGATTTGAGGAGGGTTAAACGCCCATTTTAAGCGAGAGCCTTCATAAGCTACTTCAGACAAGGTAATGGGCGAGACTTGGCCGTTTTCATCGACAGCCACCACAATTGAAAAGTGGCGGGCATCTGGACTGTAAGATTCAAGAATATTGGTTCCTACTGATAAATGATCTGGAAGATTGCTTAAGTCTGATGGACCGTCCAAACGAAAAGCTGGGTCTGGATGGTCTGTGCTAATATTATTGGATACCAAAGCCGGATAGCCAATGGATGACATAGAGGCCTGTAAATCATTATTATTGAAGACAACTGTATGAGGGGCCACATTAATTTGAAGGGCATCTAATTGTGCTTTTTGTAGTGATTTATCCTGGGTCAAGGCTAACAGCTGGTAGCCTTGAGGCACTTCCGTTTTAGTCATTAAAGCTTGGACCAAATCAGAATCGATATCCTTGCTGGCATACAGTAAAACATCACAAGCCTCGGCAAAGCGACACAATTCATCCCGGTTATCAAGTGGACCGATCCAGTGTTCATCCGCAATGGAGCCAGCCATATTGAATTCATCATGATTATAAACAAATACCTGATAGCCCATACGGAGAGCGGTTTGAGTGAGATAGTATGTTTCAACCCCGCTACCTACAATACCTATGACTTGTCCAGCTTTGATCCAATTCGACATAAACTACTCTCCTTCTCTAACAATCCTAGCTTTACCAACGCAATAAAAGCTGGAACAACGCCCAGCTCATCACTTACTTTTCTTTGACTAAGTTAAGGTGGGGATCAGCGTTCAATTTCTCTAGTTCTTCATCATCAATTTTTTCGACTTTCAAACTTGAAATTCGAGTCCCCTCTACTTTGTTAATTGATAATTGATAGTGGTCAATCATCATCGATGTCTGTTGCACCGGCGATTGCTCCGAATCTTCTAAGGCAGACTCAGAGGGGATGATCCCTGTTTCAGTAATGAAATAGCCGGCAATCGTATCCACAGCTTCAGATGAGGCCACTGTATCAAAAAATTCATTGAAATCATGGAGTGGCATGGACCCTTCTACAATATAGTGTCCCTCAGAAAGTTTATTGACATTGACATCTTGAACCGAGTCATATTCATCATCAATATCTCCAACGATTTCTTCAATAATATCTTCAATAGTAATCAAGCCAGACACTCCACCATATTCATCGGTCACGATGGCCATAGTGTTATTGGTCCGCTGTAATTCATACATCAAATCATCGATATAAATCGTTTCAGGCACGAATAAGGCATCATTCATAATGTCGTGCAAATCAACCTCATATAAGGGCTGGTCCACAGAGGCTTTTAGCAAGTTTTTTACGTGGATAATGCCCAGAACATTGTCTTTTTCATCAAAATACATAGGCACTCGAGAATATTGTAAGTCTAATAATTTATCAATATTCTCTTCCGTCCCGTCATCATAGTCAATCATGTAGGCATCTGTCCGGGGAACCATGGATTCACGAACCATTTTGTGGTCTAGGGACAAGACTCCTTCCAACATGGAAAACTCAGACAGGTCAATGGCCTGGTCTTGGCGGCTCCGATCTAAGAAGGCACGAAACTCATCGCGAGTCATCTTATCTTCTGTGGCAGTAAAGTCTACCGGAGTAATTTTTTTAATGACAGCAGTCGACGTGGACAAGAGCCAAATAAAAGGTTTGAAAAGAGTATTGGTAAAAGAAACGATACCAGAAGTCGCCTTAGCCACCTTTTCAGGCATCTGTAAAGCCAAAGCTTTAGGATAAAGTTCCCCAAATACCAAGGTAATATAAGAAATAATCAGGGTAATGATAATAATAGAAATCGTAGGTGCACCAGGTATGTCGCCCAATAGAGGCTCTATATAATCAGCGATGCTAGTTGCAGCCGAAGCTGAGTTCAAGAATCCTGCTAGGGTAATAGCAATCTGGATGGTGGATAGAAAATCATCCGAATCATCTAATAGACGCAAAACTCTAGCTGAGCTTCGATCACCGGCTTCCGCCTCATCTTCTAATTCATTGGTGTCGACACTAACATATGCCATTTCCGCTGCTGCAAAAAAAGCATTAATTAAAGTTAAGATAATTATTAATATAATTTGCCCCAACAAGGGCCCAGTACTGGCTGCATCCTCAGTCATTCAAACATACTCCTTACATCAATCTTTATTCAAAGTGAGTTAGTGTAATTATATCATCTCATTAAATTATACTCAATTGTTGACCTAAATTTCCATCCTTTCATTTTAGCTATCATAAACATCCAATTGGTACTGCTGAATTAAGTGAATTAACTTTTGGGCATAGTCAGGATCGGTAGCATAACCCGCCGTCTGCAAGGCCTGGGCAGCTTCAACATAATTGTCAGCTTGGATCACCCCATGGTAAAGTTGGGGGTCGTAATCGGTCCCTTCCACCAGCAGACGGGAATGGTCTGCCATGGAAGCTTCAAAACTATGATAAGAGCGGAAGGGAGCTTCAACCGACACAAATTCTCCGTCTAAGAATTCCTGGGTTAGATAAAGAGGATCCCAAGAGCTCCCCTTGATTCCGTATAAATTTTTATTTTCTACAGCCAAATCACTCTGACCCCAATCCGACTCCAAAATAGCTTGAGCCAAGGAAATAGAGGCCGGCACCCCATAGCGTTGATGGTTGGCATGGGCGATAGGACCTAGGGTTTGAATAAAATCTTCTTTACTAGAAAAATATTCCTGCTCTTTATCCTGGACGGCGGCATAAGGCCACCAACCACCAGCTGTATAGCGATTGATGAGAAAGAGCGACAAAGTAAACATACTAACTAATAAGGCGACCACCAGCAGTAGTCGCCTCCTATCTCGAATTTTTATCCTTTTACTTTTTTTCGCCATTTTATTCACCAAATTGCTGGTCACGACTATTTAACAGGTCAATATATTCTTCCAGAGTTAAGTCATGGTCTGTCATAAATTTCGCATTTTCTTGACCGACATAGCGGAAGTGCCAAGGCTCAAACTGAACCCCTGTTATATTTTCCCTGCCTTCTAAATAACGCAAGATAAATCCATAGTCAGCCATGGTTGAAAGATAATAGTCATAGGCCGGTTGGTTGGCAAAGGCCGTATCTAATGACCCTCCTTGGCTGGCATAAGCCTGAGACACTAAGTCCATGGCTAAGCCGGTATGGTGCTCACTCGCTCCGGCTGGCATAATATATTGTTCCGTCTGCATCCGCGCTAAGTCTTCACTGGCTCCATTATTTTGGTAGGCTTGCAGTCGTTGCTGATAGTTCGACTGCTGCAAGTCAAACGACCGGTAACCCGACATCAATTGCATGGGGTAGCCATCTCTTTGAGCCTGGTCAAACCAAGCTTGCATAGCCTTTTGTGCTCGAGCGTCCATTTTTTGACCATGACCCACATCGACCAGATTGACCTGGACTTCTTCAGATAAGGGATGATCACGGTTGACCAGTTGTAATTGCCAGTCTGAAGCCGACGCATCTTCCGGCAAGAGCGGCAACAGCTCCCGTGCATTTTTCTGCTGAGGGGTTAAAATCTCAAGTTCCAAGTCATCAGCTATTGGAACTTTTTTTATTTCTTCTTCCTGAGCTTCTTCTCTTTTTTCAGTGGAATCAATCACTTCCACTGCTGTTTGGGCAGCAATTTCTTGAGAATGAAAAGCGAAAAGTGCGGTCAAGATCAATAAAGTAGGTAACAATCGGTGGGATGGTCGCATTTCACTCGGCTCCTTTTTCGGCATTAGTCTTCCTTCTCATTTTAACAAGGACAGGGGGAAAGTAAATGAATAAGACGCTTTGTAATCATTTTTTAATCTTTTTACATCCTCTTCACTCCTGTACGTTTAATAAATAAAAACAAGCCTCTTTTCAAAGGCTTGTTCTTTAAGGTAATTCTATTCTTCTCCTAAGGCTTCGACCATGTCAGTGTTTTTCAGCTTGACATGCATCACAAGCATCACAATCAACGAAAAGAGAGTGGTTAAGAGGGCCGCGTAAACATAAGAGGATAGGTGGATGGACCGGCCAAACATGACATCGGAAAATTCCACAATTAAAATGATATAGCGGTGGAGGAAGACTCCTAATACAAAACCTGCGAGTATACCAAAAATCGTGAGGAAGATATTTTCCCGCAAGATATAAAGTGACACTTCCTTGTCATAAAAACCTAGGACTTTAATGGTAGCCAATTCTCGCTGGCGTTCACCAATATTCACATTGGTTAAATTGTAAAGAACAACAAAAGCCAAGAGAGCCGCTGCTACGATGAGCAGAGTAACTACCACATCCAAGGACCCTAAAGTATCTTCAAACTGAGCAGATAAGGTCGAAACGAAGAAGATGGCATTGACTGCCTCTGAAGTCATCAACTCATCACCAATTTTTTCTTCTGTATCATCATTGGCATCAAAATGTAACCAAGCTAGGTCAGGGGTCCAATCTTTGCCGGTCACTGACTGATAATATTGTTTGTTCATAAAGAGCGAGTGGCCCATATAATTACGGACGATATCCACAATTTGGAAGTGGTAATCTTCTCCCTCCTCATTTTGAACCACTAGCTCGTCGCCTACTTTCAAATCTTTCATCTCAGCTAGTTTTTCGGTGACCATCGCCCCTTCTTCAGGAATTGAGACAGTCTCACCAGTCAGCGTGGATTCCAAATGTTTATAGGATTCTATTTCATCAGGATCTTGAGGAACCATCAAGCTCAGATCTTGATCCGCCTCTCCTTCTACAGAAACAGTGGTGTCTTCTGCATTCATAAATAAGTGGCCTTCAATCAAAGGATCATCTTGAATCTTTTGTTGAAGTTGGTCGACTTGGTCTGGATCGACTTCATCATTGATGGCCACAATTCCATCGTATTTGTCGATGGTTCCATATTGTTCATGCAGAAGATCATTCACTGAATCGGAGATTCCAAAGCCCATTAACATCAAAGCGGTACAACCTGCTATACCCAAAATGGTCATGAACATCCGTTTTTTATAACGGAAGAGGTTACGGAAGGTAATTTTGTAATTAAAACTCAAGGCCTCCCATAAGGGTTCGATGCGCTCCAGTAAAATGCGCTTGCCTTTTTTAGGAGCTTTAGGTTGCATGAGCTGAGCCGGCGAGGTCCGTAAGGTCGACCCTAGGGTAAAGAGAGTCGCTCCGACCGTCGCAATCATCGCTCCCAATAAGGCAATCAAACTATAGGACCAGTAAAATTCCAAGACCGCATCAGGCATGGAATAGAGGGAGCCATAAGCATTGTAAATGATGGTTGGGAAAATATAGACGCCCCCTAAACCTATCAACCAGCCAATGAATCCTGCTAGAAAGGCATAGAAAAGATATTTAAAAGAAACTGCTGGATTGGAATAACCAAAAGATTTTAAGATGCCAATTTCATTGCGCCCTTCATCCACCATACGAGTCATGGTGGTCAAAGTGACCAATATAGCGACAACAAAGAAAAAGACAGGGAAGATGCGCGCGATAGCTTCAATCCGCTGGGCATTTTGCCCGTAACCCACATAAGCCGCATCGTCCAGGCGATTAGAGCTTATAACATCAGCATCTGCTAATTGCTCTAGATCTTCTTCAGCCTGCTTCAAATCAGCTTCAGCTTGCGGGCGTTTTTCTTCAAACTCTTTTTGCCCCTCTTGATAAGCTTGGACTTGCTGGCGGATAGGACCCGCTAGTCTTTCAGCTGGCAGATCTAAAAGTCCCGCTTGTTCTAATTGCTGGCGGCTTCGTTGAAGGTCTTCTTCTGTATTTTTTAAATCTTGCCAGCCCTGGTCGATGTCAGCTTGCGCTTGTTGACGTTTTTCTTCTGCCCGCTCCTCTACTTGCTCACTCAGAACTTGGTCAACTTCTTCTGTTTTATCTTCCAAGGCTTGTTCATATTCATCGTCATAGGCCTTGTAATGATCAGACGCTGGGAAACGCAAGTAGGCCGTTTGGTAGATGTTACTATCAAAACTTTCTTCTGTGACAACTGCAAAACCATCAAGATTTCCGTTCCCTACGGACGTCACACCCCTTTGGCCATTTTCAATATAGAGGGGACTGTTGACAAAGCCCACAATTTCATATTCTTGGTCCTTAAGGAAGTTAAGCTCATCTTCTTGATTCCCCTTATTAAAGCTGATGGTATCACCAATTTGATGGTGTTCGCTTACTGTCCCGTAAGCATCGAGGGCAATTTCACCTTCTTTTTCGGGTAAGCGACCCTCCGCCACGACATATTGGTTGATTGGCGGTTGGCCGTCTGCTGGGATTGATTTCACCCGGGTCAGGATGTTTGATTCAGTGATAAAGGCATCTTCCATATATTCGGCCATGACTTCTGCGTCGAATTCACCATCTAACCGATCCAAATCTTCCTGGGTCAAGCCGATGGTAGATTGGGCCTTGAGGTCCGCCAGTTTTGTGGCTTTAAAATATTGGTCTGCCGTATGTTTCATGATGGGACCCGCAGAGCTCACCCCTACAAAGATGGCAACCCCTAGCATGACAATAAGTAAAATAGAAATGAAACGAGCTTTGCTTTGCCACATTTCTCGGAGGGTATTTTTAAAAATTGTTTTTAATTTCAAGAGCATTCACACCTTCTTTTCTTACCATTCGATATCTTCAATGGCTTGCGGCTGGTCATTGACTTGGATATCACGGGCTTGGGCATCCTGAATACGAATGACTCGGTCTGCCATGGGAGCAATAGCCTGGTTGTGGGTAATGACTACCACCGTTGCTCCATATTTTTCAATGGTAGAATGAAGTTCAGCCAGAACACGTTTCCCTGTGTCATAATCCAAAGCGCCTGTTGGCTCATCGCATAAAAGCAATTTTGGTTGAGTCGCAATAGCTCGAGCGATTGCTACCCTTTGCTGCTCGCCTCCAGATAGTTGGGCGGGGAAATTGTCCACTCGGTCAGCAAGGCCCACGCTTTCTAAAATTTCAACAGCATCCAAGGGGTGGGAGGATATTTCTGTTGCCATTTCAACATTTTCTTTGGCAGATAAGTTGGGAATTAAATTATAATTCTGGAAAATAAAACCAACATCATGCCGGCGGTAGGTGGTCAATTGTCGAGAATTGTAATCGGCTATATTTTTACCATCGACAATAATTTCACCTTCATCTGGCGAATCCATCCCTCCTAGCATATTGAGGACGGTCGATTTCCCTGCTCCTGATGGGCCAACTATGACCGCAAATTCTTTTTCTTCTATTTCAAAATTCATGTCATCATTAGCGGCTGTCCGGGCTTCCCCTTGGCCGTAAAACTTAGAGACATGATTGACTTCAATATAAGCCAAACTTTTTTCCACCTTTCTTTTAC
>JBHWOX010000048.1:0-8041 GCA_043424615.1 Atopococcus sp.
AGATCATACTAAAAATATGAATTCTTATAAAGATCAAAGTTGTAAAAATATTTAAATCGATCTATGTCTAAATTTAAAGGCATTGTTTCTGTGTAATCATGGATTAATTTAGTACGTTGTATTTTCCCTCTGCCCTCTATCTTTGGTTTTTATTTCATCATTAAACCAATCACTTAGAATACTTTATAAAACGCTAGATTCTAGCCAATAGGTTTTTAATTAGGCATTTCTTCACTTAGGACTGCTGGTAGTAGGTCATAACCAACTGGGTGTTTGTTTGAATGTTTTTAATTTAGTCAATAATGTCAGACTATTTATAAGACATTTGATTATCGATGCTGGATTCTATTAAACTTTTTCTCTATGGCGATTCTACTTCCGATGATTGACATTCTAGATTTCAAAATTTATTTATGATTGGAGATTTTAGTTTACAGTTTGCTATGAATTAACATTTTTTATCCAATCAACTGTAAATAATATTCTATATCATCATTACCATGATAAAATCGAATGGATAACTTCAAAACTCACTTGATCTAAACTGACTTAAATAATATAGTCCTTATTGGAATTCTGTAGAAAAAAAGAATAATAATTATTTCAGTTCATTTTTTCGCATTATGATATTTGTAAGAACTTTAATAACATTTGATTTTAAAATAAAAAAACGTTGATAAATTCAACGTTTCTTTCTTATACCAGTAGTCGGGGTCGAACCGACACGTCCTAAAAGGACACGGGATTTTGAGTCCCGCGCGTCTACCAATTCCGCCATACTGGCAAGATAAAATTTGGCAAGAGTTGCAATAGATAATTGCTCTTCACTTGTCTCATTTTAAATTGGGCTATTAGGATTCGAACCTAAGAATCACGGGACCAAAACCCGTTGCCTTACCGCTTGGCTATAGCCCATTAATGGTAACAGGGGTAGCAGGAATCGAACCCACAATGATGGTTTTGGAGACCATAGTTATACCGTTTAACTATACCCCTATAGCTTAATATGGAGGGGGAGAGATTCGAACTCCCGAACTCGATGAGGGCGGATTTACAGTCCGCTGCGTTTAGCCACTTCGCTACCCCTCCAACTATGGCGCAAGACAGAATCGAACTGCCGACACCGTGAGCTTCAATCACGTGCTCTGCCAACTGAGCTATTGCGCCTGAACGGTCCGGACGGGAATCGAACCCGCGATCTCCTGCGTGACAGGCAGGCATGTTAACCGCTACACTACCGGACCTAAAATTTTGTTGACATGACCCGTACGAGACTCGAACTCGTGTTACTGCCGTGAAAGGGCAGTGTCTTAACCGCTTGACCAACGGGCCATTATATGAGATGCGTCACTTGCTTTTCATGATGAATAAGCCAACATGATTTTTTCGCATCGGAATATTAATTCTAGCAAAAGTTTTTCTCGATTGCAAGTGAAAGTCTTCAAACTTCTTTAAGAACTTACTTGAATATATTAGCAAATCTTCTTATCCATTGCAAGTCCCCCTTCCATTTATTTTATAAAAAGCTAGTCTATCGCTGTTTTCACGCTGCTTTTCAGACCAAAAAATTGTAAAAATCGCCTTTTAAATAAGTCAAATTTTTCATCAATTGGCTGGGCAAACTCTCATTCACATTCATTTTCGTTCCCCCTATTCCTTTTTAATGATTTGACCTATTTTAAGCACAAATAAACACGAGTCCAGAAAACGACTCGTGCTTAATTTTTATTTTTGAAGGATGTCATTTTCTTTTAGCCAATTCAAAGCTAAATCGAACCACTGACTCACCGCTTCGTTCACTTGTTCTGGTCGGCTAGCAGTTCTTGCTGTCGCTAAGGATAATCCGTGAGGGCCTTGGCTAAATAAATGACATTCATAGGAAATTCCCTCTTGATCTAAGGCCATCGCTAATTCTAAGCTTTGACTAGCAGGAACAACCTGGTCTTGCCGGGTGGTCCAGAGGAAAGTTGGGGGAGTCTTTTCATTAACGGTTAGAGCGGGGCTCCACCGGTCCATAACGCTTTCGCTCACCTGCTGTTCGCCGAAGCAAGCCTGAACAAAGGCTTGGACGGCCTTTTCATTTTTAGGGCTTAAAGGTTGGAAACTGGCTAGCATAGTTGAAAAATTGGTCACAGGATAAGCTAGGATATTAAAGGCCGGAGCCAAATTTTCCTTATCCAAGGCACACTCTCCGGATATCAGCTCTTCTTCATAAGCATTCCCATACATGCCTACATTATGTCCACCTGCTGAAAAACCAATTAAACCGATTTTGTCACGGTCGATATGCCAATCATCCGCACGCTGATGGACAATTTCCATGGCTCGAGCGATTTCTTTCATTGGTTGTGGAAAATGAGTTTCAAGCTCGGGCGTGTCTGCTTGGTCTTGAAAGACGGAGTAATGCAAGACAAAAGCTTGGAAGCCAGCCGCTGCAAAGGCCAAGGCAACAGCTTCCCCCTCTCTTTCAGACAAGTAATGGTAAGACCCTCCTGGACAAATGATAATAGCCGGATAAGGGGCTTGCTTTTGCCATAAGCTTTGTGAATCTTGGATATAAGTTTGGAGATAAACATTCGGACGGTCGTCGTACAAAGCAATCTGTTCGACTTGCATTCTAGCAATCCTTTCTAATTGTTGTAGGCACCAAAATTAATATCTTCAATCTCTTCTGCTTGGCGGACGCAATCTCCCACCAAAGCTGTGATGGCGTGTTCATGGCCAGCGTGGACACGGACGACTTCCACTCCTTTGACTGCAGCTATAGCGGTTAAGGCAGCTGATGCGAGGTCGCGATTAGCAAACCCTTCCTCTGTCTCTGTATCGGTATTAAAACCAGCCTCTTCAAGAATGTTCTGGATAAAGCGTTTGCGCGAAACCCCTAAGAAACAAGTGTAGCCCCAGTCATGGATCAATTCAATTTGTCGGATGATATTAAGGTTTTCTTTCTTGGTCAAACCAAAGCCAATACCCGGGTCCAATTGGATGTGGTCAGCTTTAACGCCCGCAGCCTCTGCTTTTTCTAATGAACGCTTAAAGTAAGCCTTCATCAGATCGATTTCATTCATAGTTTCAAATTTTTTCAATTCTTCTGAACTAAAGGCATCCTGACCACCAAAGGAAGGAAAAATTTGGCTCCCTGGGTGGTTGGGACGGGCAATCACCGGGTTAAACATGACGATAGCTCCTGCTTCAGACTGGCCGATAACTTCCGCCATGCGCTCGTCTCCCAACAATCCCGTTATGTCATTGATGATATCGACTCCAGCTTCAATGGCTGCTTCAGCTACATCCGCTTTCCAGGTATCAATGGATAAAGGAACATCTGTTTCTTTTTTCAAGGCCTTGATGACCGGTACTACCCGGTCGATTTCTTCTTGAATTTGGACATAAGTTGACCCTGGGCGGGTGGACTCTCCTCCCAAGTCAATCATGCCACAACCTTGGTCAATCAGATCTAAAGCGTGCTGAACCGCTTGTTCCTCTCCATACCACTTGCCCCCATCAGAAAAGGAATCAGGTGTGACGTTAACAATCCCACAAACAGTAGTCTGATCACCGTGTTGGATAGATTTATTATTAAACTTAAATGATAAATTTTTCATGACTTGTCTCCTTTTTACTTATCTCCCTATATTTGCTATAAAATCATTATAGGAACTATAAAAGATAAAATCAATTTTGCCCGCTCCTCTTAAAGCCATCTTTCAATACCATCCTGGAGGCTTAATTTTGTTAGAATCTTCTATTATAATTGCTCATTAGCCAAAGGACTGATAATTATCTAAAATACAAGAGAAGGAGGAATCCGATGTCTCTTAGTGAAAAAAAGGGCCTGTTGATGGGCGCCCACATAGCCATTCAAATCGACCATCCTCAAGGACAAGATATTTTAAATGAGGCTTTTCATCGTTTAGCTCGTTTTGAAAAAATCTTTTCCGCTAATGATGAAGGGTCTTGCCTGCAACTTTTAAACCGGTCCGCCTACCAGCGACCCATCCAAGTCGACCCATCCCTCTTTCACTTGATTGACCTAGGCCGAACCCATAGTATGGCTGAGGGATCCTTTTTGAATATTGCTCTTGGCCCGCTGGTCAAATTATGGGGAATTGGGTTCGACCATGCCAAAAAACCGAGTCCATCAGCCATCGCTCGCACCCTGCAAGTTTGCCGGCCTGACCAGCTCATTCTTAACCCAATTGATCAGTCGGTGGCTTTTGAACAAGCAGGAATGGCTATCGACCTGGGAGCGTTAGCTAAGGGCTATGCAGCTGACTTATGCCGACAATTTTTACGCTCACAAGGGGTCTCTTCTGCACTCATCGACCTAGGAGGCAATATTTTGACTTTCGGCCCCCACCCCCATCGAGCCTCTGGTGACTGGATCGTCGGCATTCAAGACCCACGACGCGCTCGAGGCCAGCATGCCTGCCGGTTGAAAGTGCAAGACCAGTCTGTCGTCACCTCAGGGATTTATGTCCGCCAATTCGCCGAACACGGACAAGTTTACCACCATATATTCGATCCATCAGATGGTTACCCCATCCAAACGTCCACCCTTTCTTTAACCATTGTGTCAGCCGATTCCCTAGATGGAGAAATTTGGTCGTCACGTTTATTTGGCTTTCCAGCTCAAGAAATTATTGAACGGGTTCATAGCCTTCCAGAGAATATTCAAGCCCTCGTCATCGATAACAAAGGTCAATTATATTATTCCCATGCTCTTAAATCCTCTATCATTTAATATGGAAAGGAAGATCTTAATGAAAATTGTTGCTATACCGGGAACCAATTCTCACCCCTCAACCAACCGCCAATTACTAGAGTTTATGGCCAAGCATTTTAGGCAAGAAGCTGATATTGAACTGGTAGAAATCAAGGATTTCCCTCTCTTCAATAAACCGCGTAGCTTAGAACTCCCCGATGTGGTGGTCGAAGTAGCCGAAAAAATTCAGGCAGCAGATGCAGTCATTATTTCCACCCCTGAATATAATCACTCCTTCCCTTCAGTTTTAACCTCTGCTTTGGCTTGGCTCTCCTATGGTATATATCCCTTTGTTGACAAGCCTGTTCTTGTGGTCGGTGCCTCTTATGGTCGCTTAGGATCATCGCGAGCTCAAGCTCACCTCCACCAAGCTTTAAACGCTAAAGAAATTCAAGCCCGCCAAATGCCGGCTAATGAGTTTCTCCTAGGCAATTCCTATGCAGCCTTTGATGAAGAGGGCCAATTGAAAGACTCTCAAAAAGTAAAAGAATTAGAAAACGTTTTCCATAATTTTATGGCGTTTGTAGCCCAATCCAGTCAATTAAAACCAGCAAGCACCAAAGTGATTGACAATGAAGATAAGTTTCGCTTCGAATAAAGAGAAGGAGGAAATGCAATGAAAATTGCTGCTATTAACGGTTCTTTATCAGAAATTTCATATAACCGTAAATTATTACAATTCATCCAGCATGAATTTAGCCATGAATTAGATATTGACATTCTAGAATTACATGATGTCCCTGTTTTCCAACAATTTGTCGACCAGACAGACCATGTGGCCATTCAACACATTTACCGCACGATTCATAATGCTGACGGTGTGATTATCGCTACTGGTGAACATAGCCATACCGTCTTGCCCGCAGTTAAGAATATCATTGAACATTTGTCCGTGGACCTTCACCCTTTTAACAACAAACCAGTTCTGGTTGTGGGGGCTTCTTATTACAACCAAGGGAGTTCACGCGCTCAACTTCATTTAAAACAAATTTTAGAAGCACCTGGAGTCAATGCTTATACCATGCCTGGTAATGAATTCCTGCTATCTAATGCTCGTGAAGCTTTTGATGACCATGGCCGGATAAAAGATGAAGATACGGTTCAGTTTTTAAGAGAAGTCCTCGGCAAATTCAAAGCCTATGTGTCCCTCATTACCGCTATGGAAGGCAAAGCTAAGCCCATTTATCCTGAAGAAGATTTAAGTGCTTCCAAGCCCATCGAAACAACCATTGAAGGTATCCCTTATGACGCTGACGACTGGGTCGAGCAGGCGGCTGAAAAAGTGAAGGCAGCTGAGGGATCAGACTATGTGAAATTAAAGCGTGGGGTCTTAACTGTTGATCAGATCAATTATTTATTAGCCTCCTTGCCCATGGACATTAGTTTTGTCGATGAAAACAACCAGTTCCTTTATTATAAAAACAGCGAGGAAAAATCGGAAGACTCCTCCAGACCTTGGCCGGAAGATGTAGGTTCAAGCATGAAAGACGTCCATCTTGAAAAAAGTCTGGATAGAGTCCAAAAAGTTATCCAAGCTTTACGCTACGGGGAAGAAGACTGCATAGAAATCCCAACTTTCAGTCAAGCCGATGAAAAACATGTGGTCCAATTTTACCAAGCCATGCGGGATGAAAACGGTCACTATCGGGGGGTCAACCAGTATAGCTTAGACTTAAAAGAAATGCTTGACTTGTACTTAAAACAAAGTGACCAAGAATTAACCGCCACCCCTCCGACCCAAGCCATTTGGGAGGATTCGTCTACGGATGCTACATCTGGGGCAAGTTCAGACCAAAGTGCCGATGACGCATGCAGAGAGTCAACAGACGCAACCAGTGGGGCTTCGGAGTAAATGTTTAGACACTATTATTAACAAAGAGAGAGTCGCTTTCAGCCACTCTCTCTTGTTTTTTCTATTTTACTTCTTGTACTTCGTAAAGTTTTCCCTCTAGGATGAATTGATGATCTCCTCGCTCTGTTGAATGTTTAATTTCTCTAGCCTGACCCTTATTCACCTGCTCTAGCCGCCGATTCATGTCTTTAATCTCTACTTCTTTTCTACCAGCGGGTTGGGCTTCCACTATATCTTGAGCTAAAAGGTCACCAATAACTGTCCCCTGGCTGTCTTTCAATCGATAAGCTTGTGGAGATAGGCTAGGATTAGAAGAGCTTCTTGCAGGGCCTAAATTCAGCACTTGGTCAATAAAGTAAGAAGAAGCTTTGACCCACTCTGAAATAGGCTTGCCCCCATGATAGTGAGTAGCCCATGTTCCCACCCTTACCTTTTCACCCTTTTTTAAGAGTTTAAAATGAGGGAGCTTTTGATTCTTCCTTTTCATCTTTTGCCATTCAGTCTCTACCATCTGCTTAAATGTCGGCCAATCTATCCCTTCCTTACCATCCATGATTTGAGCGGGGCACCATTTTTGGCACCAATCATAATGGCGCAGCACATCATTCAAGCCAAGTCCTTCATGGTGTAGGATCCAAGCCACCAGATAAGCGCCATTTTGGATTGTTTTTTTATAATTGCCATCTTTGTGAACACATAATTCTACTCCAATAGAAGTCGTGTTTCCTTCTTTTGTAGAAGCGTGCCAGGCTGACCACGAATGCTTAAAAGATTGAATCGCTTGCGTTTCATCCACAGTCCAATGCCAAGAGGATTGAGCCCAGCCCACCCGCTTTTGTAAATTGGCATGCATGCGGGCATTTGCTCCCTTGCTTAGATTAGCTGTTTGATGTACCGTTACTTTCTTTTTCAGATTGTTATAACCGTATCCATTCGCTCCTTTGACATGCTGGGCATAATCAGCAAACATCTTCACCATTTATTCCACTCCTTTTTTACTTGAAACAGTAGATCATCTGCTTAACTTTAATTACGGTCGGAGTGATTGGCTTGTATCAAAATAAAAAAATAAAAAAGCCTAACTAATATTAGTTAGACTTCTGACTGAATATATATGGGGCAAATTAAGTTTTTACCGAACTAAAGTGGGCAAATTTGGGGCAAATGTTTTTAAAACTCATGATAGCGTAAACTATTAAACCTTATCAAATCAGCCTTTTAGCTAGGTATTACCACCCTATTTTACATCAAAAAAGGAAAGTAGGGGATTCGAACCCCTGAACCGCAAAAACGTTTACACGCTTTCCAAGCGTGCTCCTTCAGCCTCTCGGACAACTTTCCAAAATAATATTTAAAAAAACAAAACTCCGCAAACAGGGCTCGAACCTGTGACATCATGATTAACAGTCATGCGCTCTACCGAC
>JBHWOX010000049.1:0-7508 GCA_043424615.1 Atopococcus sp.
AGTCTTACCCTTGAATTCGAAGATGTGATTGATCCTGAAACCGATCGCTTGATTGTGAACCTCAACCAAGAAATTATCGGTAAAGAGATTGAAGGTTACGTTGAAAGTGTGATTTCATTTACTAAGCTGGTGATTTATTTCAACCCACTAACCTTAGATAAAGAACATTTAATTGAAGAAATTGAAAGCATTGATTTGGAGGAAATGTTAGCTCGGCCCCTTCCTTCGAATATTATTGAAATTCCTGTCTGTTATGAAGGCAAGTACGGACCAGATTTAGACTTATTCGAAGAAAATGGTCTGAGCCCTCAAGAGGTTATTGACCTGCATGCCAATAAAGAGTATTTAGTCTATATGCTCGGATTTATGCCGGGATTTGTTTACCTAGGTGGATTAGACCAACGTCTTTTTAAGGATCGTTTAAACAATCCCCGAACACATATACCAGCTGGTTCAGTTGGAATTGGCGGGAAGCAAACAGGTGTCTATCCTTTTGATTCACCAGGAGGTTGGAATCTATTAGGTCGCACGCCGGTAAAATTATATGATACTCGCCGTGGAGACCAAACCATACTCTATCAGCCTGGAGATAAAATTATATTCAAACCAATATCCGAAGAAGAATACGACAGTATCGAAGAGCAAGTCCTAGCTGGAACTTATGAGGTCAACATACGGAAAGGAGGAGAATAAGATGGGTTTATTTAAAGTCAGACGACCTGGTTTGCTATCGACTATACAAGATTTGGGTCGGACCGGTTACCAATCCCAGGGCTTTTCTCCTGCTGGTGCGATGGATTTTGAAAGTGCCATTTTGGCTAATGACCTATTAAAAAATGAAATGAATGCTCCAGTGATTGAAATGACCATGCAGGGGATGAGTTTTGAAGTCCTTCAAAATACTTTTATAGCGACGGCAGGAGCTCATATGACTGTGGACGTGAATGGGAAGTCTTTTCCTATTGGACGTGTGATTGCTCTGAAACAAGGAGATTTCGTCACTTTTGGCAGAGTAAAAGATGGGTTGAGAACTTATTTAGCCGTTCCTGGTGGATTTAAAGGGGATGAAGTTTTAGGCAGTCATTCCACCCACGTTCGCTCTGGTATTGGGGGCTTTCATGGCCGGGCCATCCAAAGAGGAGATATCTTAAATTCTTATAAAACAGACCGGCAAGTTTTCCCCTATGTCATTAAGAAAAAAGAACCGGAAATTATCCGAACTATTCGTATCATCGAAGGGCCTGAATATGACCGATTCAGTGAAGATGCTAAAGAAAAACTTGTGACCGAATGGTATGTGATTGATAACCAAAGTGATCGTATGGGGATTCGTCTTAATGGAGATGCCCTTAATACCATCGATGGGGCTCATGACATCATTTCAGCCCCCACTCAACTCGGGAATGTTCAAGTGCCAAAAAACGGCCAGCCCATTATTTTAATGAATGACCGCCAATCTTCGGGTGGCTATACTCGTATCGCAACTGTTGCAAAAATTGATATTTTAAAATTATCCCAAATGCATCCAGGGGAACGTTTTATGTTCAAAATGATTTCAATAGATGAAGCTTTGGACTTGTATGTAAGAAAAATAAAAGATTTGCATGACAGACGATCTATTTACGCTGACCGGGAATTCCAATATTACCGTCGTCGCGAAGCTGAATTTGTTAATGAGTTATTGGAAGGAGCACATTATGAATAAGGAAGAACTGAGAGAATTAATTGATTTGATGAAAGAAGAAAACATGAAAGTGATTAGTATTGAAAGCGAAGGTCTTGAAATTTATTTGGAGTCATTTGACGACAGTAAAAGATCGAAAGCTTTAGCTAAAGATGAACCCAAGGAAAAGAAAGATCCTTACCAAGGACACCAGCCCCAGTCTAGCTTGATGTCGACAGCCGGTGAAATCATCGATATCAAGGCTGAACAGATTGGAACTTTCTACACTCAACCTGAAGAAGATTCAGATGAAACTTTTGTCAGTGTGGGGGACTCTGTGTCGCCTGGTGACCAAATCGGACTGATCGAAACCATGAAAATCTTTAATGAGGTCAAAGTGGATGACAGTGGGACGATTGAAGAAATTTTAGTATCGAATGGAGAAGCCGTCGAGTATGGTCAAGTGATTATGCGCTTACGTTCTGAGGAGGCATAAGATGAAAAAAGTTTTGATCGCTAACCGTGGAGAGATTGCGGTTCGTATAATTCAAACTTTAAAAGAAATGAATATCCGCAGTGTCGCCGTTTATTCTGAAGCAGATGCCGACAGCCTGCACGTGGCTTTAGCTGACCAATCCTATTGTATTGGTCCAGCCTCTTCCAACAAATCTTATTTAGACATTAAGAAAATTTTACAGGTGGCTCAATTAGCTGAAGCAGATGCCATTCACCCTGGTTATGGGTTTTTAGCTGAAAGCGAAGAATTTGCCCGAGCCTGTGAGGAAGCGGGATTTAAATTTATTGGTCCACGATCGGAGACCATTCGTCTGATGGGAGATAAATCTATCGCTAAAAAAACGGCCGATGAAAATGGTTTGCCGGTTGTTCCTGGATCCGATGGCATTATCCGCTCTAAAAAACAGGCCCATGCCATAGCGGAATCCATAGGGTTTCCCTTAGTTATTAAAGCTGTTTCTGGTGGGGGAGGAAAGGGAATGCGCGTCGTTCATCATCCTGAGCATTTTGACAGCCTCTATGCTGAAGCCCGTAAGGAAGCTGAGAATGCTTTTGGCGACAACCGCCTGTATATTGAAAAATATATAGCTGATGCCCGCCACATCGAGGTACAAATCCTAGGAGATGGGAAAGGCAATGCCATTCATTTATATGAACGCGATTGTACCGTACAAAATCATAACCAAAAATTGATTGAAGAAGCTCCTGCTAGTATTTTAGATGAAAAAACCCGCCAATGGATCTTGGAGACGACGGCTCAATTTGCCGCAAATATCAAGTATGAAAGTGCGGGGACGGTCGAGTTTTTATACCTGCCCCATGAAAATAACTTTTATTTTATGGAAATGAACACCCGCATTCAAGTGGAACACTGTGTGAGTGAGATGATTACAGGAATCGATATGGTTGAGCAACAAATGCATGTCGCCTTTGACGGTGAATTGACCATTGAACAAGATCAGATCCAGCAAGAAGGCTGTGCTATGGAAGTCAGGGTGAATGCTGAAGACCCTGATAAAAATTTCCTCCCTTCTCCTGGAAAAATTAAGCAATTGCACTTTGGTAAGGGGCGTAATGTTCGCATTGACTCACATATCTACCCAGGTTACACCATTTCTCCTTACTATGATGCCATGATTGCGAAAATTTTAGTCAAAGGGAATAATCGCGAAGAAGTGATTAACCGCATGGCCAGAGTGTTGGATGAAACGGTGATAGGACCAAATAAAACTAATTTATCCTTTCAACGCTTTTTGATGGATCACCCACAATTTAGACAAAATAATTACGATATTCACTTTTTAGAGAAGAATTCTTTAGTTTAGGAGGGAAGTCTATGGCTTCAATAGATTTAAACAGTGACTTAGGAGAAAGTTTTGGACGGTATCATTTAGGCCATGACGAAGAAATCATTCCTTTGATTACTTCTGCCAATGTTGCCTGTGGTTTCCATGCCGGAGATCCAGATGTTTTAATGGAGACTCTCTCATGGATCAAAGACAGTGGCACTACAGGACTGGGAGCTCACCCCTCCTATCCTGACCGCCAAGGTTTTGGTCGACGCTATATGGATTTAACCGCCGACCAGCTGCGAGCAAATATTTTATATCAAGTAGCGGCAGTGGATGGGCTGGGCAAAATGTATGGCTTGGAGTTAAACCATGTTAAACCGCATGGCGCTTTATACAATGCCACTTTTGATAATTATGACTTAGCCTTGACTATTGCTCAAACAGTGAAAGAATACAATCCAAGTTTGAAATTAATGGGCTTAGCGGGCCATCATTTAGTCCAAGCGGCGGAAGAAGTAGGACTTACCCCCATCAATGAAGTTTTTGCTGACCGTGCCTATGAAAATGATGGGACCTTAGTCAGTCGCCGTAAGGAGGGAGCCGTCATTACAGATACAAATCAAGCGCTCGACCGTGTCATCCGCATGGTTAAGGAAGGCAAGGTTGAATCTATCGATGGCCATGATATTGACATTCAAGCGGACAGTATCTGTGTCCACGGGGATGGAGAGAAAGCCTTAGAGTTCGTCAAAGCTATTCGTCAAGCATTAGAGAAAGAGAACATTGAAATAAAAACTATATAGAAAGAGGTGGAAACAATGAGTCAAAATAATTTAAATAATGAGCAGGGCAAGCAAGTTCACATGACTTCAGCTGATTTAAGAAATCATTTGCTGTCGAGTATCATGTTGATGGTAACCTCTGCTCTAGGTCCAGCCTTCCTGACCCAAACAGCGACTTTTACAGAACAATATGGGGCCAGCTTTTCTTTCGCTATTCTGCTATCCTTAATCATTGCTCTGGGCGCCCAGCTGAATGTCTGGCGGGTCTTGACCGTTTCAAACATGTATGCTCAAGACTTTGCCAATAAAGTCTTTAATGGTTTGGGTTATCTTTTAAGTTTCTTTATTTTCTTAGGGGGCTTGGCTTTTAATATCGGAAACGTTTCCGGAGCAGGTCTAGGCTTAAATGCTATTTTTGGGATGGACTATCGCCTAGGTGCGGTTATCACTGCTCTATTAGCCATTGTCCTGTTCTTATCAAAAAATGGTCAAACTTATGTGGATAAATTTATCCAATTGCTCGGAGTAGTGTTACTCCTAGCCTGTGCCTATGTCGCTATTGTTTCAGATGTTCCCTATGGTGAAATCGCTCAAAAAACCTTTGCGCCAGATGATTTAGGTGCTTTGGTTGTTCCCATGATTACTTTAGTCGGGGGGACTGTCGGTGGTTATATCACTTTCTCAGGGGCTCACCGTTTAATTGATAATGGTATTACAGGAGAACAAAATATTAAATACAGTTCGGGTTCAGCTATCGCTGCCATTGCCGGGTCAGGCATTATGCGTTATCTTTTATTCTTTGTTTTTCTAGGTGTGGTGACAGCTGGCCATGCTTTAGACCCTGAAAACCCTGCAGTTTCGGCTTTTAAATATGCTATTGGACGCCCAGGGGAAATTATTTTTGGTATCATTCTCTTTGCTGCCGCTATTTCATCGGTCATCGGCTGTGCTTATACCTCAGCTTCCTTTATTCGGACTTTCCACCCTGCCTTAGACCAATACAATAATCTGGTGATTGTCGCTTTTATAGCTGTTTCTACTTTCATCTTCATTTTTGTTGGTCAGCCTGTCAAACTTTTAATTTTAGCCGGCGCTTTAAACGGCTTGATTCTTCCAATCTCGCTAGGATCGATTTTGGCAGGAGCTCACCGAAAAGATATTGTAGGAGATTATAAGCATCCCATTTGGCTAACTATTTATGGCGTGCTAGCGACCCTCATCACTCTTTATATCGGTATTTCGTCTCTAGGCGGCTTGGCTGATCTCTTTTAATTTTTCGAATTGAAAAGAAAAGCTCAGAACTTTCTAGTTTTGCTAGAAATTCTGAGCTTTTTCAATGTCCAAACATTCGCTATAATAGTAGCAGTCTAAAAAGGACCTTTTGGAGGGAGTTTGCTGTGAAATTTACATATAAAATAGATGGACAAGAGTCAGGATTAAAAATTAAGGATTTTTTAGCGAATAAAAATTATTCCAACAAATTAATAAAAAGCTTAAAAATAAAAGAAGGCGCGGGTGTTTGGGTGAATGGCTCTCACCGTAAAATGTACGAAGCTTTAGCTGAAGGGGACCAGCTGCAGGTTATCATGCCAGTGGAAAAAGCTCATCCCCATATCCAGCCAGCGGCAGGGCCTTTAGATATTTTATTTGAAGACGATCATCTCCTGATCATCAACAAGCCAGCCGGTTTATTATCTAATCCGTCTTTCAATTACCCTCAAGAGTCCATCTCCAATCGGGTGTTGCATTATTTTAAAGAGCAGGGCTATGAAAACCAAACCATCCACTTGGTGACTCGGCTAGATCGTCAAAGTTCTGGTATCTTAGTCTACGCCAAGCATTCCTATGCCCATGCCTTAATGGACCGTCTGCTGAGAGTGCAGGGGGTTGAACGATTTTATTTGGCCGCTTGTGGTCCCTCTCATTCCATCTTAGACGACCATGGCGAGATTGATTTTCCCATCGGCCGTAGTGAATACAGTATTATAGAACGCTGTGTACGCTCGGATGGAAAAGCTTCATTGACCGAATATTGGCGCTTAGCTCAAAGCGAGGCTGGAGACTTATTCAAGGTCCAACTTCATACCGGCCGTACCCATCAAATTCGCGTTCACTTTAGTCATCTGGGTTTGCCCCTCCTTGGGGATGAGCTGTACGGCGCTCCGGCTTGCTCTTATTTTGACCGCCAGGCCCTGCATTGCTGGCAAATGTCATTCATCCATCCCTTCAAACATGAGCGACTCACTCTAAAAGCTCCCCTCAGCTTAGATTTTCAAGCTTTTATAGATCAGATTAAAAGCACTAGAGATTTTTAGCCTCATCTAAAGTTTCGACCAAAGCATCGATGAATTCGTAAGCAATCGGATTTAATTGGTGAAAATCATTGGTGATGTATCCAATTTCAATCATCTCATCAGATTTTAAGGGGAGCGCAATAATATCCTCACCATTCAGGTCTTCGTTGATGATCCCGGAACTGATCGTGTAACCGTTCAAGCCAATCATTAAGTTAAAAATGGTTCCGCGATCACTGACAATAATGGATTTATTGGAGGGATAGTCTGCATGAACCTCCTCCCAATAATAAAAAGAATTACTATGGCCCTGTTCAAAATTCAAACGAGGGTAAGCTTCCAAATCTTTAAAAGTCACCGATTCTTTTTGGGCAAGGGGATGGTGTTGGTAGATAAAAACATGGGGGCGAGTCTGAATGAGAGGGGTGAAGGTCAGCTGGTTATCTTTTAATGTTTTATTAATGATTCTTTGGTTGTAATGGCTACGGTAAATCACCCCAATTTCACATTTGAGATGGATGACGTCATCTAAGATTTCATTGGTTCGTCCTTCGATTAAAGTAGCCTGGTAATCTTGATGCTGATATTTTTTTAAGAGACGGGAAAAAGCATCGACTACAAAAGGATAATGGTGGGAGGCGATGGAAAATATTTTCTTCGGTTGGTCTTTGTTTTTATAGCGTCTCTCCATGAGGGCCATTTGTTCCAATACTTGATTGGCATATTGAAGGAATTCTTCTCCATCTAAGGTGAGTTGGATTCCTTTTTGACTTCGTATAAATAAAATCACCCCTAATTCATCTTCTAGTTTTTGCATGGCATTAGATAGGGAAGGCTGGGAAATAAATAAATCCTTAGCGGCTTGGGTGAAGGACTTTTTTTCAGCAACTGTACGAAAATATTTTAAATCTTCAAATCTCATTTCATTCTCTCCTTTGTTCATAGTTTAAGGCTATACACC
>JBHWOX010000050.1:0-17174 GCA_043424615.1 Atopococcus sp.
GTTGTGCTACTTTTTTAAAAGGAATTCTTACGGGCCTTCATATCTCTACTATTTTTATTATTAAAAAAGTCCCTGTGCATGGCAAATGCTTGCAAAGACTTTGATATTTTAGCATCTTCATCCTTTTAAAGCAAGTCCTTATTTATTTTTAAAAAACGATAGAAGGAAGCGCCGTTAATAAAAAACTGCGACCCACTGGCTAGGCAGTGAATCGCAGTAAATTCAGATAAACTTAAACCTTCACTTTCTTTATTGAAAGCTGATCGTTTGGTCTTATTTGTTTAGATTATTTCCGACATTGCGCATGAAGTCTTGAACGTTGGTCACAATGGACACGGCTGTCAATGAACCACGGTCAGCTAATTTGTCCACCGCGAATTCTTGAACGTCGATGGTGTATAAGAAGACTGGGCGAACATCGTCTCCGAATTTATTGTAAGACGGAGTCATGTTACCAGTTGCGATGGTGAATAAAATCGCTCCCATAGCAATCATAGTGGTTGTTTTCTTCATGTGGGCACGCATAGCGTCTTGGGCTTCATAGACATTGTCAAAACTTTCAGGAAGTCCAAAGCGGTCGCGGATAGTTCCTGGAAGAACCACATCCACACCCATTTCGATACAAGCTTTCATGAAACCATCTTTGACTTTACCGCTTTCGACTAAAGCTTTGGTAGAGCCAGCTTTACGGGCTTCATTAATAGCTGCATACATGTTTCGGTAAGTGTTTTGTTCGTGGTCAAAGTTTTCTTGACCCCAAGTGGTACCGTACATTCCTTGTTCTAAGTCAAAGGCTGCGGTTTCTGTCCCACAGAAGATAGCTTGAACATAGCCATTATAAATTAAGTCTTGTAAGGCTTTACGAGAATCACGGTCTAAGACGACAGCTGTTCCCACGATAAGAGTGACATAGCCATAGTCATCTTCTTTATTGAATTCCATTAATTCATAAAGATTATCATAGTCAATGGAGAAAGCTGTTTCACGTGAACGTCCAGCACGGAAGGCGAAAGTATCCGCTTCAGCACTTTCTTCGCTGAAGCCTTCTGTCCAAACATAAATACCTTCAGAAGCATCTTCTGTTCGTCCAACAATGACTTTATCTCCAACATGAAGATTACGGAATTCAACGATTTCGACCCGTTCTTCACCTTTTTCATCATAGGCAACCGCCACGGTATCCATACGGGATTGCTCTGCTAATACCCATTGATCATTGATTTTGAAGTATTCTGGATAAATGGATAAAGCATGGTAGTTACGAGGAGCAATTCCCTCTTCTTCTACCTCAACGAGTGTGGCATTAGGGGCGTCTTGTAAAAAAGATTGAGTGAAATCGGGATGATGATAAGGGGTTAATTCAAAAGTCATTATTTCATCTCTCCTTCCATGCCTTGAGCGTCTTGTTCATTTTCAACAGTTTCGTAAGCTTTTTCTTCCATAGATTCAGCCATCACACCTTCAGCTGGTGTAACTAAAGCTTTTTCACAGTTCACTACAAAGTCTTGAACGTTGGTGACCATTGGGTAGTAACCCATGTATTCACGAGCAGCTCCAACTTTGTTGACCACATTTTCAGTAATATCGACTGTAAACATATAAACTGGGCGAACAGTGCCGTCTTCTAATACTTTATAGCTAGAAGCTAGAGAAGCCGCTGAAGTGGAGTGCAACATAGTCGCAATACAAATAATTAAGGTCGCATCGTTTAGAGCTTGGCGAGTTGTAGTTAAAGCTTCAGAGGTATTCCCCATCACTTCTGGTAAAGGTCCGTCATCACGAATAGATCCAGAAAGAACAATAGGAATATCCATTTGAGTCAAGGTTTTGATGATACCATCTTTGACATTGCCATGGTCAATGAAATTTTGGATAGAGCCAGCATGGCGAACTTCATTTAACAAGTCCAAGTGGTTGTAGTGACCCATCGGTGCGTTTTCTTGGGTATAGATGTTTTGACCTAAAGCTGTGTTTAAGAATCCACCTTCCAAGTCGTGAGTGGTCATAGCGTTACCACCTAATAAACTTTGAATGTAGCCATTTTCAGCTAAGTGAGTCAAACCACGGCGAGTATCGTGGTCAAACACAACACTTGGCCCTAAAACCCAAGCAATATTACCTTCATGGTCGCGTTCATATTGCATCAATTCAAAAAGGAAGTCATAGTCTTCAGAGAATGAAGTTTCAACTGCTTTACCTGGTTCGGTATAAACCTCTTCAGGGAAGCCTTCACGGTGTAGGAAAATCCCTTCTGAACCGTCACGTTTTTGTCCTAAAACAAGCTCGTCGCCAGCTTTAACGTCTCTCATTTCTTTGATGATCACTTGGTCACCATCGACGACAGCCACTGAGTTTAATGAGTTGTATTCAGGTAAAATCCATTCATCATTCACTTTATAAAAAGTTGGTAAATGAGTGGTCAAGTAGAAATCATCAGGTAAAACACCGTCCGCTTCGACTTTAGCAGTCGTCACATTTGGCATTTGGACGAAAGTGTCAGCTTGGAAATCTGGATAGCTAAATTCTGGTAAATTAAAAGCCATATATAATCCTCCTCTTATTTGTCAAGCATTGATTGGTTGTCCGTCACACTAAATGTCAGCTGCTGGTCAACTAAGCCCATCTTCAAGTGATCGAAAGGACTCAGCTGATCTTGCAGGCTCATTTGTGCGATGGGTGTTTCAATTTGGTCTTCAAAGTAACGATGTAAATCATGGGCGGTCAGATCAGTTGACTGGCGAACAATCGATTGGCAAATGAAATCAGGAAGGTCGGGATCAACTTCTAGAGTTAATTGATGGTCGGCCAGTTTTGCTTCCAAATCATCCAAAGCTAAGCCGACTAATTCAAACATCTCCGCTTCAGTGAAAGCTTGAAGAATAAAGACATCATCAAACTCACTGAGGCTTTGATGGTTAAATAATGTTTGGACCTGGTCTTGAGTCTCAATCGCTTCATCCGTATTCACAGTTCCCAAGACAAAGGTATTTGAAAAATCAATCCGGCGATTTTTATTATCTGTTAGCTCGCCTGTGTTCACTAAGCGTTTAACCAAAGCAAAAACATCGGCATGGGCATAGTTAAGATTTTCAAGCAGTAAGACCGAATACGGACGGGTTCTAATTTTTTCCGTCAAATGATTATTGGATTCATAACCCACATAGCCAGGGGGTGACCCAATAATCTTAGTGGTAGAGGCCGCATCAGCAAACTCACTCATATCCAAACGAATCAGGGAACTCTCCCCGTCGTAGAGGGTTTCAGCTAGGCATTCTGCCAGGTAAGATTTACCCCGCCCGCTAATCCCAGCGATAATCAGGGACATGACAGGCCCTTGCTTGCTGAATAGGGGCGAGCGGTTGCGGGTCACCTGCTTAGTGATGGCTTCAATGATCTCTCCCCCACCTACATAAGCCTGATGTAGCTGGTCTTGAATACTCTCGATAGAATAATGCCGTCCACTTTCCATCCGGTGTTTAGGCATATTCGCCAGCTGAGAAACAATCTCTTGAACCTCCGTTGGCCCCACTTCCACTTTAACCGGGTAATAAGGCCCTTGCTGGTTCAATTCTTCCAGCTGCTGCTGAAGGTCGGTCTGCTTGTCCATCAAATGACTTAAGCCATCTAAATCAGATTCATCCTTGGCCTTTTCAATTTGTTGTTGCAAAAGCTCCAAGTCGATTTTTAATTTTGATGTTTGGTCTAAGCGATCTTTTTCTTTTTCGTAGGCGTCTTCTTCCTCTTGTAAGCGAGCCTGCAAATCAGCCAAGCGTTCTTCGTGTTGCTTAAGGCGATAACGGCTAACTTCATCTTCTTCTTTTTGTAGCTGGACAATTTCAGCTTCGACTTGCTTGATCTGCCGCTGAAGATTTTCAATTTCTTCAGGTAATTGGTCGATAATCATGCGGACGAGCGCAGAGGCTTCGTCAATGACATCGACCGCTACGTCAGGCAAGCGTCTTTGAGGCAAGAAACGGCTGGTCAGCTGAACGGTTTCTACCAGGGCTGCATCCTGAATGTTGACCTTGTGGAATTGTTCATACTTGCTGACAATCCCGCGCAGGATAGAGAGGGTAGCCTCTTCAGAAGGCTCCTCCACCAAAACTTTTTGAAAGCGTCGGTCCAGGGCGGCATCTTTTTCAATATGACTCTTATATTCGTCAATGGTGGTCGCACCAATGGTTAAAATCTCGCCCCGAGCTAACATGGGTTTAATCATGTTAGAGGTATCCATGGAGGACGATCCTGCTCCTGTTCCTACAATATTATGAAGTTCATCAATAAACAGAATGATTCGGCCTTGAGACTCTTTCACAATCTCTAGAATTTTTTCCAGACGTTCTTCGAAGTCTCCACGGTACATGGCCCCTGAGATGAGCGAAGTTAAATTGAGAGAAAAAATCGTCTTATCTTTCAATTTATCCGGCACATCTCCAGCCACAATCCGTTGAGCTAAACCTTCAACAATAGCAGTTTTACCTACTCCTGCTTCACCGATTAAAACAGGATTATTTTTAATACGGCGGGATAAGATACGAATAACCGCTCGGGTCTCATCATCCCGTCCAATAATAGGGTCGATGTTCCCCATCCGTGCTTCTTGGGTCAAATTTCGACCATAGGCCATCAAGGTTTCTTGGTCGGATTGAGAAATGCCCTGAGAAAGTTTGTCGTTTTCTCGCTGGGCCATGGCTTGCAAGAAGCCATCATAAGTAATATCAAATTGGGCCAGTAATTTCGCACTGCTTAAATCTTCATCTTTTAAGAGGGCGAGGAAGAGGTGGTCTAAAGAGATTAACCCTTCAAATTGCTGGCGCGAAATCTGCTCGCTGACTAACATCACACGCTGGTAGTCGCGGCTGACATATAGATTTTTTACTCCCTTAGGTTGGGGGAGCTTAGAAAGGGCGCGGTCTAACTGATCTAAGACATTGACCACAACCACTCCCATATCCGTTAACAAAGAAAGAACGCTATTTTTATCCTCATTTAATATGACAGACGTCAAATGCAAGTCGGTCACTTCGGTATGTTTATGAGAAATAGCCAAACGTTGGGCTTGCTTAATGATATCCATGACTTTTTGAGAATAATCGGCTGATGACATCTGCTCTTCCTTTCATGTACAAAACGAATGAACACGGGCAATCTATTTATTTCTTAAGTCTTAAGAAACCAATAACCATAAGAAATGGGCAAAGATCCCAGCAGCTAAACCACCAAAAGTATGTGAAATTAAAGCAGCTGAAGTCATTTCTTTTGTATCTAATGCGTCCATCATGGCAATGTGAGTTGAAAGGTAACCAGACCAGCACATACACATGGCGGTGAAGACAGCTAAGTCATTTCCATTAGCCACACCAGATTCAGCCATGGTTGAAATCAAACCAACAGCAGCCCCACTACTTCCCATAGCTGTAATAGGAACCGCTACAGCTTCTGGGTTAGAGAAACCAAATAGAGGTTTTAAGATGAAATTAAGTTGTTGACCAATCCACGGTAAGACAGGAACCCCTTGGCCTGCGCTTCCATCATAAACCCCACCGGCACCTGGGCCGTTGGTTAACAAGAGGACTAAGGTACAAATAATGACAACTCCTGGAATAATAGTTAAGCCCATGTCGACCCCAACTTTACCTCCGTCTAAAACGGCTTGAATAAAGCGGGTGAAAGCAGATCCTTCACGAACTTGGCGGTAACCTTCAGGAATGGTCGACTCTGAATATAGGGGAACCATTTCTTCTGTCCCAAAACGTTTTTTAGTTTGTGGAATCATTATACGAACAGAAACAATGGAACCAAAAACGGCACCGGCTAAACCAACAAAGGCTGATTTAATGGAATCCTCCACTGGTAAAGCCATCACGGTGGTTATAACAATCAATCCCATCCCAAAAGCTGTCGCTAGGTTGGTTAAAGCAGGTAATTGATATTTTTTGAAGTATTGTCTGAAGTTATCGTCTTGAGCCAGAGTTAAAACGGCCGGGTTATCAGATAAGAAACACTGTAAAACCCCAAGAGAAGCCGCCCCTGGTAAGTCATAAACTGGTTTCATAACCACTGCTAGACCGCGGTTGATTAAAGAAATAACACCAAACTCAGATAACAGACCTGAAATCCCTCCTGCCAAAACAGCAATAGCCATCAAGTAGAAACAGGTATTCAGCAATAAGTCAAAACCAGTTAACATCATGGTTTTGATCATGTTTGTTCCACCCATCACACTGCCGATTGCAATGAAAAAGGCTAGGAAAATAACGATAAATATAGGTGCTTCAAGCCCCAACTCTTTTTTTAATGCCCCCGCTTCAGATGTATCGTTGGCATAAGTCCCTTTTTGAAGGTCTTCCCCTTCAGTTTTAACGGGTTCTTCGTAATTTTTTAATTGAGAATCATCCATTTACTAAGTGACCCCTTTCTCTAATAAATTTTTATCCTAGAAAATGAATGTTTACATCTTGATAAATCGATGTAAAACGACGAGCTATTCTCAATTGCTATTGGTTTTCAGGAAGGATAATTTAGTTTCTGAAATTAAAATAGCGATAAAGATCATGACGAAACCAATAAGTGTATTAATGGTTAAAGATTCCATTCCTAAAGCAACTGGAATAAGAATACCGAAAATACTTTCAGTCGCTAAGATTAAAGCGGCTGAAGATTCATCCGTATAGCTTTGTCCAATGTTTTGGAAAACAAGGGCGACTGCCGTACACATGACCGCTAACCATAAGAGTTCCATCACTGTACGTGTTCCCATATTCGCAACCACTCCAGTGTGATCTTCAAATAAAAGAGTCACTCCAGTAGATAAAATCGCTGCCATAACGAATTGGATAATCGTCATTAAAATAGGATCGCGACCTTCAGAGAATTTTTTAACAGCTACGATGTGTGCCGCAAAAAGAACCCCACTAGCTAAGGCAAGCATGTCTCCTAAAATAGCTTCACGACCTTGGGCGAAAACATTGCCCTCAGATCCACCAGCCATAGAAACAAAATAAATACCGATAATACAGAAGACTGCTGCAATCATGTTGAATTTATCTGGTCGCTTGCTCATGACTATCCAAGCGATAAATGGAACAATGACACAGTAAGAAGCAGACAAGAAAGCAGAACGGCCGGGATCCGTATAGCCAACCCCAATGGTTTGAATAGAATAGGCCATAAAGAGGAAGACCCCGATGATCATTCCATTTCTTAAATCACCTTTAGTCGCTCCTTTGACTTTTTTCCAGAAAATAGCGGCCAATAGCAAGCTAGCAATAGTGAAACGGATAGCTAAAATCATATTAGCCGGTACCACTTCAGATGCTTGTTTGACAACTGTTAAGGATGACCCCCACAGGATGGCCGTAATCAATAACATAATATTACCTAAGCGTTGTTTATTCTTAGGTTGTTCAGTTTTTTGAACCTGAACGTCTTTACTCATTTTTTACACCTCTCAATTTTTTCTCTAGTGACATGCAACAATTTATATAGTTAAAACTCTGACGAAATCGCTCACCTCTTCTAACTGAAAAAATTTTAGAAAAACTAAACACAAAACATGCATTTTTAGCAATTTTCCGTCCAAATTATACCACAGATGAGAAGGTTTTCACTCCACTGTTTTTTAAACTTTTTTGTATTATTCGCCCAACATTCATCAGAGCTGTATATACACAAAAAACCATTATTAAATTCGCATAAAATGGGCAAAAGTTTTATTTATTTTTTCTATATTGCAGAGGAGTTAGGCCATAGGTCTGCTTAAACTGACGAATAAAGTGTGAGATATGATTAAAGCCTGTGTGATGGGCGATCAATTCAACCGACCAATCGCTTTGCTCGAGTAGTTTCTTCGCACGGAATAAGCGGTAGTGGTTGAGATAGGCCACCGGCGATAAGTCAGCGTACTGATTAAAGATTTGGTTACAGCTGCTGGCATTCACATGGCCCGCTTGAGCAATATCTTCCAAATAAATGGTGTCATTATAATGATTTTCAATATATGACAGCATGCGATCAAAGGCTTGTTTTTTTTGATCGTACTGGCCTAGCTGCTCTTTTTGAGTCAGCATGGCTTGGTAATGGTTGAAAAATAGATTTAAGAGAATGTTAACCTGCCAGTCCAAACGTAAACCCAAAGGGAGGTCGAGTAGTTTCAAGCACTCCCCTAATAAGCTCGGCTCTAATTCCACGGTCAGAGAGGTTTCAATATGGTGTTCCAATAAAGGTTGAATAAAAGAAGCAAAAATCTTCTCATCCAACACCTCCTTGGAAAATTCAATCAACAGATAAGAAGCACTGGAGCTTTGAGGGGTGGAAGCATGAGCCTGACCTGCATCCAAAAACAAGAGCTGGTGCTGGTTGATGCGGATGTGTTTTTCCATCATCAAATAAGCCATCTCCCCTTCATAGCACCAGATCAGCTGAAAGTTTTGATGGTGGTGGTAGGGCATGGCATTTTCAATCTGCCCTTCTAAACGGCGGTGATAGATACGAAAAGGATAAGACTCCGACTCATAACGATCGACATCGTTGAGTGTTTTTTCTTCAAACATAGGCTCCCCCATTTAAGATAGTGTTATTTTTCCATAAAAAATGCACATTTTTTTGTGGCACTTTCATTATACTATGAATGTAATTGTCACAAATATGAAGATAAATCGAAAGGATTAATGACATGTCATCACAAATCAAAAAGTTTTTAGCTTTATTAGTCTTTATTAGTTTGCCGACTTTAATGCTGGCCGCTTGCCAGAGCAATTCTTCTGAAGGAGAAACAACTGATTCTAGCGAACAAGCGTCCAATGATCAAACCCTCACTCTCGCATTTGCACCAGGTTCCGAGCCAGCGGACGGTTTTGATCCGACGTCTGGAGGAAGCCATTGGGGCTCTTATGGGGTCCAACTCTTCCAATCCTCCCTTCTCAAAAGAAACAAGGATTTAACCATCGCTCCTGACTTGGCCACAGATTATGACATTTCTGACGATGGTCTGACCTGGACCTTTAACTTAAGAGAAGATGTGAAATTTTCAGATGGCGAGCCTCTCACCGCTAAAGATGTGGTCTACACTTACGAACAAGCTCAAAATGAAGAGTCTTTAGTAAATTTAGATCATTTAGAAAGCGTGGAGCAAGACGGAGACTACCGTGTCATCTTCCACTTAAAAGAACCTCGCTCAACTTTTGCTGATACGGCCGTTTCTTTAGGGATTGTCCCCCAACACCTGCACGATGAAAATTATGCTTGGCATCCGGTGGGATCCGGTCCTCTTAAATTAGTCGAATATCAAGACGGCGAGCAATTAATTATGGAACCTAACGAACTCTATTATGGCGACCCTATCCAATTCGATCAAATCAATGTCGTTTGGATGGAAGAAGACGCTGCTCATGCTGCCGCCTTGGCTGGTCAGGTCGACATGGCTCACATTCCGTCTACCATGGCTGACCAAGAACATGAAGGCTTAGAACAAGTCAACTTAAAATCGATTGACAACCGTGGTCTGGCTTATGTCATGGCTCCAGATGAAGGTAAAACAACCGAAGAAGGTTATCCTATTGGTAATGATGTCACCAGCGACTACAGCATCCGCCAGGCCATCGATTTAGCTTTGGACCGCCAAGCCATGATCGATGGAATTGCTAAAGGCTATGCCCGCCCAGCAACCAGTGTGGCAGATAACATGCCTTGGTGGAATGAAGAACTTGAAGGCGTCATTGATGACTACAACCAGCCAGACAAGGCCATTCAAGTCCTAGAAGACAATGGCTGGAAAGTTGGAGACGATGGCATTCGTGAAAAAGACGGGGTGCGGGCTAGTTTTGAACTGATTTACAATGCCGGCGACCAGGTCAGAGAAGCCATTGCTATCACCACCCGCGACCAATTGAAAGAAATCGGAATTGAAGTTAAACCTGTCGGCTTGAGCTGGGATGAAGCTGAAAAACAAATGCATTCAACCCCTTTAGTCATGGGTTGGGGAGGATATGACCCTCTGGAAACTTACAAACTCTACCATTCCGATTTACAGGGCGTCGACTATTATAATACGGGCTTCTACTCTAATCCCCAAGTGGATGAATACCTTGACCAAGCCCTTCGTGCGACTGACTTAGAAGATTCTTATGACTACTTCAAAAAAGCCCACTGGGATGGCCAAACAGGTTTCAGCTCTTATGGAGATATTGCTTGGTCTTGGATCATGAACATTGACCACCTCTATCTCAAAGATGAAAAACTTGAGATTGGGGACCCCATCATCCAGCCTCATGGTCGTGGATGGGCCCTCCTCGCCAATTTAGATGAATGGCATTGGACTGAATAAGCTTTAGCATTTTTAAGGAGGCTGAAATGAAAGAAATATGTTTATGGTTAAGCAAGCGGTTTCTCCGCTTGCTTTCTATTTTACTAGCTGTTTCTTTATTAACTTTTATTTTAATTGACCTTTCCCCCATCGACCCCATCCAAGCTTATGTGCAAGATGCGGCTTTAACTGTCTCCGAACAAGCGAAAGCAGCTCTAGCTGAAGAATGGGGACTCAATCAACCCTTTTACCAACGCTTTATCCAATGGTGGAGTCATATTCTAAGAGGGGACTTCGGCCAATCTTATCTTATCAAAGCCCCCGTCTTACAAGTCATCTGGGAAAATTTTAAAGTGAGCTTGCCACTCTTGCTCATGGCCTGGCTCCTACAAGCAGCTATAGGCTATGCTTTAGGTCTGTTAGCCAGCTTGAAACAAGGGACATTTTTAGATAATGCCATTAAAACTTATGCCATGGTTTTAAGTGCTGCTCCTGTCTTTTGGGTGGGCTTAATTTTAATGTATATCTTAGCCGTCCAAGCAGGCTGGCTGCCAGTTTCACTGTCCACTCCCATTGGTATCTTAAAAGAAGATGTGTCCTGGGCCAACCGACTTCGTCATGCAATTTTACCCTTACTAACTCTCGTGTTGACTGGAACCGCCGACTATATCCTTTATACTCGGCAAAACAGTATCAGTCATCTGCATTCCGAGGGCATCGCTTTCGCTAAAACACGTGGACTCAGCCGAAGAAAAATCATCAGCCAACACCTGATTCCACACACCCTGCCCTTAACGCTTGTCTTGATGTTTACTAATTTAAGTCAACTTCTTGGCGGGGTTGTTTTAGTCGAAGAATTATTTTCCTATCCTGGTTTAGGCCAAATGACCGTACAAGCCGGTTTAAAAAGCGACATGCCTCTCTTATTAGCGGTGGTATTCTTTTCCGTCATTCTCATTTACCTGTCCCATATGATAAGTGATTTGATCTTATATGCTATGGATCCCCGAGCAAGCATAAAGGAGGTCGGCTAACATGGAGAAAAAGAATCAACTCTACCCTTCCTTGCGTTTTTGGAATAATCGCCGTCGGTTTCTTTTACTTGCTCTTATCTCTCTCGCCTTTATCTTATTTATTTTGTTGACCGCTCATTTTCAAGGAGAAGAACTTTTAACTTCACAGGTCGATCAGATTAACCAGCCGCCCTCTGGCCAACACTTATTCGGAACAGACTGGTTGGGACGAGATATGCTGGCACAGACCATCCAAGGGCTTTCCATCAGCATTCAAACAGGTCTGATTTCTACTTTACTCGCCCTCGTTCTTGGCCTGGGTCTCGGCCTTCTTTCTTCAGTGAGTGATACAGCTGGAGTCATGGTCAAATGGCTGATTAAAGTTTTCCTTAGCTTGCCGGGAATGATCTTTATGATATTAATTTCGGTTATCTTCGGACGTGGCTTGCTAGGGGTCAGCATCGCTATCGCCCTGACTCACTGGGCAGGCTTTGCTCGGCTGGTTCAAAATAAGCTTAACCGGATGAAAAAACAAGATTATGTCCTCCTCTCTCGCCGGCTGGGCCGATCCAATCTGTGGATTGCCTTTCATCATTTTTTACCCCAACTTCTCAGCTTAACCGTGGTGAATGTGACACTCACTTTTCCTGGGGCCATCTTGCACGAAGCCGCACTCACCGTCCTAGGCTTTGGTTTACCTCCAACTGAACCAGCCATTGGGGTCATCCTGTCTGAATCCATGTCCCACTTAACCAGTGGCCATTGGTGGCTGATGTTCTTCCCAGGTGTTTCTTTACTTTTACTTGTATTTCTTATCCAAAAGAGTGGGGACTATTTGCAAAGCATCTTCAGTCCTCAGCAAGCTCATCTTTAGGAGGTCAAGCTATGACAACTCTTTTAAACATCGAAGATTTATCCATCGCTTTCCACCAATACCAGACTTTCTTCCAACAAGGCTGGACGGAAAAATTGAGCCAGGTCCACTTGGCCATTCAGCAGGGAGAAATTTTAGCAGTCGTTGGGGCCAGTGGGTCTGGGAAAACTCTACTGGCCCACTGCTTGATGGGAATTTTAGCTGAGAATGCCTATTGGACCGGACGCATCAGCTATAAAGGTGAAGAGCTAGATGATAAAAAAATAGCCGACCTAAGAGGAAAGGAGATTGCCTTTATTCCTCAGAGTGTTCATGCCCTCGACCCTCTGCTCACGATCGGCAAACATATCCAATTGACCAATGCTTTAGACCCCTCCTCTCCCTTATTACAGCAAGCCTTAAGCAACTATGATTTAGATTCCCAAGTGCTTGACCTTTATCCCCATCAGTTATCAGGAGGAATGACCCGTCGTATCCTGGTCATGATGGCATTTTTAAGCCAGCCAAACTGCGTCATTGCTGACGAACCGAATCCCGGCATGGACCAGGCGGCCATCAAGGAAACCATCCAGCTCATTTTAGATAAGAAAGAGCAAGAAGTCACTAGCTTGCTCATCTTGCATGACCTTGATTTGGCCTTAGAACTAGCGGATCGCATCGCTGTTTTCAAAGACGGTCAAGTGGTCGACTTATTTGACGTGGAGGAGTTTTCATCTTCAACCCTCGCTCAACGACATCCCTATACCCAGGATCTTTTTAGGGCCCGACCGACCGATCCGACTTTTTCACTACAACTCAAGGAGGGAAGATAAGATGGCTTTAACTGCTCAGCACGTCAGTTTTTCATATTCAGTCCAAGCCCCAATCTTATTTGACCAGCTGGATTTCAAGCTTGAAACAGGGCAAAAACTGGGCTTGTTTGGTGATAGTGGGATTGGTAAGTCAAGTTTTGCTCGAATGTTAGCCGGCTATGAAGAGCCTTTAGGAGGTGATATTTTGTTGGATGGCCAGCCCCTTCCACAAAAGTCATATTGCCCCGTCCAACTCATCCACCAACATCCTGAAAACACCTTTAACCCTGTCTGGACCATGAAGAAAAGTCTCGAAGAAGCGCAAATCAAAGACCCTGTTCTTCTTCAGCAATTGGGCATCCAAGAGTCTTGGTTAAGTCGCACTCCTAATGAATTATCCGGAGGGGAAAAACAGCGCTTCGCCATTGCACGGGCCTTGCACCCCGACTGCCATTATTTAATTTGTGATGAGATCACCACTATGTTGGATGCCCTCACCCAAGTTCAAATCTGGCAAGCGGTCTTGAAGATTGCCCAAGACAGAAATTTGGCTTTATTGGTGATTAGCCACGACATGCCTTTATTACAAGCCCTAACAGATGACATCTATCAATTTGAAAGACACAGCATCCATAAAATTAAGGATAAAAATTAATAAAAAAGTTGCCAGAAATGAAAAAACTCATCTCTGGCAACTTTTTGTTTGGCCAACTTTCTTTTGGCAAAAACTTATTGATTCAATTGTCTTAAAATTAAAGCCGCTTGATAGGCCGCTCCAAAACCGTTATTAATATTAACGACACTGATACCAGATGAACAAGAGGTCAGCATAGCCAGCATAGTGGTCAGCCCTTCTAAATTGGCTCCATATCCAACCGAGGTCGGAACAGCCAAAACAGGAGCCTGGATCAAGCCAGAAACCACACTAGGCAGGGCACCTTCCATTCCTGCCACTACAATCACAACATTGGCCTGGCGTAATTCTTCTTCATAAGCCAACAAGCGATGGATGCCAGCGACTCCCACATCATGAATATCTTGGATAGTACAGCCCATCCATTGGGCAGTTAATTTTGCTTCTTGAGCCACAGGATAATCAGAAGTTCCCGCACTTAAAATACAGATTTTGCCCTTTTCAAGCTGGGGACAAGAACCTATGGTCAGCACTTGGCTGCTTTCATCATAGTGGGTATGGTCGGGCAAGTGGTCTTTTAAGTCCGTCCATTTTTCTTCATTCACTCGGGTCGCCAAGATGGGGCGGTCATGGGCCAATAAGGATTCAATAATATCTAATATTTGCTCAGAAGTTTTAGACTTGCCATATATAATTTCAGGATACCCTTTTTGATCATCGCGGTTCAAGTCAACTTTTGCATGTCCTAAATCGTCAAACACATCGTCACTCCTAACGGTTTAATTTTCCATAGCGGTAGCCTTCCACATCAAGAGCCAGGTGTTTAAAACCTTGATCTTGAAAGACCTTCAATAATTTTTCTTTTTCCTTGATAAAATCTGGAATCTGTTCGGGGGCCACTTCCACCTTGGCTAAGTCGCCATAATAGCGGACACGGCAAGGCTGGTAGCCAGAAGCAAGCAAAGCTGACTCACAAGCCAGCACTTGCTCTACTGCCTTTGTCGTCATAGCGATTCCTCTTGGAAAGCGAGAAATCACACTGCAACCACTTGGCTTGTTCCAAACATCCAAACCTGCTTCTTTAGCTGCTTGACGGACGTCTTCCTTGCTAAAAGCAGCTTCAATTAGAGGGCTTTTCACGTCAAATTCTGAACGAGCCTTCAAGCCTGGCCGCCAGTCATCCAGGTCATCCGCATTCATTCCATCAATCAATTGAGCCTGGGGATGAAAATCTTGGGCCATTTTTTCCAGAGCTTGGTAAAAAATAAGCTTAGAATAATACCACACCTGTTCATCGTTCTGGCGGATGCGTTCATCTTCTAGTTCCTTGACTTCAACCACCCGATAAGTAAGTCCTAAGCCCTCAGCAATATCAATAGCAGACTGACATTCTTCCCCACTACTGAGATCAGAATCGATAATGACCGCTAAGACCGCCTCCGAACCCAGTGCCTGCTGAGCAGCATAGGCTAAATAACTTGAATCGACGCCGCCAGAAAAAGCCAGGCAAAGGGCTGGGAATTGCTTGAGATAGTGGTCTAAGTCTTTTACTTGTAGGGCAAGATTAGTCATCACATTCCTTCTTTCCATATCGTTCTTCAATCGCATGCAAGGCTTGCTGGTAGATGTCTGGATAGGATTGGTTTTCTAGTGCTGCAATTCGAGCAAGGTCATCGTATTCGGGCGTGACCCGGATGAGCTCACCGTCTTGGCTGGCCAACTTGATCTGGATGTCGTGAGACCCCACTTTCACCCTGTCAAAACTTCGATCAAGTATCGAGCGCTCAACCTCATGATGGCGAACCCCCAAACTCGAAGAATGCAGCAGTAGATACTGACTCAGCCGATCTTGGTCTGAACATTTAACCAAGAGGGTGAGTAAGACGGCCGGTCGCTGTTTTTTCATCATGATGGGCTGGTAGAAAACATCCAATACCCCTTCTTGAGCCAGTAGGTCATCCATTAAAAAGCCCAAGCCTTCTCCAGTCATATCATCGATTTGGCATTCAATGACGCTTATGCGTTCTTTTTTTTTGTTAATACCACTCGTAAGACATTCGGGTGGTCAAAGTGGCGTGTCCCTGCCCCATAGCCAACTTTTTCGACTTGGCCGACCATATGGTGTTGGTAGTCGGAAGCTAAAACTTTAGCAAAAGCTGCCCCTGTTGGTGTCGTTAATTCTCCTTCCGCCGAAAAATCAGCTAGCGGAACTCCTGTTAAAATTTCCAGGGTTGCTGGGGCGGGCACAGGATAAAGGCCGTGGGCAATTTCAATTTTACCGTAACCGGTAGCCACAGGGGCAAAGGTCAGCTCGTCAATGCCTAAATCTTCTAAAGCCAAGCAGACACCAATCATATCAATAATGGAATCCATGGCTCCCACTTCATGGAAGTGAACCTCTTCGACTGGCATGCCATGAATCTTACCTTCCGCTCGGGCCACTTCTTCAAACAAAGCTAAGGAGCGTTCTTTCACCCGGTCAGCTAACTCGCTGTCTTCAATCATTTTTAAAATGTCTTGAGCTTGGCGGTGGGCATGGTGATGGTCATGATCATGACCCTCTTCATGAGAGTGATGGTGGTCATGGTCCTCTTCATGGTCATGATGGTGATGTTGGCCTTCTTTATGGTCGTGATCGTGATGGTGGTCACTTTCTTCAATATCCAAAAGCAACTGCTGGCAAGTCATGCCTTTTTCATCAATACTTTGGAAGGACATCTCAAAGTCATCAATCGGTAATTTTCTTAACTCGTCAGCGATATAAGCCGGATCAGCTCCCAAATCGACTAGAGCGGATAGCATCATATCTCCTGAAATACCGTATTGGCAATCGACATATAAATGAGTCATATTTTTATCCTTTCTTTCCTAGAAGAAAACGTATTCTGTCACTCTTTATTATAGCAATAATGGCCCTCCAATAACATATTTAAGGCTGGACTTTCAGCCATCATTTAAACTAAAAAAACCATTTGGCTAAAAGCCAAATGGTCGAAAAGTTAAGATAAAATTATCCCACGATTTCAGGTACAACTCCAGCAGCTACTGTACGTCCACCTTCGTCTTGAGTTAAGACATAAACTTCGCCTTTGAATTTAGTGTGAGGAGTGATAGAACCTGGAGTAGCTAATACTTGTCCACGTTCAACGTCGTCACGACCTACCCCACGTAATAATGCACCGATGTTGTCCCCAGCTTGAGCGTCTGGTAAGTTTTTACGGAACATTTCAACTCCGGTAACAGTTGTTGTTTGAGTATCTTTCAAACCAACGATTTCTACTTCGTCACCAACGTGAACGACACCTTGTTCGATACGTCCAGTAGCAACTGTACCACGTCCAGAGATAGAGAAGACGTCCTCGATAGGCATCATGAAGTCTTTATCAGTTGAACGTTCTGGAGTTGGGATGTAGTTGTCAACTTCGTCCATTAATTCTAAGACTTTGTCAACATATTGTTGTTCGCCTTCGATAGCTTTTAAAGCTGAACCAGCAACAACTGGGCAGTCGTCACCTGGGAATTCGTACTCAGTTAATAAGTCACGAACTTCCATTTCAAC
>JBHWOX010000051.1:0-15021 GCA_043424615.1 Atopococcus sp.
ATTCTATAAATTTAGTAGAAGCACAGAATATGTAAGGGAAACGCAAACCCGATTGAAGATAGTATTGGTGAAGATCATGGTTTTTATAATAGTAGAATAAATAGAGGATGGTAGACTATTGATCATTCGTCAAAATGTTAAAACATAATTGCGCTCATAAAAATGGAATGTATTGAGTATCTTTCTAATTATATTTTACATTGGTTTACATAATATAAATTATACCAAGTAAACTATCCTAAAAATAATCCCTCTAATTTCCAAATTATCATTCCCCCACTGTTATCATTCATAATTTCTCCTGTGTAGTAGCTATTGAAAATATTCCTACAATTGCATCATTTTTTTTGGGCAAACTTTTTATCTAACTAATGCTGGAATTATTTTCCTAACTACACTAAAGAACAGCTTTCATGAAAGGCTTATATGTTTTGACACCGTATAAAACATTATGATCTTATTTAGCCCTCACAATGTTCAAAAATATATCATCTAAGTTGAACATCTCCAAGTTCGATTAAACCAATGGCTGAATGACATTCTTCAGTAGCTAATTTAACATCATATACTGATGAAGAATCTAACTCACGTTACATAAATGAATCCATGCTAATTAATTAAAATACCCACGCTGGTCATGTCCACACAAAAAAACAACAAGCTGATTGCTTGTTGTTTTTCTATTTATTTTGCACATGGGCATTTGTCCAAGTTACATTTTTCGTCTGTGCAATATTCGTAGCATTCTTTGCAACAGTAGGTTTTTCCATCGACCTCGTATGCTTTTTCTCCTAATTTGCAATCGCATGAAGGTCTAACACATGTTTCCATAGATGATGCCTCCTTCGCTCATTGATATTCTTATTATAACACAGTTTGAATCCATTCCGAATCGGTGTCTAAAGCTGCTAAAAATCTTGCGGATAAGAATATATCCTCCTTACCATGAGCTGAATTAAGATCAATCGCCATTCATCTCCTAAGATTTCGAATCATTCTTTGTTTCACACCCTTGGCTTTGCTGCTTTGCTTGGTCTTGTTTATCCTTTTTGCGATCAAAATAATCGGCGATGCGCTCGGCAATTTCTCTCATGGTATCCACATAATATGACATTGATTTTTCCTCCTTCAATTTAAAATAGATTTTCATCAATCTTGTCTTGTAATTAGAATAATTTTAAATTATAATGGTTATAAATTGTAATGATTATAATTTAAAATCAAACGCGAAAGGATTGGAATTGATATGCTTAATTATTTACTTCACCACCGACCAGGTAGGTTTCTACTGATTGGAAGCTTTTTTCTAATTTTAGGGTTCATAGGTGGAGTAACGGGTTGGTCTGTGACCCCTTTATTATACTACACCTCCATGTTCTTTTTAGGTTTCTATGCTGCTAAAAATGCCATCATCGATAGTTTTCAAAACAAAGAATTAAACGTTGATGTCCTCATGGTTTTAGCTGCAGTCGGTGCCGCTCTCATCAATTTTGAATCTGAGGGTGCCATACTTTTATTTATTTTTGCCTTGGCTGAAGTTTTGGAAAACTATGCTAATAATCGTTCTACCCAATCGATTGAAGCTTTAATGTCGCAAGTGCCTAAAACTGCTCAGCGTTTGAGATCAGATGGTGACGTAGAAGAAGTTCCCACTGAATCATTAAGTATTGGAGATATAGTGATTGTCAGTAAAGGAAGCCAGCTACCGATCGATGGCCATACTGACCGCCAAATACAAGTCAATGAAGCAGCTTTGACTGGTGAATCAGTCCCCGTTGAAAAATTTGCAGGAGATGAAGTCTTTGCTGGAACCATTAACGAAGGCCATGCTTTTCAGCTAACTGTGTCTAAAAATGCTGAAGATACAGTTTTTTCTAATATTATTCGTATGGTGGAAGAAGCTCAAGGCCGACCCAGCCGGCTCTCCACTTTTATTGACCGTATTGAAAGTAAATATGTGATTGCTGTCTTAATTGCAGTTCCACTTTTTTTCCTTTTATTTTATTACGGTTTCAAGCTCGATTTTCAAATGTCTTTCTATCGGACTATGGTGTTTTTAACCGTAGCTAGCCCCTGTGCTCTGGTTGCTTCGGCGACACCCGCGACCCTGTCTGCCATTTCAAATGGAGCAAGAAATGGAGTCTTAACTAAAGGAGGAGCGGCTTTTGAAGCTCTCAGCCAGATGGACACCCTTTTTTCTGACAAGACAGGGACCATCACTTATGGCCATTTCCAGCTGGTCGATTATCAGGCTTCTGAAGAAGTGATTAGGGAAGTTGTCTTCATGGAGCAGCAATCTTCCCATCCCATTGCTGAAGCTATTGTGAATCACTTTGATCAGGTTGATTTAAGTCAATCAAATAAAAGCCAAGCAGTGGAAGAAATTGCGGGAGTCGGAATCAAAAAAGGAGATTTGATTGTTGGTAAACCTGCCGCCTTTGAAGATTATCATGACCCTAAGCACTACCGTCAAAAAGCAGACGGTCCTCACACGACCATCTTTGCTTGCCAGGATCATACCATCGTTGGTTATTTCGCCCTGGCCGATGAAATTAGACCCTCTGCCCGTACGGCTATCCGCCACTTCCAGCAAGAAGGAATCGATGTCCAGATCTTAACGGGTGACAACCAACAAGTCGCTGAACAGGTCGCCAAGCAAGTTGGGGTGCCTCATTTTGCTGCTGGCTTGATGCCAGAAGATAAAATTAAAATGGTTGACCAGGCTCAAGATCAAGGTCACATGGTCGGGATGATTGGAGATGGAATTAACGATGCCCCCGCCCTGGCCTCAGCAGATATCGGGATTGCTATGGGAAGCGGGTCTTCAGTCGCTATGGAGTCTTCAGAGGTCGTGATTGTTCAAAATGACCTCGCGAAGCTCTACTACTCTTTCCGCATGTCCAAGCGACTCAACCAGATTATACGTCAAAATGTTATTTTTGCCGTTGCCGTCATCATTATCCTCATCCTCTTAAACATTTTGGGACTGATTTCTCTCCCGCTTGCTGTGATCGGCCATGAAGGATCCACTATTTTAGTTATCCTTAATGGACTTAGACTGTTGAAAAACCAATCGATTGAAAATTAAAAAATATCCCTTAAGCACGACCAATCTGAGTCGTGGCTTAAGGGATTTTATTTTTTAAAGGGGTTAGCCGATCTCTTGACCGACTTTTGCTTGGCGAGGGGCTTTTTGTTTTCTTAAAATATCGTGGACTTTCACGGGTTGATCGAGCTTAGTATAGAATATTTCCATAGGATGGTTGGCGCGTTCAATGATTTCGCCATCTTCATTTTTCATTTCACCCAATCTTTGGGTGAAGAGACGCATACCAGGACCGTAAATTTCAATTTCATCACCGGTTTTTAAGACATTTCGCTGTTGGATTGCGGCAATTTGGGTGTCTTCGTCATAATCTAAGACTTCGCCTACAAATTTATATTCTTGCTTGCGTCGACGTTCACCAAATAATTGGAAATCTTCTGTCGGCTGGCCGTAGAAGAAGCCGGTTTTTAACTCCCGTGACGTGGCTTTCCATAATTCATCAATCCATTCTTCTTGGACCTGATAATTTTCGGGATCTTCATAATAGGAATCCAAGGCCTTACGGTAAACATTGACAACTGTCGACACATAATGGATCGATTTCATCCGACCTTCAATTTTCAAGGAGTCGATGCCATTTTCAACAATATCTGGAATATGGTTGATCATGGACAAGTCCACTGCACTCATTGAAAAAGGTTCTGTGATGTCGGTTCCCTCTTCTCCAGCTCCAATCATCTGTTTATTGCCAATCACATCCATGTCATATAAGCCATATTTCCATCGACATGACTGGCAGCACCCCCCACGGTTAGCGTCGCGATGGGACATGTGGTTAGATAAGGTACAGCGTCCAGAATATGAAATACACATCGCCCCATGGATGAAAGCTTCGATCTCAACATTAGTTTTTTCTCTAATTTCAGCGATTTCATCCATAGAGACTTCCCGTCCTAGCACACAACGAGTTAAGCCTGCTTCTTCCCAGAAGTTAAGCGTTTCATAGTTCACCGCCGACTGCTGGGTGGATAAGTGCATTTCTAAACCAGGAGCATCTGAAGCACAAATTTGCATCAGAGCAGGGTCAGACACGATAATAGCATCAATGCCAATGTCACGAATGGTGCGGAAAAACTCCCCTGCTCCTTTTTCATTACCGTGATGGGTCACCATATTAGCCGCAACATAGACCTTGACTCCACGGCTATGGGCAAAGTCAACCGCTTCAGCCATCTCGTCATAATTAAAGTTTCCTGCTTGTGAGCGCAGTCCATAGGCTTCACCAGCAATATAGCAGGCATCTGCACCATAATGGACAGCAATTTTTAATTTTTCTAGAGTTCCAGCTGGAGCCAGTAACTCCGGCCGCTTGATCATTTCTTTAGTCATTTTATTTCCTTTCTCAGCTTAACGGACGGTGTCTTTATCGAACAAGAAGAAGCCCGTAGATAATTCACGATTTTCCGGATGGTGGTCAGCTACTTCTTGGCTCAACTCTGCAGCTAATTCACTAGTCCATTGGTCATTTTCAAGGGCCTGGCGAGCACGGTCAAATATGTTTACCATGTCGACTAATTTTTGGCCGTGGCAAAAAACACCATCCAAATACCACTGATGGATATGGAGATTTAATAGGTCTGGTAGGTATTCCATCAAGTTCAAATCATTATTAGCAAAAACATGACTGCCATGATCATCTTGTAAAATGGAATAGTGGGTATCATCTTCTCCTGGTGAAGATAGGAAAAGCTCGTCAGACGGCACATCTTCCCTGTCTTTCCCTACATAGGAGAAGTAGTTATCTAATAACATCCGCCCACTTTGGTGGATACAAGAGGCCCCATACACTTGCATCACTAGGGGGATTTCTGCTAATTGGGCCATCTCTTCCAATTCAACTAATGGCACTTCTCGAGCCACCATCGCCCCGACTGCTCCATACTTAGCCCAAAAATTTACTTGGCCAGCGGAAGTCGTTAAGACAGAGGCATCGTAGATATAGGGCATCTGATAAGCTTCTTCTTTTAAAATTTGGATGAGGCCCGTGTCTCCGACCATGAGCAAATCTGCCCCAGTTTCTTTCATCCGACTTAAATAATCACGAGCACGGTTAATTTTATCATTGTGTAAAATGGCTTGAGCCGCCACGATTAACTTTTTTCCTTGTTGGTGGGCATAGTCAGCTAATTGGGATAATTCTTCATCCGTCAAATAACCGGCTAAGCGCAAACCATAGTCTTCTTCTCCAGCTAGCACAGCGTCAGCGCCAGCATCCAGTAAATCTTTGCCCTGTTTCAAAGATTCAGCTGTTGCAATCAACTCAATCATAAAAGGCCTTCTTTCTATTAATAATTTCTATAACAGTCCTATTTTAGGCGATTCAATTAGAAATGTCTAGAGTCCTTTCAAGCAAAAAAGACTCCGAGCTATATCCTCTTTACAAAAGTTGGATGAAAATCTAACTTTTAAGTAAGTAGACATATAGCGGAGTCTTTTGCATTTATACGCTCGTTGAAAGGAGCGTGTTTCTCGACTTATAATTCTTTCAATTTTAAGACGGGTTGACCATATTCAGTATAGAACCACTGGCGAACTTTTTGAGCATCTCCCATGGTCGCGATTAAACGGTCACGACGAGGTTCCGGTAACTCATCAAACAAGCGGTAATCTTCATCTAAAGCTAAGATAGACCGTTTACTTTTTATCTCTGCCGGGGTCATGAGTTGATAAGAAGTGGAAGGCAGTTCGCCCTCAATGTCACGTTTTTCTATCCGGTAATAATAATAATCAAAGCCATAATCAATTTCTAACGCTCCCGTATTGGTACGGTACATCTTAACATTATCATAGCGTTCCCCTTTGATTTCCCACCAGGCACGGATCGCTTCGATGGCTTCTTCTTCTGTTTTAAAAGAAGCGTGTTCTTTTTTCACATCATTACGCTTATCAATCCAATAGTTAGTGTAAACCGTCTGAGTCATTAACATCCTCTTCTTTCTTCTTTTTAATTTTTTTCTGCTAGTTCTTCACGCAGTTTAGGAATTTGATCTCCATGGTCATAGACCGATTCAACTGTGATTTCTCCGTCGATAATTTTTTGAGCAATTTCTTCAATTTTTTGACGTTGGTCTTCGCTATAAGCGGCTTGATAGTAGTCATTTTTTGCTATACCTACTGCTTCTTCAGCCAAACCTAAAGAATCGACTTCACCATAAGGGACCTGCCCTTCCATTTCCAATTCTAAAGCTCGAACAATGGTATTCCCCACATTAGTCAAGACTGAGGTCGCAACCACTTGGGCCAAATCTTCCCGACCCTCTGCTTCAAAAACAGCCGCCTGGTCAGAATCCACTCCAATCATGTCAACGTCGCCTTCACTTTCCAAGGCAGCTTCAGCTAATCCTAAACCAACTGGGCCAGCTACATTAAAGATAGTAGAAGCGCCTGCTTGATACATGGACAAGCTGAGCTCTTTCCCCTTAGCCGTGTCATCGAAAGAACCCACATAATTGGTGATGACGCTAATATCCTCTTTCACATACTGAGCGCCTTGAACGTACCCATACCAAAAATCATTGATGACATTGTTATCCATCCCCCCTAAGAAGCCCAGAGTATCTGCACCTTCCTGAGAGGCAGCCAGATAACCTGCTAAGAAAGAGGCTTCATTCGAACGATAATTCATGGCATAAACATTGTCATAATCTCCCTCTTCAAAGGGGAAAGTGGTCCCATAGAGCCAGAATTTGACCTCAGGATAATCTGCGGCATGTTCTGCGACACTATCGACAAATTGAGACGGCATGATGACAATATCATATTGGTCAGCGGCATCCAGCAGATAACTATCGACAACCGAATAATCATAACCGAATTCAATAACTTCAGTTTGAATCTGATCCCCCCAAGTCTCCTGGGCCTCTTGCAAACCGGCATGGGCCGAATCGGCGAAGGACATGTCTCCTAAGCCTCCTACCAAAAGGACCACGTCCAAGCTTTCTGCTTGTTCAGCAGATTGATCGGTCGACGAGTCTGACTGTCCAGCCGACGAACACGCAAACATAAAGAAAGCAAAAGCACTTAAAACTAGTGATAAAACAATTTTTTTCATAATGACCTCCTAAAGTTTCCCTTTTATTTTAACATTAAAGCGCTTACATGATAAGCTTAAAGTGTAGAATTTATATGCCTTGTAAGTGACATCTTTAAGGAGGAAGAAAGATGAATGTGAATCAATACCCTTTAGATCAGTTATATATCAATGGTGAATGGGTAGCTAGCCAGTCATCAGAAGAGATCGAAGTGATTAATCCGACCTCTGAAGAAATCATCGCCCGTGTCCCTCAAGCCAATCGTGAGGACCTGGACCAGGCCGTTGAGGCAGCAGAGAAAGCTTTCCCTGCTTGGAATGAATTAGATGTAGCTGAGCGATCTGATTACTTAAGCCAATTGGCGGATGCTATTGAAGATCGGTCAGAAGAAATCTTAGAAGTCATCCAAATGGAAGAAGGAGTGGCGACAGAATTTGGTCGTACAGCCCAGGTCTTACGGTCCGCTGGGGAAATACGTGCACTGATAAAAAACTTAAAGGATTTCGACTTTGAGCAGTCTTATGACGGTTATGACGTCATCAAAGAAGGCTATGGCGTGGTGGCTTGTATTACCCCTTGGAACTATCCTTTGAATCAAATCCAAAGAAAAATTACCCCTGCCCTCTTAGCTGGTAATACTGTCGTGGTCAAACCTGCCTCAGCTACCCCGCTGACGGGTTACCTTTTGGCGGATATGATTGATAAGATTGGCTTCCCAGCTGGGGTATTTAATTATGTCCCGGCTTCTGGAAGCCAGGGAGGCGATTATTTAGCCGGCCATCCTAGCGTTCAAGTAGTATCTTTTACCGGATCCACCCAAGTCGGCCAAGGATTATACGAAAAAGCTGCGGCAGGGATTAAGAAACTGGTCCTTGAATTAGGTGGTAAGTCAGCTCTTATTTACTTGGAGGGTGGCGATTTAGACCGTGCAGTCCAAACGTCTATGGATACCGTCTTAAATAATACAGGCCAATCGTGTTCAGCTCTTACCCGCCTCTTTGTCCCAGAAGATCGATTGGAAGAGACGAAAGAAGTATTGAAAGAGTATTATGACAAGCAAGCCATTCTGGGTGACCCTCGCCAGGATGGAATCATTGTCGGCCCGCAAATTTCAGCTGACCAGCAAGAGCGAGTTGAAAATTATATTCAAAAAGGGAAAGAGGAAGGAGCAGAGGTCTTCCTCGGGGGAGAAAAATTAGACCAGACCGGCTATTTTGTCCAACCGACTGTCTTCACTCAAGTGACCAATGATATGACCATTGCTCAGGAAGAAATTTTTGGTCCTGTTTTATGCGTCCTAACTTATTCCAGCCTTGAAGAAGCCATCAAGCTAGCTAACGAAAGCACTTATGGATTGTCAGGAGCTGTGGAAGGGCCTTTAGAACAGGCCATTGAGGTCGCTCGCAAGATGCGAACAGGTAACGTCCTCATCAACGGCCAAGGCCGCCAAGATGACGCTCTTTTTGGTGGCTATAAGCAGTCTGGTCTCGGTCGTGAAGTCGGACTATGGGGCTTAGAAGATTATCTGGAAGAAAAAGCGATATTTTATTAAAGAAAACCACCAGGGATAAGATCTTAAGCCCATCCCTTATTGACTCATTCATAAAAGACCCCCTCAGTCTCTTCCTGAGGGGGTCTTGTTTATATTTTGCTGGATCAAAAGCTAAATGGTCTGAGCCTTGCTTGTCGCAGCAAAGAAAAGAGCATCTCTCTCCATTTTACTTTTATTCACCCGCTATTTTTTCTGTTAATGGAGGAACCACTTGTTTTTTCCGTGAAACGACACCTTCTAGTTCAATTTCATGGTCATCTAAGTTTTGGCTGAATGCTTCAGCTACTGAGTCTAAGTGTGATCCAACCACTAAACCACGTGAAGAAGATTCCAAAATATTAGTCACAATTAATAGATAGAGGTCATAATTGTTTTCAGTCGACAAACGATTCATTTCTTGGATTAAGGCATCTTTGCGCTTGAAGACATCATCAATATCTACCACATTGACTTGTCCAATTCGAACGGGAACACCACCCATATCAAAACTTTTCGCGTCCCCTTCTAAAATTTCTTCTTCAGTGAATTGATCAACATTGGTGCCTGCTTTTAACATGGCCAAACCATAGTCATCCATGTCCACTTCAGCAATAGCCGCTAATTTTTCTGCAATTTCTTGATCTTGCTCTGTACAAGTCGGCGATTTAAATAACAGGGTGTCAGAAATAATGGCTGAAACCATCATGCCTGCAATATTTTTAGGAATATCTACTTGATGTTCCTGGAATAATTTATAAATGATAGTAGACGTACAGCCTAAGGGTTCTGCTCGGAAGTATAAAGGATCGGATGTTTCAAAGTTAGCAACACGGTGGTGGTCGACCACTGATAAAATACGAGCATTTTCAATGCCGTCAATGGATTGTTGGCGTTCATTATGGTCAACCAACATGACCTCTTCCCCTTCTTCAACAGACTCAACCACTTGGGGGTGGTCAAAACCAAAGTGTTCTAAAGCAAAAAGGGTTTCTTCACCAGCTTGACCGAGAGCAACCGCTTCGGTATCTTTCCCTAATTGATTTTGTAAATATGAATAAGAGATAGCCGCTCCAATGGCGTCAGTATCCGGATTCTTATGGCCAAAAACTTTAATGCTTGTCACTTATGTTCACTCCTTATATTTTCTACACACTTTACACTTTAAAGATATAAAATTTACGCGTCTTCTTCAAGCTTTTCTAATTGATTAAAGCGAATATCAGTCACCCGGCCATCCACTTCTTCATCAAAGATAAAACTTCCATTATTTTGACGGTCGACGGTTGGCAAATCTTTTGCTTGGATGCTTTCCTCTTTGCCGACGGAGGTGATAAAAGTTATTTCTTGGTCAGGATCTTCCACCTTAATTAGGTGCAGAAGTTCGTGAGGGTGAGTCTTCAGTGTTCGGAAAACTTTCAAGCCTCTAGCATTACGGCTGCTGGAATCAAATTTAGCCAGGTCCATCTTCTTGATTGCTCCTCGCTGGCTCAACAGCAAGGCTTCAGCGCAGTCTGTTGAGGATTCAAATAAGACAAATCCAACCACTTTTTCATCCTCTTTTAACTGAATGGACTTCACTCCTTGAGCGTTGGCACCGACTTCTGATATTTCTTCCCAGCTGTAGCGCAAACCGTAAGAGCCGGTATGAGCTGTAAAGACATCCAAAGCAGCATCCGTAGTGACCATAGCAACCTGGATCAAATGGTCATCGCCTTTCAAGTTCATGGCTTTGTAAGACGCTTTTTTAAAGGTCTTTCTCACTTCAAATTCTGAAGCCAGTGTTCGTTTAATATAGCCGTTTTGACTAGCAAAAACGAAGGTCATCTCATCCGTAAAGTCATCTAAACCAAAAACTGCGACAATTTTTTCTCCATCTTCTAAGGAAATATCTTGCGAGAGGTGACTTCCTAAATCCTTCCATTTGGCTTCAGCCAAACTATAAACCGGACGATTGATGGCCTGGCCTGCTGAGGTAAAGAGAATCAATTGGTCAAGAGTGGACATTTTTTGAGCAAATATGGGGTAATCGTTGTCGCGTAGACCCAAGTCTTCAAGATCTGAAGCCGCAAAGGAGCGGGTAGAGCTTCGTTTGAGATAGGCTTCTTTGGTCACTGTCACGATGACCTCTTCTTCAGCGATGAGGACTTCTTTTTCTACCTTCAACTCATCCACTTCATCTTCTACTTTAGAGCGTCGTTCAGAAGCGAAAGCTTTCTTGGTCTGCCGTAATTCTTTTTTTATGACATTTTTCAATTCTTTCTCATCATTTAAAATGAGCTGGTAACTTTTAATTTTTTCATCTAATTCTTGGGCTTCTTTTTCCAAGTCTTTGACGTCTGTATTAGATAAGCGGTACAACTGCAGAGTAACGATGGCTTCAGCTTGACGTTCAGTAAAGTCATAGCTCGCCATTAAGTTTTTCTTGGCATCTGACTTGTTTTGAGACTGCCGAATGGTTTGAATCAGCTGGTCTAAGATTGACAAGGCCCGAATCAACCCTTCAACTATATGTTGTCGATTTTCCGCTTTGTGGAGTAGAAAATGGGTACGGCGAATCACGGTTTGTTTGCGAAAATCGATATAGGCTAAAAGCATGTCCTGCAGACCTAATTGCTCCGGTCGTTTGTTATGGATCGCGACCATATTGAGATTATAGTTCACCTGCATGTCTGTGTTTTTCAATAAATAGGTCAAAATGCCTTCTGCTGAAGCTTCTTTCTTGATTTCAATAACAATACGTAAGCCTTCTTTATCTGTTTCGTCGCGTACTTCAGAGATGCCTTCAATTTCTCGATTAATGCGAATGTCATCAATTTGTTGGACCATTTGTGACTTATTGACATCATATGGAATTTCATGGATGACAATCTGCTGTCTGCCCGCTTTCAGGTCTTCAATGCTTGTTTTTGAGCGAACAACGATTTTACCCTTACCAGTTTTATAGGCTTCTTCTAAACCTTCACGTCCTTGGATAATACCGCCTGTTGGAAAATCTGGTCCTTGCACGAAGGTCATTAATTTTTTTAAACCGGCATTGGGATAGTCTATTAAATGCAAGCTAGCATCAATCACTTCACCCAAATTGTGAGGAGGAATATCCGTAGCATAACCCGCTGATATTCCGGTTGCTCCATTGACTAAAAGATTAGGGAATTGAGCAGGAAGGACAGTGGGCTCTTCTTCAGTGTCATCGAAGTTTAACATCCAGTCCACGGTGTCTTTATCTAAGTCGGTGGTCAATTCATTCGCAATTTTAGACAGACGGGCTTCCGTATAGCGCATAGCTGCCGCCGGATCCCCATCCATGGATCCGTTATTTCCTTGCATGTCGACCAAGGGTTCTCGGATTTTCCAATCTTGGCTGAGGCGAACCATAGCATCGTATACAGAACTGTCTCCGTGAGGGTGATAGTTCCCGATGACATTCCCCACGGTTTTGGCCGATTTACGGTAAGCCTTGTCGTAGGTATTGCCTTCCTTATACATGGCATAAATAATTCGTCGTTGGACGGGTTTTAAACCGTCCCGTACATCAGGAATCGCACGTTCTTGGATGATGTATTTAGAATAACGTCCAAAACGTTCCCCCATGACTTCACTTAAATTTAATTCTTGAAAAATTTCTTGGGCCATCTTAATCCTCCTTCACAGCAGTGGGCGATAGCTCGTCTTTTTCTAAGAGAGATCCCTCTTCTTCCAAGGTGAACTCAACGTTTTCTTCAATCCATTCACGGCGTGGTTTTACTTTTTTGCCCATAAGAACGGATACTCTTTTTTCAGCTTGAGTAGGATCATCTAAATTAACCCTCACCAGGGTACGGCTTTCAGGATCCATGGTGGTTTCCCACAATTGGCTGGCATTCATCTCCCCTAAACCTTTGTAGCGTTGGAGATGATAACCTTTTTTATAATTTTTAGTCACTTCTTCCAATTCCTCATCCGTCCAAACATAATCCTCGTGATAAGATTTACCTTTTCCTTCCGATACCTTATATAAAGGAGGGAGGGCGAGATAGACCTTGCCGGCTTCAATTAACGGTCGCATATAGCGATAAAAGAATGTCAGCAAGAGGACTTGGATATGAGCCCCATCTGTATCGGCATCAGTCATGATAATGACTTTGTCGTAGTTGACATCTTCAATATTAAAGTCAGGCCCCACCCCAGCACCAATGGTATAAATCATGGTATTGATTTCTTCATTCTTCATAATATCTTCAATATTCGCTCGCTCGGCATTCAAGACTTTTCCACGCAAGGGTAATATGGCTTGGAATTTTCGGTCTCGACCTTGCTTGGCCGATCCGCCTGCAGAATCCCCCTCCACCAAGAAGAGTTCATTTTTCTTAGCATTACGGCTTTGAGCAGGAGTTAACTTACCAGAAAGAAGTTTTTCACCTTTTTTTCGATTTTTAGAATGTCGACTTTGGTCTCGTGCTTTGCGTGCAGCTTGACGTGCTTCGCGTGCTCGCAAAGCTTTTTTGACCAAATCTTTAGAAACATCTCCATTTTCGGCTAAAGTGATAGCAAATTTTTCACTCACGACCTGGTCCACAGCTGTCCGTGCTTGAGGTGTTCCTAATTTTGACTTGGTCTGTCCTTCAAATTGTAAAATATCTTCGGGAATACGAACAGATAATATGGCTGTTAAGCCTTCGCGTACATCGCTTCCTTCTAAATTTTTATCCTTTTTACTTAACTCCCCAATCCGACGAGCATATTCATTGAAGGTTTTAGTTAAGCCTGTTTTAAAGCCAATTTCATGACTCCCACCGTCACTGGTGCGGACGTTATTGACAAAAGAAAGAATATTTTCTGAAAAACCGTCATTGTATTGGAGAGCGACTTCGACTTCAATCCCTAGTTTTTCGTCTTCAAAATAAGAAATAGGAGTCAGTGTCTCCTTATCTTCATTGATATAGGAGACAAAAGCTTTGATTCCTTCTTCATAATAGAATATCTCTTCCCTATCTTGCCGTTCGTCTCGAATGGAAATTTTAATATCTTTAAGCAGGAAAGCTGATTCTCTCAGGCGGTCAGCTATGGTGTCGTAATTAAACTGAGTGGTTGAAAAAATCTCTTCATCAGGCCAAAAACGCACCAGGGTTCCGCTTTTATTAGGAGAGTTTAATTCAGTGACCTTATAGTCCCCGACTGGCTGTCCCCCCTTTTCAAAGGCTTGGAAATAGCGTTTACCGTCACGGAAAATAGTCACTTCTAAACGACTTGATAAGGCGTTCACCACAGCGGCTCCCACCCCGTGTAGACCGCCAGAACTTTTATAGGCCCCATCTTGGCCAAATTTTCCTCCAGCGTGGAGGACAGTAAAAATAACTTGGACCGTAGGAAGTCCACTTTCATGCATACCTGCTGGCATTCCTCGCCCGTTGTCCATTACGGAGACACTACCATCTTGATGCAAGCAGACTTGAATGTCATCTGCATAGCCCGATAAGGCCTCGTCGATGGCATTGTCAACGATTTCATAGACTAAATGATGTAAGCCCCGATGATCCGTGGAACCAATATACATGCCGGGACGTTTACGGACCGCCTCCAATCCTTCTAAAATTTGTATCGATTGATCATCATAATTATTAGACATCGATCAGGTCTCCTTATCTTTAATCTTTTGCCAGATGTTATTTAGTCATTTGCTTTGCTCGTATCTATGATAAAATGAAAAGCGAATTCATTTTAACATAATTGATTAGAAAGACGAAAGTATGTTCGTCTTTTTGAAGGAGCATTGTATGATTGTCCATATTCTAGCACTAATATTGTGTTATTTAATCGGTTCAATTTCAAGTGGTTTAATTATCGGAAAATTATTTTACCACAAAGATATACGCCAATACGGCAGCCACAGCACTGGTACCACCAATGCTTGGCGAGTCCTAGGGGCGAAGGCCGGTCTCGCCACTTTTGTCTTTGATTTTCTTAAAGGCTATATTGCCTTTAACATTCCACTTTGGCTAGGTTTAGACTGGCACCCCTTGCTCTTCGGCCTGATGGCTGTGATTGGCCATGTCTATCCCATTTTCACTCGTTTTCAAGGGGGAAAAGCGGTGGCCACAGCAGCAGGGATGGCTTTTGCCTATAAACCCTTATTTCTCTTTATTAATTTTCCTGTCATCTTCTTTATTGTTCTCTACCTAACTTCAACAGTCAGCATCGCTTCACTCACAGCTATCACTACCGCTTTTATCTTATCTTTTTTTACAGGAGACTGGGTCTTTATCGGATTAGTCTTTATGATTATGATTTTTATTTACTACCGCCACCAATCTAATATCAACCGCATACTCCATGGTGAGGAAAACACCATTGACTGGGGTTTAAAAGCGCGTAAA
>JBHWOX010000052.1:0-25923 GCA_043424615.1 Atopococcus sp.
CCTCATTCATTTTTCTGGCTGATATCATTTATTGACCTGTGTGATTTACTGTTATATAGTGTTCTATAAGGAGCTCCGATATGAAAATTATTTTGAGTCATCATTCCTCTGTTCCTCTTTATGAACAAATTAAAAAGGCCATTAAAGATAATATTTTAAAAGAAAAAGTGGTTGCAGGTGAGAAACTTCCCTCTGTTCGTAATCTATCCAAAGATATAGGGGTAAGCATTCTGACGGTTAAAAAGGCTTATGATGAGCTTGAAGAAGAAGGGTTCATCGCATCCAGACAGGGGCTGGGGACTTTTGTTTCCACTGATGACAGGGGTTTGAAAAGAGAAGAAAAACAAAAAATTCTAGAAGATCATCTTTTGAAAGCTATTGAAATGTCTAAAGAAATTGAACTTTCTAAGGATGCGTTTTTTGACTTAGTTGAGTATTTGTATAAGGGAGACCAAAATGAATAAAGTTGAAGTTAACCATCTTTATAAGGAATTTAAGCACTTTACACTTGGTGAACTTTCATTTTCCATACCCAAAGGTTATATCACAGGTTTTATAGGAAAGAATGGAGCGGGTAAGACCACGGCCATCAAGGCTATTTTATCTCTTCTTCATTATGAAGGTGATATTTTCATTGATGGCAAGCATGCGGAAAATTTCCATTACTTGCAAGACGTGGGCATTATTATGGATGATTCCTTTTTATCTCAGGATTGGTCTTTAAATCTGGTAAATGAGGCCATGGCCATTGGTTATGAACATTGGCAGGAAGGTCAATTTTTTGATTATCTCAATCATTTTGACCTGGACAGGGATGCCAAAGTGAAGGATTTATCCCGAGGAATGAAGATTAAACTCATGCTTTCTATTGCCCTTTCGCATGAGGCCAATCTCCTCATTCTTGATGAACCTACTTCTGGCCTTGATCCAAGTATGCGTAGAGATTTAGCAGATTTGTTACAAGAATTTGTGTCAAATGAAGGAAACACGGTTTTATTCTCTACCCATATTACTCAGGATTTAGATAGGATTGCTGACTATATCATTTTTATCGATCAGGGAGAGATCGTTTTTTCTGATTTTATGGAAGCATTTCAAAATAAATATGGGGTGGTCAAAGGCGGTTTGGAAGATTTGGAGATTTTAGAAGATGTGACGATCCTAGGGATGAAAAAGAATCAATATAATTTCGAAGCGTTAGTGGATCGGCATGATTTTAATGTGGATTCAGATGAACTCGTTTTTGAACATCCAAATATCGAAACGGTCATGGTTTTATATGGGAGAGATGCTTGATGAATGGAATTGGGAAAGTAGTCAAACTTGATCTGATATCTATTAAACCTTATTTTACTTTTAAAAATTTGCTCATTCTTTTATTATTGAGCGTACTATTTTACTTCACAAGCAGCAATCCCCTCATGGTGATTTCTATGCCTTTGTTATTTTCAATGTTGTACTCTTCCTATCCTTTCATGGTTGGAGAAGAATCCGGTCTAGATGCTCTTTATAGAATTTTTGGTATACAGCCTAAGGATGTTGTTTTAGGAAGATATTTCTCGTCAATATTCTTATTCATCCTGTCATCAGTGCTGGCTCTATTGATATATTTTGGATTTTTTATTGTTGGCCAAGCAGGGTCTTTGGAAAATTTATTAATCACTTATTGGATATACTTTATTCTCTATAGTTTGATTGTTTCTTTCCAGTATCCGTTTTACTTTAAGCTGGGTTATAAAAGAGCTAAAATAGTAGCGATTTTTGGCATGTTTTTATTTGGAGCCATTGCGGGTGCAATCCTTTCTAATATGACTGAAAGCATGAGAGGCTTGCTGATGAATAGCACTCTCACAGTCGTCATCTCACTCAGCATTGTTCTGGTTATTCTTGCAGTCTCTATTTTCATTTCTAACATCCTCTATAAAAACAAGGATTTTTAGACCGAGTTCAATTGCGTCCTTTTAAGAATTCAGTGGTTCAATAGAGGAGAAGGGATTGAAAATCTAAGGTTGCCAAAAATCAATACTTCTGCTCATATTTCATAACTTTTGCCTATAATAAATTTATAAAACCATCTCAGAGGAAGTGTATTCACTTCCTTTTTTTTGTTAAAAAAGTCAAAAAAATAAAGACCGGAGCAAGCTCCCGTCTTTCTTCAAAGCTATAAAATGATGCGATTGAAGTTTTTTATGACTCTCCATCGTTGGAATGGTCAAGCATTTCTTTGAGAATGACGAACACATGAGTGTCGTCCAGGCTATAGAGATTGCTACGTCCTTGCCGTTCATATTTTACCAGGCGGGCCTCCTTCAGCTTGGCCAGCTGATGGGAGAGAGCCGACTGCTCAACACCTAATTGCTGGCTGAGGTCTTTGACTCTTAATGCTTCTTTCTTCAATGCGAAAAGTATTTTAAGGCGGGTGGGATCCGCTAGCATTTTAAACATTTGAGTCATGCTTTCAATATTTTGGTCTTTAATTGGTTCTGTCATGTCTACCGTCCTTTACTCATTAATCTAATTGTAACGATTTTAAAAAAGATATTCAAACTTCCTTGACACAGCCTTCTATTTTTATATAATGAATATGTAATCATATGAACGAACAATCATCAATTAAAGAAAGAAGGATGAAAAATGACTAGCCAAACAGATATAAAGATGGCAAGTAAAGACTCCACCAACGACCACCATCATGGTAAGGGACCCCTAGTTGCTTATTTCATTGGTCTAGCTTTCGCTGTTCTTGCCTTTTTATTGCCTGCACATTTAAGCCCATTAAAAAATATCTTGTTCATTTTATCTACCTTAGCGGCGGGATACCATGCTGTGATTCTGGAAGGAATCCAGGACACCATCCAAGAGAGTCGCAAAAAAGGAAGATTTAGCCCTAACGCTCATGTCCTCATGGGATTAGCCGCTCTGGGCTCAGCCTTGCTGGGACAGTTTTGGGAAGCTTGCTTGTTAATTCTCATCTTTGCAGGGGCTCATTTCTTGGAAGAGTATGCAGAAAATCGTAGTAAAGCTGAAATTAAGAATTTGCTGGCCATGAATCCGAACCAAGCCCGCCTGATTCAAGAAGACGGTCAAACCATCCAAGTTCCCGTGGAAACATTAAAAATCGGTGACAAGCTTCAAGTGCTGAATGGTGACCAAGTGCCCGTCGATGGGGTGGTTTTAAGTGGTCAAGCCTTTATTGATGAATCAGCTATCAATGGTGAAAGTTTGCCACAGGAAAAAGAAGTTGGAGACTCTGTTTTTGCTGCAACCAAAAATGGGTCGCGTTCATTCACCATGGAAGTGACCAAAGAAAGCCAGGACAGTGTCTTTGCCTCCATTCTTGAATTGGTCAATCAAAACGATCAAAATAAAAATAAAGCCGCTCATTTTATTGATAAGTATGAAAGCTCTTATGTGAATATCGTGATTCTCTTATGCTTAGCTTTTGCTCTTCTCATGCCTTTATTATTTTCATGGTCTTTTAGCCAAAGCATCCAGACCAGCCTCACGCTGTTGGTGGCGGCTTCCCCTTGTGCCTTGGCTGCTGCCAGTGTTTCTGCTTCCTTGTCGGCCATGAGTCAATTGGCTAGAAAAGGGGTCTTATCTAAAGGCTCAGCTTTCTTATCTTCCATGGGGGATATTAAAGCCATTGCGTTTGATAAAACAGGAACCTTAACTCAGGGCCAGCCTGAAATCGTTGGGGATTATTTTGTTGATGATGGTAATCGTCAATCCATGATTGATATCGTACTCGCCATGGAAAAAGAATCCAGCCATCCTTTGGCCCACGCTTTTTTAAATCAATATCATATGACTGAAGAAGTTGAACTTGAGATTGAAAATATAGTCGGTCAAGGTCTTTCTGCCAAGGATGCAAGGGACAACTATCAGATCGCCAAACCTTCAGTCTTTGATCAGGTGCCAGAAGCTATTCAGCTAAAAAGAGACGAGTGGGAGAAACAGGGCTGTACCTGTGTTTACTTTGCTAAAAATGGTCAAGTCTACGCTGTTTTTGCCCTCCTCGACAAGCTAAAAGAGGAAGCTTATGACGTGATGGCTTACTTAAAAGAACAAAATATTCATGCGGTAATGATTTCTGGGGATAGCCAGCAAACGGTGGCCGCCTTAGCTACAGAATTAGGAATGGATGAATTTCAAGCCGGTGTCATGCCAGAAGATAAGTCAGCTTATATTGAAAAGATTCAAGAAAAATATGGCGCCACTGCCATGGTGGGGGATGGGATCAATGATGCGCCTGCCTTGGTTCAAGCTGATGTGGGCATTGCCATGGGACAAGGGACAGATATTGCTGTAGATGTGTCTGACCTGGTCTTGATGCAAAATCAACTGGAAAAATTAGTTTTGATCCAGCAAGTGGGTAAAAAAATGAACCGCATTATTTTGCAGAACATCCTCTTTGCCCTCCTGGTTGTCGGCTATCTGGTGATTTCAACCCTCTTCTCATGGTCGAATCTCAGCCTTAACATCATTTTTCATGAAGCGTCAACCCTGATTGTTATCTTGAATGGTTTGAGATTATTGAGATAGTTTCACTCTTAAAAAATTGGTAAAGGCATTTAAGTGGACAGACTTAAGTGCCTTTTTAATTACCATTTTCCCTCTCTTTCTAGCATGCTATAATAGGGAAGAAAATGAAAAGGGGAGGGATGCAGAATGTACTTGTTAGTTGCTTATCAGGGAGATGAACGGACAGACCTTGCTTTATTTAGCAGTGAAAAAGACGGCCAAGATTGTCTGAAACAACTCTCAGCCTATGTGCAAGAAGAAGTGGACGGCTTTCTTTATGAATATTTGAAAGTGGACCAACTGCCTTTTTATACAGAAATAGAGTGGCGAGGCCAAAAATTACCTCTTAGCCGCTATATGTTTCCCTTGGATACAGACATTGATCTATTCTGGAAAAAATTCCGTTTTTTTCCCAGGAAGGAGAAGGGATCTTAGATGGGGTCAGCCGCATCGATGCTTATTCTGTCGAAAATTCCCAGCTAAAAGAACATTTAGAAAAAAGAGAAGCTTTTTATGACCAACGCAAAAAGGAATTGGAAGACCAGGGCTTTGAAGTCAGTCGTGCCTTCTTAGGTTCAGAAGATGGGGAGGCAGTGCTTTATCGAAAACATGCGGGTGAAGAGTGGATGATAGATAGTCATTTAGACCTTTATGAGCTCTATGAATAAGACTCATGAGCCCGTGTTTTTTGAATATAAGGGGTTACTTTTCCGGAATCATTTGTAGATTAGCAGTCTCTTCAGTAAAATAAATAACAAGCACAATAAAAAAAGATAGGTGGGTATTATGGAATTTTCTAATCGTATTCAACAAATCAAGACGTCTCCTATTCGTTCATTAAATGCTTATGCGCAAGCGGCGCGTGATCGCGGGCTGGAAGTCATCCCTTTGAATATCGGCCAGCCCGATTTACCAACGCCGGATGAATTTTTTGAAGCGGTCCACAATTATCCCAGTGATGTTTTAGCTTATGAGGATTCACGAGGCATGCCGGAAACCATTCGAGCCATGCAAGATTATTTTTCTTCTTTTGGTCAAGATTTCGAAGCGGAAGAAATTGTCATCAACAATGGGGCGAGTGAATCCTTGACTCATCTGATGTTGACACTCTTAGATACTGGTGATGAAATTTTAACCATTGAACCTTTTTACGCCAACTACGATTCTTTTGTGAAGATTGCTGGAGGCCAATTGGTGGGGGTTCCAACCAATATTGAAGACAATTATCACATGCCTTCACTGGAAACTTTTGAGGCAAAAATCACCGACCGCACCAAGGCTATTTTATTATCTAATCCTTCTAACCCGACAGGTCGTGTGTATGATAAAGATGAAGTCGAAACCGTTATTGAAGTAGCCTTAAAACATGATTTATTCATTATCGCCGATGAAGTTTACCGTATTTTTAACTTTACTGACCGTCCTTTCTATTCCTTCGGGGATTATGACGAGGTCCGTGACCGGGTCATCCTTGTCGATAGTATTTCGAAAAAATACTCTGCCTGTGGGGCACGTATTGGAGCCATTGCATCCCATAACCAAGAACTTATGCAGCACTTGCTCCATCTTTGCCAATCCCGCTTAGCGGTTTCAACTTTAGACCAGGTGGGAGCGGCGGCCATGATTGACCTGCCAGCCTCTTTTATTGAAAAAGAATGCCAGACCTATAACCAACGTCGCCAGACCATTTCCAAACGCCTGGCCGAGATTCCTGGCCTGGTTTTCCACGAACCGGAAGGTGCTTTTTATAATATCATCGGTTTACCCGTTGAAAATGCTGAAGCATTCATTATTTGGATGTTGGAAAACATTGAAGTGGACGGTCGTACGCTCTTGATGACACCCGCCCATGCTTTTTACACCACACCTGGCCGAGGCTTGAATGAAGTTCGCCTCTCTTATTGCGTGAGTGAGGAAAAAATTGAACAAGCCATGGATATTTTAGAAGCAGCATTGGCAGCTTATCCCGGACGCTTAAACCATTAGTCCGGTCTGTAAAGACAGTGAACGAAGCCTATTTGCTTGCTTGATCATTGTTTTTAAAAGTTGGATCTAAGACTTAAAATGAGATTGAAGGATATGTGCAGCTGCAAGGAGGCCAAAAATGAAGCAATCCTTTCTTAGTGTTGTAGAGGGGACCTCATCAGAAACCGAGCAAAGGAAATCCATCTTTTTCTGCCATTTGAAAATGACGTTGACGGTCGAAGAAGCGGATGCCTTTATAAGAGAAATGAAGCGTAAGTATAAAGGCTACACCAATGCTTCCGCTTATATTGTGGGGCATTCTGGCGAACACCAACGGGCCAGAGACAATGGCGAACCTTCTGGCACTGCCGGCTTGCCCATATTAGAAGCACTAAAAAAACACCATCTGGTTAACACGACTGCAGTGGTCAGCCGTGAGTGGGGAGGGCAGTTGTTGGGAGCCAACCGCTTGAAAATTTACTATGGCGGGGCAGTGGATAAGGCCGTTGGAGAACTGGGCCTGGCAGAATGGCGTTTGCAACAAGCCATCCAGCTGACCATTCCTTATCATTTTTCAGGTCAAGTGGAAAACCATTTGAAAGAGTGGGAGTGGGTCAAACTTGACGATATGACCTACACCCAGGAGGTACTTTTTTATTGCCATGTGGATAAGGATGATTTAGACCGCTTCGAAAGCGAAGTGAATGACCTCACCAACGGCCAAGCCGATTTCAAACTTGGTCTAGAACAGTATGTTCCCTTTCCCTTAAATTAGACCATTTATTTAAAATTTTAAAAGAAGCTATGATTGCTGTCATAGCTTCTTTTTTTTAATTATTTAATCTTTTTGACGACCGATGATTTTAAGTAGACCTGACCAAAGCCTTTGATTTTTGCGGCGATGTCATGGTCATCAACCGGTTGGTCAAGTAAGCTAATGCCTTTGACCTTGGTGCCACGTTTGAGGGTATCTTTCCCTATGGTTAAATCAAGATTGATGCTGACATCATCACCGTCTTGCAGTTCATTTCCTACCGCATCCAACACCAACTGTTCTTTTTCTGGTTCGGATGTTTTTTCTTCTTCAACTTCTGTCCAGCTATGGGCGCATTCGGGGCAATGGAAAGCCATCCCGTCACTATAACCGTATTCACACTGACATTTGGGGCATTCAATCATGCTAATTCTCTCCTCTTTCATTTTCTCTATCATAGCGGAATGGTCGTCCACTTGCACGCTCTATCCCAAATGGCCCCTTTCACTGTTAAGAACTCACTCTCCAAATTTTTAATTGTTAATGTGAGCAATCTTGCTCCCTTGAAATTCATGGGGAATGAAGAAGGCTTGCCGTTGGTCTGGCTGGGCGATGTCGTCGAAATGCAGACTATAGATGGTGGGGTTATCAGCTGCTTGAATGTTAAGCGTTTGCTGGCTGCTATCATAGCCTGCTATATACTGGGTAAAAGTGATGGAGTGGTAGGATTGATTTTTGATAAAGCCTTGAGGCAAGGCAATGGCGGATAAATTGCGGAATAAATAACCCAAGGCTTGGTGGTTATCTTCGGGTTTTAGGGATGTTTGGCTAAAATAATAGGCTTTGACAAAACGCGACTTGGGGTCATAACCGCCTGGCAAATGTTTGGCAGCATTAAAATCATTCAAATCATCCAGCTCGCCAAAATAGTCCTCGATGACTTTTAGATGGGAAGGGAATTTAGGCGTATTGGTCATAACTTGATAGGGATTGTCATAGACAAGCAGCTGCTGGTCTCGAGGTTCAATGACCACACAGCGTTGGCTGGCATCCGCAAACATAAAATGGAATTTTGGACTGATGACTTTTTCCCCTTGGCTGTTATGAGTAGACAAGTGAATATCAGGAAGGTGTTCGATCAATTCGTCCACAGTTTTAAAATTGGCTAGGCAATAATTCATGAAATAAAAGCTTGAAACATTTATTTTATTGGGATCGACTTGGTCAGGATGGAGATTGAAGCCGCCATAGTCATTGGTAACTCCCATCAATCCATGTTCGTTGACTCCATCTTTCAAAGGGTCCCAGTCTCGAAAACCGATCCCCATCATTTTATATTGAGAAGGGAAGTGTCCTCCTAATAAGTTTTCGGCAGAAGGATAATCACGAGGAAAGTAGATGATATTGTAATCCACAGGAGCCTCGATATCCATGGTCCGTCCTAGAACAGAACCTTGGTCATACTTTAATTGCATGGCTGTACACATAGGAACTCCTTTCTTTTCATAAGTCATTAGCAACGGTCTCAGCTTATAAAAAATGAGCAGGCTTGTCCATTTTTTAGGAGTGGGGGTGACAGCTGACCCGCTTTTTATTAAAATAAGGAAAAAAGGAGAATAGGATGGCAATCATTCGTAAAATTTTGCGCTGGGGCTTGCTTTTCTTTTTAAGTCTGTTGCTGAATGCCTGTGCCGTGGAGGAACTGGATTCTGTCTCTCAGCCCAGTCCTCCGCCTGCCAGTAGCCAGCAAACGATCCCTTGGGAAGAAGATGAATTTTATTATGATATGGAGGATGTGGCCGGCTATCTTCATTATTATCAAAGTTTGCCGGATAATTATATCCTGAAAGCTGAAGCTGACCGCATGGGCTGGAGCCCGACCGATGATACTTGGGTCGTCGGCGGGGATCGATTTTACAACCGAGAAGGTCAACTGCCACAAAGCCCCGATCGCTTATATTTTGAAGCTGATCTACAAGCGGGTTATAGCCACCATCGTGGGCCCGAAAGGCTGGTCTATTCCAACGATGGACTGATTTTTTACAGCCCTGACCATTATGATTCTTTTGTTCGTTTATATTAGGAGGTTCAGATGACATATAGATTGGACGGTCGCCGTTTTGAATCAAAAGAAGTTGCTTATCCCTACCTCATTCAGCAACTGCAGCTCCCGGCCTATACCGGCCATAATTTAGATGCCTTATGGGAGGTTTTAACCGATATCCCCAGCATGCAAATAGAAATTAATCATGGCCGTTGGATTTACCGCCAGCTGGGAGACTATGGTTTGCGCCTACTGGATGTTTTTGGTGATTTAGATCAAGAAAATTATCACATGATCTGCCTCCATTGGTAGGCCCTTATTGAGGTCAGTAGGGTTGGGAGGATAAATGATTGAAGCTCCAAGTCAGTGAAGCTGGCTTGGGGTTTTTTCTTTGCTTTTTAAAATTAAATATCAGCTAGCGGGCCTGCTAGCTGATAACTGATTTATAGGGAGAACTGTTGGCGGATAAAATCATGAAGGACTCGTATATACTGCTTGGGCAGCTCAGCATGAATATTGTTTTCGGCATCAAAACCTCCTATATAATTTCCTTGATCTAAACAAGACAGGACCCTTTGTCCATCTTGGCTGTCCATAGCGGATAATAAAACTCCATGGTCATCATAATAAGAAGGCGCCGATTCTTCATGGGGAGCGGTTTGGAGGACCAGGGTCGGACAAGAAATACTTTCTAGCCCCTGTTCTTGGTCAAAGCCGTCAAACCAGGAAAAATTGTAAAAGCTTTGGCCAAAACGTAAATCATAATCTCCACTGCCGTCCTGTAGATTGGCAGTCTGAGCAAAGATTTTATTGAGTTCAAAGGCTGGAGGGTAATACCACACTTTGGGGAGACGGTGGGGGCGTTTGGCTAGTTGGCGGCGAGCGGGCTCTAAGACCAGCAGGGACCAATTGTCCTTGCCATCTGGATTATTAAAAAGGGTCTGCCTATAATCCCGTTCTAAAGCATAGAGGGTATAGGGCTTTTCTGGCTGCTTTTTGAGATAGTGGTCCATGATTTCAAAGCGACGCCAAGCCATGGTCTGCTCGGCTCGGCCTTTTTCTGTAGAAAAGAAAGGGCCGTCTTCTAAAACTAATAGCCGGACGAGTTCAGGAAAATGACTAGCGAGATGAGCGGCCAATAAGGCGCCAGTAGCATGGCCAGCTAATATCACGGCCTGGCCGATGCATGTGTTTATCCACCGAGCCAGGTCACCACTGATGACTTGGGCCTGATAGAGGTCAGGGTTCTTACTTGATTGGCCATGGCCATAATAGTCGACTGCAAAGACATGAAAGTCTTGTGAAAGTTTGCCTAAGACGGGAGCATAATCAACTAAAGACAGCTCTTGGCCGTGGAGGAGGACTAAAGTAGGTCCCTGATCTGGTCCTTCAATATAATGCAGGGTTCGACCGTCATGGTAAAAATATTTTTCTTCAAATCCAAGTTTAATAGCCTCTTGATCTAGAAAACGTCGGTGAAGGGGGTCATCATTGAGATTGTGATGGGCAAAACAGGCCAGCCCCAGGGCAGCCAGTGAAATAGAAGCTAAGGCTAAATGAGTCTTTTTTATTGCCATTTCTAGCCCTCCATTTGTTGTATTTTAGTATTCCCAAAAGAAAAATACGCGGTCAAGGGTCATTTGTTCTAAATCATCCGGACGAATAAGGAAATGACCTAAGCCATCTGGACCAAAATTAAGATAATGGTCTGGACCATGATCAAACCCCTCTAAGCTGAGTAGGCTAGTCGCATAGTCTGGTGGGGTGGGATCCTCGGTAAAAATATAGGGATAGCCTCCCAGGCTAGCCATGTAATGCTGGTGGGGAGCATAGATGTCTTCATCTAAATCATACAGCCAGTCTCTCCACTCATCCTTTAAGGATGTAATAGGCTCTTCCGGATAATGTTTATTCCAAAGGTTGATGAACAAGCTCTCGTATTTGTATGAATTATTCATGGAATAAAAGTCAGCCTTGCGTTCAAATTCTAAAGCATAGGATCCTTTTAAGAACTTGTGACTGTTTATATTTTGACAGGCTTCTTCAATTGCTTGAGTTTCTTCGATTTCATGGATGTCAGCAATGAAGCGAATCTTTTTGTAATCTTTGGAGATCAGGTCGTCCACGTTTTCATCTGATGGCATATCTTCTCGGACAAAAAACTGCAAAAGCCCTTGCTTGGGGAAGGGGATGCCACAAGGTGGGACTTGGGAAAAATTGATTTGGACCAAAAAGACCATTGGTTTTCCTTGATCGTCGTAGGGGAGGGGATGGTTGGTATCTAAGTAGGGCAGCCCACCCACTTTAGAATCATATAAACTAGTGTTTGCGTCGACATATTGGGCGCCGATGTTTTCAATAAAGGTATTGTTAGCAATTAAATTATAAATATCTTTCACTTGGTCTCGCATGACTTTCCTCCGTTCTTTCTTTTATATTATAGCATGGTCTTGAGGCTGAGCGTGAGCAATGACAGCTGCTCTTAATATTGGTATGATGGTGTTATACTAAACAAGGGAGTGAAAAAGATGGCATTTGATTTTGGGAATATAGGTGACTTCATTAGTAAAATTTCAGGTAATGGTAAGAGTTTTTTACAAGAGAATAATATTGACATCAAGGATATATTATCTGATCAATTTTTATCTGAACATTCAAAATTTGACTCTTACGATAAGATGAAAAATGATTCACAGCTAGACTTGGAAGATTTAGACCGTAATCAAGATGACGATCTGGATCGATTTGCTAAAGAGGAAACGAACTTCAATTCTTGGCAAGATTTATTAATTGAAGGAGCTAAACGTTACTTCAATAATCGCTAAGCCCTTGCCCATGTGAAGAATTAGGCTGTGACGGAGGTCATGGCCTTTTTTGTATGAAGAAAGGATCAATTTATGTATATTCTATTTTCACCTGCTAAAGAAATGGATAGGAGTCAGGCTCTGGAGAAGGATTGGGAACTATCTTCTTTAAGCCAAGAGATTGTCACTTATCTCCAATCCTTGGATAAGAAAGATTTTCAAGAGCTTTTAGCCGTTTCGGACAAAAAATTGGATGAAAATTTATCTTATCTGGCTGACTTTGAAAAAGCTCAAAGCTATCGCGCCTTGGACCTGTATAATGGTCTGGCCTATCGTCAATTAGAACGATCTTCTTATGATGAAAAAGATTGGGAGTATTTGGACCGCCATCTTCGCATCCTATCTGCTCTTTATGGTCCTATTCAGCCGTCAGCAGCCATCAAAGCTTACCGCTTGGATTTTAATATGGGTGTAAGCTTAAAGGGCCAAAGTTTGAAATCATGGTGGCGCCCCCTCTATGCCAAGGCCTTTGAACAGGGATCCCAGCTGATTAATCTAGCGAGCCAGGAATTTTCTTCTTTGTTGGATAAGGAAGACTATGAGTGGTTGGATATCGATTTCTACCAATTGAAAGAAGATGGGAGCCAAAACCGCCATTCCACTTTAGCTAAAAAAGCAAGGGGAATGATGGTGGACTTTATGGTCGACCAGCGCGTGGAAGAGCCTGAAGGCCTACAAGCTTTTGACCGTGATGGGTATTCTTTTGATTCTGACCAATCGACACAAAAGAATTATGTTTTTGTCAAAAAATAAGGTCCGCTAGCTTTTTTAGCACTTGCTTGATGGGGGCTTTCATAAAAACGTCCTTCTTTCTTGGCAGATGGAAGGGCTTTTTTTATCATTTTTTCTATGATTTTATCCCAGTGGATCCTTGAAAATGCTGCTATGAAGGTTGTTTGAAGGGGTTTTTTGCGTTCCTTATTTGCTATTGCGAATGGAATCCACTAGAATGTGGATAGGTTAAGCGTGCATAAAAGACATATTTTGAAAATTTAACTTGCCAATTTAAATTTTGAGAATATAATAGGAATAAATTGTGCATCACATACTGTTGCAAATCCAGTTACTTACTGCGCTGATGATTTTCTATGCGACCACCATCGTCTAGTATAAATGTATTTGCCGGAGAGTTGTTGGATTTTTTTTGTGCGCAATTTTAAGTGCACCAGAACATTAAACAAGAAAGAAGGGGTTCACTTGTCTGAGACGCCGTTGATAAATGTTTTTGGACTAACGGTTGGTCTGAATGTGTTCTTATCACTGATTGGAACCGTAATTGTTGTTGGACTGCTAGCCTTTGTGGCGGGTAGAAATTTATCTACCGACCATCCCGGGCGCGGGCAAATGGCTGTGGAATACTTTGTGGATTTTATAGATTCCATTATTAAGGCTAACTTAGGTTCGGCCTATGATTCCACTTATGTGTGGATAGCTATGACTTTGTTTCTATTTGTTTTTGTTGCCAACTTGCTCGGCTTACCATTTTTGGTCGAAGCTCAGGAAGTGTCGTTTTGGAAAAGTCCGACCGCTGATCCAGTTGTGGCCTTTTCCCTAGCCATTATTGTGAATTTAATTTCCCATGTGCTAGGTATTCGTAAAAAAGGCTTTGGACGCTATTTTAAAGAGACTTATTTTAGTCCCATCCTATCCTTTCCAGTCACTCTGGCTGAAGAAGTGATGAACTTTTTCACTCTCGCCATGCGTTTGTTCGGTAACATTTTTGCCGGAGAAATTTTATTGGCTTTGATTGCTCAGTTTGGGAATTCACTCGGCCTCTTTTCATGGCTAGGAGGAATTCCAATGCAAATGATTTGGCAAGGATTTTCTATCTTTATTGGTGGAATTCAAGCTTATATTTTCGTGACCCTATCAACTGTTTATTTAAAAGATAAAGTCAGTACAGAAGAAGAAGGAGAATAAAATGGATTTAAATGGAATTGCTGCTGCATTTGCTGTAGGTATTGCTGCTTTAGGTGCTGCTATTGGTAACGGTTTAGTCATTTCAAAAGCTTTAGAATCAATGGCTCGCCAACCTGAAATGGAAAGTAAAATTCGTACGACCATGTTCATTGGGGTTGGACTTATCGAGGCTATTCCGATCATGGCTGCTGTTATCGCCTTCATGTTGCTATTCTCATAGTCAGGGAGGTTATGCTTAATGTTAGAAGTTATTCAACAAACGGCCTGGGGTCATTTCTTGATGACTTTTCTTTCTTTTGCTATTCTTTTGGCCATTATTTTCCATTTTACTTGGAAACCATTGAAAAAAGTTTTGGATGATCGGGCTGAAAAAATTGAAAATGAAGCAGCCCAAGCTGAAATCAGCCGCAAACAAAATGAAGAATTAAAAAATCAAATGGTCCATGAAAAACGTGAAATGCAGGCTCAATTAGCTGAAGAGAAGAAACGTATGAAAAAAGAAATGGACACCAAGCGTATCGCCATGGAAGAAGAAGTGTCAGTGGAGTTAGCTAACGAGCGTGAAGAGGCTCAAAAACAGATTGAAGCTGACCGCCGTCAGATGCTTCATGACATGAAGGACCAAATGGCGAGATTATCAGTGAATATTGCGGAAGAAATCATCAAACGTCAAGTTCAAGTCAGTGATCACCAAGCTTTAGTGGATGAACTTCAAAGAGAAATGGAAGAAAAAAGCCATGATGAAAACTAAAAGAAAACAAAAAAAGGCTGAACAGCTCATCCATGTCTCTTCAGCCATGGAATTAGAGCCGGAGGTCAAAGAAAAAATCTTACACTTTTTAGATCGACCGAATGCTCAAGTGAAATTTCGTGTCGACCCTTCGCTAATTGCCGGTGTTCAGATCCAAGGCCCGAATGTTTTTTACGACAATTCTATAAAAAGACAGTTGGATCTGGTCTACCGCCATTTGAGTAAAGATGGAGGAATGTAAAATGCCAGATAGTATCTATAGTCATTTAAAAGATAAACTGGAGGATTATTCACACCCCGATCGTTTTGAAGCGATCGGAGTGATCGATTATGTCGGCGATGGGATCGCCCATGTTGTCGGCTTAGAAGGTGCCATGTATGGTGAGATGATTTATTTTGAAAATGGATCTTACGGCATGGTCCAAAGCTTAAAAAATGATGGGATTGGGGTCATCATTTTTGGAGACTATATCGATTTATCTGAAGGAGATATCGTTAGACGGTCTTTTGACATCATGAAAGTTGGAGTGGGAGAGGAACTCCTCGGCCGGGTAGTGGACCCGATTGGTAATCCCATTGATGGAGGGCCAGCCATCCAACTGGATGAAAGTCGGCCGGTAGAACACTCAGCTCCCGGCATTATGGACCGTAAAAAAATTGACCGCCCTTTACAAACGGGAATTAAAGCCATTGACGCTTTGGTTCCTATTGGGCGCGGCCAAAGAGAGCTGATTATTGGTGACCGTAAAACAGGAAAAACCACTTTAGCTATTGATGCCATTTTGAACCAAAAAGGTCGCGATGTGATTTGTATATATGTCGCTATTGGTCAAAAAGCCTCAACCGTCAAAAATGTGGAAGTCACTTTAAAAAAATATGGGGCGATGGACTACAGTATTATTGTAGCTGCCACAGCTTCTCAGTCATCCAGCTTACAATATATCTCGCCATACGCAGCCACTGCCATGGCAGAGTATTTCATGTACTCTGGCCGTGATGTTCTCATTGTTTATGATGACTTGTCCAAACAAGCGTCAGCTTATCGTGAAATGAGTTTACTCTTGAAACGACCACCTGGACGTGAAGCCTATCCGGGGGATGTCTTCTACACCCACTCTCGTTTGTTAGAGCGGGCCGCTCAATTGAGTGATGAAAAAGGAGGAGGTTCGATTACCGCCTTGCCGATTATTGAAACTCAAGCCGGTGATATTTCTGCCTATATTCCTACCAATGTCATCTCCATTACTGACGGACAAATCTTTTTAGAAGACGAACTCTTCCACTCAGGGGTTCGCCCAGCCATTAATGCTGGACTTTCTGTTTCCCGTGTCGGAGGGTCTGCCCAATTAAAAGCCATGAAACAAGTGTCTTCGACCTTGAGAATTGACCTGGCTTCTTATCGTGAGTTAGAAGCTTTTGCCCAATTCGGAGCCGAGTTGGACGATAATACTAAAAAACGTCTCCACCAAGGTCAGTCTACTGTCGAGCTTTTAAAACAACCGGCACACCGTCCGATGAACGAACACTTGCAGATTATTATTTTATATGCTTTGACTCATCATATGCTGGTTGATATTGATGTTAACCAATTACAATCATTCGAAAGCTTTCTGGCTGACCGCTTGATGACCAGCGATACAGCTCTGAAAGATTGGACCGATGATATTGAAAATAAAGACTACGATGACCTGGATGCTTGGTTAACCCAATTGGTGGACGAATTCATTCAATACAACCAAGAGGGTGATTAGATGTCCATACAAGAAATTAAACGAAAAATTTCTTCCATTAAAAAGACGTCAAAAATCACTAATGCCATGGCCTTAGTCTCAACAAGTAAGTACAATAAAATGATCATGGACCAAAAAAAATACCGTGTCTATGCTCAAGAATTAGAAAACATGGTCCAACGCTTATTTTCATATGGAAAATATTTAGACTTAGAAGAAAAAGTTTACCAAGCGGAAGAAGGAGAATTGTCCTTCTTACCCTATGTCCTTAAAAAGGACGACATTTGGAATAAAAATCCAGGCAAAGCTTATCTGGTGATCAGTTCTGATAAGGGTTTAGCTGGATCTTATAACAGCCAGATCCTAAGTCGCTTTGAGCGAGAATTAGCAGCCGACCAAAAGGCTTACGCCTTAGCCATTGGTCAACCGGTCGTTAAATATTGCCAGTCCCATGACATTGAAGTCGTGAAGGATTGGTTTGATATAGACGATGAACCTGACCACCGCTTGATCAATGAAATCGTTTCTTATATCTTGGCCCTTTTCCAAGAGGGAAAAATTAATGCGATTGATTTAATTTTCAACGATCTCGTTAATCCCCTGCAAACTCAGGTCATCTGTGACACTATTTTGCCGATTGGAAGGGAAGATTACGATCCAGAAGTCTTACGGCCAGATTATATCTTTGAGCCGGATGTTTTTGGAGTGATTGACCAGCTGATAGAGATGTATATTGAATCAGCTTTATGGGATGCGATCTTACGGGCGAAAACAGCAGAGCATGCCAGCCGAATGCAAGCCATGCAACAGGCGACGGACAATGCTGACAAGCTGATTGAAGACTTACAGTCTGACTACCACCAAGCTCGCCAGTTGAGTATTACCAATGAAATGATTGAAGTCATCAGTGGATCAAATGCACAAATAGAGGAGGATTAGATATGCGCATAGGAAAAATAGATCAAGTGCTGGGGCCTGTAGTGGATGTGAGCTTCAAAGAAGAAGACGGCTACCCACAAATTGAACATGCCCTCATTGTTCCTCCTGCAGATACAGATCTGGAACAGTTTGATATTGATTTTACCCAGGAAGATATTGTTGTTTTGGAAGTCTTGATGGACTTAGGGGATGGAAAAGTTAGAACAATCGCTATGAATGCGACAGAAGGCCTCAGCCGCCAACAACGAGTGATTGATAGTGAACGGCCCATTGAAGTCCCAGTCGGCCCTGAAGTAAAGGGTCGAGTCTTTAATGTTTTAGGTCAGACTATCGACGACTTGCCCCCTTTGGATGCTGATACGCAAAAAGAAGGAATCTATAAGGAAGCACCGCCTTATCACAAATTGGATAGCCATATTGAAATTTTAGAAACAGGGATTAAAGTGATTGACCTCCTTGCTCCCTATATCAAGGGAGGTAAAATCGGTCTCTTTGGTGGTGCCGGTGTCGGGAAAACGGTTTTGATCCAAGAATTAATTCATAATATTTCTGAAGCCATGGGTGGGACTTCCATCTTTGCCGGCGTCGGTGAACGTAGCCGTGAGGGGAATGAGCTCATTCAGGAAATGCGTGAAAGTGGGGTAGACCAACGGACCGCCTTTGTCTTCGGGCAAATGAATGAACCGCCTGGTGCACGTATGCGTACCGTTTTGACCGGTTTGACCATGGCGGAATATTTCAGAGATGTTGAGCACAAAGATGTTTTACTCTTTGTTGATAATATTTACCGCTTTACTCAGGCCGGGTCAGAAGTTTCTGCCTTGCTCGGACGTATGCCTTCTGCCGTCGGTTATCAGCCGACTTTGGCCAGTGAAATGGGACAAATGCAAGAACGAATTGCATCAACTGTTGATGGGTCGATTACCTCTATCCAAGCGGTCTATGTACCAGCGGATGACTATACAGACCCAGCCCCTGCCAATACCTTTACCCACTTGGACGCTACCACCAATCTGGACCGTAAATTAGCCGAACAGGGGATTTATCCAGCAGTCAATCCTTTAGAATCAACTTCTATCGCTTTAAGTGAAGATATTGTTGGCAGCCGCCACTTCCGTATTGCACGTGCTGTCCAAGAAATCCTGCAACATTATGCCGAATTGCAAGATATTATCGCTATTTTAGGGATGGAAGAGTTGAGTGATGAGGAGAAAGTGACCGTCAAACGTGCCCGCCGTATTCAATTATTCCTCTCTCAAAACTTCCACGTGGCCGAAGCTTTTACTGGAATGGAAGGATCTTTTGTTTCTATCGACGATAATTTAAATGCTTTTGAAGGCATTTTAAATGGAGACTATGATGACCTGCCCGAAGAAGCTTTCCGAAATGTGGGAACCATTGAGCAAGTCATTAAAAAAGCGGAACAACTAGGTGAAGAATATGGTCATTAAAGTCATCACCCCTCATGAAGTCCTGTTTGAAGGAGAGGGACAGGCTTTGACTGCCCCAAGTCCAGTGGGTGAATTAGGGATATTGCCTGGCCACCTTCCCATTTTCATTCAGTTGGATGATGATATCATTACAGTCAAATTAGCTGACGAGGACTATCTGTATATCGCCGTCAATGGGGGCATTTTAGAAAATATAAATGATGAAATTCACATTCTGACTCCTTTTGCCATTGCAGACCAGGATATGGACAACCTCCACCAGCGCTTAAATCAGGAGGCTGAAAACGCCCAATTAAAATTTAAACGCAGTAAAAAAGACCGTCTGGCTCACCAGCGGGCAAAAATTCAATTGCAGCAAGCCATTAATCAGTTAAATGGTCCCCACAAGAAATAGTGGCCGAGCTAGAAATGCTGAGTTTTTTTAATCGATTTATGCTATATTGAGGGGGAGAATACTATGGATAGGAATGATTGGAAATGACCTCACGCTCGATTAAAAAATTAATGCTGTCTTTTGCTAGCTTGTCTGTACTTACTTTAACTGCTTGTGGGCAAGACCAAGCCGAAGAAAGCACGGAGCCAGCAACTGAAGTGGAGCAAGAATCAGTGGAATCATCAGCCTCTTATGAAAGTCAATTAAGCGAATTGAATGAGAGAATTCAAGCCTTATATGAAGAAGAATCTGATGGGCAGGATGTTAACTTAGAACAATTTGAAGCGGATGAAAATCTTGAAGATGACTTAGTCAGCATGCAGAACACTGTTAAAACAGATGAGGACAAACAAAGCTTGCAAGCTCTTATGAAAGAATATGGTTTAATTGTTACGATGGCTTCTGTTAAATCAGATTTAAGCCAAGTCTATGACATTGAACTGCAAGAAGTGTTAGCAGAAGAAGGCCTTCCTGTTGATTTTGAAATGCGCCTACATAGTCTGAGCGATGAAAAGGAAGGGTTCTATGATACCTACCAAGCGCATTATAAAGACTATCAAGAAAAAGCTGGCCAAGAAGCAAGTAATGATGAAGACCATGCTAAGCAAGCTCGAATCAATGCCATTCGATCCCTCTTAATCATGCCTGACGGATCGATTAATCCGAATGTGTCCGATGCAGATTTACAGCAATTGCATGGGGAACTTGTGAATTTAGGGGCGAATGAAACTGCTAGCCAAGTTCAAGCTGAACTTAACCGTCGCTCTAGCCAAGCTCAAGAGTCTGAGAATAATAATGAGGATCAAGCGTCTAACTCCCAACCGAGTGCTAATACACCGTCTGCTTCAAGACGCCAACAACCTTCAACCACTAGTCGGCCTCCAGCCGCTCAACCGTCACGACCTCAAAATCAGCCTAGCCAACCTTCTAATTCAGGTGGACAAACGAGCACACCAAAAGAAAATAATACTGCCACTCCTCCAGCTGGAGAGGGAGGCAATGCTGAAAGCGCTCCCGCTTCATCAACTCCTGCTCATGAAGGAGAAGCAGGGGCAGCCAATTAACTTTTATCCATTAAAAAGGACTGTGATTTGCTATCACAGTCCTTTTTTGTTGGTGAATTTAATTTTATTTTTGATCATCAAAGAAGGCGTGGTGGACAGAACGAATCGCTTTATTCAGATCACCTTCGTCGATGGAGAAGAACATCCCAATCTCTGATGCTCCTTGGTTGATCATGGAGAGAGAAACGCCCACATCAGTAAAAGCAGAAGTCGCTTTTTGTGCTAATCCGATGGTGTTTTTCATGCCTTCTCCGACAACAGCCACATGGGCTTGATTTTTTTCGACATGAATCCATTCCGGGTTGAAGCGTTTTTCAAGATCCTCGATTAAATTATTTAAGTGCTGGTCATTATCAATTTCATCCCCGTCAAAATAGATGGAAATTTCGTCAATTCCCATAGGAGCATTGATAATATTAACATTTTGGTCGCTGAAGGCAGAAAAAAGACGACTTAAAAAGCCAACTTCGCGGTTAAGGAGGTAACGTTTAAGAGTCAAGGTCATAAAACCACCTTCACCGGAGACTCCAATGACCGGATATTCATGCACATCCTCCCGCTCATATACTATTTTAGTGCCATCTGTTTCAGGATCATTGGTGTTTCTGATTTTAATTGGGGTTTGAGTTTCATAAAGAGGCATAAGGGCTTCGGCGTGGAATATTCCAAAACCTGAATAGGATAATTCACGCATTTCCCGGTAGGTGATTTCTTTAATGCCATGAGCTTCTTCGACAATGCCGGGATGGGCAGAGTAGACGAAACTTTGGTCAGTAAAGTTTTCATAAATATCTGCATCCAACCCCCGTGTCATAATTGCTCCGGTAATGTCTGAGCCTCCGCGTGAAAAGGTAGCGATATCTCCGTTTTTGGTGTAACCGAAAAATCCTGGGACGACTAAAATACCCTCAAAGCCTTTTAATTTGGCAATTTTATCATAGGATTCATCCAGTAAAGAAGCATTGCCGGGTTCATCCGTTACCGTGATACCAACCTCTTTAGGGGATATATAAGAACTATCCAAGCCAATCGAGCTAAAATAGTCTGAAATTAACATGGCATTAAAGTTTTCCCCACATGATTTAAGGGCATCTAACAAGCGTTTAGAATCTGATATATTGTCCAGATGATCTTGCAATTGCTTATCGAATTGTTTTAAGAGGGCTGTATCTAAATGCAAGTCATTGACAATGGAACGATAGCGGTCAATAATTTCTTGAATGGCTGCTGTTTCATCAATACCAGCTTGATGGGTGGTATGGAGGGCAATTAATAAATCAGTGACTTTTATATCCTCTTCGTGTCGCTTACCCGGAGCACTGACCACGACAACGCGAATATCCGGATCGTTTTTAACGATTTGAGCGACTTTATCGATCTGTTGGGCATTAGCGAGTGAACTGCCCCCAAATTTTGCAACTTTCATACATATCTCCACCTTTTCATTCAATCTATTATGTAACATGATACAAAAAAAGAGCATAAAAATAAACAAAATTTTTAGTAAAAGCCGGCTTTTATGCATTTTGATTAAATTTTTATTTAGTATATAATGAATCTGCTTATTGAAATGGAGGTAGAACATCATGAATTATGACGAGCTTGCAAAAACCTTGAAAGCCTTGTCCGATCCGAATCGGGTGAAGATTGTTGATATTTTATCTTGTGGGACCTTATGTGCGTGTGACGTTTTAGAATTTTTTGATTTTACCCAGCCGACTCTCTCTCACCATATTAAAGTCTTATCAGAGGTGGGCTTGGTTTCGACTGAAAAAAAAGGGACCTGGCATTATTACACCATCAATTACGAGAAGGTAGAAGAAATTGAAAAATCCTGCCATGAGCTCTTTCATGAAAGTGAAAACTGTATTTGCCACAGCAAACCTAAGCATGATTTGGACGAAAATGGTCAGATTATTGAAGTTGAAAAGGCACGTAAATAATAAATCCAAGCTATAAGGGGAAGACATGAATACTTTAGATCAACAGCAAGAACATTGGAACCAGAGCTTAAAAAATAAAAAACAAATGTTTGGACCCAATCCATCCTATGCGGCTATTAAAGCGGCGACTTATTTTAAGGAAAAAGGCTTGAAAAGAATCCTTGAATTAGGTCCTGGCCAAGGTCGAGATACCCTTTATTTTTTGGAAGAAGGATTTGAAGTCGTGGCCTTGGACTATGCTCCTTCTGCTCTGGATGACTTGCAAGCTTTGGTGGAGGATACGCCCTATGCATCTTTATTGACTTGTCACTTGCAGGATTTGCGCCAAAGTATTCCCTTAGAGGACGAAAGTTTTGATGCTTGTTATTCTCACATGTTTTATTGTATGGCTTTTACCCTGGAAGAATTGACCGACTTGACGCGAGAAATCCATCGCCTGTTAAAAGTAGGAGGCTTGCACGCCTACACATCTCGTAACATTACAGATGCTGACTATGGCCAAGGCCAGCACCATGGGGAAAATTTATGGCAAGACGGTCGGGTAATCATTCATTATTTAGATGATGATATGATCCAACGCTTTGCTGAAGGTTTTCAAATTCTTTTAAATGACTCTTTTGACGAAGGGAGTTTGCCACGCAAACTGACCCTCATCATTCAAGAAAAACAATCTTAAAAACTAGTGAAGGACTATTTAGTTAAAGAATCACCGCTTACCCAAGCGGGCAAGATGATGACTTGCCCGCTTTTTCTATTAAAAAGAAACAATGATAGTCTATAAAATTAGTCGAGATTCTTAGCCAATGGATAGATTTAAAGAGTTTACATCTGCTAAAATGTGACTATGTGCAATGAGTATGAAGGTGAAAGTAGGGTAGAAGCTCTATTGAAGCAAGACAAAGAAAAATAAAATCAATCTTAAAGGAGGAATAAGATGGAGTGGTTACTGGCTTTAGTTATTGGCGTTCTGTTAGGTTTTATCATGGATCAGATTGTGGCCGGCATCGCCATCGCTTTTGGCTTGTTACTAACCTACCAAGCCTTAAGAATGTATTTTTCTAACCGCAAACGTAAACATTAAGTGAAAATTTCAATTTCTTTAAGGAGCCTCTCCCAATGGGGGGCTTTTTTTGTTACAATAGGTTTTTGAATTTTATTTATTTTGGAGGTTTTTTCATGCAAGCGATTGTTGAAACGGTTCAAAGTTTGAACGAATTCTTATGGGGCCCCTTCGCCCTTATTTTTTTAAGCTTAGCAGCCGTCTATTTTTTAATGGGAACGAAAGGGGTCACCATTCGTTACTTTTTCTTAATTATTAAAAAAACGCTGGGAGACAGCTTTAATAAAGATAAAGAGAACGCAGATGAAGAAGTAGAGGGCAGTATCAGTTCAGCTCAATCTTTATTCACTGCCCTAGCTGCGACTATCGGCATGGGGAGTATTGTAGGGGTCGCCTCAGCTCTCATCATGGGAGGGCCTGGAGCCGTTTTATGGATGTGGGTGGCAGCTGTTCTGGGCATGATTATTAAATATGCCGAGATTATTCTGCTCATGTTGTATCGCCGGCAAACACCAGATGGATCCTATGTCGGAGGGCCAGGTTTATATATTAAAAATGGCTTGCAAAATTTCCCTATGGCCATAGTGATTGTGGTTTTAGGACTATTGGCCATTTTAACGTCAACCATGATTCAATCCAATGTGGTCGTTAAAAATATTCAAACCCTCCTTCCCTTTAATCTGTCCTCTTGGCTTCCTTCTCTCTTATTGGTCGCTCTTTTAGCCTTGGTATTAATTGGAGGCATCGAGCGCATCGGGGCCTTGACCGAAAAAATTGTTCCTTTTATGTCTATCGCTTACCTTATTGGTGGAATTATTGTCATCCTCATCAACTACGATCAAATTGGTTCCGCTTTAGCCCTGATATTTAAAGGCTTTTATTCTCCTGTAGCTATAGGAGGGGGAGCAGCGGCTTACGGGATCGCTAAAGCCTCACAGTATGGTATCGCTCGTGGATTTTTTGTTTCTGGAGCAGGTCAGGCCATGTTTACAGTCTCTCACGCCCCAGCCAAGGTTGACCATCCCGTAGAACAGGCCGTTTATGGGATTACTGAAATTTTCTTAGTGACCATTATCTGTACGGTCACTGCTTTAAGTATTTTAACATCAGGTGCTTATAGTCCCAATGCGGCAGCTGCTACTTTGACAACAGAAGCTTTTAATGCAGCCATTCCTGGTTTTGGTTACTTCGTCAGCTTGTCGATTGTTTTCTTCTCCTTTACGACTGTGCTTGGTTTTGGCTACATCAGCCAGTCTCAACTCTCAACCATTACCGATTCGCCCAAATCAAAATGGATTCTATATCTCTTTCTCTTGTTCGTATTCATCGGGGGAATGGGGGGATTGACTGTGATGTGGGAATTCACAGACTTTTTCTTAGCCATTGTTATGTATATTAATATCGTCGTCATGATTCTTTTAAGCCGGCAAATTTTCCAATCCTCTAATGAATTTTGGGAAAATTCTAAAAATAAAGAATAAAGCTTCCCCATCAAAGCCTTTTTTAGGGAAAGCGTCTTGATGTTTCATGAAACAGACCCCTCCAGACCATCACTAACGGTCGGAGGGGTTTTTTTGAAAATAGGATCAGTTATATACACGCATTTTAGACAACATGGACCAAATAGCGGCCGTTAGTCAGTGAATGGACGGCCACCGGGGCATCATAAAACTGGCTTAAAGCCTCAGTGGTTAAGATGTCAGTGGTCAAGCCCTGGTCAAACACTTGACCATCCTTTAAAAGCAAGCTGTGGTCAAATTGGGGTAAGACTTGTTCGGCGTGGTGGGTTACAAAAATAATGGTCGGAGCCTGGTCAGATTCGATGAGCTTCGCGATGGTCGTCAATAGTTTTTCAGTCGCAAATAGGTCCAGACCGTTACAGGCTTCATCCAGGATCAATAATTCAGGTTGGCTGATAAGAGCACGGGCAATCAAGACAAATTGTTGCTCCCCTTGAGAACAATGATGATAGATTTTGCCTTTAAGCTGGCTGATTTCTAAGCGTTCCATGACTTGGTCTACTTGGTCGAGTTCATCTTGGCCATAGTTTTGGTAAAGACCAATGGAGTTGTAAAGGCCGCTGAGTATTAATTTTTCTACTTTTTCATACTGGTTTAAGCGGGTGTTCAAAGCAGATCCGACCCAGCCGATTCGTTTTTGTAGGTTGGGAATGGACGTCTGGCCAAATTTTTCTCCCAGAACGGTTAATTCGCCCTCTGAAGGCCAGGTCAAACCGTGAATTAAATTCAGAATAGAGCTTTTGCCAGAACCGTTTAAGCCCATCATGGCCCAATGTTGGCCTTTTTTGACCTGCCAGTTAATATCTTTTAATATATAATTTCCATTGCGAATGAAGTCGACATCTTTTAATTGAATCATGGTCATCACCTCTTTTAATTCCTAGTGTACCAAATAAAAAAGGAGTGGGATCAATTGGATTGTATTTTTATGTAAAAATATTTTATTTTTAGTTGACTACAC
>JBHWOX010000053.1:0-40962 GCA_043424615.1 Atopococcus sp.
TTGAGGAGGAAAATTAATGTCAAAAAGAATTGACAAAGATCAACCATCTGTGTCGAAAAATTCCAGAGTAACTAATGAAAAAAGAGAGGTCAATCGAGCAAATGTAGAAGACGATTACTATGCTATTCGTCCAAAATCTACCGCTGATTACGCATCCAAAGAAGCAGGCTACAATCTTTCTTGGGGATCTATTTTTGCTGGTATTGTAACATTTATTGCTTTATTTGTAACATTTAGCTTGATTAATGCCGCTTTAGGTTTCGGTCAATTTGACCCGACTCAAGCTAACCCATTCAATAATATGGGAACAGGCCAAGCCATTTGGACAGCCATCTCTTTAATCTTATCCTTCTTAGGTGCAGGATTTATTTCTGGTCTAACGTCTCGTCGTTTAGGTTTTGTCCACGGTTTCTTAACATGGGCAGGATCATTGCTTTTATCTACAGTCTTATTAATTTGGGTGGTTTCATCCGCTTTATCTGCTGTAGGTAGTGTGGTTTCAACCACTGCTGATGTTGCAGGTTCAGCTATTTCATCTGTTGCTTCAAGTGCTACAGATGCTGTATCACAAGGTGTCAATCAGTTATCTGATAACATTACAGTCACTGACCAAGACATCGAACAATTCAATGGAGATGTTCAAGAAATCTTAGCAGATACTGACATTCCTGAATTACAACCTGAATACATCCGTGAGCAAGTCAATGGAGCGACTGATGACATTGCGTCAGCAGCTCAAGATTTAGTCATGAATCCACAAAATTCTGACCAAATTTTCCAAGACTTAGCTGACTCATTAACTACACGTACTGACAGCATCGCATCTAATTTAGATGAAGAAGCTGTAACTAACGCTATCACTGAAAATACTGACCTTAGTGAAGCTGAAGTACAACAAATCGCTCAAAACATTACACAAGGATACAATGAATTAGCAGAAAATGCTCGTCAAAGTATCGAAAATATCAGCCAACAACTTGATCAAACGCAACAACAATTGTCTGCTTCGATTGACCAATTAGAACAAGATGCAAACCAAGCAACTAATTCTGCTGCTGGTGGATCTGTATGGGCATTCGTTGGAGTCGTTGCTGGAGCAGTCATTGCTGCTTTAGGTGGTACTTTAGGTGTTAACACAGCTACTCGCTGGGTAACCGAAGACCGCGCATAAGTTATCAATTTCAACCATGTGAGTGTATAGGCTCACATGGTTATTTTTTTTAAAAGCCGCCATGATGGCGGCTTTTTTTAATATAAGCATAAATCTTCAACTTTATTGATTGAATGGTCTAGATTCATTAAAGTGAGCGGTTGAGAAAGGGTTCAAGTCGATTAAACATTAAAATCGATATCCAAATCAGAATTCAATCCCCTTCTAGGAACCATTGAATCAGAATTCTTTTCTTCCCCATTTTCAAACAAATGTTGGGTATCCTTCATTTTATTTTCAAACAAAATAAGATCATCATCCGCTACTTTTAATTGCTGGCGAATCCAAGCATACATCTCTTTTACTCCTTCTTTAGTTCCTTCTTGGTAGCGACGTTGAAAATACTCGCGTGAAGGCAACTTGGTCGGATTAAAAGGGGTGGACGTTCTTTTTTCAACACGAGCTCTTGAAAGAGCCACATTTTTTAAAGAAGGTTTTTCTATTTTTTTCTCTTTTTTTGGTTGATAAAATGATGTCCGATTGCTTTTCTTTATCGTAACTGGCTGATCTGTTTCTTCCCTATTCTTCGATTGATGTCTAAAAATACTGGGTCCATCGTAGCCACTCAATATTCTTCACCTCTTAATCAAAAAAAGCTTGGCCAACTTGGTAATCGTCGCTTAGTTCTAAAATCCCACGTTTTTTAGGAGCATCTTTCAGCTCTAATTCACGAGCGGAACAAATCATGCCGTTAGATTCAACTCCCCGCAGTTCTCCCGCCCAGATGGCTGACCCATCCGGCATAATAGCCCCTTCACGAGCCACCACAACTTTTTGACCCGCTTTAATATTAGGAGCCCCACAGACAATTTGTAGGACTTGGCCTTGGTCTACTTCTGTTTGGGTGATGTTCAGATGATCAGAATCTTCCAATTTCTCACATTCTTTAACCAAGCCAACCACAAAAGAAGGACGTCCATCATAGTGTAAAGCCTCTTCAAAACCTGCTTGGTTGATTTGGTCGTTCAAAAACTTGACGTCTGCTTCACTTAAGCTTACAGCTCCAACTGTGTCAATGCTTAGCTCTTCATTCAGGCCAAAGAAATTATAGCCTTCGACTTGACCACTCTCAGCCTGTCTAATCTCAGCGACCGGCCCTTGGCGAGTCACTTCTTTTTTTCCTGACGTAGGTTTGCAAAGGGCGACCATTAATACATCATTATTCACTACACTTACTATCATACTTTCCTCCTAAAATTCCTGAAATGATTTAATTTTATTCTCATCTAAATCTTTGATAATTGCAATTAAAATATCAACCGCTGCCTGATAATCTCTCAGGTCAAAAATACTCTGGTGGGTGTGAATATAACGTGCGGGGCAACCGATGACACAAGCCGGCACACCACCATGTGCCACTTGAGCGGCTACTGCATCCGTTCCACCTTTAGAGAAGTAATATTGGTAGGCTATATTTTCTTTTTCAGCTAGATCTACAATATATTGGCGTATACGGTAAGGAGTAATCATACCCGGATCTTGCACCCGAACTAAAAATCCCCCATTTAATCGGCCATCATTGTGTTTGGAATGACGGAGGTCTGAAGCTGGCGAAGCATCAGCGGCTATAAAGAAATCAGGCTTAAAAGTTTCAACAGCTGCTTTCGCCCCCCTTAATCCTACTTCTTCTTGAACGGTTGCCCCTAATAAAAGGTTAAAGGGAAGATCCAAATGAGCGACTGCCTGGCAAACTTCTAAAACAGCTGCACAACCATAGCGATTATCAAAGGCTTTTGAAAGGACACGATGCTTGTTAGCCAAGCGGACGGTCTTCACATCCGGTACAATCGTATCTCCTGGTCGAATACCCGCTTCTAAAGCCTGCTCTCTACTTTCAAATCCACCATCGAATAAAATATCGGAAGGATCTAGGCTTGTTTGCTGGCCATTTTTTAATAGATGAGGAGGCACCGATGAGGAAACAAGCGGATAAGTGTCTTTTGCTGTTTGTAAGATAAAACGTTGGGCTGAGACGACTTGTGGATTCCATCCCCCTAAAGCCACCACTTGGAACAAACCCTGTTCAGTAATAGATTGTAACATGAAGCCGACTTCATCCATGTGGGCCGCTAGCATAACAGTGGGAGCATCTTTCTCTTTTGACGGAATCAGGCCAAAAAGAGAGCCGAGACCGTCTGTTTGAAAGTCGTGCACAAATTCTTTCATCTGTTCGCGCATATAATCTCGAACTTGTTCTTCCCTACCACTAGTCGCATGCAATTCCGTCAATTCTTTTAACCGTTCAAATGATGACATCCAATCATCCTTTCCTGCCATTCTCGATCAAGCATATCAAGATGGCTTGTTTTTTCAGTCTTAAATAAAGATAAAATAAGTCAGTAGAAAATAAAAAATGTGTTAAACTAGGAGCTATAAAGGTGGTGCGAAAATGCAATATAAACTAAAGAAAAAAGAAAGTTTAATCCTCGGTGGTATTACCGCTTTTGCTAGCGGTCTTATTGTTGGCTTTTTGCTTAATAAAGCTTTAAATGACCATCAATCTGTTCAAGCCGACGACATTCTAAATGATGTCAAAGAGCGTTTCTTAGAGGAAGGTCCTATTGAAGGGTCTTGGATTGAATTAACCAAAACTCCTGTAAAAAAAGCAGCTTTAGAAACGGACGTCTATTATGGGGGAATTTCCCGCTATGAAGACGATGAACTCATCCAATATGAATTTATTGCCGATTCAAATTCTGGAACTATTTTAGACATTTATAAGCTCTAATAGAATACTACTCGCCTCAACCCACAGCCCTGCATCTAGCGGGCTGTTTTCTGTTTAAAAGCGTGACCTTGGTCCCTTTCCCGCTTTTAGTCAGTTCAATTAAGAAAAGCGAGCATTAAAGGTCAAGATCTGAGAGCCAATCAGTATGAAAATGGTTGAAATTAATTTTGGCGTAATAAATGGCCTCACCTTTTTGGGAAAATTTTTCTTCATACTCTGTTTCTATATTAAAAATATCTGAATCGTGGTGGAGGTCTAAAGACAGCTCTTCGATTTGGCAAGAAGTCAGATTGAACATTTGTAAAGAAAACTCAAACAACTGGCGATTATCTGTTTTGAATTGTAAGAAAGCCCCCTCCGACAAAATTTTCTCATAAAGCTCCAAGAAGCGGTGGTGAGTCAATCGTCTTTTGGCATGGCGATTTTTGGGCCAAGGATCTGAAAAGTTAAGATAGAGACCGTCAATTTCTCCTTCTTCAAATATCTCAGGAATATGGCGACCATGGATGTTGATTAACTGAACATTGTCTAATTCTTCTTCTAAAACTTTTTGCATGGCGCGATAAATGACCGAGCTTTGAAGTTCTATACCTATAAAGTTGATCTCTGGAAATGCTTTAGCCATTTCTACAATAAATTGCCCTTTACCTGTTCCAATTTCAAGATGGAGGGCTTGTTTTTTAGGAAAGCGATCCTGGAAGCGTCCCTTATATGACATGGGATCTTGAATAACCAAATCAGGATGAGCTTTTAATTCACTTTCAGCTTGTGGGACATGTTTTAAACGCATGTTATCACTCCTTCATAGAAAAAGCCGAGACCCTGGTCTCAGCCTATCTTATTTATTTTCATAATATTGACTTAATTGTTTATAACAAGCTAAAGCCTTTTCTTCATCATTCATCTGTTTAAATTTACAAATAGAGTGCAATAAGGACCAATGCCCATACCAATCGATCCTTTCAGACCAAGAAGGGGTCAACTCAATTCCATAAACCTTTAGCCAGTCATCCCAAGAGGATCTTGGAATGTAATGGTGCAAAATAAAGCCTAAATCAAAGGCTGGATCAGCAATCACTGCCCCGTCCCAATCCACTAAAAACAGCTTGTTTTGATCTGTTAATAACCAGTTTTTTCGACTCATATCTCCATGGTTGACCACGGCACGGTCAGCATCAAATTCAGGTTGATGGTCTTGAAGTTGGCCATAGATATCAGCAATAAAACCCACTGACCACAGCTCTTGTTCTTGGCATTCATTCTTTAAGCTCTCCATCATATGTTGAGGTGGAAGGAGCTGTCCTCCCACTTTTTTTAACATTCTGAGTAAGCTACTGCTTTGGTGAACCGTTCGAACAATAGTGGCGACTTCAGAAGAATTCATCTCTTCTGCAAGCAGACTTCTTCCATTATACCATTCCTGAGCTGAAAAAATGTCACCATTAGAGCTCCTTTTGGTCCATTTTAAGCGGGGAGTAATGCCGTGAATCGACAAGGCAGCTAAAAAAGGTGAGCTGTTTTTTTTGAGGAAAACCTTTTCTTCATTTTTTATTCCCATGTAAGCTTGGCCTGTATCTCCTTCCATCGGATGTAATTGCCAGCCAATGGATCCTTCATGAAAAGTCACTGGACTCCCCCTTTCTCAAAAGTCATACCACCAGTTTAAATCCTTAGACCCGATTATTCAAGTTATTATCTTAGCGGCTGGATGTTTTATCGATCTTTCATCCGCCATTGCACATAATAATGAGCAAAAAGATAAGAAAAAAGCATGTAAAGAACCATATTCATAAAGGACACTGCCCAGTGGCCTGTATTCCAAAAGCCAAAGAGCCCAAAAAGAAGGCTCACAGCCAATAAAACATAAGTTAAGAAAGTGGATATGGCCTGCTGATGCATATCATCAGGAACAGGAAAGACAGCCCTCAATTGTGATTTTCGATATAAAAAAGTAAGAGGGATAAGTTGAAAACCAATCAAATAGATAAAGATTAAGCCTAAAATCAAGCGTAGCCATAAGTAAGGGCTCAGACAGATTAAAATAACCCCCAGTAGGCTTAAGCGTAAATAAAGATTGAAATACTCAGCATGTCTAAAAAAGCTTCGCACCATGAGAAAAAGAGCGGGATGGTGTTGGCTTTTAGGAAAAGCGTCGATAAGCGGGTCTAAAATCTTGCGTCTTTTAGCTTGGCTCTGAATCTCTGGCACATCAGTAAATAAATTAATGATATTTAATTGTCTTTTTAAGCGGCTCTGCTCCAATTCAATCATATATTCCCAATTCCAACGTTTAGATCGAAAACTTGAGCGATAATAAAATATCCAGGATAAGAAATAGAGACCGCTAAAAATGACGGCCAGCCAGGGAGAGACATAGATAAAAATAAGGAACACAGCAAGAAAAATAAAAGCGTGAATGAGGGCGCGCTGAAATTTCCAACTTCTTCCCCATTCTTTCATCATGGCTTGTTGGGACAGCATCTCCCCCGCTTTTAAGAGGATTAAAACCAAACTCAGCTGCCAAAATTGAGCAAATAGCATGATGTCATAGGCAACTAAGAGAGGAACAACCAGTAAAGAGACCGCAATAAGAAACAAAGATGGAAGCAGCATGGACCGCCATCTCAATCGATTCAACAGCCCATCCATCTTTTCTTCCAATGGAGTCAAAAAAACTTTATCTGCAGGCATCAAAAGGGTGCTGATTTGACCAAAGAAAACAGCCAAAGTGAGGAGGAGAGCGGTCAGCAAGAGTGGCCACTCCTGCTGGACATCTATGGTTTTTATAAATTGGGCATAAGAATAAATCAAGCCACCAAATAAAATAAAAAGAAACAAGACAAAATGGTCATTGAAAATATACTGAAAGTATTTGACCATTTTTTTCATCCGGCGATTTTCTCTTTTTTCCCAAATTTGTTTTAAGTCCATGATGATTCACGACCTGTCAGTGCGAAATAAATCTCATCCAAATTAGCCTCTGCCATATGGAACTGCTGGCGCAAGTCGTTCAGCTGACCCTGGGCTATAATTTTACCCTCGTGGAGAATAATAAAACGGTCACACACCCTTTCAGCTGTGGACAGCACATGGGTCGACATTAAAATACTACTCCCTCTCGACTTATGCTGATCCAATTCTGCGAGCAAGTCTCGAATAGCTAAAGGATCTAATCCTAAAAAAGGTTCGTCGATGACAAATAAAGCTGGACGAGTCAACAAGGCACATAAAATCATAACCTTTTGTTGCATCCCTTTTGAAAAATTAGAGGGGAACCAATCTTCCCGTCCATCCAGCCTAAATTTATCCAACAGATCAGGCACTTCTTTTTCCAAGCGTTGCTGGGGCAATTGATAGGTCATTTGAATCATGTCAATGTGTTCTTTTAAAGTGAGCTCTGGATAAAGAGCTGGCGTTTCAGGAACGAAACCAATCGAACGGCGATATTCATTGGGTTCACTCTCTAAGCTTCGTCCATTGAGGGTTATTTTTCCTGAAAAAGGTTTCAAAAGTCCCATAATATGCTTAATGGTGGTACTTTTTCCAGCCCCGTTCAAGCCAATAAGCCCTACTGTTTCTCCTTTATTTATTTCAAATGTTATATCATGTAAGATGGGGACATTAGTATAGCCCCCCACTAAGTGATCTACTTTTAAAGTCATTGTTAACCTCCTGTGTTCATCCCTTCAATTTTATCATAAAGCCCTGCTTCTTAGGATGATAATTCTATTACAATTCCCCTTCGCCCCATTCAAGTCCATGGTATTTAAGAGACATTTATGTTAAATTAGAATAAAGAATAGTATGGAAAGTTGGGTTAAGATGACCGATTGTATTTTTTGTAAAATCATTGAAGGTGAGATTCCTTCACGCATCGTTTATGAAAACGAAGATGTTGTGGCCTTTTTAGATTCTTCTCAATCTACCCCTGGCCATACCCTGGTCGTTCCTCGCCAGCATGTTAAAAATATTATGGAATATGACGAGGATCTTGCCAGCCGAGTGTTCTCAACCATCCCTCAGATTGCTCGAGGTGTCTTAAATGCCAACGACCAAGCTCAAGGGATTAATATGGTCAATAACAATGGTGAACTTGCCTACCAAAGTGTGTTCCATAGCCATATCCACATCATTCCTCGCTACAACAAAGAGGAAGGCTTTTCACTCTATATGGAAAATAACGCTGAAAACATGTCCGAAGAAGAACTCGATCGCATCGCTCAAGCAATCAGCCAATCAATTAAGGAAGATGACTAATGAAAAGTAAACATTTAATTCTAGGCCTCTTAACAGGTGCCATTTCAGGTGCTGCTTATGGCTTATTAACCACCAAATACACAGGAGCTGAAAATCGCGCTTACTTCAAGCAATATTCTCAACGAGTAAAACAAGATTTTGACCTAGCAAAACATGATGTTCAGAATTTATCAGCTGTCATTTCTAACTTACAAGAAGATGCCCTACCCAAAGCTCAAATTTTCCAAAATGAACTCAAACATTCCATTTCAGACTTGAAAAAAGAAGCTGAACCTCGAAGCCGTCGCATCGAAGAGCGAGTGGCTCATATGCAAAAAGCAGCCGACCATATCTAAAGCTTTTTTAGAAGCTGTGACCTCTGTCATGGCTTTTTTTATTATGGTTATCGTCCACCATTGCAAGATTTATTATTTAGGACTATAATTATCTAAAAATTTGAAATCGGTGAAGACAGTGACATTTAAAAAAAGACATTTAAAAGCAGCGACGATTTTAGCCTTATCATTTGCTGCTATTATTTTATTAGGCTCTCTTTTATTGAGCCTTCCCTTAGCACAAATTCCCACATCAAATGCTCGCTACATCGACCATCTCTTTAATGCTGTTTCAGCCACTTGTGTCACAGGCTTATTTATCGAATCGATTGCAGATTCTTATAATCTTTTTGGGCAAATCGTGATGCTGCTTTTGATTCAAATCGGTGGTCTGGGCACGATGAGCTTATTCGCCCTCCTCTTACGCTTCTTAAATAAGCAAGCCAGCCATCATCAAAAACGAACCATGATCCTGGCTTTGAATTATGATTCTATAGATAGCACGGCAGATTTTATACAATCCATATTGAAGTACACGGCCATCATCGAATTGACGGGGGCTTTTTTACTTTCTATCTATTTTATACCGGAATTTGGCTGGATTAAAGGCCTTTACTCTTCCGTATTTTTGGCTATTTCAGCCTTCTGTAACGCTGGTTTTGATCCATTTGGTAATGTTAGTATGATCCCCTATAAAGGGGAGCCGCTCATCAATCTGACCCTCTGTTCTTTAATCATCCTAGGTGGAATTGGTTTTGGGGTTTGGTTTGATGTCAGCCATAGCATTAAAAAATATTACTCTCGCTATAAACGCTGGCCTTTCAATCTTAAACGGATATATGAAACTTTAGGCTCCCATACCAAGCTCGTTCTCATCACTAGCTTCCTTTTAATCAGTGCTGGTTGTCTACTCACTCTCATTTTAGAATGGAACAACCCTCAAACCTTTGCCCACTGGCCTCTTAAGGATAAATTACTGGCTTCTCTCTTCCAATCGGTCACGATGAGAACCGCCGGCTTTGCTAGCATGGATTATCAAGGAGCCCATTCTTCCACTCTTATGGTGTGGATCTTTTTAATGTTTGTAGGGGGAGCACCCGCTGGTACCGCTGGGGGGTTAAAAGTAACAAGTTTTGCTGTGATGATCTTATTCCTGAAGCAAACCATTCTTAATCGCAACTATGTCCATTTCAACCATCATAATATACCTAATTCAACCATACGCTCGGCCACAGTCATCTCCGCTCTTTATACTGGGGTGTTTTTTATTTCCAGCTTTTTCTTGCAAATATTCGAAGAAGACCAAGCGCTCATTAATCTTATGTTTGAATGTGTGTCCGCCCTAGCAACTGTTGGCGTAAGCCGAGGCCTCACCCCTTCTTTATCAACTCCTAGTCATCTCTTATTAATGATCTTAATGTTTATTGGACGCTTGGGTCCCATGACTATCTTGACAGCCCTTTTTAATCAGTCGCTAAGTAAAAATAATGTTCGATACACAGATACAAATATTTTAATTGGATAGGAAGGATAAATATGGCGAAACGATCTTTAATTGCAATTTTAGGATTAGGTGTGTTTGGACGAACCTTGGCCAAAACTCTGGCCGACTATGATGTAGACGTTATAGCTATAGATAAAAATGAACAAATTGTAAATGACTATTCAGATTATTTTTATGAAGCTGTGATTGGTGATATCACTGACCACGTTCTTCTAGAAAATGTTGGCATTCGTGATTGCCAAGCGGCTGTCGTTGCCACAGGGTCCAATCTTGAAGCCTCTTCCATCGCTGTCCTCCACCTGAATTCTTTTGGCATTCCAACGATTGTATGTAAGGCTTCCACCCGCTCTTTTGCTCAAATCTTACGCGCAGTCGGCGCCACTGATATTATCATGCCTGAAAAAGACAGCGGGCGGCTCTTAGCCAAGTCATTAGTGCAGGAAAATATTAAAGAAGTTTTAGATTTAGACCAAGAAACCTCCCTCATTAATTTTATTGCCCCAGATAAATGGGTAGGAAGAACTTTAGATGATTTGGATTTAAGAAACCGCCACCAAATCAATATTATTGGTTATAGGGAAAAATTAGAAAAACCCATTAATACCGATGTGACCGCTTTGACAACCATTGTGCCTGGAATGATTTTAGTGGCTATTGCTAAAAACGATACCATTGAAGCTTTGGATTTTCTCAACGCTCTTTAACTTTCAATCTAAAGAAGATCCGTTCTTCTTATTGATGGATTAAAAAACAGTATAAAAAGACCAGTACAACTAGCTGTGTACTGGTCTTTTTTCATCCATTAATTAATTCCCTTTGATTTTAATCATCCGTGTGGTTGTTTCACGCTGACTTTCAGCCAATTTCATATCAATATAAGAGATGGTTTCGGCTGTATCAGGAATCATTTTATGTTCTAATGCGTTTACGCGACGACGAGTTCCTTCTATTTCATCAGCGAGCATTTGCGTTGTCTTTTCAATTTCGCTTAGTTCTAATAATTTAGGTAAAACGGCTTGAATTTCTCGCAAAGCTTTATCGAATTCGGCATTACTATTTAAATAGCCATATTCGAAGTCACTTGAAGATTCTTCTTCCACTTTGAATTCCATATTTGGAACAATCACCGACATAATATTTTCTTCTCGAATGTCGAGTGAAACCGATGAAGAAGAAAGAAGGGATAATTCGTCCACCCATTTCTCGCTTAGCATGGATTTAGCCATAACAAAAGATTTTAACGCTACAGTGAGCTCTTTTTCAACTTGCTTACGCAGGTCGTTATTTTTGCGGACTAAACCGATGAATTGACGCATGAGTTCATCTTGCTTATTCTTCAATAAATCGTATCCGTTTTGGGCGAGTTCTAGTTGACTTTTCAGTCGTTGAAGCTCAACTTTAGTTGGCTTAACATTTAAGGCATTAGCCATTATTCATCATCCTCTTGGGAATCAGACTCTTCTTGAGAGGAGTCATGTTTTGGAAGATATTTCTCGATGAATTCTTCCGGGATACGAGTTAATTCAGAAGTAGGAAGAATGGATAATAATTCCCAAGCAAGATCTAGAGACTCTTCGATAGAACGATTGGTTTGGAAACCTTGGTTGATATATCGTTCTTCAAATTGATCAGTAAATTTAACATATTGGCGGTCAGTTTTAGATAGAGCTGACTCCCCTAATACGACTGATAATTGTTTGGCTTCCTTACCAGCAGCATAGGCTGCAAAGACTTGGTTCATCGTAGACTCATGGTCTTCCCGAGTTTTACCTTCCCCGATCCCTTCGTCTTTCAAACGAGAAAGCGATGGCAGAACGTTGATTGGTGGATTAATACCACGGTTGTTCAAGTCTTGGTCCATGATGATTTGCCCTTCTGTAATGTATCCGGTTAAGTCGGGAATAGGGTGGGTAATATCATCTTCTGGCATGGTAAGGATAGGGATTTGGGTGAGTGATCCCTTACTTCCTTCGACACGACCGGCACGTTCATATAAGGTCGCTAAGTTAGTATATAGATATCCTGGATATCCTCCACGTCCTGGCACTTCACGACGAGCAGCTGAAACTTCACGTAAAGCTTCCGCATAGTTTGTAATGTCCGTCATGATCACCAATACATGGTAGCCTTTTTCAAAAGCCAGATATTCAGCAGCTGTTAAGGCAATTTTTGGAGTCGCTAGTCGCTCAATGGAAGGGTCGTTAGCTAAGTTAATGAATAAGACAGAACGGTCAATCGCACCCGTGCGTTTGAAGTCTTCAATAAAGAATTCTGCCTCGTCATAAGTCGTCCCCATGGCTGCGAAGACAACCACGAACTCTTCATCTGTCCCGCGCACTTGAGATTGACGAGCAATCTGGGTAGCTAGCTGAGAGTGAGGCAAACCTGCTCCTGAGAAAATCGGTAACTTTTGCCCGCGAACGAGAGTATTCAAGTGGTCAATACTGGATACCCCTGTTTGAATAAATTCATCGGGATAAATACGTCCCATAGGGTTAATGGCTTGACCTTCAATATCATCATAACGTTCAGGAATAATTTCCGGACCGTCATCAATCAAGTTCCCCATTCCATCAAAGGTCCGTCCTAGGATATCAGCAGATACACCGAACTCTAAAGGACGTCCTTTAAAGCGGACTTTAGTGTTAGCCGCGTTAATTCCTGTATTGGAACCATAAATTTGGACAACGGCTTTATCTTCTTGAATTTCTAGAACTTGTCCTACGCGTGATTCTTGGCCTTCCACTTGGATTTCAACCAATTCGTCGTAAGAAACTCCTTCTGTACCTTCCACGACAATAATCGGACCATAAATATCCGAAAATTCACGATAATCTTTAACCATGATGAGCTCCTCCTTCTTGAATGACATCTTTGATTTCTTCAGAAATGCGAGCTTTCAACTGGTCTAATTGTTTCAGATCATCTTCAGGAATTTCTTTCATACGAGCGATACGCGTACGTAATTCTTCCGTGCCTGAAATTATTTCATCATAATATGATCCTAATTCCATGGCTTGGCGAGCCTCATTTTCAAAGGTTAAAATGGTGTCTAACATTTTGACCATTTTTTCTTCTGAAGTAGCTTCATCAACCGCATGGTAAGCATTTTGCTGTAAGAAATCACGACGAACCATTCCAGCAATGACTAAAGTCATACGGTCAGTTTCTGATAGGGAGTCCGCCCCAACTAATTGAACGATGTCTTGCAAGCGGTCTTCTTCTTGCAGCAAGATCTTAGCATGGCGAACCATCTCTCCCCAATTGATTCCTAACTCTTCATCGTAGTATTCTTCAATGTCTGGTGAATATAAAGAATAAGAGTTTAACCAGTTAATGGCTGGGAAGTGACGTTGTTGAGATAAGGATGAATCCAATCCCCAATATACTTTGACGACACGTAAAGTATTTTGAGTAACCGGCTCAGATGTGTCCCCACCAGCTGGTGACACCGCACCAATAGCTGAAACGGATCCTTCGCGGTGGTCAGAACCTAGCGTTTCAACATATCCTGCACGTTCATAGAAGTCCGCCAAACGTGAACCTAGATAAGCGGGGTAACCTTCATCCCCTGGCATCTCTTCAAGACGACCAGACATCTCACGCAAGGCCTCTGCCCAACGAGAAGTAGAGTCAGCCATGATTGAAACAGAATAACCCATATCACGGAAATATTCTGCAATGGTGATTCCTGTATAGATAGAAGCCTCACGAGCCGCCACCGGCATGTTAGAGGTATTAGCGATAACTACCGTACGGTCAATCAATGACCCTCCTGTGTTCGGGTCTTCTAATTCAGGGAAGGAGTTAATAACCTCAGTCATCTCATTCCCACGCTCACCACATCCAACGTAAACAACCACGTCGACGTCTGCGAATTTCGCAATTTGGTTTTGAACAACTGTTTTACCTGCACCAAATGGTCCAGGAATAGAAGCGGTTCCTCCTTTAGCGATTGGGAAGAAAGCGTCAATGACACGCTGACCCGTACGTAAAGGTGTTTTTGGAGTCGTTTTATTCTTAAATGGTCGACCCTGTTTCACTGGCCAAGATTGATACATTTTTAATTCATGAACCTGGCCATCTTCTGCTTCAACCAAACATACCACGTCATCTAAAGTGTGGTCGCCTGATTTGATATCTTTAACGGTACCTTCAATACCATAAGGAACGAGAATGCGGTGCTCGAAGAATTCAGTCTCCTGAACTGTTCCGATAATATCACCTGCAATGACTTCTGATCCTACTTCAACTTTAGCTTGGAAATTCCAAATTTTATCATGGTCTAAGGGGTTAATTTCTGCTCCACGAACGATATAGTTAGAGTCTGTTTCATCAATAAATTTATCTAATGGACGTTGAATACCATCAAACATTTGTGATAACAATCCAGGTCCCAACTCAACTGATAAAGGTTGGCCGGTATCTTTAACAATTTCACCAGGTTCTAAGCCCGATGTTTCCTCGTAAACCTGAATCGATACAATATCGTTATGCATTTCAATAATTTCGCCGATAAGTCCTAATTCTCCTACACGGCAAATATTTTGAATGGAGGCATTTTCAAGCCCCTTAGCTAACACTAAAGGTCCTGAAACTTCTGTAATTGTACCTGTATTCATTAGTCTCCTCCTTGTAAAATATTTGATCCAATTGCTTTCTCTACATTGTCATTAATTCGATGAATACCGATGCCACGTGATCCTTTATTAGTAGGAATCAACGTAATCGCTGGGGTGGGTTTTTCGTCATAACGGCGAATGGTCTCTGGAATTAATTCAGCTAAATCTTCTGTTAAATAAATAATTCCATAACCTTCTCCAGCTAGGCGGTCGATAATTTGACGGGTTTCTTTAGCCTCATAAGAAGGATACACGTCAAATCCAATGAGCTGAAATGCAGTCACGACATCTTTACTTCCGATAACAGCAATTTTATAAGCCATAGATTGGTCGCATCCTTTCTTTAATGATTTTATTGGGAACTCCATTGTCTTTACCGATTAAAATTAATCGAATGTTATTTACCTCATTATTGAAAAAGTGCAAGTAGGAAATAACAGGCATGGGGCCAAAAGGTTCTAAAGAAAACTGACGATAGAAGGAAGCTTTAGCATCATAAATCGCAGCATCTACCGCTACAGGATCCGCTAGGTCTTCATCTTTTTCTTTCAAGATACGCTCGAGTTCCCCACCGTATGATTTACGGCGGTAAGCATCCACTAATCCGTCAATATCCTTGTTTTCCCAATAGCTGACGAGTTCCTCAACTGAAATACTACCAGCGTCAGAGAGGACCGCCTTCACGAAACCTGCTCCTTTGTTTTGTTGCATACAACGTAATAGGGTTGACAGATTTTCAAAATCAACAACCATATCCGTTGTTTCAATCAATTGTGGATCTTCTAATTCCTCACTGATATCATCGATTAATTTGAGATAAGCACGGTCATAGATGATATCGATATTGCCTAAATCCCCACCATGTTCTAAGACTTCTTTGATTTGTTCGGTACTTTCGACTAAGGCTTCTGGGAGATTTTGACCATCGCCTGTATTCAAATAGGCTTTGATCTGTTCAATTGGCATTCCCATGTGAATCAATAAAGAATCTAAGTTTCGGTCTAAAGCTTGAGCCTTAGTCAAAACTTTTAAGTTATGGAAGGTATATCGCCAAGAGAAAATCCCGATTAAGCGTGAGTCGATAATACTTGAAGCAAACGTTTCAGTTACCGTACATAAACGACGGTTTAAAAAAGTTTCAAAGTTTTTTGTCTCAGCAACATCAGCTGGAATTTCATAGACGGTTTTATCTAAAATGTTTAAGGCATCCTGTAATGAGTTAGCTTGCAACATAGCAGTAAAATCTGATTCATCCAGTAATTCAGTTTCATATATCGATAAAGTCGTATTTAAAGGAGCATATTCTATTTTATTCAAATTTATAACTCCTTTCTATTAAAAGACTTCTTTAGAAATTTCTACTTTTAACTCCGGCTCAATTTCATCAACTAAATCTTCGAATCGATAGTTATACTCGATTCCATCTTGCTCGATAATGAATCCACTTGAGCGTGTTAGGCTGTCAGAGCTGATTTCCATTTGAGGATAATCTGCTTGTAATTGTTGAATGGTTTCATCTGATACTTTATCAATCGATTGGTCCCCAAAGATTAAAGTATGAGCTTTGTTTTGGTCAATTTGTTTCACAGCTTGATCAATAAATGGGCGAATCTCTTCCCCATCAAAGGTTCTTAAATGATCGATAGCTGCTTGAATCACTTCTTTAAGAATCGTTTCTTTAACCGCTAAAAGTTCATTACGTTTTTTGTTGTCGTAACTCTGCTTATTCTGGTTCAATTGATCTTTAACTTGTTCAGTGATTCGACCGATGTCGGAAGATTTTCGTTCTTCTGATTGAGCGCGATAAGAATCTAATTCTCTAGCATGAGCTTGTTCTTTGGCTTCAACTTTTTGATCGCCGTTTTGAGTAATTTTTTCAATGACGCCATTTCTTAATGTTGATAAGTCTTTCACTAGCGCTCTCCTCCTCTATTATTCTTATCTGGCAAATATTAAACGTAAATAAGTAAGATAGAAGAAATGAACGCTAAGATCGCGTAAGTCTCAACCATGATGGCTAAGATAATCCCGTTAGCAACATTTTCTGGACGTTTAGCTAAGATTTGTAAACCAGCTGTTGACACATTCCCTTGGTGTTTACCAGAAACCCAACCTACTAAAGCGATTGGTAAGGCAGCGATTAATAAACGGAAACCGTCTGCTAGTGCTAAATCTGGGCTAATAGAGAATAAAATCATAAAGCCGATAACGAAACCGTATAAACCTTGTGTCCCGGGTAACAGTTGTAAGATTAATGCCTGAGTAAATTTCTCTGGTTGGTCTTTAATTAGGGAAGCTGCTGCAGCCCCAGTCGTACCTGTACCAATTGAAGAACCAAAACCTGACAAGGCAACCGCTAAAGCTACACCTAAGTAACCTAGAATTGCTCCACCGTTTTCTGTAAAAAATGTCATCCAATCCATTTTGAATGTACCTCCTAAAATTTTTAATTTAATCGTTAAACGTATTTTCTGCTTTGTTTAATTTCAATATAGTCTTCTTTGGCTTTTAATGGGGCAAACTTACGTCCACCACCGTTATAGAATTTTCCAAAAAATTCAACGAAAATTAAACGTAAACCGTGCACATAAGCACTTAAAAGTGATAGGAACATGTTAAAGAGCTGTAGGGCTAGAATTAATACAATTCCAATCGTGAAGCGTGCCCACACAGGTAACATCCCTACTAACATATTGAATGCTGCAGCAATACTACCTCCGGACATACCTAAGGCCATCAATCGAGAATAGGAAACAATGTCTCCAATATAACCGGAAATACCGTAAACATCATAGAGTCCCCATGCTAAACCAGCACCTTTGTTGTCGCTATCCATAATACTTCCAATCACGACAACCACTAATGCAACTCCCATGGCAATTAAGCCGGCATTCAAGACCGTTGAATTATTCAGAACTAAAGCCCCTAATGCAGTTGCTACAGCTCCAAGTAAAACGACAATCCAAGCTAAACCATCTTTGATTGCAGCTATGGGCTGACCTAATTTGAAATTCAAGAAGGTATTCAGTCCCAGAGCTAAAATGATATGAACAATACCGATAATCATAGAAATGAGTAAGACTTGAACAGCCTGGGCATTGATATCAATAATCTGAGTGGGAATGGTTACCCCAAAGAGGGATCCGTAGATTAAACCTACGAGCATAGTCGGATAAGATAATAAGTGGAAGAATTTCACGTTTTTCTTCATTCCGGCTTTTAAGTTTAAGAAACGTAGGGCAAAGAATGTAGCTAGCCACATCAAGATTCCATAACCCAAGTCCCCCATCATCATTCCGAAAAATAACATGTAGAATGGGGTCACCCAAGGGGTCGGATCCATTTCATTATACTTAGGTAAAGCATACATCTCTGTAACTGTTTCGAATGGAGAGTTGATTACGTTATTTTTCAATTTAATTGGAACGTCATCAATCTCTTCTTCCTTGATTTCCTCATACTCAATATAAACTTCATCATTAGGAATATTTTCGAAAATAAAACCTTCCATGCGGTCGGTTTCTTCTTTTTCAATCCAACCTTCAAAAGCAAAAACATTATCCGTTTGGAGAGCAAGATGTTTAGCAATTTGGCGCTGTTCTTTAGCATAGAAATATTCTGCAGCCAATTCTAATTTTCTTAAGTCTTCTCCTCGAGTTTTAAGTTTTCTACGAATATCTGCCTGCTCTTTTTTCAACTCTTTCTTACGTTCTTGAACCACTTTTACTTGCTCAGTGGGAACCAGGTCGTAAGAATAGTGTAAACGGTCAAATCGCATATCACGAAGATCATGCATGACTGTTTCCTGGTCATCTTTATCGAAATAGGCAACAAAGCCATAAACATCATCCGTATGGAGGACCTCTTCTTGACTAATATGTTCATATGCTTTGACTTTATTAACATATTCATTATCAGCCGTTTGAGGGACAGTCCCTACCACTGCTCCGATGTGTTTGAAGTTTTCGATATCTTGAGGTGTGATATTTAACTTGTACCAGCGGAGGAGGAAGTCTTCTTCTTCATCCAATTCTTCAAGTTCAGCATCAATATCCACTAATTTGTCACGTGTGACGTGAAGTTCATGCACTAATTTTTTACTATCAAAGCTTTCAACTTCATCGTCTAATTCTTCTAAGGTGTAAACAGGGATAGGAACACTATGTTTTTCCTTGAAGCTTTTAGCTGGAACATAGCGATTTAAGAATACAATGGCATTTTGTATATTACTTAAACGCGTCTGAGTGACAGTTAAGTCTTCATCCTGGTCGATGGATTTTTGAATATCTTCATCCATGTCGTCCACATTCGTTTCTTCGTCACTGTTTGCGAGTTCGGTTGCTAAATCTTTAGGTTCAACCACTTGCAAACTTTGAAGAACAGAATATAAGAATTCTGAATGTTTCTTCAAGGTGACGATACGAATTTTATGCATTTGTGCTATGGCCATATGTTTTCACCACCTTATCTACCACATTCTTGACAATTGCATCCTTCTTGTTTTGGTAACGTCTATTCAAAGCTTGCTTGTTCGATTTAAATTTTCGATCCGCAGACTCCTGATAGGCGTACAATTTTTGCTCAGCGTTGGACTGTTGTTGCTGATGATAGTGTTCTTTTTCCTGGTCGACAGCTTGGTCGATGGCCACTTTATCATCTTCTAGTTTCTTATCCATAGCTTGAAGTTTCTGTTCATAGTCCCGTTCAAGCTGCTGAGCTTCCTCCTCAATTGAAAAAATCTCATCAATTGTGTTTGACATTTCCTCACCTCTTTCTAATTAGGTTTGTAAAAACGGAAAACGCTTACATGTCTAATATAAAGGGAAAGCCCACACTTATCTTTGCTGGTAGACACTTGCAGTCAGTATAAGTAGAATGCTTTCGATTGTTTGTTTATCCAGTTTAATAGTTAATCTCCCTTTATATTGGCGGCTCTTTTCAATGATTATTCTTTACTCTCGTCAGATTCTGCCGCTGAATCTGACGTTGTTGAGTCTTCTTCTGAACTTTCTTCGTTAGATTTTGCATCAGAAGAATCTTGTTCATCTTTACTATCCGAACTGTCATCTTCTTTCGATTCGCCATCTTTAGCGCTATCGCCTTCAGAATTTTGATCTGGTATCAACCCTTCGATAGCTCCATTTAATTCGCTATCTTCAATAATGATGTTAGAATCTGCAGCCAACTGGCTGATGGTTGATTTAATTAATTCCGTATCAGCCATAATTTGATCCATATAGGCCTGGCGAACATTTTCTTTTTCTTCTTCAAATGACCCTTTTTCTGCTTTCTCATCCATTCGAATGATATGGAAACCATAAGCTGTTTCAACTGGCTCTTGAGTGATTTCACCTTCGTTTAATGCCATCGCAGCTTCTTCGTATTCAGCGACCACTTCATCTTGTCCTGGTGCAAAAGTCACTTGACCATCTTTTTGGGCGCTAGCTGTATCAGTTGAATGTTCTTGAACTAATTCCTCAAATTTAGCGCCATCATTTAATTGTTTAATAATGTCCTGAGCAGTTTCTTTATCTTCAACTAAAATATGTGAAGTCGTAACTTCAGGTTGCCATTCATCATAGAATTTTTTTAAGTCATCTTCGGTGATGCCCTCATAATCTTTCACTGCTTCAGCAATTAAAAGGGTGATGCGGGTAGATTCTTGCATGGAATCTAATGAAATTCCTTGAGCAGCTAAGTACATTTCAAATTGATCTTCTCCACCAAAGCTTTCAGCATTTTTTTGGAGAAGTTTGTCCACGTCATCTTCGCTCACTTGCTCACCGTAACGATTTTCTAGAATATCTTCAAGGAGCATGGTCCGTAAAGTTTGGGCACCATAGCGACCTTTCATTTCATTGTATAATTCATGACTGTCAATTTTTCCAGCTTCTGAGGACGCAACAGTTTCAGCCTGGTCACATCCAGATAAGGCAAGGACTGAGCATAAAGCGATTCCTGCAATGTATTTTTTCATTAATCTGACACTCTTTCTATTTAAGTATTGAGACATGAACCTCCTGTTTTATTAGAAATTTCGGTAGGTACAGAAGGTAACAATTAATATATTATCATAATTGATTGGACATTTAAATTTATAAATCTTTTTTTATGCTTTTTTATTCAAAATTTATATCATTTTTTGCACTTTTATAAAAAGAACGATTGTCCATACCGAATAAACGACTAGTAAAATCGCCGGCTTGTGTTTTTTCGAGGGCATCAGAAATTTGAATAATGGATGCATCCAAATCGTCCAAACTATGCAATATTTCAGCTTCTAAGAGCCGTGGTCGAACGGGAGAACCATATTCTAATTGGCCATGATGAGAGAGAATCATATGTTTAAGTAAAAGAATGCTTTCTTGATTTTCATCAATCTTTAATTCATGGCAAGCTTTTGAAATTTCTTCATCTGCAATAACAATATGCCCAATGAGATTTCCTTCAAGGGTATATTCAGTTCCAATCGATCCAGTCAATTCTTTGACCTTCCCTAAATCATGCAGGATGGCCCCACCATAGAGAAGGGAAGCATCAATGTGAATGCCATGCTGTCCATAGTATTCAAGGACTGAACGAGCTAAACTTAAAATGCTCAAGGTATGAAAAGCCAAGCCCCCTTCAAACGCATGGTGCAATTTTTTAGCTGCTGGACCTGAAAAGTAGCTTTGGCTGTATTTATTCAATAAGTGTCGAACCAGCTGATTGATGTCTGGCTGTTCAATATCTTCTATAAAGCTAGCGAACAATTGAATCATCTCTTGTTTTGACAAGGGAGCAGAAGTCATAAAATCTGCTGGATCCATGGGTTCTTGGCTGGGATGCATAGAAAATATTCTCAACTGGTCTTGCCCTTGGTAGAGCTCGCGTTTTCCACTGACTTCAACAATGGTCCCACTCTTAAAACGCTCGCCGTCTTCTTCGGAAGCGTCCCAAAACTTACCATCCATTTTACCGCTTTTATCTTGAAAGGTCAGAGCCAAAAAGTTTTTACCATTTTTTGCTGTACGAACCTGGCAGCTTTCAATCAATAGGAAAAGATCAAAATTCTCATCAAGCTCATATTCATATAATAATTTCGACATACTTTCACCTCTATAGTGTTATAAATACTGGATATGGTCGGAAGCAATCTCATGACTAAGTCGGACATCTTTACTTAAAATAATGATTTGCTGCTTGGACGCTAGCTCTTTAAGAAGAGCCATCAATTGATGTAAGCGGTGGTCATCAAAATTTACAAAGCCGTCATCAATGATAATGGGCATCTTTCTCAAATCTCCCAAACTTTGAATAAAGGCCAGCCGCCAAGCGAGATAGAGCTGGTCTTGGGTGGCCGAAGACAGTTGATAGCTTTTAAATGATTGATCCTGCCTATCTCTAACTTGTAGCAGCCCATCCCTAAGAAAAACAGAAGAATATTCGCCAGCCGTCAATTGTTCAAATAATGCACTCGCTATTTGAACAAGTTGAGGCAGATAGCCTTCCTGAGCCAGGCTAACCGTTTGGTGGATGAGTTGAGCTTCATATCGGTAAGACAGCCATTGGCGAATTAAATTCTTTAATTTAGACTTTTCATATTCAAAATGTTGTCTTAGTTTATCATAAGTTCCCCGACTTTCTAAATCATGAATGCTGACTTGGAGGTCTAGGTATTCTTCCTTCAATTGCTGGTAGTTTTGACTTAAGTGCTGAATGTCTTGCTCTAAGCGGGTAAATGTCTGATGAAGCTGATCTATATTTTCAAAGGTTTGAAAGTCTGATTGTTTGACCTCCATGCTCGCTTGTAATTCTTTCATTTCTTTTAAAATGCCTTGTCGGCGATCATTTTCCTTATAAAAATTGCGCATTTCACTTTCATTTCGTGCCTGGCATAGTTCTAGCCATTCCTTTTGTTGCAAAAGCAGCTGGTCGATGCGTTTATCAACTTGTTTAATATAAGGAAGAGGGAAGTCGCCTTTAACAGACCGTAAAGCTTTGACCTGTCGTTCAATGTCAGTCAAGACTTTCAACCGATCGCCCTGAACAGCTATGCCGAACAGTTGGCCCAGCTCTTCAAGCTCTAAGGACATTTTTTCTTCTAGCTGGAAAATTTGCTGGCGAATCTGATTTAATTTTTCTTGAGCAGTGAGAGAGGATTTTACCCCTTCTAGAGGATAATCCTGATCGATCATAGACATAGAGCCTTCGCCTAACAGATCAAACCAGGCCATACGGAGATCTTCTAATTTCCCCTTACTCTTTCTGATCGACTGCTCAAGCTCGACTTGACGGTTCTCAATTTGCTTTTCTTTTAAAAGACGGCGGAGAACAGCCGGATGCACAAAGAGAACAGTCAAGATTTGCAGTAAAAGCAAACTCACCATCAAAAAAGTGAGCAAAAGATTGGACTGGCGGAAGAAAGCCATACTTAGAATAAAGCTAAGAAGGATTAAAAAAAGTTGAACCTTCATACTAGAAGCTCTGGAGTCTGTATTTTTTTGATTAGCCTCTTGCTTCAGACTTTTTTCGAGAAGGACGAGTTCATGATTTTCTTCTTGAATGTTCTTCCATAATTTTTCAACTGCCTGAGGGTCTTCCTCATAACGATGAGCTATCGTTGCCAATTTTTCTGGTTCCAATTCGGCCTGTGAAGACCATTTTAAGAGGTCTTCTATACTTTCTTTTTCTTCTTTTTCTAACCAGCTCATCTTCTCTGCTTGAACATGGAGTTTTTGAAGGCGTTTTTGTAGGCGTTCAATCTCTGCATGAGTCAAGACTGGACCCACACGCCCCGTTTGCTCTTCCTGCTTCAATTCTTTTAGAAAGTCAGTCCGTTCATTTTTTAATTGTTGGATTTTTTCGCTTATCTCTTCATATTTGACTAGCCCGTTTTGAGGTAAAGGATGTTCAGTCATCGACTTAACTTGTTCATCTAATTTCTCTATTTTTTCGAACTTTGGCCAATCCTCGCGCATCTGCTCTATTTTTTTCATTTGCTTTTTCTTTTGCTTCAGTTGATTTTCCCACTGGTTGAGTTGGTCTTTTTTACTAGCTTCATCCTTAAGCAAGCTCATATAGCTTTTATTTTGTTTTTTTGCTTGCTTCAATTCCTTTTCTAAGTCTTCCATATAGGATAGTTGAGCATTGATAGGACGAATACGGGCTTGTTTGCGGTAAAGTTGATCCGCTTGTTCATGTCGCTCCTTTTCAGCCTGCATAAGTTGCTGGCTGCCTAAAATTCCTTCATTTAAGTAGAATTGATTCAAATCAGCTAGCGGCAATTGTTGCTGTGCTTGGAGAGCTTTAAGATTTATGCCATAAAAGTGGTCATACCAGGAGCCATTCATCCCTGATAAGCAATACTGGAGTAACTCTTCGCCCCCCTGCTCACCATTGGATAAGTGAACCTGGCAAAGCATTTGACCTTGTTTTTCAACACGCTCGACGGTAAAGCTTCCCAGCTCTTCCGTTCTTAACCATATTTTCCCTCCATAAGCCAAGGAGTGAAGGGGGCGATAATATTCATCTTTTTGTTTTCGATTAGCAAAACCAAAAAGCAGTTGCAAAATAAATTGATAGAGGGTTGACTTGCCCGCTTCATTGGGCCCCAAGAAAACTTGTAAATCGTCTTTAAAATCAAAGGTTTTGTCCTGCCATTGGCCAAAGCCATAAATATGGATCTTATCAATTTTCATCGTCATCCCTCCTCTGATTGATAAATTCAGCCTGCCAATCCCAATCTGCCAACCAGCTCTTAATTCGTTGGTCAGAGAATAAATCATCCGCTAGTTGGCTGAGGCTTTCTCTCTTTAATAATCGATTCTGGGCAGATAAAAACTCTTCAGGAAACAAGACTTGCAAGTCTTCCATTCCATCGTCTTGTATCCGCTGCAGCTGTAATTGAATCAATTGAATCGACTCTGACTTTAAGGAACGTGCCAAATGGTCTTCAAAGGCAGCTGCTCGCAAATCCTCTAATAGATGATTACTCGCAGACGAATCCAGCTGAAGGTCGACAGCTAATAAAACCCATTCCGCTTCATACTGTTGCTTGAAAATGGCTGACAGCAGCTGGTCCAAAACGTCCTGCCAATGCTGGCAATTTTCAACTTTAATCTGTAAATTTTCATATTGAACCGGACTCACAGCTATGGGCGTCACTTCCCATTGACCCTCATCCACCATAATATCTAAATAACCCTTAGGGCCCGTCTCTTTCCTACTCCGTCCACTTAAGGTTCCAGCATAATAGGCCAAACTTTGACTGGGCAAGGCCTGCATGCGGTGAATATGACCTAAAGCAAAATAGTCATAATTTAACTGGTCAATCTCTTCCACTCGAAAGGGAGCATAAAGTGGCTCCCCTTCTCCATAGGCCAGCTGGCCGTGGTAAAGCCCTAAATGGTAATCGACATGATGTTTACGTGCTGGAAATTTTTTCATCATAGAATCTTTAATCCAGCGAGAATCATAGGAAAAACCGCTAATGGCTAGCCGCTCATTCTTCTGGCTGGTCAGATAAATTGTTTCAACTTCTCTAGAAAAAACGTGACAGGATGCTGGTAACTCCAGTTGGCTAGCCGAATTTAAAAGAGGATCATGATTCCCATGAATTAATAAGGAAGGAATATTTTCTTCATCTAATCGCTGAAGCTGTTGAAGGAAAAATAACTGAGCTTGAACACTTGCTCGGTCTCCATCAAATAGGTCGCCTGCCATCAAAACAAAATCAACCTGGTCAGCAATTGCAGCATCTATCATTCTTTCTAAAGCAATATAGGGTGCGTCCTTGACCATCCTTTCCATTTCATCCCCATAAGAAAGCATATCTTCATAGGGGCGGTCCAAATGTAAATCAGCAGCATGTAAAAAATGCAAGACCCATAGCCTCCTTCCAAACATTTGTTCTTTTCTTTTTAATAAACAAGGCCTGCTAAAAAAGCAAGCCTTGGAAAAAATTATTCATATAATTTTGAAATAGGTGCCACAACAATGCGATTAATGTCATTAATTAAAGCATTCATGGCTTGTTCCACTTGAATTAAGCGGGATAATTTTTCATTTTCAGTCATTTTTTGTGACAAGTCCTGCATGCGGTTGACCACTTCTGTATCAATGTCTTGAGCTGACAGTTGTTGTTGCGTCAGCTCTTGCTGCAAGTCTTGAAATTCTTCAAATATTTTATTGGCTTCTTCATCAGCTTTAACAGCAGCTAAGGCTTCTTTTAACTGTTGATATTGGCTGGTTTGGCTAAGGTCTCTAACCAAAGCATTAGCCGTATCATAAATATTTACTTCTTCGCTCATTTCATTCTCCTTCATATTTTTAGTTTTCATGTGTTTTTATCTTAAAAGGAAAGAAGGCCGAGGTCAATTTTTTCTTAAGTATAGCGGCTAAATAATTGGTAAAAGAAATTATACAGTTGTTCTCCCAAGAATTTAGTTCCGTCCCTAAGGATTGGCCAGGCCGTTTGCCCCCATCGAAGGAGAGTATCTTTCATCCCATCTAAATGAATATCAAATGGGAGATCAAGAGAGAAGGAAGAGCCTCCATCTTCTTGCATGTCGTTAATTGAACCGTCTTCATTGAAAGTAGATCCTGCCGTATAAGGTAGAATACCTTCCAATTCTAATTGGACTACCTCTCCTATATTGTGGTCGGGAGTCAATGACCGCAACTCTGAAGGCTGGTCAAATCCAATCCATCCAGCGACCACAATATCCGGACTATAGCCGACTAACCACTTATCGGTCACTCCTGTTTCAAAGCGAGCATCTGTCGTTCCCGTTTTACCAGCGACTTGATAGCCCGCCGGTTGGTAAGCTGCTGCTGTACCATACTCACTGAAAACATTTAAGAGCATGGCATTCATATCTTTAGCTACGGAACGAGAAGTGGCTCGGTCAGATTTTGCCTTGCGATTATCTACTAAGGTCTTGCCAGTGGAGTCCACTATCCCTGTAATGAAATGAGGTTCCATCCGCTCTCCCCTATTAGCAATAGCCCCATAGGCACTTGCAATTTCTACAGGGGTCACGCCGTGGGTCATCCCACCCAAGGCCACTGCCGCAAGGTTTTCATCTTCTGGGTGGATGGTAATTCCAAAATGTTCAGCGGTGCGGACGGCCTTATTCATTCCAATTTCATTTAATAACCAAACCGCTGGTGCATTTTTACTTTGAGCCACAGCCAAAGCCATGCTCACCTCTCCAGTGGGTGAAAACTGCCGGTCCACATTATAAGGGGTGTAGTTTTCTTTGCCGTAAGAAATCTCGCGGTCAGGTAAATTGTCATTGATATCATAGCCCGCTTCTAAAGCCGGGATATAAACCCCAAAAGGTTTCATGGTTGAACCGGGTTGACGGCGCATTTGGGTGGCTCGATTATAGCCTCTAAAACTGTGTTCCCCTCGCCCACCAATCACAGCTGTCACTCCACCTGTTTGCGGATTAAGGGCGACGGATGCACTTTCAACCGGAGTCCCATCAGCTGCTTGAGGGAAATAACCATCATAAGTATAAGCAGCATTCATTTGTTGCTGGTGGGCCTGGTTCAGATTCGTATAAATCTGATAACCGTTATTCATGATGTTTTCTTCTTCCATGCCGTATTTATTAATGGCTTCTTCTATCACAGCATCAAAATAATAAGGGTAACGGTAATCATCAGTGTCGGTATAGTTATCGACCAACTGCATATCTGAGTTTTGGGCATTGACCATGGTATCTTGAGAGATATAGCCTTGGTCAGCCATCAACATCAGTACGGTATTTCTTCGCTGGATGGATTGTTCATAATTATCCAAGGGGTTGTTTTGGGAGGGAGCTGTCAGCATGCCTGCAATGGTTGCCGCTTCAGCTTCTGTCAAATCCGATGAAGATTTTCCAAAATACTTCATCGAAGCATCTTCCACTCCCCAAACGCCATTACCAAAATAGACATTATTCAAATACATTTCTAAAATTTCATCTTTTTGATATTGCTTTTCAATTTCAAGAGCAAGGAACAATTCTTTCAACTTACGAATTAGGGTCTGGTCCGCTGACAAATAAGCATTTTTAGCCAATTGTTGGGTCAGAGTCGACCCCCCACCAACAATATTACCGAAATTAATAATGTAACCGATGGCTGCCCGTCCCATCCCTCGAATTGAAAAGCCGGGGTGAGCATAGAAACGCTGGTCCTCAGTAGAAATAACAGCATTTTCTACATGGTCAGAAATATGGTCCAGACTCACTGGGGTCCCTTTTTGAGAGTATAAGGAACCAGCCACTTCATTATTGATATCGTATATAACTGTTTTTTGCTCTAAATTAGATTTTAAGTTTTCAACATTGGTCATCTTCGCCCCAATGTACATGTAAAGGGTCAATAAAAAAGCAGTCGTTAACACCACCAACAGGATAATCTTATTGACATGATACTTTTGAAAATAGCTTTTTCTGACCTTATTCCATTCCTTTAGTCGGCCCTTACTACTATCCCAAAATTCATCTTGATATTTCTTTTTGTTCGGCTGATTTTTTTTATCTTTATCCACATCAATCACCTACTTTTTCATTATTTATCGGCGACTTTTCAGGCTTAATTCCGATAATTCTTCAATGATTTCTTGGACTTCAGCCTGGTCTTCCGCTTGTGCACCAGATGCAAGAGCATGACCTCCCCCACCGTGAGCTTCAGCTATCTGGTTAATACTAGGTCCAGATGAGCGCAGGCGACAGCGGAAGCTATGGTCAGCTTGTTGAACAAAAATCCCCCAAACTTGAACGCCTTCAATGGCTCTTGGAAGGGCCACTATACTGTGGGTATGCTCGTCTTTAATATCCAGTTCGTTCATTGTCTCTTCCGTTAAAATGAGATACGCCATGCCACTATCCAACAGGGTCAGATTTTCATACAAATAAGCTTGCAAACGAGCTTCTTTTAAACTAATCCGATTCATTTGATCATTTAAGGCCGTGTGATTAAAATCATAGTTCATCAGTTCTCCAGCCAAGTGCATGGTTTGGCTGCTGGTCGCATCATAAAGGAAGCGATTGGTATCTCCCACTATTCCAGCATAGAGCAAGCGAGCAGCTTCAGCAGTCATTTGCCAGTATTCTTCAAAGTTTTTCCACATTAAAGCGATCATCTCGCTGCAAGATGAAAAGCGATCATCTTCCCAGCTTAAATCAGCATAGTCTCCCTCATCATTATGAGGGTGGTGGTCAATCTTTATTATTTTCTGTCCCTTAGTGTAACGATCATCATCGACCCGGCTAGCATTGGCCGTATCTGTGACAATGACCAAGGCATCACGATAATCCTCATCCTTCACCTGGTCCATTTGTCTCAAGAATTTTAAGGAGCCACTGGAACTTCCAGCGCGAAGCACTTTTTTCTGGGGGTAAGTTGCCTCAATCAACGCTGCTAAGCCACATTGTGATCCTATGGCATCCGGGTCAGGCCGCTGGTGGCGGTGAATAATAATTCGCTCATAAGAGTCAATTTCTTTCATGATTTGTTTTTGAATTTCTTTAGTCATACAATCTCCTTACTATCAAGCATACGAGTAAGCATTAAAATTATAAAATGGACATCTTTAATTTCTCTTAAGTTTAAGGAAAATTTATTTAAGCTTGAAAGAAGAGTCTCTGTCCGGATAAAGGGGTAGGGTTAAATTTTCATAGGGATGGGTGTCCAGCGAGCTCACTGTAATCCCCAGCAGCCGAATCCCTGAAGTCAAACTTCCAATCTCTTCCCATAAAGCATAGGCAATGTTAAATAATTGCTCTTCATCCTCAATATAATAGGGTAAGGTTTTACGCCGTGTTTTTGTTTCATATCGATTGTTACGAATTTTTAAAACCACCGTTTTGCCTTGGCTTTGGTGTTTTTCTAAGCTTGCCATAACATTTTTAGCCAATTGGCGAAGCTCTTGGATGACTTGGTCTTCACGGGTTAAGGGACGGCCAAAAGTATGCTCCTTCCCACAGGACTTGCGGTCTCTTTCTAAAACAACAGGGGAATGATCGATGGCTCTCACCTTACGATAAAGAGACCGACCCATTTTGCCGAACAGTTGAACCAGGTCGTATTCCGACCAAGCATACAGATCTTGACCATTACGAATACCCAATTCATGCATTTTTTCGACTGTTTTTACCCCTACACCATGAAAATCCTCGATGGGCAGATTTAAAAGAAAGTCTTGAGCGTGATCGGGATCAATGGTGGTAAGTCCTGCTGGTTTTTGATAGTCAGAAGCCAGTTTAGCGATAAATTTATTAAATGAAACGCCTGCAGAACAGGTCAACTTTAATTCACGGTAAATTTGCCGTTGAATCTGCCGGGCCAATATTGTAGCCGAGGGCTGGTTCTTTTTGTTGTCAGTCACGTCTAAATAAGCCTCGTCCACAGAAACTGCCTGCCATAAATCCGTGTATTGTTTGAATATGTCTCGGATATTTTCAGCCACTTGCCGGTAATAGTCATGCCGGCCAGGAATAAAAATTCCTTGTGGACAGAGCTGATAGGCTTTAGCGGCTGGCATGGCCGAATGAACACCATACTTTCTAGCTTCATAAGAAGCTGTTGTTACCACGCCACGGCCATTGGTGTCTTTAGGATGGCGAGCAATGATCACAGCTTTTCCACGAAGATCTGGATTATCTCGTATTTCAACTGACGCAAAAAAAGCATCCATATCAATATGAATAATTTTTCTCGAGCTATCCTGCTTAGGTTCATCGAAGGTCAATATTCCGTATTGCATAGCCATCCTCCTCCCTATCAGTATAGTATAAAAGCACCCGAACGTCTATTCGTTATCTAAGCAGGGCAATAAAAGAGGCTGTAACCTGTAGTTACAGCCTCCCATCACTTATCAACAGATGATTTTATTAAAATAATTGCGATAAATCATATTCTTCCATATCTTTAACATCATAAACTTGTGCTTTCAAGGTCGCATAATTAAAATATTCATTCGGCGTCAGGGTAAGAATTTCTCGTACCGCTTGAATATAGTGGTCGGGACGGTGATGTTTCCAACGATAGTGGCTGAAATAAAGCCACAAATCATCTAGGCTAACATTATCATAGCCTTTTTTACTGAAGTCATTTTTCTTCCGTTTAATCCAATACTTATAGGATAAAAAATTTCTATGTAAACTGTCAGCCATTCCAATCCCCCTCACTTTTAAAAAATAGTCTTCAGGATGTTTTATTTTAAAGCATTTGAAATAAAATGCAAATGATTTTCTAAATAAAAGAAGAGGGATTTTTAAAAAAGAAAAGCCACCGCGTGTAGCGGTGACTTTACTCACTTTTATTCTTCAAGGCTGCTATCTTGCTCGACGACTTCTGTCGCTGTTTGAGAGGCGATCACGCGTGAAACAGCACGAAGGTCAAAGGTCAGATAAACCCCTTCACAATCTAAAACAACAATCTTAGCTTGCTGGTCAACTTCGTCAATGACACCATGTAAGCCACCAATCGTTACGACGGTATCACCGGCTTTTAAGTTGCTTAACATATCTTGAGTTTTTGAAATTTGTTTCTTTTGTGGTCGGATAACCATGAAATACATCAAGGCAAACATAATGATCAAGGGTAAGATAAATGTAAAAATACTATCCATTTAAAATTCCTCCTCCCAAAATATAAACTCAGGAATAACTTTAACAAAAATTGAAGCAAAATACTAATGATAATTAAAAATCTTTAGCGTTAGGCTCATTATAACCGTAACGTTCAAAAAATTCGTCCCGATAATCCAGCAAACAATCATCCAGAATGGCTTGGCGAATTTCTTCGGTTAACTTGATTAAGAAGCGTAAATTATGAATACTCAATAAACGCATACCGAAGATTTCATTGGTTTTAATCAAATGACGCAAGTATGCCCGACTATAATTTTGACAGCAATAGCAGTCACACATGGAATCTAAGGGAGCATAGTCACGGGCATATTTAGCATTTTTGACCACCAAGCGGCCAAAATGGGTCATAGCTGTTCCATTACGGGCAATACGGGTGGGCAGCACACAATCCTGCATGTCGACCCCACGAATTGCTCCCTCGATAATGGCATCCGGGGTCCCTATCCCCATTAAATAACGTGGTTTTTCTTTTGGTAAATAGGGAATGGCATAATCAATCGCCCGGTACATGTCTTCTTTGGATTCACCAACGGACACTCCACCAATGGAATAACCATCAAAGTCCAAGGACGTGAGGTCTTTGGCATGTTGGGCTCTCAAATCTTTAAATGTTCCTCCTTGGCAAATGCCAAATAAAGCTTGGCGGTCTGCTTTAGCATGGGCTTCTTTTCCTCTTTCCGCCCATCTTACCGTGCGAGCTAAAGATTTAGCCATCTGTTCCTTATTATAATCCGCTGGCGGGCATTCATCGAAGGACATAATAATATCGGCCCCTAATTTATTTTGAATGGCGATCGATTTTTCAGGTGTTAAAAAAAGCTTAGACCCATCCAAATGGCTTTTAAAATGAACGCCCTCCTCTTGAATGTCTCGAATTTTAGCGAGAGAAAAGACTTGAAAACCACCGGAATCCGTTAAGACTCCTTGATTCCAGTTCATAAATTCATGTAAGCCTCCAGCTTCGTCAACAATATCTTCTCCCGGTCTGAGCCAGAGGTGGTAGGTGTTGGAGAGGATAATGCCCGATCCTATTTCTTTTAATTCTTCTGGAGACATGGTTTTGACTGTAGCCAAGGTTCCCACCGGCATAAACATCGGCGTTTCAAAGCTACCATGAGTAGTGGTGATACGTCCAAGCCGGGCTCCTGTGTGTTTTTCTTCTTTGATAATTTCAAATGTTAATGGACCTGTCATAGTGTGTTCCTTTCTACTTAATAAACATGGCATCGCCGAAGCTAAAGAAGCGGTAATCATTATCAATCGCGTGTTGGTAAGCTTGAGCCATAAAATCTTTGGAAGCAAAAGCACTCACTAACATGAGTAAAGTGGATTTAGGAAGGTGGAAATTAGTCAAGAGTTGGTCAACCACTTGAAATTGAAAGCCGGGACGGATGAATAAATTGGTTTCAGCCCGTTCAGCTTGCAAGTGTCCCCCATGTTTTTGGGCGATACTTTCTAAGGTTCGAACCACAGTCGTTCCTACAGCAACAATCTTTCCTCCACTCGCTTTTACGTCCTTCAATTCTTGGCAGGCTTCTTCTGTCAATTCATAAGCTTCCCAATGCATGCGGTGGTTTTCAATTTCCTCTTCAAAAATCGGGCCAAAGGTTCCCAAGCCCACATGTAAGGTTAAATAAACCAAGCGGACGCCTTTATCTTCTATTTTTTTTAACAGCTCTTCAGTAAAATGTAATCCTGCAGTTGGGGCTGCAGCCGATCCATTGTTTTTAGCATATACCGTTTGATAGCGGTCTTTATCTTCTAATTTTTCGTGGATATAAGGGGGAAGCGGCATTTGCCCCACTTCATTCAGCACTTCTAGAAAAATGCCTTCATAATCAAAACGCACACGTCTTACCCCGTCGTCTAAGACTTCTAAAACTTCTAAACGGAGCTGTTGGCGGTCGCCAAATTCGATTACGACTCCTTCCTTAGCCCGCCGTCCCGGATTAATCAAAACTTCCCATTCATCTTGGCCCAGATTTTTGGTCATCAAGACTTCAAAATGGCCATGGGTTTTGGGTTTAATCCCATAAAGGCGGGTCGGCAAGACTTTGGTATTATTAAGAACTAAAGCATCCCCTTCATCTAATAGATCAAGCACTTCCTCAAAACGACTATCCTGCATGGATTCTTGTTGGCGGTCTAAAACGAGCAATTTAGAGTCTGAGCGTTGATCTAAGGGGTTTTGAGCAATACGTTCTTCTGGTAAATCATAATTATATTCTTCTATTGAAGTCATAACATCCCAAATTTCTATTTAAATTATAAAGTCATTCAGCTATCTTCACAAAATTTTGAAGGCTTGTCAATCCTACACCGGGGCAAATCCTGCCTCTTTCAACCTTTTAGCCGAGTTTATACATAAAAAAAGCTCTTGAAAATATATATTTTCAAGAAACTTTCTCTTAGTCATCAGCCAAGGGATAGCCCAACTGGCGGTAGGCTTCTGGCGTCACCATACGTCCACGCGGGGTTCGTTGGATAAAACCAATTTGAAGGAGATAAGGTTCGATCATATCTTCAACCGTATCCACTTCTTCTCCAATATTAGCTGCAATGGTCTGCAAACCTACTGGGCCTCCCTGATATCTTTCAATCATCATGGACAACATTTTTTTATCTGAAGCATCCAAACCATTGGCATCCACTTCTAAAAGAGATAAGGCTTGTTGGGCCATTTTTTCATTAATGCGACCATCTGCCTTGACTTCAGCTATATCTCTCACTCGTTTTAAGAGGCGGTTGGCCACTCGTGGTGTTCCCCGGCTACGACGACCAATTTCATGAGCACCGCTGTCCTGTATGTCTGCTTGAATAATACCAGCCGTCCGTTCCACCACTTGGGCTAGTTCCTCTTCGTCATAATATTGCATGTGGGTGACGATTCCAAACCGATCACGGAGGGGAGCACTTAAAGCCCCAGCCCTGGTGGTGGCTCCGATAAGGGTAAAAGGTGGGAGAGGGAAGTGGACCGGGTGGGCGGTAGAGCCTTCTCCTATAATAATATCCACATAAAAATCTTCCATAGCTGAATACAGCATTTCTTCAATCACCCGAGAGAGCCGGTGGATTTCATCGATAAAAAGGACATCTCCCGCTTCTAATTCGTTGAGCAAGGCCAAGAGGTCTCCTGTTTTTTCAATCGCTGGACCGGAAGTGGTCCGAATATTTACGCCTAATTCATTAGCGATAACAAAAGCTAAGGTGGTTTTCCCTAACCCAGGGGGGCCATGAAGAAGGACATGGTCCAAGGACTCTTCCCGCTGCTTAGCCGCTTGGATATATATCTTTAACTGCTCTTTGGCCTTGGATTGACCAATATATTCTTTCAAATTTTGGGGGCGAATGGATTGTTCAATGATTTCCTCCCCTTCATTGATGGGCTCCCCTTGAATCATGCGTTGGTCCTCCATCTTATCCTCCTTCTATTTTGACGTGAGTAATGAAAGTCCTAAACGTAAGTAAGCATCGGTGGTCATAGGCTCTTCCTTTTCTAATTCCTTCTGTACCCGGTCACGTTCTTTTTGAGTATAGCCTAAAGCTTCCAGAGCTTGCAGAGCTTCAGCTAATTCTTCATTAGACGCTCGGTCAAACAAGCTTAAGTCACTGACCACAGTCCCTTGCAAGAGGTCGGTTAGTTTTCCTTTTAAATCGAGGATCAATTGGCCGGCTGTTTTTTTACCTATGCCAGGAAATTGTGTCAGATATTTCACATTTTCATTTTCAATGGCCTGAATAAAACCATCATGGTTGTCATGGGCTAAAATTGCTAAGGCACTCTTAGGACCAATCCCTGACACCTTGATCAATCGAAGAAAAAATTCTTTTTCATCCTTAGAGGGAAAACCATAAAGGACTGGTTTATCTTGCCCCATATGCTGGTAAGCATAAACCGTCACTTCCTGCTGGTGGTGATTAGCTAGACGGTAAGGATTCGCCATATGTAATAAATAGCCCACTCCCTGGCAGTCCACCACCACATAAGCGGGTTCAATCTCGGTCAAAAGACCACGAAAATATTCAAACATGAATAAACAGCCTCCTAGCGAACTGATGTTCTCGATTTTATTCTACCACACCTTTTTCTACTATCATAATATGATTCTGTTGCAAAGCAAAAAAATGAAAAATATCCCTAACTTTGATACAGTAAAAAAGAATGGAGGAAGATAGATGTCGACGGTTTACCAAGAAGATTATGCCTACCCTGTTGAAGAAGATAAATATCGTTTAGTAGTGGCTCATGTTTGTCCCTTTGCTCACCGGGCCAGTATTGCCCGAGAATTATTAGGTTTGGATAAGGTCATCTCTCTAGCAGTCACCCACCCTGTGAAAACTGAAAGAATTTGGTCTTTTGCCGACCAAAAAGATGGGCAAGACCCTGTTCTAGAGGTGGAATACCTTCAGGAGCTCTACCACAATACGAATGCTGACTATGAAGGCCCTTATTCTGTCCCAGCCCTAGTGGATATAGAAACAAAAACAGTGGTCAACCAAGAGTCATTGGACCTGGTCTATGATTTCGCTCATCGGTGGACAGACTTCCACTCGGCAGACGCCCCAGAACTATTTCTTGTAGATTTAGAGGATGAGATCCGACAAGCCATTGACTGGTTAGGTGAACATATCCTCATGCGATCGGCTCAAGCCGGCATGGCCAAAGATCAGGAAGAATATGAAAAATACCATGACCAATTTTTTGAAGCGATGGATGAATTAGATCAAGCTTTAAAAGGGAAAAATTATTTAATTGGCGACCAACTAACAGCTGCAGATATTGTTGCATACACGCCTTTGGTTCGTTTTGATTCGACAACAGCCATTTCCAGCCAATTATTCGACCGAGCGCTGACCGACTATGACCATCTCTGGCCTTATATGCACAAGCTCTACCAGATTCCGGCCTTTAAGAATACCACTCATTTTGATCACATTTTAAAAGGCTCTTATTTAGGTAAGACTGGTCGGCTCTACTTTCAAAGAGAAATTATTCCAGCCGGTTTAGATTTTTCTCATTGGGATTAAAAAAGTGGCCATTTAATCTTTATAAATAACAAACAAAAACCAGCTATGACAGTCATAGCTGGTTTTTTGAGGGATCAGTTTTAGACTAATAAGTCATACAAGGTGGGTTGGTCATTAAGTGAAATATATTTAGGATCAAATTCTTCAATTCTTTCCAATAAACCGGAGAGATGGTCAGGATTAGCTAATTCAATTCCTACCAATAAAGGACCTTCATTTCGATTATTTTTTTTGGTGTATTGGAAGGTCGTAATATCATCTCCAGGGCCTAGAATATCTGAAACAAATTCTCGTAAAGCTCCCGCACGCTGTGGAAAATGAAGGATAAAATAATGTTTTCGCCCTTCATACATCAAAGCCCGTTCTTCAATTTCGCCCAGTCGATTGATATCATTATTACCACCACTCACCAGGCAAATCACTGTCTTCCCTTTAATCATATCTCGAACCTTATCTAAAGCAGCAATGCTCAAAGCTCCTGAAGGTTCAGCAATAATGGCCTGGCGGGTATACATGTCCAAAATTTTAGAGCAGACCAGCCCTTCTTCCACCTCCACAAAATCTTGAACCAGATCACGGGTGATGCCAAAAGTCAGATCTCCCACTTGGGCAACAGCAGTGCCATCACAAAAGGAATCTATTTTTTCTAGGGCCAGCACTTCTCCTTTACTCACCGATTTTTGCATGGAGGGAGCTCCGGTCGCTTCGACACCGATAATTTTTGTCTCAGGCATGGCTTCTGAAAGATAGCTGGCAACGCCTGAAATCAAACCACCACCACCGATTTGACAGATAAAGTAATCGGCTGTTTCTCCTGCCGCTACTAAATCTTGATGGATTTCCACGGCCAGTGAGCCCTGACCCGCAATGACATTATAATCATTGAAGGGTTCAACAAAATATTGTTGGTTTTCTTCTGAATAACGGTGGGCGGCCACACTACACTCATCAAAAGTATCTCCGACGAGATGAATGGTCACAAAGTCCCCACCAAAATACTCCACCTGCTGGATTTTTTGATTAGGGGTCGTGACCGGCATGAAAATATCAGCCTGCGTCTGCAAGTCCTGAGCAGTATAGGCCACTCCCTGTGCATGGTTACCTGCAGAGGCACACACAACGCCTTGGGAAAGTTCTTGGTCGGTCAATTCCGACATAGCGTAGTAGGCCCCCCGCAGCTTAAACGAACGAACTTTTTGTAAATCTTCACGTTTGAGTAAAATAGTCGCGTCATATTTTTTGGATAAATAGTCATCTTTTTGAAGGGGAGTCTTATTCACAACTTCCTTCAAGACGCGGTATGCATCGAGCACTTTTTCTTTATTGACATGATCATGATAATCCGGCATAAAACTCCTCCTTGGATGATTCAACAACTGTCCCTTTTAGCTATTGGCTTTAATTATCGGTGTTCACAGCGTTTTCTTTGACGAATGGCATCATATCTCTCAAGCGAGCACCCACTTCTTCGATTGGATGACCTTGTTCTTTTTCACGCAATTCTTTGAAGTGTTTGAAGCCATTGTGGTAGTCATCCACGAACTCTTTGGCAAAAGCCCCTGATTGAATATCAGCTAGGATATCTTTCATAGACTCTTTCACTTCTGGAGTAATAACACGGGGACCAGAAACATAGTCGCCATACTCAGCCGTGTTGGAGATCGATTTACGCATATGTTCCATTCCACCTTCATACATGAGGTCGACGATCAATTTCATCTCATGAAGGACTTCAAAGTACGCGATTTCTGGTTGGTAACCCGCTTCTGTTAGGGTTTCAAAGCCAGCTTGAATCAAGTGCATGGCCCCCCCACAAAGAACGGCTTGTTCTCCAAATAAGTCAGTTTCAGTTTCTTCTTTGAAGTCAGTTTCTAAGAAACCAACACGGCCGGCACCAATTTGATTGGCCCATGACATCGCAATATCTTGAGCATGCCCAGTCGCATCTTGGTAAACCGCAAAGAGGGCAGGAACACCAGAGCCATTTTCAAACTCACGTCTGACTAAGTGGCCCGGTCCTTTAGGGGCAACCATGAAGACATCGATATCTTCTTGAGGTTTGATGGTTTGGAAATGGATATTGAAACCATGAGCAAATGCTAAAGCATTGCCGGCTTCCAAGTGAGGTTCCACTTGTTTTTCATAGATGTCGGCTTGAATTTCATCAGGCAAAAGCATCATGACAATGTCGGCTTGCTTGACTGCTTCGTCCACTTCATACACCTCGAAGCCATCTTCTTTTGCTCGATTAGCGGATGATCCTGGGCGAATACCAATGATGACATCATTCCCATTATCACGAAGGTTTTTTGAGTGAGCGCCTCCTTGTGACCCATACCCTAGAACAGCAATTTTTTTCCCTTCCAAAGCATTGCCTTTAACATCACTTTCATAATATACATTAGCCATATTTCTTCATCTCCTAATTTTTATTTTTTTAATCCACTAAGTTTAATAATGACTTTCTAAGGAAGTCATGTCGATGGCACGGACCACATCCACTTGCTTGTCAAGCGTTCGCGTTAAGAGAGCTGCTTGAGCTTCAGCACTTTCTTCGGGCAGCCGTACACCAATGGTAATAATTGAAATCTCAGGATCTTCTGTAGCAATCAAGGACAAGGTATCAATATTAAAGCGAGGTTTTAAGACAACTTGAGTGATCCGGTGTAACACTCCAGGACGGTTCACTACGGTCAATTGGATTAATCGGTACATGTGTAAACCCCTTTCATCTGGTCGTTGGAATCCCCTGCAGCCACCATCGGATAAACGAGATCTTCACCATCGATATTAATTTCTAGCACATAAGCGCCATCATAATCAAAGGCTTGGTCAATGGCCTCTTTTAAATCAGCGGGGTCGGAAACGCGACTGGCTTTCACTCCTAAGGCCTCAGAGAGTTTGACAAAGTCTGGTAAACGGTCAGAGGTGGTGTGAGAAAGACGTTTGTCATAGAACAGGGTTTGCCATTGGCGGACCATTCCTAAGGAAGAATTATTAATGATAAAATATTTCACCTTAAGGTCATTTTCTTCTAAAATGTTCAACTCTTGGTTAGTCATTTGGAAGCCGCCGTCTCCTACAAAGCAGACCACCTCTCGGTCGCGATGAGCCATTTGGGCACCGATTGCTGCGGGAACGCCGAAGCCCATGGTGCCAGCCCCTCCAGAGGTCAGATGTTGGTTACCATATTGGAAAGGATAAGACTGAGCCACCCACATTTGGTGTTGGCCGACATCTGATACGACCAAAGCTTGGCCCTTGGTTTTCTCGCCCACATATTTAATGGCTTCTGAGGCTAGAATGGTTTCTTTTTGTTCATAATGAATGGGATGTTTATCACGATTCGCTAAGCACTCTTCCACCCACTCATCCTGGCTAGTATAGTCTTCCATTTCATAAGCTAATAAAGTTTCCAGAGCCTGCTTGGCATCCACTTGATAGGGAAAATCAGTGTCAATAATTTTTCCTAATTCTGAATGATCAATGTCAAAGTGGGCAATTTTAGCATGAGGGGCAAAATTATTAGGTTTAGTAGCTACCCGGTCATCAAAACGAGAACCAATATTGATGAGTAAATCACACTCCATGATCGCTGTGTTGGCCGCATAGCTCCCATGCATGCCCGCCATTCCAAGGTTAAAACGACCAGTTGAAGGATAAGCTCCCTGCCCTAACAAGGTTGAAATAGCAGGAATTTCGTAACGCTCGATGAACTGAGTCAATAGATCATCTGCTTCTGCTAAGGCGACCCCATGTCCGAAAAGAATCAAAGGTTTTTCAGCCTCTTTGAGCGCTTGCATGACGGGGCTCACATCGATTCCGTCAGCTGCAATGCTTTCAGGATGATAACCGGGTAAGTTCATTCCGATTTGAGCGTGTGGCTTGGCTTCAGCATAGGCTTGGCTAACATTTTTAGGGATGTCAACAACGACAGGACCTTTACGTCCGGTATTAGCGATATGCAAAGCTTCATGAATGGTTTGTTGAATGTCCTCGGCCCGTCTCACCTGAAAAACATATTTGGTGATAGGAGTCATTAAACCTTGGACATCCACTTCTTGAAAGGCATCTTTCCCAATGCCCGTTTCAGCAACTTGACCCGTAATAACAACCAGAGGAATAGAATCCATCATAGCAGTCGCTATAGCTGTGACGGTATTGGTTGCTCCTGGCCCACTGGTTACAATACAAACGCCTGGACGACCGGATGCTCGTGCATAGCCATCCGCCGCATGAGCGGCTCCTTGTTCGTGTCGGGCTAGAATATGATTGGTCTTCGACTTATGGAATTGGTCGAAAATATCAATGACTGCCCCACCAGGGTAACCGAATAAAACGTCGACACCTTCGTCTTCCAATGCATCGACTAAGAGTTCAGTTCCCTGCTTCATTCGCGATGACTGCGTGTCTTCCATAATTACATCTCCTATCTTTTTAGGTATTCAAAACAATAAAAAAAGCATCCCATCCTGTTTGTTGGATGGGATGCTTCAATCCCATCTGCTTAGCACAAATAGGATTCAAACACTGAAATTTTTTCAGGTCTCAATCCTCGTTCTTCACGATAATTAAAATATTCATATTTGTGTTGCGCATCTGGAATCGCCTCATAATTTAATATTTGTTTATTTGTTTTGTTATTAATAACTATATAACCAACACAGG
>JBHWOX010000054.1:0-16358 GCA_043424615.1 Atopococcus sp.
GGAGGAATATAATTATGGCTGAAGGAGTATTTTACAAAGACGAACAAGGGAACTATGCTTTTGATGTAGATGTATTACAGGGGGCTTTCAAAGAAGCGCGTGAAATCTATAAAGAACGTGGATTCATGCGTGAGATGGGACAAGGTGTAGCACCTGCCATCACAACAGTTGACATGGCGAAAGCTTGGATGTCAGATGGACATGCTTTCACTTGTGAGAACAATGATGAAATCTGTGCAAATGCTAAAAAAGTTTTAGATGCTGGACGTGAAGCAGGAGTTCCAATTTTCCATACTACAACTGGATATTGGGGAGAAGAGCAACACGACTTACCTCGTTGGGATGAAAAAATTCCGATGTCAACATTAAAACTTGATTCTGACTGGATGGAGATCGACCCTAAATTAGATCCTCAACCAGAAGAACCAGTGATCGTCAAAAAATATGCATCTAACTTCCACGGAACGAACTTAAACGACATTCTTACATTTTTAGGTGTCGATACTTTAATCGTTATGGGTGCTACTTCATGTGCTTGTGTACGCCACACTGTTATGGATTCAACAGGTCATGGATTCAAGACACTCATCCCTGAAGGAACAGTTGGTGACCGTGTACCAGGAGTTATCGAATGGAATATGTTCGATATGGAAGCTAAATTCGCAGACGTTAAAACTGTAGATGAAGTTTGTGAATACTTGAAAGGTATTGATGACTCTGTTTACACTAAACACGAACGTCATGATGTTAAATACAACGAAGTAGCAGAAGATATTCCTGAATACTAAGTTGTTAGTGAAAATAAAAAAGGGGAAAAGCATTTGCTTTTCCCCTTTTTTTAAATTAATGATTTTATAAAGACCAATCAATTTCTGGCCCATAAGGAACAATTTGATTGGGATTAATCGGATCATGACTGCGATAGTAGTGGTTTTGAATATGGTCAAAATTAACGGTATCTTTCACTTCTGGCATATTATAGATGCGTTTGGTGTAGTTCCATGTGTTTTCATAGTCTGTCAGGTGTCTAAGATTGCACTTGAAATGGCCATAGTAGACATGTTCAAAACGCACAAGGGTACAGAATAGACGAATATCAGCCTCAGTGAAGCGGTCTCCTACTAGATAATCGTGGTCAGTTAAAATGTCTTCCACCCGATCTAAAGCTTCAAAGACTTGCTTGCATTCTTGTTCGTAAACGTCTTGTTCAGTAGCAAAACCGGCTTTGTAAACGCCATTATTAAGTTTGTCATAAATATAATCATTAATCTCATCAATTTCTTCTATTAATTCTTCAGGACAATAGTCACCTTCTTGGGCTCCAATATCATCAAAAGCGGAATTGAACATACGGATGATATCTGAAGACTCGTTATTAACGATAGTGTCTTGTTTTTTATCATAGAGCACCGGCACCGTTACCCGTCCAGTCATTTGGGGGTCAACATGGGTGTAAACTTGGTAAAGATAGTCAGCATTTAAGATAGGGTCGGGAATCATTCCTTCATAATCATCAAAGGTCCAACCATGTTCACGCATGATGGGGTTAACAATTGAGAGCGAAATCATATCTTCAAGCCCTTTAAGTGATCGCATGATTAAGCAACGACTTGCCCACGGACAAGCATAGGATACATATAAGTGATAACGGTCAGCTTCGGCTTTAAAACCCCCCTGACCAGTGGGACCGGGGCTTCCGTCAGGAGTCACCCAATTTCTAAAAGTAGACTCATTTCTTACAAAATGACCTCCTTGTTTTTCTGTATCGTACCACTTGTCATACCATTGTCCATCAATTAATTTACCCATATTATCTACATCCTTTCGAATTTGAAATATCATATTTATAGTAACAGAGAAATAAATAACTATCAAAATAAAGGCATGAAACGAGCTACTTATAAACATAAATGTTTTTGGGTAAATCCTTTGATTGTGGCGATGGAAACGGTTACAATAAAGGTGTATTAGGATACCTAATAAATATGAATTGAGGGAGTGGTTCATGTTTGATTATTTCAAATAATAAGCTAGTAGTTAATAAGTTTGAAAATGTAATAAGTGTTGATGGCTTATTTAGAGATGTACTCATTCAAGCCCGTGATTTAGTTTATCTAGGTCATAAACTTGAAACCCATCCATTATTTGCCAGTATTGGAATGATGCATTCCCCAACTCGTTCAATTATTTTATCTGATGAAAGAGTTTACGATGAGCTTTCTTTAACGACGATTAGTCAGAGCATAGAAAAATATGAGAGAACGATGGGAATTCGAAATGTCAAAGAAAAGCAAACAGAAGATTTCGAATTGATCGATTTACAATTACTGGAAGCGGCCCTCAACGAACTTGAAATGATTGAGAAAGGTGATGTTCATGAGATTAGAATTTCAAAAAATTAAAATAGATGACATCGTCTTTGGAGATGAACATAAAATTGAAGGCCATCAATTAGTTCTCGACAAAGATGCTTTATTAGAAGAACTCAAAAAGGGGACGGGGATTAAAGACGTCGATATTTCCATTGCCTTACCAGGCGAAAAGAAACGAATCATCCCTGTGAAAGACTGTATTGAACCCCGCTGCAAAGTGTCAGGAGGGGAAGGTGGCTTCCCTGGTGTGATAGATGAGATTGAACAAACAGGATCTGGTGAAGTAAAAGTTTTGGATGGTGTCGCCGTAGTGACTATCGGTGATATTGTAGGTTTCCAAGAAGGAATTATTGATATGTTTGGCGAGGGAGCCAAATGGACGCCATTCTCAAAAACGTGCAATATTGTTGTTGATATCACTCCTGAAGACGGGCTTTCACCTCACGAACATGAAGAAGCCGTTCGCAAGTTAGGTTTAACTGCCGCGAATTTAATCGGAGAGATAGCACGAGATGTTGAGCATGATGAGGTTGAAGTGTTTGAAATGGGAAGTATGGCTGAAGAAGATAAAAAATATCCAGACCTTCCTAAAATTGTTTATGTTGAAATGTTAATTTCACAAGGCTTGCTCCATGATGGTTATATTTATGGTCATAATTCAGGTAATCTTTTACCGACCTATATTCATCCTAATGAGGAAATGGACCAAGCAGTGATTTCAGGAAACTGTGTGGCTGCCTGCGATAAAATAACTACCTACCAGCATCAAAACAATGCTGTTGTCAAAGAGTTATATAAATTACACGGTAAAGAAATTAATTTTGCGGGTATCATTTTATCTCCTGAATTAACGACCATGGATGGTAAATTAATAAACCGAGACTATGTCGCTAAAATTGCCCAGCAAATGGGAGCTGACGGAGCCATTATTTCGGAAGAAGGATACGGCAACCCAGACTCCGACTTGGTCATGATCTGTGAAGCACTCGAAAATAATGGAACAAAAACGGTCCTCATTACAGATGAATGTTCTGGATGGGATGGAACTTCTCAACCATTGACTGACGCCAAAGATGAAGCGGTGGCTGTTATTTCAACAGGAAATGTTTCCCATGTGGTTGAAATGGAAGCTGCTGATGAAATTATTGGTGATCCAGAAGCTATTGCTAATATCGCTGGAGGTTGGGACGGCGCCTATAATCCTGAAACAGGTGAAATGAAATGTGAATTAAATGCTGTCATTGGATCGACTTCCGAAATCGGTTTCCACGACGCTTCTTGTAAGTTGTATTAGGAAGGTGAAGGCTAAATGAAAATAATTTATTACCTTAACCAATTCTTTGGTCAAATTGGTGGAGAAGATATGGCCCATATTGAGCCCGAGTTTAGAGAAGAGGGCGTTGGTCCGGCTATGGCTTTTGGTAATGCCATGAAAGCCCAAGGTGCGGAATTAGTCGGGACCATTATATGTGGGGATAACTACTTCAATGAGCATAATGATGAATCCTTAGATTTTTTAGAAAAAATTTATGATGAACATGACGTAGATTTAGTTATTGCAGGGCCTGCTTTTAACGCTGGACGCTATGGAGTGGCTTGTGCGGGTGTCGCCAAGTTTTTTGATGAAAAAGGGGTCCAAGTCATTTCAGGTATGTATGAAGAAAATCCAGGCTTGCCTGAAACTCGTAAGCATGCCATTACCATTGAAACATCTGATTCGGCCGCAGGTATGAGAGAGTTTATGCCGAAATTAATCAAAATAGCAAGCAAACTCATCAACGGTGAAAGTTTGAACCCTGAAGAAGATGGCTATTTCATTCAAGGGCGACGTTTGACTGAAATTGTAGAAGATATTGGTGCTAAACGTGCTGTAGATATGTTAATGAAGCGTTTGAATGACCAAGACTTCGAAACAGAACTCCCTATGCCCGAATTTGATGATGTTGATCCTGCACCAGCCATTGTAGACTTATCTAAAGCCACCATCGCTTTAGTGACAACAGGGGGAATCGTACCAGAAGGTAACCCTGATCACTTGCAGTCAGCATCAGCTCAAAAATGGGTCAAATACGATGTATCTGACCGTGATGCTCTAGGGGAAGAGTATTATACCGTTCATGGTGGTTACGATCCTATTTATGCTAACGAAATTCCCGACCGTATTGCTCCTTTAGACGCTATGAAAGATTTAGAAAAACAAGGAATCATTGGTCAAGTTTACCAATATTTCTACTCAACCACCGGTACGGGGACGGCGGTGGAAGCTTCTGAAAGCTTTGGCCGAGAAATCGGTGAAGAATTAGCTGAAGCTGGAGTAGATGGCGTTATTTTAACTTCTACCTGAGGGACCTGTACACGTTGCGGTGCAACGATGGTAAAAGAAATTGAACGCTTTGGTATTCCAATTGTCCATATGGCAACCATTACAACTATTTCAGAATCTGTAGGAGCTAACCGCATTGTTCCAACTATTGCTATCCCTTATCCAGTAGGGAATCCTGATTTAGAGGATAAGGAATACGCCTTACGCTTGGAAATGACTCAACGAGCGGTGGATGCCTTAGCAGAAGAAGTATCCGATCCCCCTTTATATAACTAGTCAGTTCTAAGGCAGGATCAAGTTATCCTGCCTGTTTTTTTATGGAGGAAGATGCCTAAATGAAAAATAATAAATTCGATGTGATGACTTCTATTAGTGTTGCTGGTTCTCTTATAGCTCTCTTAATTGGATCTGGATTTGCAACTGGTCAAGAAATCATGCAATACTTTGCGACCTATGGTTACTGGGGAATAGCGACTGTGTTAGTCGTCCTTATTTGTCTTATTTTTATTTCACTTTATTTGGTCGGTATGGGGAATAAGTATAAATATCAGCCAGCCAATCTCATTTACCCTCATATGTTTGGCGATACGATTGGTAAAATTATGGACTACTATGTGATATTTTTCATTTACTTGTCATTTATTGTTATGTTGGCAGGAGCCCGAGCCACGGGATTTGAACAATACAACATTAGTGGTTATTGGTTTGTTATTATATTCGCTATGATTGTTGCCGGTTCTGTATTTTTTGGTTTAGATCGCTTAGTCGACATTATCGGAACAATCGGCCCCATTATCATTCTTCTCACCTTGATTGTTGCTGTTTGGAGTATCGTCGATAATGCCGAACGGATCCCCGGTGCTATGAATCGTTTAGTTGAATTGAAAGAAGCGGGACTACTGCAGCGAGCTTCCTCCAACTGGTTGTTTTCTGCGGGGTCATATATTGGTTTTGTCACCTGGTGGCTGATTTCATTTTTAATGAATTTAGGAATCGATGACAAAGTTTTTAAAGAGACGAAAGTAGGGGTGTTGTGGGGCAGTATCGTTTTTGCCATAGCAACTCTTATCGTTGCTTTTGCGATTTTTATTCAGTTAGACCAACTTTATGACAGCCAAATTCCAACCTTGGTTCTCGCCCAAGATCTTTCACCTCTTTTAGCTAATATATATTCCATTACCGTCATTTTAGGAATCTATACCACAGCCGTCACTCTTTTATGGACGGTGGTAGCTCGCTTCTTTGAAGAAGGGTCGAAGGCCTATCGCCTGGCTTGTCTTTTGATTACGGTCCTTGGACTCATTTTCGCGGTATTAATTGATTTTAATATTTTAGTCAACTACGTTTATGTCATTAATGGTTATTTAGGTATTATTTTCATTCTTGTTGCTGTGATCTATACCTACCGTGAAAAATTAAAGCTATTCTAAGACCAAGAATTTATATAAGAGAAAAAGGGATAAGCCTGCACACTTATTCCTTTTTTTACGGCTTTTTACGGCGTCAAAAAATAAGCCTTTAAATGAAAATGCCTTATCATCTATGGCCCGTTTATGATAGGATAGGGCTAAATGAGAAGAATGGAACGGAGGGAAGCAAAATGAAATACAGTTCAGAGGGTTTATATATAAAAAAAGAGAAGGATCACTACCTTATTGGCCTTTCAGATAAAGGTCAAGATGACGTCGGTGATGTTAGCTTTGCTGACCTGAGCCAGGCTACAGAAGTAAATAAGGGCGACTTTCTCATCAGTGTCGAAGGAGATAAGGCAGTTTCTGACTTTTCTTTTCCTTTATCCGGACGGGTTTTGGCTTACCACGAAGCCCTGTTAGACCAGGCGGACTTGCTTAATGCCGACACTTCTGAAGACAATTGGATTGTTAGCCTGTCTGCTACAGACCCGGCAGAATTTGACCAATTAGATGATCATTCCGGCTTTCATGCTTAGCTGTATAGATATGTGATAGGATTAAAGGCTATGACGCTAAAGTCAAAGCCTTTTTTTCATGCTTTGATTAAAAACGAAATTCAATTTAAGGAGGTGGGCTTGTGTATAGTCGGGGGTTTAATGACTTACATCCATTCAGTCTTTTGCTTTACTATTTTTTAATTTTTACCGGATTAATGCTCTTCCAACACCCTGTATATTTATTTGTTAGCCTTATCTTTTTAATTGGTCATAATATGATGGTGGATAGGGGACAGCGATGGAGTCAATGGATCAAACCAACGTTCATATTTGCTTTGATTCTTTTTTTAGTCAACCCTATCTTTAATCGACGAGGCACCCATCTTTTATTTTACTTCTATGGTAAGCCTGTTCTCTTAGAATCATTGATTATGGGAGCCATGATCGCTTTGAGTTTGATTGCGGTTGTCGCCTTGTTCGCTAGTATGAATCAAATTTTAACCGTTGGAAAAATCTCTTATTTAATTTCAAAGTTTACCTACCAATGGCGAATTCTTATCGTTTTGTCTATGCGATTTATTCCACGACTTAGAAAACAGTTGGAAGAAATGCTAGCCATACAAGAATTGAAATTCTCCCAAGAAAAAGATTTATCTCTTCGTCAACGGCTCGAGCATGGGATGAAGTTAGTTTCCATGTTACTGACAGCCAGTTTGGAAGGTTCGATTCAAACAGCAGATTCGATGACTTCCCGTGGCTATGGGCAAGGGGAGGAAAGTTTTTATGAGTATTATTATATTAAGGTTAAGGACAAAGTATTGATCTTCCTGATGGTGATTATTTTTATAGCTTTAATCTACTTGACCTTTCAGTCCTACACCCGCCTAACGTTATATCCCTCTTTAGAAAACTGGCAGTGGGGCTGGGGCCATAGCTTAGGATTATTATTATGGTCCGGCCTTTTAGCTGTCCCCTTAATCATGGAAGGAGTTGAAAAAATTAAATGGCATTCTTATCAGTCAAAAATTTAAGCTTTAGCTATCCTCATAGCCCACAGGCCAACTTAAAGGATGTAAGTTTTGACATTCAGCAAGGAGATTTTAACCTCCTCTGTGGATCGTCGGGCAGTGGTAAATCGACTCTTTTATCCCTTATCAAACATGACATTGCTCCTTATGGAAAAGTTGAGGGCGAGATTATGATGGAAGGGCGCAAGATTCAAGACTATAGTGGAGCAGAACGGTCGCAAAAAATCGCTATGGTTTTTCAGCATCCCGATGATCAAATCGTAATGGATACTGTAGAAGCTGAGCTGGTTTTTGCTATGGAAAATCTGGCTTTCCCACAAGATCAAATGCGCAAAAAAGTCGCTGAAATTGCTGGCTATTTTTCGTTGGAGGAATTATTTAAAGAGTCGGTGGAGAATCTATCTGGCGGGCAGAAACAAATTTTGAATTTGGCCTCTGTATTAATTCTTGATCCGGACATCATTATTTTAGATGAGCCGACCAGCCAGTTGGATCCTATTGCAGCTAATGACTTTATTTCTTTACTGCGACAAATTAATAAAGATTTTGGTGTCACTATCTTGATGGCTGAGCACCGGCTGGATGAGGTCTTTGATTTAGCAGACCAGGTGATCGTCTTGGACCATGGGCAAGTAATTTATCAGGAACCTCCCAGAGAATTGTGTGAGAAATTAACCAAAGAAGACGACATCTACCACTATCTACCCACAGCCAGTTTGTTGTATTTAGAATTTCAGCCCTATTTTACTAAACAATCATGTCCTTTGAATGTGAGAGAAGCTCGGCAAATACTAGCGGATTGCCCATGTAAGATTGTTTCAAACGCTTCACTTAGTAAAAGAGAACCGTCAGAAAATTTAGTCCGCTTGCATGCCATTGATTTTCAATATGGTCCCAAAATGGACTTAGTATTAGATAATTTATCCATGGATATTCAAAAAGGAAGCATTCACACTATTATGGGGGCTAATGCTTCTGGCAAAACGACCTTGTTAAAAATCCTTGCTGGGCTATTGAAGCCCCAACACGGAAAAATCAAGTTCGATGGAGCTAAAGACTTAAAGATAGCCTACCTCCCACAAAATCCAGCTTTATTCTTCATTGAAGAAACATTGATGGATGAATATCGGCAAATCGTAAAACAACATCAAGTTGAGGAGGGGGATGAAGTCATCTTCAAAGCCCTACAAACCTTTAAGATGACCGCCTATAAAGACCGTCATCCCTATGATTTAAGCGGAGGAGAATTACAAAAAGCTGCCCTTATAGGCTGTTTGCTGAGCAAGCCTGACCTATTATTGGTTGACGAACCCAGCAAGGGCTTAGATCCTCTGGCTAAAAAAGATCTTTTATCTATCTTTAAAAAATTACAAGATCAGGGTTTAACCATTGTCATGGTGAGTCATGATGTAGCTTTTGCAGCTGATCTAACTGATCAAGTGTCCTTACTTTTTAAAGGGCAAATAAGTTTAACCACCGACAGGGATACATTTTTCAGGAATAATATGTTTTACAGTACTCAAATGAATCGCATCAGTCGCAAAACGTCTTGCCCTCAAACTTTAACTTTCAGAGAGGCGGTGGAGCATTGGGATTTTATAAAACCCTCCGACCCTACCTTATCTTAGTTGGTCTTTTAGGCTTATTGCTTTATATCTTTAGTCGAATCGGCCCGCAATATTATTTAGTGATGTCCTTTGTTTTTATGTTTCTGATCTCTGCTCCTTTTATTTATGCTTTTTCAAAAAATGAATTATCCACTCGCGAATTGGTCATGCTGGCTTTGCTAGGGGCCATAGCTGCTATTAGTCGGCTACCTTTTGCAGCTATTCCTTCCTTACAGCCTTCATCTTTTGTCATTATCGTTTCTGGTATGGTGCTGGGTCCTCAATCTGGTTTTGTAGTTGGAGCACTCACTGCCTTGGTCTCGAATTTTTTTCTTGGCCAGGGGCCGTGGACGCCATGGCAGATCTTTTTTTGGGGTCTCATGGGATTAGTGGCTGGACTTTTTTCAAAAAGCTGGTGGATGAAGAATTTATATGGACGTTGCCTCTATGGGCTTATTGCTGGTGTTTTATTTGGTTGGGGAATGAATTTGTGGGTCATCATTGGCTTGGGACAAGTATTTAGCTGGTCAAATTTTATTGTTTATAATACGGCTTCTCTTCCATTTGATCTGACTCATGGCCTTGGGAATGTTTTTTTTCTCTACTTTTTTAGTCCCCATTGGATACGAATCTTGAATCGTTTTAAAGATAAATATGGGTTGTTTCAAAAATCAGCCTGATGCTTCTTCATTAAAAAATGAAAGTGTGCTAGACTTGACATAATTGAATAGAGTTTGAAGGTTGCTATAGTAGCCTATAGCATTAAAAGGGAAGTTGGTGAAAATCCAACACGGTACCGCCACTGTAAATGGGAGTGCTAAACAAGCCACTATCGTAAGATGGGAAGGGTTTAGGTCATGATGAACATGAGTCAGGATATCTGCCTTCAAATATGCCATTCAACTTACGAGTATAAGCTGAATGAAAAGATTAGGCTTTTTAGCTACTTTTTTCAGAACTTACTCTCGTAGTAGGTTATTTTTTTTGTTTTCATGATGAAAAGAGGAGAATGAAGATGAAACAACACGATTTAGTCAAAAATATTTTTTATAGTCTGACTGCGACTGCTATCTTAACTGGAGCAAGTTTAGCAGCAGATGTGAACACGGTCGAAGCCGCTGTTCTTGAGCAAGGTGCCACAGTTGAGGCTTTAGATGCGAATGGGGAATCAGCTTTAGCCTTAACTTCTGTGGTAATTCAAGACGGAGATACAGCTGAAGATGTTTTTAATCGGGCAGCTGAAAAAAATAATACCACTTTTGGAGGCGACCAACACCCTGAATACGGCTTAACGGTAAAAGAAGTAGGGGGGCTTAAACCTTCTGGCGAGACAGAATACTGGTCATTAGTGGATAATGGCCAATATGCTCAAAAAGGAGTGAGTTCCTTAGAAGTCGAAAATGGGGACAACCTCCGTTTCCAACTAGTAGATTGGACTGTTGAAGCTCAAGAAGTTCCTGTCAGTCTCTCTGCTTTGGATGCTAAGGGACATTATGTTATTGAAGAAAGCAAGCTACAATTGCAACCTCACTCCACTGCTCATGATGCTTTAAATTCAGCCGCCAAGCAACAGGGTGTTCCTGTTTCTCTGAGCGTGGACGATACCTATCACGCCTTTGTTAATCAAATTGGTGACCAGCCTTTAGAAGAAGATGAGTTTTGGTCATTTACTGTTAATGGCGAAATGGCTGAGACGGGGATTTCTTCCTACCGACTCCAAGCCGATGATAAGATTCAATTCCAAGTTCAGTCGATGAAGGCAAACGCTGGCGGATCGACGGATTCTACTGATCAAACGACTGATCAAAAAGAAGAGAAAAAAGAGTCCAACTCCAAAGACTTAGCGGATTCAGGACTGTCATTTAGTAAAAGTCTAGAGTACTTGAGCCAGCAAAACCCAGATCTTTCTTACGGTAATGAATGGGAAGTCATCGCCAAAGCTAATTTAGGTCAAGACATTCCTGCTGATTATCTGAAGTCAGTCACTCAAACGGTAAAAGAAAACCAAGGACAATTAGGTCGTCTAGAAAATCAAAAAGTCATCATTGCCTTAACCTTAATGGGAGAAGATCCTAGAAATGTAGCAGGATATGATTTGGTCAAAGAAATGATTGAAAATCCAACAATCACTACATTAAATGGACAAATTTACACCCTATTAGCAGCTGATAGTGGGGCTTACCAACTTCCCGCTGGCAAACGTCAAGAATTAGTTGAAATCATTGTCAATAGTGAATTAGAACAGGGAGGATTTGCTTTTTACGGTAACCAACCATCTATTGATATTTCCGCTATGGCTCTGGCTGCCTTGGCCCCTTATCAGGAGCAAGCAGAAGTGAAAGCGGTCATTAATCGCACCGTTGAATTCTTATCTCAACAGCAAACAAATAATGGTGGATTTATAAATGAAGCAGGTGGCGGTGATACGAGTGAAGCAGTGTCACAAGTCATCATTGGATTGTCAACCGTTGGCGTTGACCCAAGCTCTGAAAGTTTTACTAAGGACGGTCACGATCTCCTTGATCATCTCGCTGACTTCCAAAATGCTGACGGGTCATTCTCTCATTTAGAAGGGGTTGCGCCAACCAACTCTATGTCTAGCCAGCAAGCCCTTTTAGCTCAGATTGCTTACCAAAAATTCTTAAATGGCGAGGGTAGCATTTATGCTCTATCCACCCCTCAAAAAGATGAAAACCTGTCATCTGAAAAAGATCAAACAGAGACACCGGCTGAAGAAAAACCAACAGAGACACCGGCTGAAGAAAAACCGACTGAGGAAAAACCAGCTGAAGAAAAACCAACCGAAGACAAAAATAATGATGCTAACCCAGCAACAGATAAAAAAGAGCAAAAACCAGCAGGCCCTTCTTCAGATCAAAAAGGAGAAATGGCTGAACAAAAACAAGAAGAAAAAGACTCTAATCCAGCAAAAGAACCACAGCAAGTTGACGAAAAACTTCAACAAGTTCCAGCAGGAGAAGGTAAAGTCTCTACACTAGCTAGCCAAGAGCAAGAAAAAGATGATAAATCTTCTGTTTCAACTGAAAAAGTAGGCGAAGAGTCAGCTTCTCTACCTGCAACAGGTGTTAGTGGAGGACTAGCATTCAGCTTAGCTTTTATTACATCTGGTTTGGGCTTAGCCTACCATTCCAAAAAAGATAAAAAATAATTGATTTAAGAAAGGGAAGACGACGTGAAAAAATATAGAAATATAATTATTGGGGGGATTGCCCTTCTCCTCTTTGTCGTTCTAGGAATTTCTTTTGGGCCTGACCAGCAGTTTGACAGCGACAGTCAAGCGGAGACCGAGCTGTTAGCATCTGACAAGGAATCGGACAAGTCCACTAAAAAAGACCAAAATTCTGAGAATGAGAAAGAGGATACGGAGCAGAAAGACAAGAAAGAAGAAAAAGAGAAAAACAGTAAGGACAAATCAACTTCTTCTAAATCTGACAAAGATTCAGATAAAGATAAAAATAAAAAATCCTCTGCTCAACAGAAGAAAAAAGATAAACAAAAAGACAATAAAAACACATCGACTGCTAAAAAGAATGAAAAAGAATCTTCTTCCCAGTCTCAACAAGCAAAGCCAGAAAAAAATAAACAAGCCCAACAGCCTCAAAAACCCCAAGCTTCTGCACCTAAGCAGAAGGAGGAGCCTGCTCCACAACCGGCACCCAGCCCAACAGCTACTGTTTCAGTAAGTGGAATTTTAGGTCCTACTTCCGTTCCACTTCAAGGCAATGATACCGCCTTATCAGTGACTCAGCGTGCTTTGGCTCAAGCAGGGATAGCGATTAGCGTCAGAGGTGGTGGCGGATCAGCTTATGTTGAAGGAATTGGTGGTCTCTTTGAATTTGACCGAGGCCCTTATAGCGGCTGGAAATATGCTGTCAATGGTTCTTATCCTGGTATGAGTGCTGGGGCCTATGGTGTCCAAGCGGGTTCTTCTGTTTCATGGGTTTATGTAGAATCTTATTAATCCTTCAGTGATGAGGGAAAGGCGATCCTCAACGGACCGCCTTTTTGTTTTGAAATATGGTATTTTTGAAACGTTTCTATTATGATAAGGGAGACTAAAGATTCGCATGAAGCTCAGTTGCCATGAGGGAGGTCCTGTAATGAATTTCTATGATACGCATATGCATTCTTCATTATCTTTTGATTGCCGCGAGACTGTTGAAAATTATGTTAAACAGAGTAAAGGATGTTTAGCTTTTACCGATCATTTGGAATTAAATAATCCAATCAATGATTTTCAAGATGATATTCCCGATTTCGACCAATTATTCGAATGGAAAGAAAGTTTAAAAAACGACCATCAGATCGAATTGATGGCTGGTGTAGAAATTGGCTATTTTAAAGAACGTCAAAAAGATATTGAAGCTATTTTAGAGCAGTATGATTTTGACTTAATCCTCTTATCTTGCCACCATAATGGCGAATACGATTATATGGACGAACCCTGGCGTGATTGCCGTGAAAATATGGTCATGAATTATGTGGACGATCTTTTGGAAACAGTTGAAGAATTTCCAAAGGGTCATATTCTAGCCCATTTTGACTATGGCTTTAGGGTTCATAATATGTCTACTGATTTAATTGAGCCTTATAAAGATAAATTGCGACAAGTTTTCAAATTAATGGTTGAAAATGAGCTGGCATTCGAATTAAATTCAAAAAGTATATTCAAATATAAAAATCGCGACCTCTATGAATGGGCCATCCCTGAATACCAGAAACTGGGCGGGAGCTTATTCTCTTTAGGGTCTGATGCACATCAAGCGAGCGACATGTTTTTAGATTTCAAGCAATTAATTATTTTATTGGAACGATTTAAAGTAAACGAAATTGTTCAAGTGAAAAATAAAGAGCTGGAGCTCATGCCCTTAGAAAAAGTGAAGGCAGACTTGAGTCGATAAAGAAGGAGTCAGGGTCCGTATTATATTTGCAAACAAATATAATACGGCTTTTTTGGCTCAATAATCAAGACAATGAGGCTAACAAATGTTAAAATTGATATGTTTTTAAACTGGCAGGATTGAAATTCTCTAGTGGAGGAGTTTGTGAATGATTGATATAAAAAATGTGTCTGTACAATTTGAAACAGATAATGGACCGGTCGATGCCGTCGATCAAGTGAGTTTGAATATTAAAGAGGGAGAAATCTTTGGCGTGATTGGGTATTCAGGAGCGGGGAAATCCACCTTGGTCCGAACCATCAATATGCTTCAGCGTCCGACGGCTGGTGATGTCTTTGTGAATGGCTTGAATATGACTGAATTAAAAGAAAAGGATTTATTGCAAGCCTGCAAGAAGATTGGAATGATTTTTCAACATTTTAATTTAATGAAACAGCGAACGGTTGCTGATAACGTTGCTTTTCCGCTGAAAAATTCCGGTTTGAGCAAGCAAGAACAGCAAGAAAAAGTAGACCGCTTGCTTCAATTAGTAGATTTATACGATTTAAAAGGGGCCTATCCAGCTCAACTATCAGGGGGGCAAAAGCAAAGAGTAGGCATCGCCCGTGCTTTGGCTAACGATCCCAAAGTCTTATTATGTGATGAAGCGACTTCAGCTCTTGATCCCAATACCACTGATCAAATTTTGAACTTATTAAAAGAATTAAATCAAGAATTAGGCTTGACCATCGTTATTATTACCCATGAAATGGCTGTAATTAAAGAAATATGTGATCGGGTTGCTATCATGTCCCAAGGGCAGGTGGTAGAATATGGGTCTGTCTTTGATATATTTACCCAGGCCCAACATCCTATCACCCAACGTTTCATAGAATCAGCTAGCCCCATAGAAAAAGATATTCAAATGATTTTAGACCAAGTCCAAAGGGATGAGAAGTGGTCGGCTGAAAGAATTATCCGCATCAATTATGGGGGAGAGCAGCAGGGGTCAGATATTATTTCTTCCATTGCTAAGTCCACCCAGGTCAATCCTCGTATTCTTTTTGCTAATGTTGAAAATATCTCTGGCCAAATGGTTGGAAATTTATTAGTTGAATTAGAGGGAGAGTTGGACCAAGTTCAAGCCGCTAAAGCATTGCTTGGTCAATCTAATGTCCGTTTGACTGATTATAGCTATTTATCTAATGAGAATGAGTAGGGAGTGAATCCAATGAGTTTTTTACAGCAACTATTTCCTAATGCCTATGCCATACCTGATCGATTTATAGAGGCGACTTTAGAGACTTTATACATGACGGTCGTCACCTGTATCATTGGTTTTCTTTTAGGTTTAATCCTAGGTATTTTGCTTATTTTAACCATGCCTAACGGACTAAAAGAAAATAAATGGTGCTATACTATTTTAGATAAAGTAGTTAATATTTTCCGATCCATTCCCTTTGTTGTATTAATGGCCTTGTTAGTGGTTGTCACTCGCTTTATTGTGGGGACCTCCATCGGTACCACAGCGGCCATCGTTCCTTTAGTCTTTTCAACCATCCCATTCTATGCTCGACAAATTCAAAACGCCCTGGTAGAAGTAGATGAGGGGATCATTGAAGCGGCGCGAGCCATGGGCTTATCGACTCGGGAAATTGTTTTTCGAGTGTATTTAGTTGAGGGCTTACCTTCTATTATCCGAGTGTCGTCCTTATCTATTATTTCAATTATTTCTCTGACTGCCATGGCCGGGACCATCGGCGGTGGTGGCTTGGGTAATCTTGCGATTACACTTGGTTACAATCGTTTCCAAACAGATGTCACTATTGTTTCGACCATCATTATTTTAGTGATTGTTTTCATTTTCCAATGGATTGGAGATCGAATTGTCGAAAAAATTGATCACGCATAAGAAAGAGTGGCCCATACAATTAAAGAGGATGAATGGCTGGTAAACTGGTAGAATGTTCTGCCAGTTTTTTTTAATGAAGGAAGGCGATCAATCTGTGTTGACTGAGATATCAGTATGTTGATTCGCTTTTTAATGACTCGGGAAAACTTGTGAAATATAAAAACAATAAATAAATATACAAATCACTTAATAATAATTGCTCTTTTATGTTAAAATATTCTATAATGGGAAATAACAAAATCTTTATTTTTGTTATTTCTATTTTTTTATAAAGTATCATCTTTCAAATCTTGTAAGGAGGAACAC
>JBHWOX010000055.1:0-37088 GCA_043424615.1 Atopococcus sp.
TTCTCCATAAGGTATCAAGAATAGCTGGGAATATTACTGTATCTATTAAATCCAATAGCCTAGTGTTATCGAACATCGCTATCACCTAAAATAATTTCATCATTTAATTTATCTTCACTAAATATTTCATTGGTTTTTCCAAACTTTATAATTTCACCATTCTTCATGGTAGCTGTAAGATCAGAATATTTTTTGGCAACATTTATATCATGTGTGACCATCACAATGGTCATGTTAAAATCAAGTTTTATGTCAGTTAAAATCTTCATAATTATTTCGGAATTTACCGGATCCAAAGCAGATGTAACCTCATCACATAATAAATAATTTGGATCGGTAGTCAATGCCCTTGCAAGAGCTACCCTTTGCTTTTGCCCACCGCTAAGTTCGCGAGGCAATTTTTTTAGATGTTCTGCAATTCCCATCATTTCTGATAATCGATAAACTTTATCATTTATTTCTTCTTTTGAATAATTCCAAATTTCCATTGGTAAAGAAATATTTTTAAAAATTGTTTTTCTTTCAACTAAAGGATAATTCTGAAAGACCATTGTCATTTTTTTTCTTAAATGCCTTAATTCTTCATCATCATAATTTAAAATATTTTCACCATCGACCCATATTTCTCCTGAATCTACTTCGATTAAACGATTTATACAGTTGATAAGAGTAGATTTTCCAGCTCCACTTTGACCTATAACAGTGCACAACGTTTGATCAGGTATATTTAAGGAAACATTTTTGAGTATTGTAAAATCTCCGATATCTTTATTAATATCTTTGATTTCAATCATTTAATAATTCATCCCTCCTTTTCATCGTATTATAAATTTTAACAAAATGCCTGTTTAATATTAATGATCCTTTGTTTTGTTTTTTTAATAAATGAATAAGATCAGCTCTTCTCATTCAAGAATCATAAGTTAATCTTAAGTTCATGGGATTTTCTCACTTTCGTCCATTTTTATGATAAAATGCATAAGTAAAAGACATAAAAGGAGGCAATCTATGAAAAAATCTTTAAAAGCGTTTGGATTCTTTGTTTTGGGCGCCCTGGTGGTTGGCCTTATTTTTATTGGAGGCAATCAGTTTTTCTCTAAAGAAGAAGAATCAGACATCACCAGCACCTTATTAAAAAATCAAATCCAATCCGCCCTTGAATTAACAACCACCAAATATGTGTACACCAATGCTGGTTCCTTTGAAAACCAGAAGAACTTTTATGGTTGGGATGTTCCTTTCACTCGTAGTCATTTTATCGTGACTTATGATGGAACCATCCACAGCGGGATTGACTTAGAAGAGGTCGATGTTCAGATCAGCGGTCAAAATATTCAAGTGACCCTCCCTGAAGCCAAGGTCTTGTCTCATGAAATCGACGACAACTCGCTAGAGGTCTTGGATGAAAACAGCTCCACCTTTAACAAAATTGAGGTCAAAGATTTTCAAGACTTTGCCTCCAATCAAAAGGAAAAAGTAGAGCAAGATGCTATTGATAATGGTTTGCTGGAAGAAACCCAAGAGCAAGCTAAAAAAGGAATTCAATCCATTCTCGAAGTGAATCCAGAAATCGAATCCGGTGAATACAGCTTAAATATTAAATAAAAAATGAAAATAACTCCGCCTAAAAACATTTGATTTTAGGCGGAGTTTTTTATATCCCATCAGCTGCTAGCAATAGAGCGGGGTAGTTTCTTCCCCCTATAAGTCTATGCCCTTCGCTTTCAAGTTTTCTAAACATTCTTCCAAATAATCTCTGTCATGTTCAGGGTATAGAGGGTGGGAAGGGTCAACGGCTTGTAAATCTTCATATGGTGCACAATTCTTCCCTCTATAGCAAGGGTCCATCCACTTTTCATCTGGTTGGTAGCCTCGATTCAGCATTTCATCTAGGACTAATTGATGGTATTGATACAACTTGTAAGGAGAATATTGGAATACATAATTGACCGTGGCATGCTTTTTACCCCAGCCCTTCCCTCTCAAAGCAGCACATTCACGGTGTTGACCCAACAATTGTTGGCGAGGAAGTTTTTTTATTAAATCTTCATGCCATAGTCTCATAGCAAACTCTCCTTTCTCAAGATTCAAGCGCAAGGGCAGGCCCCCAATCTTCTAGCCTTAGATTAGCTATTTTCAGCTTGGAATGTCAACTCTCCTACACCCTTTTAAAATAGACAAAAAGCTCAAGAATTCTCTTGAGCTTTTCGAGTCTATTGTTTAGTTAGCTTCTTGATTATTGCTTTCATAGCTTTCATGGCTTTGATATTGGTCTCGATCTAAGTCACCTTCCATAGCAGCAACCATGACTCCTGTTGAGCCTGCTGCATGGACGTTAGTTGACGTTCTCGCCATATCTGCCATACCAGCAATAGGACTTAAGACCAGGATCATTTCAACGGGAAGTCCAATAGCTGCAAACAAAGCAGTGGCTTGGATGGTTCCGGTTCCAGGTACCCCAACAGTCCCGATTGAAACTAATAAGGCTGTCCCAATCATCATTAAATATTGTCCCATCGTAAAATCAATGCCTAAAGCTCGAATAGTGAACATGGCTAAGAGAACTGGCCAGATAGAGGCACATCCCGGCATACCAAAAGTTGTCCCAATAGAAGAAGAGAAGGAAGCAATTTGTTCTGGGACTCCCATATCTTTTTGAGCTTTAATATTAGCTGGGATCGTTCCGATAGAACTTTGAGTAGTAAACCCAATCAACCAAGCAGGGAAGAATTTACGTTGGAAAGTGAATGGATTGGCACGTCCAAGTAAACCGACCATGGCTGATGAGGTAATAAAGGTATGGAATAAGCAGGCAATGTAAACAGCTAATAAGAGGACTAAGAGTGAAGTCACAAATGATAGGTCTAAGGTAGCGACCTGGTTAGCTAGTAAAGAAAGAACCGCATATGGCGTAAATTTAACAATCATTCCGATTAAGCGACTCATGACTTTGTTACCCGCTTCAATAAAATCAGTGAAAGGTTTGATTTCTTTTTTATCCGAGTAGTTTAATAAAACTACACCAATGAAAATGGCAAAGATAACGATCGGTACAATTTTATTGTTGGCCATATGGTCGACAATGTTTTTAGGGAAGAAAGAAATGATAACCTCTGAAAAGGCAGGAACTTCTGCTAATTCTTCTGTTGAGTTCATTTGAATATCTGAGTTAGCACCGAGGCCCATTAAGACGGCGACGATAATTGCAATGACAGAGCCTAAAATGTTATGTAGGGAAAGCACTCCAATGGTTTTACCCCCCATAGATCCTAGGGTTTTCATATCATTCAGGGACATGACGGTTGAAATAATAGAGAATAAAAGCAAAGGGATAACGAAAGCTTGAAGCAGGTTAGCATACACCCGTCCAAAAATAACAACATAATCCGTATGACCCATAAAAACTAATCCAACAATCGCACCCAAGGCTGTCGCAGTTAACACACGCACCATGAGTGATAAACCTTTTTGCTGCATTTTATACAATACAACATACAGTAGTAGGACAACCACTACTGCTAATAAACTCATCATCATCAATCAACTCCTTTTCATATAGTTTGGTGGATGAGCACTAAGGCAGTATAACGCTCAATTTGAACTATTCAAGGAGAGAACTGAATTTATAGAAAAAAGTCATAAATGTCTTAAACTTGGACAAAAAAATAATACCTCCAAAAATAGTGGGACTATTTTGGAGGTATTGTCATAGCTTTTTATCCGACAGACCCTTCCATTTCATAAGAAATCAGGCGGTTAAGCTCGACGGCATATTCCATCGGTAATTCTTTAGAGAAGGGCTCAACAAAGCCTTGAACAATCATTTCTGTCGCCTTTTCTTCAGAAAGTCCGCGAGACATCAAGTAATAGAGTTGCTCCTCAGAGATTTTAGATACTTTGGCTTCATGCTCCAAGGTCACCGAGGAGTTATGGGTCTCATTATAAGGAATCGTATCCGAAGTGGATAGGCTATCCATGATAATGGTATCACATTCAATATGGGAGAAGGCGCGATCAGCTTCTTTTGAAAAGCCGACTTGGCCTAAGTAGTTAACGGCTCCCACTCCTCGGGCAATGGACTTGGATATAATTGAAGATTTTGTATCAGGCGCTTCATGGAAAATTTTAGCTCCTGTATCTTGAATTTGCCGACCATTGGCCATAGCCACCGAGATGGTATTTCCTACCGCCCCTCGTCCTTTTAGGTAGATGGACGGATATTTCATGGTGGTGTAGGCTCCCAGATTGCCGTCTACCCATTCCATTTGGGCATTTTCATAAGCGTGAGCCCGTTTGGTTACTAAATTATACACATTATCTGACCAGTTTTGGATGGTAGTATAGCGGAATTTAGCGTCTTTTTTGACAATAATTTCGACTGTCGCTGCATGCAGAGCTGAACGTGAATAGGTTGGAGCTGTACAGCCTTCCACATAGTTAATGGACGCCCCTTCGTCAACGATAATCAAAGTCCGTTCAAATTGTCCCATGGTCTCTTCATTGATACGAAGGTAAAGTTGAAGGGGAACTTTAATTTCCACCCCTTTTGGTACATAAATAAAACTTCCCCCGGACCAAACAGCACCATTCAAGGCAGCAAATTTATTATCGTCATAAGGGACGACCGTACCAAAATATTCTTGGAACAATTCAGGATATTTTTTTAAAGCGGAATCGGTATCCGTAAAAATAACGCCTAATTTTTCATATTCTTCTTGCAAGCCTTCATAAATGGCTTCCGATTCGTATTGAACAACAGAACCCGCTAGGTATTCTCTTTCTGCTTGGGGAACCCCTAAACGTTCGAAGGTTTCCTTGATTTTATCTGGCACATCATCCCAAGTGCGGGCAGGCTCATCTGAAACCGAACGGAAATAAGTAAATTCATCCAGGTTCAAGTCGCTAAGATCGTTCGTCCCCCAAGTAGGCATGGGGCGTTCTTTGAAGTGTTTGAAAGATTCTAAGCGGTAATTCAACATCCATTCTGGCTCTTCTTTCCGTCTAGAAATTTCACGAACGACCTCTTCGGTAATTCCTTGGCCCGTGTCGTAAACGGCTTGGATGCCTTCATCACGAAATGAATAGTCATCATTGTTAGTAGTAGGTATATCTTGTCTATCAGTCATGGTTAGACTCCTTTCTCATGATCTGGATTAGCTTGGGCTTGAGCTTGAGCAATAGCATCTTCTACAGCTTTCCACCCCAATTGAGCACAGCGAATGCGGGTTGGAAATTGGACCACTCCCTCTAAAGCTGCAGCTTCACCCAAGGCTTCTTTGTCTTTTGGCTCATGGCCTTGCACTAATTCGGTAAAGTCTTCCATCAAGGCCTGAGCTTCTTCCAGGCTTCGGCCATTCAATAGGTCAGCCACAATGGAGGCGGAGGCCATGGAAATGGCACACCCTTCTCCATCGAACTGTACTTCTTCCAGCCGATCTCCGTCCATTTTTACTTGGACCTTCACCATATCGCCACAAGTCGGATTAAAGGCCGTTTGTTCGGCCGTAAAATCTTCTAAGGGACCTTTATGTTTGGGTGATTCCGAGTGTTCCATAATAACTGCTCGGTATAACATTTCTAATCTATCCATAGTTAAAAAATTCCTTTGTTTTTTCTATGACATCAAGTAAAACTTGTCCTTCATCGAGCCGATTATAAAAATAAAAACTGGCTCGGACTGTTGACCGACTAGCAAGTTCTCCCATTAAGGGTTCACAGCAATGGTGGCCTGCTCGGACAGCGACCCCATGAGCATCAAAAACAGTCGCGACATCATGGGGGTGGATGCCGTCGATATTAAAACTCACAATGGCCGTTCGCTGGCTGACATCTGGTGGTCCATAAAGAGTCAGACCGTCAATCTCCTGCAGTGCTGGCAGCAACTCTTCCATTATGGCCTGCTCATGGGCGTGAATACGATCCATCCCTATAGTATTTAAATAATCAACCGCAGCTCCTAAGCCGATCGCTCCAGAAATATTAGGCGTTCCCGCCTCAAATTTATAAGGTGCTTCTTTCCAAAGGCTATCGTCAAAAGTGACCCGATTGATCATTTCTCCTCCGTAAGTCACAGGCTCAAAGAAATCCAGGGCTTGCTGTTTGCCATAAAGAATCCCAATCCCTGTGGGCCCACACATTTTATGGGCGGAAAAGGCATAGAAATCTGCCCCTAAATCTTGCACATCGATGGCCAGATGGGGAGCCGCTTGGGCCCCATCCACCACTGTCCAGCCCCCCACTTGCTGAACAGCTCGGATGAGGGGCTTAAGCGGGTGAACGGTTCCTAAAACATTGGAGGCGTGGCTGATGGCCAACAACTTGGTTTTGTCATTAACAAGCTTTAAAGCTTGCTCAAAATCAAGTTCTTGCAGGTCAGTTAATGGAATCCATCTCAAACGAGCGCCCGTCTGCTTGGCTAATTGCTGCCAAGGAATCAGGTTGGAATGGTGTTCTAATACAGATAGGAGGATTTCATCTCCTGGCTGCCAGTCCAATTGCTTCATCATCGCACAAACTTTATTCAAAGAATCGGTCGTGCCCGAAGTAAAAATAATTTCTCGGCGGTCAGCCGCATGAATGAAGTCCCGTACTTTGTCGCGGGCAGCTTCATACAAATCCGTTGACCGACCCGATAAGCTATGAGCGCCTCGGTGAACATTGGCATGGGAATGGCGATGGTAGTCACTAACCCTGTCAATGACCGCTTGAGGCATTTGGCTAGACGCCCCATTATCCAAATAAACCAGTGGATGATCAAAAATCTTTTGGTCTAAGATAGGAAAATCTTGGCGGATAGCGTCTACATCCAGCATCATAAGCTTTTTAACTTCCTTTCAATATTTTCAATCAGGTCTTGGCGAACTGACTCCAATGGAATAGATTGAATGACCGGCCCTAAGAAACCACGAATAGCTAAACGCATGGCTGTTTTTTCAGAAATCCCTCGACTCATCAGATAATATAATTGCTCGCGATCAATTTGACCAACAGAAGCCGCATGACCCGCCATCACATCATATTCATCAATCAAAAGAATCGGGTTGGCGTCTCCTCTCGCTCCTTCCGAGAACATCAGCAAACGGCTTTCTTGCTGGGCATCTGCACCAGAGCTGCCTTTTTCAATTTTGCCGATAGCATTAAAGGTCAGGCGAGATTGGTCTAAAATTGCTCCGTGCTGGAAGATATTGGACGTTGTTTGTTCATTCGCATTCAAGACATGGGAGTTGATAATTTGTTTTTGTTGGCCATGGCTAATGGAAACAATTTTCAAGTCTGTGGAAGACCCTTTTCCTTTGAGGTAGGTGTAGGCATCCAAGACCACATCCCCATTATTCATCGCACCGATGGCCCAGTCCACTCTTGCCCCTTGTTCACATAGGGCATGGCGGCGGATGAAGGCGGTCGTCGATGCTCCTAATTCATCCACGGATGAGTAGTGGAGTTGGGCATCTGCTTGGGCATAAATTTCAACCACAGCATTAGCGGTCGATTTTTCTTGCCCGTCTGTTGCCATTTTTTCAACAAAGCTAGCCTGTGCGTTTTCACCCATCACAATTAATACATGGGGGTTGAAGGCTTTGGCTTGTTGGGCATCTTGAATCAGATTTAACTGCAAGGCTTGATCCACATGGACATGGTCAGGCACATACAAGAAAGCTCCGGCATTCATGAAAGCCACATGTTGGGCCGCCATTTTATCTGCTTCCCAGCTCAGAACTTCTTTCATATAGTATTTTTCTAACAAATCGGCATGTTCTTCCATGGCTTGTTGCATGGAGGTAAAGATGACACCTTGTTCTTTTAATTCCTCAGGCAGATAGCTATCTAAGATTTTATTATTTAATACTCTGAGATAGGCTTGATCCTTATTATCCACCGGTAAAAGATCAGAACTGTCAGAAGTTGGGCTATCGAAATCTTGCCCGCTCAAATCGATAGTGTCTTGGTATTTTGAACGTTCGACAAGAGGAAATGCCAAATGGTCCATTTGTTCGTAGGCCTTTAATCTTAAATCTTTAAAAGCTGAACCTTCCTGCTGGTCATTGGCATAAGCCTCTAGTTTTTGACTAAGATCTTGCTTTAGACTCATGCTGAGGCCTCCTTATTTGTGGTCGTCAATATCGATATCTAAACCTAATTCTTCAACTAAGCCTTTGTAACCATCCGCTTCCAATTGGATAGCCAGGTCTTTATCACCAGTTTTCACGATGCGACCATCCATCATAATATGGACAAAATCAGGCTCAATATAGTTCAGTAGGCGTTGGTAGTGGGTGATAATCAACGCTCCAAAGTCATCGCCTCTCATGGAATTGATTCCTTTTGAAACCACTCGTAAGGCGTCAATGTCTAAACCAGAATCAATCTCATCTAAAATGGCAAAGGTCGGCTCAATCATTAATAGTTGGAGAATTTCATTTCGTTTTTTCTCCCCACCTGAAAAGCCTTCATTCAGATAGCGTTCCGCCATATCTTGATCCATTTCTAAAAGATCCATTTTTTCATCTAATTTATTAATGAAATCCATAATATTAATCTGATCATCAGCTTCGCGGCGGGAGTTGATGGCTGAGCGAATAAATTCTGCATTGGTAATCCCTGGAATTTCGCTAGGGTATTGGACAGCTAAAAACAAACCAGCTCGCGCACGTTCGTCCACATCCATTTCCAAAATGTTTTGACCTTCCAGCCAAACTTCTCCTTGGGTGATATCAAAAGCGGGATGGCCCATGATAGCAGCAGCCAGGGTGGATTTCCCAGTCCCATTGGGTCCCATGACGGCATGAATTTCACCTGTGTTCATTTCTAAATTAACACCTTTTAATATTTCCTTATCTTCAATGGAAACGTGAAGATCTTTTATGATTAATTCTGACATCTTTTCGCCTCTCTTTTCTTAATAATCTAGATATAAATCCTAACATGACTAGCCGGGAATGTCTTAGCATTTGCAAGCACAGCTTATAAATTAATTTAATAGTTCCTTCTACTAGCGCTTTGCCGCCCCTTGCAAAAAAGAAAGACTGTGAGCGTCCTCACAGCCTCTTGCTGACAATTTTTCATCCTCCAGCTATTGATCAGTAGACTCCTCCAGTGGATCACGACCATAAAAGTCAGTGACCGCACCTTTGGATGCTGATGACACAATGTGGGCATATTTACCTAAAACGCCTCGAGTTTCTAATTCTGGAAGAACTAATTTTTCACGACGTTTCGCTAATTCTTCATCCGATACCTGCATGCTTAACTCTTTAGTGTCTTGGTCAATGATGATGGTATCATTGTCTTCTAACAAGGCAATTGGACCACCAACAATGGCTTCGGGAGCGATATGTCCCACCACAAAACCGTGAGAGCCGCCTGAGAAGCGACCATCAGTGATCAAGCATACCTTGATCCCTTTACCTGAAATAATGGAGGAAAGAGATAACATTTCAGGCATGCCCGGTCCACCTTTAGGTCCAACATAACGAACCACCACCACATCACCATCGACAATCTCCCCTGCCAGGGTAGCTTCAATAGCGCTTTCTTCATCGTCAAAAACCTTGGCTGGACCTTCATGACGGCGGGCTTTCAAACCGGACACTTTAACGACGGCCCCTTCTGGAGCCAGATTCCCTTTCAGGACAATCAACGGCCCATCGGCACGTTTTGGTCGGTCTAAAGGCATGATGACTTGTTGTCCTTCCGCTAAATCTGGTGCTTCAGCAAGGTTTTCAGCCATGGTTTTTCCTGTAATGGTCAGACAGTCTCCATGGATATAGCCGTTTTGATACAAGTATTTCAAGACAGCTGGCACGCCACCAACAGCATATAAATCTTGGAAGACATATTGGCCAGATGGTTTAAGGTCTGCTAGGTGAGGAACCTTAGCTTGAATATCATTGAAGTCTTCAATGCTTAAGTCCACATCTGCTGCGTGAGCAATGGCCAACAAATGGAGAATGGCGTTGGTAGACCCTCCCAGAGCCATGGTTAAGACGATAGCGTTTTCCATAGACTGGCGGGTAATAATGTCACGTGGTCGTATATCTTTTTCAATTAAATGAACGACGGCTTCACCCGCTTCAAAAACATCCTTCAACTTATCTCCAGTTGTGGCAGGGTGAGAAGAAGAGCCAGGTAAGCTTAAGCCCATAGCTTCGATGGCAGAAGCCATGGTATTAGCGGTATACATCCCCCCACAAGCTCCAGGTCCTGGGCACGCTCGACATTCAATGGCTCGGACTTCTTCTTCCGTCATTTCATCATTGTTCCATTTTCCAATGGCTTCAAAAATGGAGACCAAATCAATGTCATTGCCCTCTTCATCTTTTCCTGCTGCGATGGTCCCACCATAAACAAAGATAGATGGAACATTTAAGTTAGCCATAGCGATAACAGAACCCGGCATGTTTTTATCACAGCCGCCAATAGCAATAAAAGCATCTAAGTTTTGTCCGCTGACTGCAATTTCCATGGAATCTGCAATTACATCTCGCGACGGTAAGGAATAGGACATGCCACGAGTCCCCATGGAAATCCCATCAGAAACGGTGATGGTATTGAATTCACATGGCCAGCCTTGCTGCTTCTTAATACCTTCTTTAGCCAGGTGGGCCAAGTCTCTTAGATGAATATTACAGGGGGTATTTTCCGCATAGGTGGAAATGACCCCCACTTGAGGTTTCTTGAAATCATCATCAGTCATCCCAGTCGCTCTTAACATCCCACGGTTGGGAGACTTGACCACGCCATCATAAACATGCGAATTGATTCTTAAATCTTTTTCTTCTCTCTCCATCGTCTACTCCTTTTTTGGCTTCAGCTAACCTCTGATCCCTAAAGCAATGCGCCCATAACGGGTCATGCGGTCAATAGACCAGGGGGGGTCGAAGGTTAACTCACAATAGGCTTCATTGACAAAATCTAATTCATTTAAAGCGTACATAATTTCAGCTTGGATGATATCTACCAAAGGGCACCCAATGGTCGTTAAAGTCATCAAGACCTCACAATCCCCTTCTTCATTCATTGAGACTTCATAAATCAATCCTAAATTCACAATATCAAGCCCCAATTCAGGGTCTAAGACTCGCATGAGTTGGTCAGTTAATTCATCTTTATATTGTACAGCTTCATTTTTGAAAACAATGGGCTCTTTAGAATCCATAAAACTCTCCTATTTTATCTTACTTTTCATGCTGCCGTTCGAATAATCATAGGCATGAGGACCTGGCCGATAGAAGTCATTCCATTTATCTTCATAAGCTTGTAGGCCCTCTTGGTGCTCCATAGTTTCCATTATATCATCAATCCCGTGAAGTAGTTTATGTTTTACTTCCGGGTCGATATCAAAGTGATAGCTGTGGTCTGGACTTTTAATCTCTTGTTCGTCTAAATCAACTGTCACTTCCTGATCAGCATCCAGCTGGGCGAGTTCTTGGCGGGCATTTTCAGGCAAAGAAATGGCCAGCAAACCATTTTTGACCGTATTATTATAGAAGATATCATTAAAACTTCCGGCAATGACCACACGAAAACCATAATCATCCAAGGCCCAGACAGCATGTTCACGAGAAGATCCTCCCGCAAAATTGTCACCAGCTATTAAAATACTGGCACCCTGCCGGTCAGGGTCATTCAAAGGAAAATTAGGATTGTCTTTGCCATTATCTGGGCCGGGAGTTTGAATATAACGCCAATTGGCAAATAAAAACTTCCCAAAGCCTTTCTTTTCAATATGACTTAAAAAACGGCTGGGCAAAATCTGATCGGTATTGATGCCGTCTTCCATCAAAGCAACGGTCGTTCCTGTATGAGTATTAAATGATCTCATGGTCGATGGCCACCTCCTGATTATCTTTTCTTGGGTCGTAAAACTGACCTTTAATAGCCGCTAAAACAGCGACAGCTGGACTACACAAGTGGGTTCGTGATCCAGGTCCTTGCCGGCCTTCAAAGTTACGGTTGGTGGTTGAAGCACAGTGGACACCTGCGGGTACGCGGTCACCGTTCATCGAAATACAGGCGGAACAACCCGGCTCCCGCCATTCGAATCCGGCGTCCTTATACATCTGAGCAATCCCTAATTCCTCGGCTTGGTGTTTGACGGTACGACTTCCTGGAACCACCACCGCATAAACGCCCTCCTGCACCTGCCGTCCCTTGATATATTTGGCTCCTTCGATTAAATCTTCCAATCGCGCGTTGGTACAAGAGCCAAGGAAAACATTGCTGACCGGAATATCCCCGGCCGACATCCCGGCCTGTAAGTCCATATAATCATAGGCCCGCTCTTGGGCTGCATCTGTTGCTTGGGGTAATTTTTCACTCATGCCAATCCCCATCGCCGGGGTGGTTCCCCAAGTGATATAAGGTTCCAAGTCGCTGACATCCAATTCAATGGTCTTATCAAAAGCAGCCCCTTCATCCGTGTAAAGAGTTTGCCAGTAGTCTACGGCCCGGTCAAAATCAGCAGGAGCCTTGGCTCGACCTTGAAGGTGGTCAAAGGTCTTTTGGTCTGGGGCGATGAGGGCATATTTAGAGCCGAATTCAATCCCCAGATTACACATGGTCATGCGGGCTTCCATGCTTAAGTTTTCAACCGTTGGCCCATAAAATTCGATAGCATGCCCTTGACCAAAATCAGTGCCATACAGGCGGAAGAGATGAAGCATGATATCTTTTGAATAGACCCCTTCTTGTAGGTCTCCAGTGATTTTAATCCCTAAAGTTTTTGGTTTTTTCTGCCAGAGAGACTGGGTAGCAAACACATGCTCCACCTCAGAAGACCCAATACCAAAAGCAATGGCTCCACAAGCCCCGTGAGTGGCCGTATGGGAATCTCCACAGACAATGGTTTTACCAGGTTGGGTGGCTCCGGTTTCAGGTCCAATCATATGGACAATGCCTTGGCCTTCTGAGCCGTAATCCATCAATTCCACCCCAAAATAGTCGCAATTTTCTTCCAAAGTTTCAATTTGCTTTTTAGCAATTATGTCTTGGATGTTGTAAATATCCTTGGTGGGATTGTTGTGGTCGATGGTTGCTAAGGTTTTTTCTGGCGCTCGCAAGGGCCGATCTTGTTCTTTCAAGGACGAAAAGCCTTGGGGAGAGGTCACTTCATGGATCAGATGGAGGTCAATGTAGAGCAGTTGGCTTTCCCCCTCTTCTCCAGCAATCACATGGGTCTGCCAGACCTTGTCGAATAATGTTTGTGCCATGGTCTTCCTCCTTATCTTCTTAGTTTTTCAATAACTGCCTGGGTGAAGGCTGTTCGTGACGCGCTTCCTCCTAAATCAGCCGTCACAGTCCCTTCTGCCATCACACTGGAACAGGCGGCTTCGATATCACTCGCCACTTGCTCTTCGCTGAAAGATTGCCGCAACATCATAGTCACCGATAAAATCATCGACATGGGGTTGGCTTTGTCCTGACCCGCAATATCCGGAGCCGATCCGTGAATAGGTTCGTAAAGTGAAGGTCCCTCTTCGCTTAGGGACGCTGAAGGGAGCATCCCTAATGATCCTGTAATGACAGAGGCTTCATCTGATAAAATGTCACCAAAAAGGTTCTCAGTCACTATAACGTCAAAATCAGACGGTGAGCTGATAATCTTCATCGATGCCGCATCCACATAAAGGTGGTTGACTTCAACCTCAGGATAGTCCTGGCTGATTTCTTGCACGATTTGCCGCCATAGCTGGCTATTTGCCAGAACATTAGCTTTGTCGACGGAGGTTAATTTTTTACGGCGGGCCATGGCCTGGTCAAAGGCCAAGCGGACGATACGTTCGATGCTTTCACGTGAATAATACATGGTGTCAAAGGCTTCTTGCTGGTCATGGTACTTGGGACGACCGAAATAGAGTCCCCCAATAAGTTCCCGAATCATCATAAAATCTGTCCCGCGAACAATCTCTGCTTTCAAGGGGGAATGGTCGAGAAGGCTTTCATTAACTTGAGTAGGTCGTAAATTAGCGAATAATTTTAGAGACTTACGCAATTCTAAAAGACCGTCTTCAGGTGTTTTTTCATCTTTTTCCCATTTTGGCCCCCCAATGGCTCCCAATAAGATAGCATCTGCTTGCCGGCAAGCTTCAATGGTTTGAGGAGGGCAAGAATCTCCTACTTGATCTGTCGCTGCCCCACCAATGAGCCCGTGCTGGAGTTCATAATCAAAACGACCTTGGCTGGCCACTTCTAAAATATCTAAAGCAGATTGACAAATTTCTGGTCCAATGCCGTCACCGGCCAATACAACGATTTTATTCATTTTTTAATCCTCTTTTCCTTGTTCACATGCTTGTAGATAGGCTTTAGCAGAAGCGGTCAGCACATCATGGTCAATGCCCGTCCCGTTAAAAATTTTTCCGCTAGAATTTTGGACCAAGACATGGACTTGGGCTTGGGCGTCGACCCCTTCCGTAATGGCATCGATAGAATATTCTAATAGTTCCATTTCTTCTGTGCCCATTAATTTTTCGATTGTAGAGAAAATAGCAGCGACGCTTCCCACACCAATGGAAGTGTCTTGAATAAGCTGATCATCTTTTTGGCTGTCCTTAATAGCAACCGTTGCGATTTGAGTGTCTTCATCTACATATTGAACCATCAATTTATATAATTCGTAACGGGAAGCAGAGGCCATGGCTTGACCGGTCATGATGGCATGAAGGTCGTTTTCTGTTACCACTTTTTTCTTATCGGCCAAATCTTTAAAAGCGACAAAAGCGGCTTGCATCTCGTCTTCATTAGAGGTGTCGTAGCCCATTTCTTCTAAGCGAACTGTGAAGGCATGGCGACCAGACAATTTTCCTAAAGGCAAGGCATTCTTTTCGACTCCCACCAGCTGAGGGGTGATGATTTCATAGGTTTCAGGGTTTTTCAAAACCCCATCTTGGTGAATGCCTGATTCATGAGCATAAGCATTGGCCCCCACTACCGACTTATTACGAGGAACAGGCATACCTGACAAACGGCTAACCAAATCACTGGTTCTTTTCGTCTCTTTTAGACAAATGTTAGTATCCTTTTGATAGTAGTCTTGGCGAATATACAAGGCAACAGCCGCTTCCTCAAGAGCTGTATTGCCGGCCCGCTCTCCTATACCGTTGACTGTTCCCTCAATTCGACTCGCCCCGTTTTGAACAGCAGCCAGGGAATTGGCAACAGCCATACCAAGGTCGTCATGGCAGTGAATGGCAAATTCAGCCTGGTCAAAGGATGGCACATGAGCGTTTAGATATTGGAAAAGTTCAGCAATTTCAGCTGGATTAGAATAACCGACAGTATCAGGAATATTGATGATATTCGCCCCATGCGAAATCGCAACTTCGACAACTTCAGCCAAGAAATCCCATTCTGTTCGGGTCGCGTCTTCAGCAGAAAATTGAAGCTTGTCAAAATATTTTTTAGCGTAGGTGACATGGTCGATCACAATATCAATGATTTCTTCCTTGCTTTTTTTCAACTTATACTCTCGATGGATGGGACTTGTAGCCACAAAGATATGAATTTGTTTATTTTCACAATCCTCTAGAGCATCGCGGACCGCATCAATGTCTTTTTTATTACAACGGGCCAAGCCACAGACGGTGGTCTTCGTTAGGGCACGTCCGATTGCTTGAACCGCTTCGAAATCTCCCTTGGAAGAAATCGGGAAACCTGCCTCTAAACAGTCCACCCCCCAATGTTCTAATTGTCTAGCGATTTGAATTTTTTCTTGTGTATTAAAATTAACTCCTGGTGTTTGTTCTCCATCTCGAAGAGTGGTATCAAAAAATTTAACGGTTTGAGACATGATATTCCTCCTTTTATTCTGTTGGAAAGCTGGCAACAAGCTAAAAAGATTATAAAAAAAACACCCACTAGAATGGGTGCTTTCCGTTTGTCCCATTCCGCGAATGCTGAATAGGGTTTGAGCAATGCCCAAACCCTAACTTAATAATAATAAAGAAGCACCAAAGTTGGTGTTCATATTTTTCAATTGAATGCTAGCCACACACATCTTTAGTGCTCCTTTACAATTTAATTGTATTCATAATAATGCAATTTCATACAGCTGTCAACTAGAATGTCACATATTTTTTAGTCAATGCTCCCTTTTAATCTATAACAGCTCTGAGCAAATATGATAAAATATAAGTCCTGAGAAAAGGAGGAGATGTGGATGGCAGACTTATTGATCGTGGAAGACCAAGAAGATATTCATTTAATGGTGAAGGAAGCTCTCCAACAAGCAGGTTACAGCAGTCAATCGGCTTATTCAGGAACAGAGGCTCAACTTTTGTTAAAGCATGAGTCTTATCGGCTCATTCTTTTAGACTTAATGCTGGCGGGGATGAGTGGGGAGGAATTAATTAGCTGGGTCCGCCAAGACTCACAAGTCCCTATTCTAGTCATGTCGGCTAAAGATTCTATCAGTTCGAAAGTGGAAGTTCTGGGTTTAGGCGCGGATGACTATCTGGTTAAACCTTTTGACCTCGAAGAATTGATTGCCCGTGTTCAAGTCTTATTGAAAAGAACGGCCACCGGACCAAGCCCAGCTCAAACAAATGCTTCATTTGAGGGCTTGTCATATGATCCAGCTAACCATACCTTTTCCTACCAAGACTCTTATCTTTCATTAACCCCCTTAGAAAATCGTATCCTTCGCTTGCTTTTCCAATCTCCCCAACGTATTTTTTCCAAGCAAGAAATTTATGAATATGCTTGGGAAGAAGATTATTTTGGAGAAGACCAAACCATAAACGTCCACATCTCCAACTTGCGAAAGAAATTGGAAGCCGCCAGCCAAAAAGAATGGATTCAAACCATTTGGGGAATTGGCTTCCGCTTAATGAAAAAATAAAATCTAAAGAAAGTATAAAGAAAACAACTTAAAATCTTTATACTTTTTTTATGCCTTCTTTAGTGGAAACTGATAATCCTATCCTAAACTAAAATCAATCAAAGAAAGGAGCGTTTTTATGGACTACTATATTGAAACCCACCAACTGACCAAAAAATACAAACACACTTTAGCTTTAGACTCCGTCAACCTACACGTTAAAAGAGGAGCCATTTACGGCTTGATTGGTCGGAATGGCGCAGGAAAAACGACCCTGCTTAATATTCTCAGCCAACACATCCATCCGACTTCCGGCCAATTTAAAATTGGGTCTGAATCGTCAACGGGTTTGAATATCGGTTCAACCATTGAATCTCCAGGCTTATATCCCCACCTTAACGCCTACAACAACATGAAATTAAAATGTCAGGCCATGGGGATTCGTCGTCCTCACTATATAGAGGATCTTTTGGAATTGGTCGAATTAGATGGCGTCAGCCCAGATAAAAAAGCTAAAAATTATTCCTTAGGGATGAAGCAGCGTTTGGCTTTGGCCCTTGCCTTAGTCGGTGATCCAGATATTTTATTTTTAGATGAACCAACCAATGGGCTTGATCCTCAAGGTATTTCTGACATCCGCCAACTCCTCCTCAAATTAAATCATGACCGCCAGCTGACGATCATCATTTCAAGTCATATTTTGGATGAATTAAGCCGACTAGTCACCGATATTGGCATCATCCATGAAGGCAAATTAATTCAAGAAATTTCTAAAAAACAACTGATGGATGAAAATCGTGATTGTATTGTTCTCCATTCCGACCACTTAGATCAAATCACTGCCTTTTTATCGGAAAAATTGAACATCGATAACTTCCAAGTTACCGACCAACGAACTTTAGAAATTTACGACCATATCCACCAACCGGAAGCCATTAGTCATCCATTAATCCAAGCCGGTTTATTATTCGATAGCTTCTGCTTACAAGAACGTTCGCTTGAAAAATATTTCTTCGAATTAACAGGAGGTCATCACTATGATTAACTTTTTACGCTTCGACTTCAGTAAATTAAGCCGCATGCCTGCTTTTTATATCTTTATCTTTGTCACTTTCTGCTTTTTTAATGTCATGAATCTGGTCTTTTATTCAGGCAACCAATCTTACGAGGATTACAAGCAACAATACGAGCAAAACCACCAAGAAACCGCTGACGATAAAAACCAAAATGATAATTTTGAATTTTCCTTGAATTATTATGATGACGGCCAAGCTTTGTTGACCGAAGAAGAATTCCAAATCCAGCAAGATCTCATCAACCAATCTTATGCTTTTGACCAAACTCTTTACACCGATATGATGAATTACATGGCCCTTGGAATTATTTTCTTTGCTATTTTTGTCGCCAATGACTTTTCCACCGGTTATTTGAAAAATTTATTAAGTTTATCGGGCGCTCGCTGGAAGTGGGTCTGCTCTAAAATTCCTCTGGCTTTGATTTTTGGGGTCATTTGCCTCATCCTTTCCGTCTTATCTGGACTCATGAGCCATGTTGTTTCAATTAATGAAAGTATCTCAATCAATTGGCACGATTTTTTCATTTATTTTGTCCTTATGGAAATCGGTTTGGTTTTAGGGATGGCGGGTATTTCTTTCATCATCTTATGGACGCAAAATAAAACCACCACCATCGTCATCGGGTCGATCATAGGAATGGGAATCTACCAGCAAGTCCTCCAAGTCTTGAGCCGTCTCAGCGGGTTAGACTTCACTGACCTTTCTTATGCTAGTCAAGTGGGTCAGCTAGGTTTTGAATTAGACGGTTCAATCTGGCCGGTGCTCCTCCAAGGACTTATCGGCATCCTGCTCTTGTGGGGATTGAACCTTTACCGCAGTCATAAGATGGACTTTAATTTTTCTGATTAAATGAGGAGAGCTCTTGAGCTATCCTTGCTATACTAAGGGAAAGGAGGCTCGCTATGACTTATCTATTATTTGCCTTGATTCTAGCCTTGCTTATTTACCTCTTTTACTACAAAAGAGAAATTCACTCCCTCCGCCAGCAATTGGACGACATCGGGCACAGTCAGACTAACCGTTTGCTAACCCAACAGATTTATAGCAAAGAGTTAAGTGAGTTGGTCGCGTCCATTAACACCAGCCTAAAAAAAGAACGGCAAGCGAGAATCGATATTCAGAATCAAGACCAACAGCAGCAAGCCTTCTTGACCCATGTTTCTCATGACATTCGGACCCCGCTCACTAGCTTGAAGGGTTACATCCAGCTGTTAGAAAAAGAACAAGATCCTCGCAAGCGACATCATTACCATGAAGTGATTAATCAGCGATTAAATGATTTAGACCATTTATTAGAACAGCTGTTTCGCTATATGAAACTTGAAGATTCAGATTATCAGCTGGTCTTGCAGCCTATGAACTTCAGCGATTATTTGTCCCATTTTCTTTTTCAATATTACGATTTATTGGAAGAAAAAGGCATTGACCTGCAGCTTGATTTAATGTCAGAACCTATGAGCATTCTTGCCCATGAGGATCTCTTGGAAGCTATTTTGGAAAATTTATTAAAAAATGCTGTTCGCCATGGCCAAGGACAAGTCAAGATTCATTTAGCTAAAGAAGATGAAACATTGACTTTAATCGTTTCCAATCCTATCGATTCAGAAGAAAAGATCGATGGGGCAGAAGTCTTTAATCGTTTTTACAAGACGGACTCCAGCCGAAAAATCCAGTCATCTGGCCTAGGTTTAAGCATAGTGAAATCAGCTGTCACGCGATTGAAAGGTAAGATTCAAGCTCAACAGGCCGATCAAGAATTCCAGATTATCATTCATTTTCCATGCTGTTCAAAATAAAAGACAAGCTTTATTTGTTGTGATTAAAGCGCTTTCATTATAGTATATAATTAACAGCAGTTATATATTACTTTGGTTCATACAAACAAAGAAAAGGAGCGCATAACTATGGGAAAATTAGAGGGAAAAGTGGTTTTAATTACGGGTGGAATTTCTGGAATTGGAGCTGCTACAGCAAAATTATTTGCTCAAGAAGGGGCAAAATTAGCTCTGGTAGACATTAATGAAGAAAAAGGACAAGCTTTTCTTGCTGATATGAAGGAAGAAGGGGTGGACGATGCGATTTTCATCCCAGCTGATGTGGCTGATGAAAAACGTTGTGCAGAAGTCTTCGATCGGGTCATAGATGAATACGGACGCTTAGATGTCTTATTTAATAATGCTGGCATTGGTCCGACCGGTCCGACTCACGAATATGAATTTTCAACTTGGCGTCAAACACTCGCAATCAACTTAGATGCCATCTTCTTATACACCAAAAGAGCTCTGAACGTGATGCTTGACCAAGGAGAAGGAGTCATTATTAATACCGCATCCATGTATGGTTTAGTGGCTGCTCCTCAATCTCAAGCCTACAACGCTTCTAAAGCCGCCGTCATTAACTTCACTCGTTCAGTTGGTCTAGAGTATGCTGAACACAATATTCGAGTAAACTGTCTCTGTCCGGGTTATATTCGTACCCCCATCATAGCTGAAGAATTAATTGAAGGATTGACCCAGGCGACTCCTATGAAACGTTTAGGAAAAGCTGAAGAAATCGCTAAAGGGGCTTTGTTTTTAGCTTCTGACGACTCCTCCTTTATGACCGCCAACGCCCTAACCATTGATGGCGGATACACTGCCCAATAAGATAAACATAACAAAAGAGAGTTTAAAGCTATGACTTCCCAGTCATAGCTTTTTAAATGGAAAGACCAGTCACTCTTTAGCTGCAACATGTTATACTAAAAAAGAATGAATCGGATAGTCGAACAAATAGATTTGAGGGGTTCAATGACAGTCATTTCCTTGATTATTCCTTGCTATAATGAAGCACAAAATATTGATTTACTTTTTCATCATCTCCAAAGCGTATGTTCCCAATTGTTAGCCTATGATTTTGAGTATATTTTTATTGATGATGGCAGTACGGACGACACGCTTTCTATCTTAAGAAAATTAAGCTCCAACCACCAGCACGTCCATTTCATCGAGCTTTCTCGTAATTTTGGTAAAGAAAAAGCCATGTTAGCTGGTTTTGATTACGCTAGTGGAGAAGCCCTCATTATTATGGATGCTGACCTCCAACATCCCCCAGAAAAAATTCCTGAAATGATTAGCTGGTGGGAGAAGGGCTATGAAGATGTTTATATGGTGAGGATGAACCGCAATGAATCTTGGATTCGCCAAAAACTATCCAAGCTGTTTTGGTCCATCAGCCAGCGGTTAAGTGATGAGAATATTTACCCCCATGCTGGCGACTTTCGCTTGCTCGACCGTAAATGTATTGATGCACTGACCCAACTTCGTGAAAATGAGCGCTATACCAAGGGCATGTACGGCTGGATCGGTTTTAAAAAGAAAAAATTAAGTTACGAAGAAGCAGAACGTGTGGCCGGTCAAAGCAAATGGCGGCTGAATCAGTTGGTGAACTTAGCTGTCAATGGTGTCTTGTCCTACAGCACGGTGCCCTTGAGGTTATCCTCTTATCTCGGTCTTTTCATTTCTAGCTTAGCCTTTTTATACTTGATATTTGAACTGGGAAAAACACTCTTTATTGGATCGGATGTTGCGGGTTATCCCACCCTAATTGCTTCTATCTTATTATTAGGAGGCATCCAACTCATTTCTCTGGGGATTATAGGAGAATATCTTGCCAAGGTTTTCGTCGAAACCAAGCACCGTCCCCCCTATATCGTTAGAAATTCTTCCATGAAAAAAAGCAATGAAAAAAGGAAGTGATTCAGAGTCACTTCCTTTATTTTTTGCTGATAAAGACTTAGTAATAATGACCGTGGCGGTAATCCCAAGAATTCCAATCTTCGGCCATCAATTCCATTAATTCTGTATTATACAGGCCTTTACGGATAAAAATTGGCGCGGGTTCAGTGTCCCGATCAGTTGGTTCTTGGTCGGGCAATAATTTCCCAGACTCGTCTTCCACAAAGGAAATCATGACCCCTTGTTCATAGCGAGTCTCTGCTGTTTCTTCAGGTTGGATGGACGCCACATAGTCGTTGCCATCAATAATCAGATCTGCTTCATCAGCAATTTGATTACCAATTCCTTCAACGAGCCCACGGTTTCCTTTACCGGAGGGGTTAGCAGAAGAGGCAAACATCAATTTCTTTTCACGTTCCCATAATTCTTTAGAGAATTGTTCTCCAGGCACACCAAATTTAATAACAAAGCAAGACGTGCCACGGACATCGGTCATTAATTCATCCGACCCATCATCAGGAATGTATTGTTTTCCTTCTTCTTTCCAAGGCAAGATACAGCCTAGTAATATGTCACGATCAAAACAGCTTTGGTATAATTTTTTAATATTCGGAGTCATCTCAGCTAAGGCTTCTAATTGTTCCATGGATGAAACTAAAACCACGCCCGGTTTATTGCGCTTACGGTTTTTAGCAGAGAATTTACGTTCCAAACCAGCTTTATCACTGGTAGCAATAATATAACCCACTTTGGTAGGAGTCACTACAAAACCGCCGTCGCCTAATAGAATATTAAGCCCTTCTTCTTGGACATCTCCGTCCCATTTGACAGTTTTATCGGCATAATTTTGCATGTCGAGCATTTCAACGTCTTGCATATGATAACCTCCATTTATAAAAGAAATAAATAAAAATAAAGCAGCACTTTTCTTTTTAAAATTTAAAAGTCGCTAAGATAACATTAATAGAAATTGCATAAAAATACAAGCCCATAATAAATGATAGCTTATAAAAATAGGGTTTAGGGTTTTAAAAACAGCTGCCGGCTGATGGCAGCTGCTTCTAATGGTATGTAACTCTCCCCCACATAACTGTGAAAGGAAGAGGCTTTTTTATAATTTTATTTTTTTAGTTACCGCTTATTTTGCTAAGGAAGCGATCACTTCAATCTCAATTTTACCGCCTGCTGGTAAATCTTTCACGGCAAAGGCAGAACGTGCAGGATAAGGGTCATCGAAGTATTCCCCATAAATCTCATTGACTGCTGCAAAGTCATCAATGTCAGCAAGAAGAACAGTGACTTTAACGACATCGTTTAAAGTAGCGTCTGCTTCTTTTAAAACGTTTTCGATATTTTTAAAAATTTGATGGGTTTGGTCTTCTAATGAGTCATGCATGTCACCAGAAGATGGATCAATACCTAATTGGCCAGATAAGAAAACAGTTTCACCATGGATAATTCCTTGTGAGTATGGGCCTAAAGCTGCAGGAGCGTTTGCTGATTCAATTTTTTTCATAAGAAACACCTTCCATTTTTTTATTACCATCAGTTTAGCATTAGTTTATATTTATTTCACTTCAAATACATGTCACCTTTATTGTTTTTTTTGGTTGACAAAAACCAACCCCCTCCTATAAACTTTGCATAGTCACCCCTCCATAAAAAAGGGGGTGACGACAAAAAGATACGAAGGAGATCCCTATGAAAACTCGTGAACTTGTCAGCAACGCCCTCATGATTACCCTGCTCATTGTCTCTGCTCAAATCACTATTCCAATGCAACCTGTCCCTCTCACTTTACAAACCCTGGTGGTCATGATGATGGGCTGCTTATTAAGTCCTAAGAATGCTTTTCTTAGCATTTTAGGTTACATTATTTTGGCTTTAGCTGGCCTGCCTATTTTTGCTGGTTTTTCGGGTGGTTTATCATCCATTTTATCCCCTTCCTTTGGCTTTATTCTTTCATGGTTAGTGGCCGCACCTGCCCAAGCTGCCCTTCTTAAAAAATTAAAAAAACAAGCCTGGTCTCACTATTTTTCTTCATGCTGCCTTAATTTTATCCTGACTTATACGATAGGCTTGCCCTATATGGCTTTCATTTTAAATATTTATCTTGGCCAAGGCATGGCCATCGGTCAAATTTTAATGCTTGGTTTTATTCCTTTTATACTAGGGGACTTTCTCAAAATGTTGGCCGCTAGCTTTATCAGTTGGCGGCTCTCTCCTACCATCAGGGTAGATTAAATTCTCGGTTTTTGAATTTTATAATTCGATACAATTTATAAAACTTCCATATATGTAAGAGTTAAAAGCAATGTAAGCGTTTTTTTGTGATAAATTACACTTGTAAGATTGATGTCCAGACCGGAATTTATATATTCTTGCTGGCCACTCAAGATTAATTTTATAGGAGGATTTATATGAAAAAACATGTCATGCACCATTTATGGAAGCCAGTGACTTCTTTAACCTTAGCGTCTTCTTTATTTTTTGTCGCTGAAAGTACCGTAGCCGCTCAAGCCGCCGAGGAGAACCAAGCCCAAGCGACAGAAAATCTCGAACAGCTTTTGGATGAAAACAACCAAACTCCTTCCGCCAGTCAAGAAAAGCCTAGCAATCAAACTGAAAGTACTGAAAAAGAACAAGAGCAGGTTGACGTCTCTCTTGCTCAGTCCTTCCCAGTAGACAAAGAAGGTTTGCAAAATTATAAAAACCAATTAAATAAAGAAGTTTCAGAAATGGGTCCGACAGAACCTTCAGGAAACTTAGATTGGGTTCATATTTATGAAACTGGCGACCACAACGGAGCTAAAGTCGGAGACCTCATCCCTGAAGTCAATAAATCTTTTGGAAATGTCGCTGGCCAAGCCTTGCCTGATGGTACAATTTCTCAAAAAACCAAAGAATATATTGCCATTGCCATTTCCGCTGATGACATGTGTACCAAATGTATCTCATCCCACACCTTGAATAACTTAAAACAAGGAACCACCCGCCAAGAAATGGCTGAAGTGATGGGTGTGGTGGAACTCTATGGTGGTGGACCTAAAACAGTTTCTGCCGCATGGGTGATTGATGCATACGATAGCTTAAAATATGCTTATGAAGATGATATTAAAGCAGCCAGAACCAAAGACTTAGCTAATGAAAAAGAACTGATCGGTCACGACCAATATGAAAATGAAGTCCCAGAAGCCACAGGTAAAACGGATTGGGTCGGCATCTTAAATGGGGCTGAAAAACGCTTTGAAAAAATGGGACTAAACCTTGGCGAATCCAACCAAGCTTTGAAAAATTATGTCCACGCAAGCACTCAAGTTGATGGGGCCCTTTCCATTCCTCAAAAACAATTGATCGCCCTCAGTATGGGAGTCAATAAAGGGAATGATGAAGTCATTGCCTACCATACGAAGAACTTACTTGATTTAGGTGTTTACCGCCGTGAAGTCGCTGAAGCTTTGAGCGTCCATTATTTCATGGGTGGAGCAAATGATGCTTTAAACGCTAGCCGTGCACTGGATGCTTACGATGCGCTTTACCACCACTTCTATCCAAATGGAAAAGATTTTCCAGAAGCAGTCGCTATTGAAAAAGAAAGTCATCACGCTCTCTATTCCGATGAAGATGTCGAGTATGATAACGCGGCTAAAGAAGGCTTAGTTTTCGGTGATATTGCACGTCCTTTCCCAACCGATAAAGACGAATTAAAAGCTTACCAAGATGCCCTAGAAAAAGAAGTTTCCAGCATGGGAGACACAGAACCTTCCGGTAACATGGATTGGGTTCATATTTACGAAACCGGCAACCACAATGCCAGTAAAATTGCTAAATTAATTCCAGAAGTCAAAGCTGCCTTTGGCCAAGTGGCTGGAGCAGGCATGAAAGATGGAGCAGTCAGCCAGAAAACCAAAGAATTAGTAGCCATGGTCTTGTCTGGGGATGACATGTGTACCAAATGTATCACCTCCCATACCCTCAACAGCTTAAAACAAGGAATTACCCGCCAAGAAATGGCTGAAGCCATGGGTGTCGTAGAATTATTCGGAGGAGGCCCTAAAACAGTCTCCGGCGCATGGATTATTGACGCTTATGATACCTTAAAAGTGGCCTATGAAGATGAAATAAAAGCGGGTCGCTTAGCGGATGAAAAAGATGATCAAGCCTTTGACCGATCAACTTTAACTAACCAAGTTCCAGAAGCTGTAGGAGACATTGACTGGGTCAGCATTTTAGCAAATGCTAAAAAAGACATTTCAAAATTAGACCATAATATTCCTGAAGTTTCTCAGGCCATGGAAAAATACGTCCAAGCGGCTACTGCGGGTGATACTGCCCTTACTCATGTCCAAAAAGAACTTCTAGCCTTATCACTTGCTGTGAATAAAGGCTCTGATGAAGCCATTGCTATTCATGTCGAAAACTTGTTAGACGCAGGAGTTTACCGCCAAGAAGTGGCTGAAACCTTAAGTATTCACTTCTTTATGGGAGGAGCCGCTGATGCTCTTGCTGCTGCCCGTGCTTTAGACGCTTACGATGCCCTTTACCACGCCAACTATGCGGACAAAGGTCTTAAAGAATTAAAAGCCATCGAAAGTTTCGAATCTAAAAAAATATATGCCGATGAATATAATGAAAGTAACCAAAGCACTACTATTTCCAAAGACCAATTCAGTCAATCTCAAGGCGTGATTACCGATTCACTCGCTCAATCCTTCCCAGTCAAACACGATCAATTGCAAGACTACCAAGAAAAACTCAGTCAATTTATCGATCAATTAGAATTAACGGATCCATCCGGCCATGAAAACTGGGTTCATATTTATGAAACTGGTAACCATAACGGAGCAAAAATTGGTCAATTAATTCCTGGAGTTAAGAAAGCATTTGGTGGAGTAGCAGGTGCCTCTCTTCCAAATGGTGCCGTCAGCACAAAAGTGAAAGAATACATTGCTATTGCCCTTTCAGCTGATGATTCTTGTACGAAATGTATCACTTCTCACACCATCAATAACTTGAAACAAGGAACCACCCGCCAAGAAATGGCAGAAGTGATGGGAGTGGTTGAACTTTATGGTGGAGGACCCAATACAGTTCGTGCAGGTTATGTCATTGATGCCTATGATACCTTAGCGGTGGCTTATGAAGACGAAATTAAAGCTGTCGTAGCAGATAATATGGCTAAACACAGCCGTCTTGACCGTGACAAACACGAAAACGTCGTGCCTCAACCAACTGGAGGAACTGACTGGGTCGCCATCTTAAAAGATGCAAAAGACAACTATAACAAAGGCCGCTTAAATTTAGAGGGTGTTTCTTCAGCCTTTGATGGCTTTGTCGAAGCTGCTAGCTTAAACAATAGTGCCCTTTCTGAAGTTGAAAAACAATTTATTGCCCTAGCCTTAGCGGTTAACAATGGCAATGATGGTGGTATCGCTATCCACACGGCTCGTTTATTGGATGCAGGTGTTCACCGCCAAGAAATTGCTGAAGTCTTAAGTGTCAGCTTCTTCATGGGTGGAGCTGTCGATGCTATGAACTCTGCACGAGCTTTAGATGCTTACGATACTTTATACCACGCTCTTTACGCAGACAAAAAAGATCCAGCAGGCAGTCAAGACCAAGATCAAAACGCTGGTTCAAGCTCTCAAGACAAGCCAGGATCAAAAGATAATAAAGAAACTCCAGGCAAAGAGGAGGCCCAAGATTCTAAAGCATCCTTAGAAGATAAAATAATGCCAGTGTCTCAAAAAGAAGCAGAAAATATGAAAGCTGCTCAAGCTGACACATCATCATCGGATGAAGAAGCCCTTCCTCAAACAGGAGTGAGTGCTGCTCTTGCTCCATTAGCAGCCGCTAGTATTCTGACAGGTCTCGGCTTATCTTTTACTGGCCGTCGTAAAAAATAAGACTTTAAGCTGAGTATGTTTTAGTCCCGTTCACCTTCTATTTATTAAGTTTGTTCTAAGTTAAAGGCTAATTCTTGCTTTTTTAGCCCCTAATATATATACTTTAATAGAATTGAATATATACGGGAGTAACTAGCAGAGCGATCTGGTCCAGGGTCACCAACCGCGATAAAATCTATCGCTGGTCCTGGATTAAAAAGTGAGACGTAAGTGAAATACTTTATTTCGCCTACGTCTTTTTTTAGATATTCCCAGAAAGGAAATCATATGGAAAAAGAAATTTATCAAACTTCTATTGATGATATAAAAAATTCCCTTGATGTTAATGATCAAGGCCTATCCTCTCAAGAAGTCCAAAGTCGCATTGAAAAATACGGCTACAATGAAATTGACGAAGGAGAGCAACGCTCCACCTTTACAATGTTCATTGATACCTTCAAGGATCCGATGGTCATCATTCTCTTTATTGTTGCCATCATTCAGATTGCGCTTGGAGAAGTCATCGAATCCATCGTTATTATTGGAGTTGTTCTTTTTAGTTCGATTATTACCGTTGTGCAAGAGAAGAAAGCTCAAGAATCTCTTGATTCCTTGCGGAGCTTATCTGCCCCATCAGCTAAAGTCATTCGGAATGGCGAACAAGTGAGCATTGAAGCCAAAGAACTTGTTCCCGGGGATATAATTGTGCTGGAAGGCGGAGACTATGTCCCAGCTGACGGCCGTCTCATCAGCTCCAACTCCCTTCAAATTGAAGAAGGAGCCCTAACAGGCGAGTCAGTCCCTGCCGATAAAGAAGCTAAGGAGATTAATGAAGTTGTTGGTTTAGGAGACCAAGCCAATATGGTTTTCAGTTCAACTTTGGTGACTAATGGGAATGGTCGTGCCATCGTTACTGGAACGGGGAACAACACTGAGATGGGTAAAATTGCCGATATGATTAATATGGCTGAAGAAAGTGAAACTCCCCTTCAAAAACAATTATCTGTCTTCATTAAATATCTATCGTATGCTATTTTAGCTCTTTCTATTTTTATCTTTGCTCTTTCAGCTTGGCGTGCCTTTTCCGGAGACGGAAATGTGGATACGACTACTGTTATCATCAATTCCTTCATGTTTGCTGTAGCTGTAGCCGTAGCCGTGATTCCAGAAGCCTTGCAGTCTATTGTGACCATTGTTCTTTCTAATGGGACCAATAAAATGGCTGACCGTCATGCTATCGTCCGTAAATTACCAGCGGTTGAAACTTTAGGTTCCGCTTCCATTATATGTACGGATAAAACAGGAACCTTAACTCAAAATAAAATGACCGTTGTCAATACTTTCAGCTTGTCTAGCAAGGACGGTATCCTTGAGCAAAACTATTCAGATTGGGATCCAGAGCAAAAACGCTTGATTCAAATTTGTAACCTCACAAATGATGCTCAACTGAATGAAGAAGATGGTCATTCTGGTGACCCTACGGAAATCGCCCTTATCCAATTATCCAACGACCAAGGAGTTTCATACCGTGAGATTCGTGATAAATATCCGCGCATCGATGAGATTCCTTTTGACTCTGACCGTAAATTAATGTCAACCCTCCATGAAATTGATGGTGAAAAATTGATGTTAACTAAAGGTGGACCGGATGTTGTCTTTAATCGTTGTAATCGGGTTTATGTCGATGGCGAGATCAAAGAATTAAACGAAGAGATTTTAGAAAAATTCCACCACCAAAATGAACAATATGCGCGCGAAGCCAAACGTGTTCTAGCCTTCGCATTTAAAGAGATGGATAAAGACTCGCTTGTTCGCGAAGACGAAAACGACCTCATCTTGGTTGGTTTAACAGCTATGATTGACCCGCCACGTGAAGAAGTTTACTATGCGGTTCAAGAGGCCAAAGAGGCTGGAATCAAAACCATCATGATTACCGGTGACCATAAAACAACGGCCCAAGCCATCGCCCAAGATCTACAAATCTTTGACGAAGGAGATATGGCCTTAACCGGTAAAGAATTGGATCAATTATCTGACGAAGAATTACACCGTGACCTTGAAAAAATCACCGTCTATGCTCGTGTCTCGCCAGAAAATAAAATCCGTATCGTGGATGCATGGCAAGATAAAAACCGTGTCACTGCCATGACTGGAGACGGAGTAAATGACGCTCCTGCTTTGAAAAAAGCAGACATCGGAATTGCGATGGGAAGTGGGACAGATGTGGCCAAGGATGCTTCCGCTATGATTTTAACGGATGACAACTTTGCTACAATCGTCAATGCCGTAGAAGTAGGGCGTAATGTCTATAACAACATCAAAAAATCTATTTCTTATCTCTTCTCCGGTAACTTAGGAGCCGTCGGAGCGATTATCTTTGCTTTAATTGCTGGCTGGCCAAGTCCATTCACTGCCCTTCAACTTCTGTTTATTAACTTGGTTAACGACTCCTTACCTGCTATTGCTTTAGGTCTGGAACCTAGCCAAGGAGATGCTATGAAAGAAGCGCCACGTAATCCAGATGAAGGTATTTTCTCAGGAGGTCTGCTCAAAGACGTCTTATTCAGAGGAATTTTAATTACCATAGCGGTCGTCATTTCTACTTACTTTGGCTTCCAACACTCGCCTGAAGTCGCCGTCGCTATGGCCTTTACCACCTTAATCTTAGCGCGTACCTTACAAGTTTTCGCTGCTCGTTCTAGCACCAAAACAGCGTTCCAGTTGGGTATCATGTCTAATAAATATGTGGTTTATGCCTTCCTCATCTGTATGGGATTATATGTTATCACCATCTTGCCAGGCGTTCGCTCCATCTTTGATATCCCAACAAGCTTTACCTTCCAACACTGGTTAATAGCTGCAGGCTTAGCCTTGGCTGCTGTGATCCTCATGGAAGTTAAAAAGTTAATTTTCAACCGTGGTGAATAATACAAACTAAAACTTAAGGCTCAAATTAATAAAAACAGCTTTCCTAAATGAGCTGATCTTCAAAAAGGGAAGCTGTTTTTTCTGTTTAAAATGCTATGGCTAGCTAAAAATAAACCATCGATCCGCCAACTCACTTTGTTATTTGAGGGCCTGCTCATAAGCTTGATAGCTGAGCTGGTCAAAAAGAACCCAATAAATAAGATCAAAATCATAGGAGCTTTGGTCAAGATAAGATCGCACCGCCTGGACAGCTACTGCTGCTGCTTGATCAAGCGGATAGGCATAAGCACCCGTAGAAATAGAAGGGAAAGCAATACTTTTGATGCCCTTGCTTGCAGCTAGGGCTAGACTCTCTTTATAGCAGCTCGCCAATAATTCTCTCTCCCCATGCTTGCCCTCTTGCCATACCGGTCCAACCGTATGGATGACGTAGTCAGCAGGCAATTGATAGCCTTTAGTGCATTTGGCTTGGCCTGTTTGACAGCCTCCTAGTTTGCGGCATTCTTCTAATAATTCAGGGCCAGCAGCGCGGTGGATGGCGCCATCGACACCCCCGCCTCCCAGCAAACTTTCATTAGCGGCATTAACAATCGCCTCCACCTGCATAGTGGTAATATCACCTAATTTTAATTTCAAACTTGTCATCTACTTCTCTCCTTCATTTAAATAATCAGCTGCAAATTGACTCATTAAATGAATGGCTCCTTTTAAGGATCCTTCGTCCAAGTCAAAATGTTCATTATGGTGAGCGGCCCCACTCCCTATTTCTTCATTTCTAGTCCCAACTAAAGTAAAATGAGTCGGACATAGCTTACGGTATTCAGAAAAAGTTTCAGAAGCGAACCATTGAGTCTGGACAGCTTGAAGAGGGCTATCCATTTTTTCTAAGCTCGCTTGAACGACTTGAGCTAGGACAGAATCATTAATGGTTGGTAAAAAAATCCGATCCATAGACGGATCAAAGGCTAACCGACATTGGTGAGCCTGCCCAACAGTTGTTGCTATATTTTTGATTAAATCCAAGGCATGGATGGCTTCATCTTCATCAAAAAAACGCAAGGTCCCAACAATGTCCGCTTGTTCCTCTATAATATTCCAGCTATGGCCAGAATGAAATTGAGTAATTCCCAGGCTAACTGTTTTAGTAATGTCACGTTGGTTGTTCCAAGCGATGGACAAATCATTCAAAATAGCTGCCCCAGCAAAAATAGGATTGACCGCTTGATCTGGCCGGGAGGCATGGCCACTTTGACCATAAATACTAAAATCTACCCGGGCTGCTCCTGACATGACAGGCCCTTCACTCACTACCACTTTACCAGTATCCAAGCCAGAATAGAGGTGATTGCCGTAGACAGCATCTAAATGGTAATCCTTCAAGCCTTCAATTAATTCTTTCACACTTTGAGTCGTTTCTTCAGCCTCTTCAAAAATAAAAATAACACGTCCACAGAGCTCTGCTTTTAACTGAATGAGAATATCCATGGTTGTCAATAAAATAGCGAGATGACCATCATGGCCACAAGCATGCATGCTTCCTTTATTTTCTGAACGGACCAAACGTGGCTGATTTAGGTTCATTTCATGCTCTTCAATGGGTAAGGCATCCAATTCCGTTCGCAAGCCTAGGGTGGGACCCGGCCGACCACTATCCAATATAGCGATAAAGCCCGTTTCAGTCATTTGATGGATAGGCAACCGACCAGCTAGCCATTCTTCTTTGATGAAACGAGCCGTTTCATATTCTTGACCCGAAACTTCTGGATGGCGATGAAAATGCCGTCTTAGTGTCACGCTTTTTTCTTCATATTGATCAACCAAAGCTTTAATTTTATCTTTCATAGCACTGCCCCTTTTCTTATGCCTTTATCCTATCAAAAAAACAGTATGAATAGGGCTGAGTAAGAGAAAGCTTTTCATCTCCTTACACTTTCAGCCTATCCTTCATTCAACATAGTCATTCAAATATATTCAACTTTCTTGAAAGCCTGTGAATGCATCACTGGCTCAGTTTCATAAAGCAAAAGTCCACTCCTCTGTAATGAAAACTGACCTAGATGAATTGAAGTAATTTCAAAATAACTAACCAAAGAGGCAGAGCCAGCATTGAAAGTAAAGTTGATTGCAATGTGCCGAGAGAAACAGTTTGAACCGCTTGCTTTCCTTCTATAGCAAAAACGACCAGCATGGTTGAAGTCGGGGTGGCCATTAAAAGAGTCGCTATGGCGATGCTTGCTTTACTAAGAGGCAGTAAAGCCGCCTGATAAATAAAAGAACTGAGGAATAAGGTCAAAAGAGGAACCAGTCCCAACTTCATCAAGCTAAAATACCAGGCCTCTTTCTTCCGATAAAAAGTGGAAACCTTCATCTCTGCTAGCTGTATACCAATCAATAACCAAGCCAGCGGAGAGAGAAGAGAGGCTAACATGTGAAGTGGGCGGTAGAGCCAATAGGCCGTTTGGTCAATACGGAAAATACTATAAAATTGGCCGTCAATAGAAATCTGGGGAAGGGAATTTTGAAAAACCCATAAAGTGAAGCCGACCAGGGTTAAAATTGTGACTGGGTTAGCAAAAATTTGCCGCCAGTCCATCCGCTTATCGGAAGAAGAGTGACTCAATGATCCCTGACCATAAGTGAAAATTAATAAACGATAAGGAATATTAAAAATATTAGCTAACATGACCGCAGATTCGCCAAAAAAAGCATAAATAATCGGCAGTCCAAAAAGCGAATTCGATGAAAAAGTGGTCATATTAGACAGAACGGTCCGTTCTTCTTGGGTTTTATTCGGATATAAAAAACGAGTCAAAAATAAAAATGAGCCATATAAAATAAATGAAAGGACAAAAATAGATAGGCCAGCCTTCAAGCGTTGGGAAGAAATATCCTCCATAAATACCGTGATAGTTAAGGCGGGCACTATAATTTTCACCATCAATTTACTTAAAATGTCTGAGCTTTGTTCGGGCAATAGATTTGTTTTGCGAGCAAGAAAACCTATTAAAATAATAATGAATAAAGACGAAAAGGTTGAAATAAATTCTTGCTGGCTAAAAATATTTTTAATCATATCTAGCATTTGTTTGCCTCCTTTCATCATGATAAGTAAAAAATCACAAAAAATCACCCTCTGTTAAATCAGAGGGTGAAGAAGAACGACCTTAACAATATTTTTCTCTTAATTGTCTAGCTGCTTCAACCATATGGCTAAGCTTTTCTTCAATAATGTCATAAGTGTTCATCGGACGATGAGAGAAGGTTTCAAAACCACAATCCGGATTTAACCAAATGTGTTCAGGAGGTAAAACTTCCAAAGCTTCTTCAGCCATGGCTATGATTTCCTCCACTGATTCAACTCGGGGGTCACGAGGGTTTAAAACCCCTAAACCTAAGATAATTTTCTCATCTAAGAAATTATTTTCAAATAATTCTTTAATTTCTCCAGCCCGTGGCGTTGAAAATTCCAACATCATCACATCAACATCAAGTTTATCAAATGTCTTAGATAATTTATCATATGATCCCACTAAAAGAACATCTTCGTTGGTAGTATAGTTCCCACGACAAACGTGCAGAGCCGAAATGGCGTCTGTTTCATTGATGGCCTGTAAGACAGGCTCAATTAAGCCCCTAGCAAAATTTAATTCCTTGTCTGCCTTCACACGGGCAGACAGGGCTCCTCAGTAGAAGGAGGTATCTTCACTGGAGGACATATAGACAATTTCGGATAAGATAGGATCATCTAATTGAATGATATCCACATTTTTTTCAGCCAAACGTTGAATTTCATTGATCAACAGCTCAATGATGTCTTTTCCTAACTCATTCTTATCTTCATAAAATTGGTCGGTGACACCATCGACCCAGCAAGAACGTGTTAATAAATACGGACTTGGCAGGGTGGCTTTAATTCTATGGTCAGTAAGGGTCTGCAACATGGCCATTTCTTGACTATCCAATTCCACATCTGTTTCAATACGACCAGTCACCACAGGGTTTTTAATCTCAATCCCTGCTGCTTCCATCGTTTCTAAACTATCTTGGAAGGATTCATTTTGGCCAGACAGTTCAACCAACTCGTCCATGGTTAATAAATCAATTCCTGGAACGTGTTGGGCGACATATGACATATAATTATCGCGGTCAAATTCACCGCTCGCTACAACATCGATGCCGATTTTTTCCTGCAAACGAACCACTTGTTCAGTCTCCTCATAGAGAACTGTTTGATAGTGATCTTCAGCTGCCGGACTAGCATCTCGATTATCTCTAGCTTCCATTAATCTTTCAGATCGTGGCATACTGCCGATTAATGTTGTTGTAAAAGGCGCAAATTTTTCCGCCATCAAATTCCTCTCCTTTAATCGTTAAGATTTAAGGGAAGACTAAGCTTTCACTTTCTCCGAATAAGTCAACGAAATCAGACATGGTTTTGATTTCTCCTACTTCAAGGTGGTCTTCTAATTCGTAGTAGTTCGTACAAGTTCCACAAGTGGCAATGCTAACGCCTTTTTCTTCTAAAGCTTTTAAATCATCTAAAGCGTCTGATCCTTTAGAAGTCAAGTAAGCACCGTCGCCATAGAACCATACGTGTTCAGGTAAGTTTTCTTTACCAGCTAAAGTGTTGATGAAAGCTAACATTAAGTTTTCTGTTAATGCTTCTTCCCCTTGTCCCATGCTTTTTCCAGTAATAATTACATCATAACTCATTTCATATTCCTCCTAAAAATATTTTTATACTACATCTTTAGGTTAGCACAAAAATAGAAGGATGTTTCAAGTCATAGTATAGCATTTTATGATAGGTTCCGATATTTATTAGTTTAATTGATAGATTACAAATCTTAATGCTAGAACCACTATGACTAAAGGTCAAGACTGAATCATACTATACTTAGCTACAATTTTTATCTCTACCTTTATGATTAATAAACGGAAGATAAAGCCATTTTAAGGGAGAAAGGATGTTCAGCTTTGGTTGAGCTCTTGATATCAAAAGGCCATCCTATTTTTTAATTTCCTGAAAGATTGCTTTCCGTCTCAATTTTGGGGAATATTTGGATAAGCGCAAACGTTCAGGAGTATTTTGAGTGTTTTTACTGCTGATATACAAGCGTTCTCCAGTTTCAATACATTCTAACATGATATTTTTTCTCATTAGTATTCTCCTCTCATAGCAGCTAGAGCTTTATTTTTATTATGTTCTTTAATAACAGCTAAAGCGCGACGTGCGGTCTTTTTATTCGGACTCTTTTTTAGACGATGGGCAGTGGCCACATCCATTTTTTTCTTCATTTATCTTGAATCTCCTTACATACTAGTCGTTCACTACCAGCTGGCTTTTTTTACACCAGGCAATTTGCCTTCATGAGCTAAACGTCTAAAGTTGATACGCGAAAGACCAAACTTTCTCATATAAGAACGTGGACGGCCGTCTAAACGATCTCGATTTTTTAAGCGGGTAGGGGAAGCATCACGAGGCAGCTGGCTTAAGGCTTGATAGTCTCCTGCTTTTTTTAAAGCCTGACGTTTTTCAGCATATTGAGCCACCATTCGTTCCTGCCGTTTCATTTTTTCTATTTTTGCTTTTTTTGCCATATCAATTTTCTCCTTTTTTAAATCGTAACTGTTACGATTTAAAATCATACTCCTTTATTAATGGATTGTCAACATGTAATCGCTAGCTATGGAGCGATATTATTTTTTGTCAGCGCTTTTCATTAGTGGTAAAATTTACCAAAAGATAGAAATAAGGGCTAAAAATGACAAAAGAACTAGGAAATAAAATCAAGACCATTCGTAAAGAATTAAATCTGACTCAATCCGAGTTTGGAAATGAATTAGGTCAGGTGTCCTATAGTACAATTTCAGATTGGGAAAATGGTAAGAATTCACCCAATAGTGCCAATTTAGAAAACATTGCCCAGCTAGCAGGTATTCCTTTAAGTGAACTATTAATGAGTAAGCATTCTTCCTCAAATGCCATGGACTATATGGAATTAAAGGAAAAATACGAAACACTAGAAAATACTTACCATCAACTTCAAGATAAAAATGTCGATGAATCAGACTGGCAAGAGAAACTAGTAGATGAAAATGAAGAACTCCAAAATAAAAATAAAAAATTGAAGAAAAAAGTGAAAAAACTGAAGAAAAAGAACAAAAAACTGAAGAAAAAAATTAAAAAATTGAAATAAATAGATAAGGAACAGAAGGTTCGGCTTCGAATCTTCTGTTTTTTTAAACATTCGCATTTTAGATCTAAACTTTTTTATCCCATCAGAAAAAATCCAGACCAAAACAATGAACAGAGCAAAACAAAAAAACACCAACCGAAAACGGTTGATGTTTTAGAGAGCCACCTGCCGGAATCGAACCGGCGACCTCTTCCTTACCATGGAAGCGCTCTACCTACTGAGCCAAGGCGGCGCAATGAAATTTATTTTAAAAACTCCGCAAACAGGGCTCGAACCTGTGACATCATGATTAACAGTCATGCGCTCTACCAACTGAGCTATTGCGGAATAAATGCACAGCAGCGTCCTGCTTTCACAAGGTGGTTCCTCATTATCCTCGGCGCTGAGAAGCTTAACGACTGTGTTCGGCATGGTAACAGGTGTGTCCTTCTCGCCATCGCCACTGTACATTTTTAATTTTAGAAATC
>JBHWOX010000056.1:0-41743 GCA_043424615.1 Atopococcus sp.
TTCTTGACCCCATGACAAAAGGGACCCGGCTACAGAAGCGGGTCCCTTTATTTCATGCATTAATTCCAATGGGCGTCTTTAAAAGCGGGGCGTCCAGATCCCTGGCTGTAGCGTTGGTAGTGTTCGGGATTGGTTTGGTAGAAGTTTTGATGGTAGTCTTCAGCTTCATAGAAGGGTTGGGCCTCTACAATAGGCGTGACAACCGGTTGTTGAAAGCGCCCACTTTCATCCAAATCCTTTTTAGACTGTTCGGCTTTGGCTTTTTGTTCTTCATTATGGTAGAAAATGGCTGGTCGGTAAGAATCTCCCCGGTCAACAAACTGACCCTGTAAGTCGGTGGGATCTGTTTGCTGCCAATATATTTCTAACAATTTTTCATAGGGCATGACATCCGGATCAAAGGTAATTTGAACGGCTTCTGTGTGGCCAGTATTGCCTCGGCAGACTTCGCGGTAAGTGGGGTTTTTAGTGTGGCCACCAGTATAGCCCGATACGACTTTTTCTACCCCATCAAACTGATCAAAAGGCTTGACCATGCACCAAAAACAACCTCCAGCGAATGTCGCTAATTCATAATTAGACATGTTCAAACTCCTTTCTTTTCCATTATCGTTTACACCCTACAGCTTAACAACTTCCACTTGTAAAATAAAATTCTTTGCCTGCCCACAGTAATTTGCCAGCGAGCTAAGGGGACGTTTGAAAAATGACAGGGCTTAAAAACAAAAAGATGCCCGATCAATCTGCAGATGACCCGACACCTTTTTCGTTTCTTATTATTTTAAGGCATTTTCTGCTGAAATCACTTCAACTCCACCCATATATGGAACCAAAACATCTGGTACCTTGATGGAGCCGTCCGCTTGCTGGTAGTTTTCAATAACTGCAGCCACTGTTCGGCCCACAGCTAAACCAGATCCATTTAAGGTATGGAAATAATCTAAATTACCATCCGCTTTACGATAGCGCATATTGGCCCGGCGAGCTTGGAAGGCTTCCGTATTTGAACAAGAAGAAATTTCACGATAGGTATCTTGGGCCGGAATCCACACTTCAATATCATAAGTTTTAGCTGCCCCGAAGCCCATATCACCCGTGCACAAAACAATGGTGCGGTAAGGAAGTTCTAATTTTTGTAAGATTTCCTCGGCATTGGCCACCATTTTTTCAAGTTCGTCATAAGATTCTTCGGGTTTAGCATATTTGACCATTTCAACCTTATTGAATTGGTGCAGGCGGATTAATCCACGGGTATCACGGCCGGCACTTCCTGCTTCAGATCGGAAACACGGAGAGAGGGCCGTATAATATTGTGGCAAGTCCTCTTCTTCCAAAATTTCACCTGACCGGTAGTTGGTCACAGGAACTTCAGAGGTTGGGATGAGGGTCAACGCTTTTTCACGAATTTGGAAAACATCTTCGGTAAATTTAGGGAATTGACCCGTTCCGTACATGGCTTCATCATTGACCAAGACGGGCGTAATCATTTCCGTATAGCCTTGTTCGTTCACATGAAGGTCGAGCATAAAATTATAAAGCGCTCGTTCTAATCGTGCTCCTAGGCCCAGATAGTAAAGGAAGCGACTACCCGCCACCTTACCTCCACGTTCGAAATCTAAAATACCCAATTCTTCGCCAATTTCATAGTGGGCTTTAATGTCAAAATCAAAAGCGGTCGGTTCCCCCCAACGGCGAACTTCCTCATTATCGTCTTCATCTTCCCCTACTGGCACATCTTCATGTGGCAGGTTAGGAATCCCCGCTTCAATATCAAACATTTTCTTTTCAATATCTTTGAGCTCATGGTCAATGGCTTCAATCTCATCACCTAATTGACGAGTTGCTTGGATTTCTTCTTCGGCATCTTCACCCTGGCGTTTTTTCTCACCGATGGCTTCTGAAGCTTGATTGCGCTCATGTTTTTTCTTTTCAGTCTCTTGAATCAGCTGGCGACGTTTTTCCTCTAATTCTAAATAACCATTCGCTTCTGCTGGATCATAGCCTCTTGTTTTTTCAATTTCCATCACTTCATCGAAATTATTCTTCAAATAAACGCGGTCTAACATTGTTTTTCCTCCTTTGGTTGGCTTTTCACCGAACGATAATTAAAATAAAAAAGCCCTCCATCCCCTCATCAGGGACGGAAGGCTCCGCGGTACCACCCGCATTCAAAAATGTCAATCATTTTTGCACTCTCCCATAACGGCTGGCACCGAAACAAATCGCCCAAAGGCTCCTTGTCTACTTAAGCAATGGATTCAGATGATCCAAGGACTAGTTTTCACCACCCACTAGCTCTCTCTGCCTTCTCTCATCTTACTGCTTTGCTCTCATCGTTCGTTTATCCTATTGCCTACAGTATATCTTGTTTCAAGACAAAGCGCAAACCTATTCTAATCCCAAGCGCTGACCCAGAGATTGCCCCCAAGCTTGTATTTGCTGAGAGAGGGCTTCGAAAAAGCGTTGAGCATCTTGCATCCAGCGGTCAACTTTATCCAATTCGCCAACTGATTCAGCAGCCTTGATGTCATAACTAAAGCTTTGTTCTTCCTCAGCTGATTGGTAAAAAGAATCAAAGCCGGGTGTTAAGGTCAGTCGTCCAATCACTTGCCCTTTTTGAATAGGGGCGAGGAAGTCTCCTTGCTCGTTTCGATAAGCAGGGTCCCATTCAATCTCATAGTTGAATTGAGGGTTTTCTGCCATCACCGATAAGACATAGTGTTCATCTGAATAAAGCTGGATGTAATCTTGTTGCCCATATCGAATCGGCAGTTGGTTGGAAGCAAGAATGTCAGATAAGTGGACGTCTTTTTTCTCTAAGCCATTAAAACCATAATCTAAGACCTGATTACTGGCCTCAAAGCGCTGGCTTTTATTTTCAATCCCATCACCAGCTCCCATCACTAGGCCAATCAGCCGCCGGTCATCTTCATGAGCTGAAAAAGCCAAGCAAGCTCCCGCAGCTTCTGTCGTCCCTGTTTTTATTCCACTGACTCCCGGCCGTTCAAAAGGCAATCCTTCGAGCAGCCAGTTGTAATTGACCATAGGGGTCTCTTCTTCATCCCCCGGTCGGAAGACTTTTTCGCTTATTGAGGCCAAATCCAAATAAACCGGATAATCCGTTAACAAATGATAGGCCACCTTGGCCATGTCACGGGCCGACATATAATTTTCATCTTCAACCGTTGATTCTGCATACCAGTATTTTTCGGGGATCAAAGCATTATTCAGTCCCGAGGCGTTGATGATTTGATAATCTGTGATGCCCCAACTTTCGACTTGCTGGCGCATCATGTGGACAAAATCCGCCTCCGTTCCTGCCAGGTGTTCGGCTAAGGCAATGCTGGCAGCATTGGCTGAATAAATAGCCTGGGCTTCCATCAACTCTCTCACGCTATATTTTTTTCCTTCAATTAAAGGAACATTGGATAAGCCAGGAAGTTGAGAAATTTGAGCGGCATGTGGGCTGGCCGTCACCGGGTCATCCCACTTCAGTTTTCCTTCTTCGATGGCTTGCAAAACCTCATAAGCGGTGATCATCTTGGTCATTGAAGCAATAGGGCGGAGCTCATCCGCATTCTGGTCGATAAAAATGGCTCCGGTGTCATAATCAAAAGCAAAAGCAGCCTCAGCTTGAATTTCAGGAGCTGCTTGCTGAAGATCCGCTTGGGCATGAGCAGACCAAGAAAAGGGAATAAAGAAGACCCCGACCATAAAAATTAAACTTAGTTTCGAAAAAATCGACTTCACAGTCACATTTTCTCCTCCTTATTAAAGAGTAGATTCCGCGTCCATTGTAGCACGGATAGGCAGGCTGATGACAAAATGCGTCCAGCCTTCCGTTACATAAGCTGAAATATGCCCGCCATGTTGGTCCACAATACTCTTTGAAATAGCCAAACCGAGACCGGATCCTTTTTGATCGGTCCGTGACTTTTCATCCTGGTAAAAACGTTCAAAAATATGACCCAAAGACCGCTGAGGAATCGGCTCACCATTATTAGAAATACGAATATAAACTTGGGGACTTCGGGCTGCCATTTCAATCTTGATCAGGTTGCCATCCGATCCATACTTCAAGGCATTGGCAATAATATTGGTAAAAACACGGACGAGTTTTTCTGGATCAGCCTTCATTATGATCGACTCTTGCTGGCATTCAAATTCAATAGCCATCTCCGCTTGGCTGGCTTGCCATTCAAATTCAGCCACCAGCTGTTCCATCAGCTGAACCAAGTCAAAATTGACCATGCTTATAGCATTACTACTCTGGCTCACTTGGCTATATTCAAATAAATCGTTCACTAAAGATTGCATTTGGAGAGCTTTTTGATAAGCAATTGAAACATATTTCCGAGCTTCTTCTTCACTTTTAAATTGGTTGGTTTCAATTAAAGCTAGATAACCTAAGATAGAAGTTAAAGGGGTTCGCAGGTCATGGCTGACATTGGAAATGAGTTCGTCCTTCGACTCTTCCATACGTCTTTCTTCTTCTAAGGTTTCGACGGTGTGGTCCACCATCATATGGATGTTGTTGACCACTTCCTTCATATCATCCGAATAAACCCCTTGGATGCGGTATTCATAATTACCCTGGGAGATATAAACCAAACCTTCAATAATATGGTTTAATTCAAACCGTCTTTTGCGGCGGTAGAGTCGCCAAAAAACGACCAAGGCAATGACGAGCAAGACCAAAATCGTGACAAAAATTTGAAAAAATAAGGACTGGGGTTGGCTAGTCGAATCCATGATTTCTTCAATAATAGGCCATTCTAAGATGGCCTCGGGTAAAATTTCTAAGCCTAAGATAATAATTTGAAAGAGAGCGATAATAATTAAAAGAGTTAAAAAGCTGACTAAAATCGCTTCTAAAACTAATTTAATTCTTTCCTCCGTTGAAAATTTCATATAAAAATCCTTTAAGAGCGAACGGCATCCGATGAAATTTTATAACCGACGCCCCAAACTGTTTCAACTACTTGTTCGCCGCCTGTAGCTTCCAATATTTTATCGCGCAAGTGGCTCACATGAACCATGACGGTTTTAGAAGAAACCACGCTATCTTGCTTCCAGACCCGTTCAAAGATTTCATCTGCCGAAAAAACGCGGTTAGGGTGACTGGCTAATAGATATAAAATACCAAATTCTAAAGCCGTTAATTGTATACTTTCACCTTCCGTGGTGTGGACGGAATGAGCATCCTTATCAATCACCAAGGGGCCAATTTCAATGCTGGTGGTCTGGTCACTATCTAAACTAAAGTCCTTACTGCGGCGGAGGAGGGATTTGACCCGAGCCATGACTTCAAGGGGATTGAAAGGCTTAGTCACATAGTCGTCCGCACCATTGACCAGCCCCTTAATCTTATCCGTGTCGCTAACTTTAGCACTTAACATTAAGATCGGCACGCTTGACGTCTGACGAACTTCTTTAACGACTTCAATCCCGTCTTTTTTAGGCATCATCACATCCAAAATGATCAAGTCGGTATCAGGATGGGCTTGAAGTTGCTCCAAAGCTTCCTCACCATCATAAGCCGCAATACTTTCATAGCCTTCATTTTCAGTATAAATCTTCAATAAATCAGTTATTTCTTTATTATCATCTACAATTAAAATTTTAATGGTCCTCACCTCATTTTATCCTTATTCTACCCCATATTCTTTGAAATTTTGTTAAGAGACCCCTTGCAAATAAAAAAACCAGCCAAGAAAGCTTGGCTGGTGAATTCATTTATTTTTGAAGGCCTTGGTCTGGATTGCGTTTAAGGCTAAAGTGGTCAGGGACCTTATCCACTCCTCCTTTAGACCAAGGGTTGCAACGTAAAATGCGGGCGCCGCCCATCAGTGTTCCCCGAATAGCTCCGAATTTCCGCAAGGCTTCCAAGGTGTATTGGGAGCAGGTCGGATAATACCGGCAGGAAGGGGGAAAAAGAGGCGAAATAAATTTTTGATAGCCGCGAACCGCTAGGATAAATATTTTTTTTAGCATCATCGTCCCCCTTATGAAAAATTATTTGTTTTGGCCGGGTTGGTAGGCTCTCAGTCTCAAGGCATTCAATAGAACAGTGACTGAACTCAAGGACATGGCCACTGCCGCAAACATCGGGCTCATTAAAGGCCCTCCAAAAAGATACAAAGCTCCCATAGCAATTGGAATACCAATCACATTGTAGGCGAAGGCCCAGAATAAGTTTTGTTTGATATTGCGAATGGTGGCTTGAGAAAGATCAATAGCTGTTAATACCGACAGAATATCATCACGCATGAGAACAATATCGGCTGATTCAATAGCTACATCCGTTCCTGCCCCCATAGCAATCCCAATATCGGCTTGGGCTAGAGCAGGGGCATCGTTGATTCCATCCCCTACCATGGCAACCATTTTACCACTGTCTTGCAGTTTTTTTACATTAGCTGACTTATCTTCGGGTAAAACTTCACTAAAGACGGTATCAATAGACAGCTGGCGAGCGATGGCTTGAGCGGTACGGTCATTATCCCCCGTCATCATGACAATCTCAAGTCCTAAATCATGCAGGGCCTCAATGGCTTGCTTACTATCTTCTTTTAGGGTATCGGCGACGGCCACCACACCCGCTATTTGCTCGTCAATGGCAACGTAAATGGGTGTTTTTCCTTGATCAGCTAATTGAGAATGGGTGGAAGTTACTTTTTCGATCTCAATACCTAATTCACCCATCAGGCCCTGGTTCCCAATAGCAAGGGAATGGCCTGCCACTTGGGCCTGAATCCCTTTCCCAGCTAAAGCTTGAAAATCTTGGCTGTCTGGCAGAGAGAGCTGGTGGTCTTGGCAGTAATTGACCATGGCTTGACCTAGGGGATGTTCAGAATGTTGCTCAGCTGCAGCTGCTAAGCGAATCAAGTCATCCTCTGACCAGTCATGAAGGGTCAAGATATCTGTCACCACGGGCTCTCCTTTGGTGAGGGTTCCTGTTTTGTCAAAAACAATACTTTCTATATTATGGGTTTGTTCTAAGGCTGCTCCACCTTTGATTAAAACACCATAGTCGGCTCCTTTACCTGTTCCAACCATAATAGCCGTCGGAGTGGCCAAACCAAGCGCACACGGGCAGGCAATGACCAAGGTAGTAATCAATATGGAGAGCGAGAAGATGAAGTCTTGACCAGCCAACCACCAGGCTAAAGCCGCCACAAAGGCTAAAGTCATCACGATCGGCACAAAATATTTAGTAATTTCATCTGCCAAGCGTGAGATGGGGGCTTTGGACCCCTGAGCTTCTTCAACTAGCTGGATGATTTGAGACAAGGTGGAATCATTTCCGACCCGGGTCACGCGAAAATCGATAGACCCATTCTGGTTGATACTGGCCCCAATAACCGCATCTCCTTCTTCTTTGGTAATGGCCATACTTTCACCAGTCAGCATGGATTCATCAATGGCCGTTTTCCCTTTGACGATCACTCCATCAGCTGGAATTTTTTCTCCGGGTTTGACTCGAACCAAGTCCCCAGCAGCTAACTGGCTGACGTCAATCTCTTCTGTGCTGCCGTCTTTAATCAAGCGAGCTTGGTCTGGCGCCAAGTCAACTAATTTTTCAATAGCTTGAGACATTTGCCCTTTGGATTTTTCTTCCAAGAAAAGACCAAGGGTGTGGAGGGTCAAAATCATTCCCGTCGTCTCAAAATAAAGATCATGGGCCAAATGGGCTTGGCCGAGGTAAATGCCAACCATGGCAGCGATACTATAAATATAAGCGGCTGCTGTTCCTAAGGCTATAAGGGTGTTCATATTAGGATGACCTTTGAAAAGGGCTTTAAATCCTTTGGAAAAGTATTCCCATGACACCACAACGATGGGAGTGGTCAAGACAAACTGTAGAAGGGCAAAGTTAAAGGGATGTTGGTTGGAGTCTACAATAGCAGGCAAGGGCATGCCAAACATATGACCCATCGAAATCACTATCAATGGGATAAAAAAGACAATCGACCACAAGAAACGTTTCCAAATTTTATGGTATCGTCCTTCCCTTTTATCATGCTGGCGTTCCACAGAAGCAAAGGTTTCATTTTGGCGGATGAGTTCAGCCGAATAGCCCGTCTCTGATACCGTTTGTTCAATATCGTGAGGCCCTAGGATAGCAGGATCATAGGTAACGGTCATTTTTTCATTGGCCAAGTTAACTGAAGCCTCAGCCACTCCTTTTAACTGGGAAACCGCTCCTTCAATGCTTTGGGCACAGGATGCACAAGACATCCCCTCGATGTCAAAGACTTGCTGGCTGTCTTCTTGAATATTCACTTCGTAACCCGCATCATGAACGGCTTGCTGTAGGTTTTGAGCATTGAATTGATTATTCACTTCCAGGGTTAACTTTTCGGTCGCCAAATTGACTTGAGCCTGGTCCACCCCTTCTGTATCAGCGGCTGTTGATTCTACCGTTTGAGCACAGCTGGCACAGGACATGCCTTCAATTTCATAGCTTTTTTTAGCCATTAGTCTTCCTCCTTATGATGACATGAAACACAACGACATTGGCCAGGGATACAATTGCAGGCGACCAGCTTGGGCGCTTGCTCTTTCTTTTTAGCTAAAAGCTTTTCCAAGTCTTCAATATCTGCCTGGCTGATTTCCGTATCTTCAATCAATTCTTTAATATAGTGACCACGTTTTTGCTGGCAAATCTTATCAAAAACGTGCTTAATTTTAGATTGGGTACAGGCTTCTTCAGCTACAGCGGGGCTGTAAATATAGGCCCGACCCTGCCGTTTGGCTTGCAATAAATTCTTATTTTTTAGTCGGCTGATGAGTGTTTTGGTGGTTGCCGGCTTCCAATTCATTTGATCATTTAAAATGTTTTGAATATCTTGGCTGCTGGTCTGACCTTGAGCCCAAACCACTCGCATCACTTGCCATTCAGCTTCAGTAATATCGAATAATTTTTCTTCAGCCATCTGGCACCTCCTTCGATTACATTTGTAATTACATTTTTAGTTTACGTCTGTAAACGATCCTTGTCAAGTCTTGGGATTTTTTATTTTTTACTATAAAAAGGGTATAATAAATAAGAGATTTTTTATGGGGAGGAAATTATGACCTATTCCATTCAATTAACAGCTATTATCGACCTGTTACAGCAAGAAAATTTATTGAAAGAAGTTGTCGTTGAGGACCAATGGATCTATCAGCTCGACCCCGCTTCCGAAAAGAATACTACCCTCAGCTCTATCCACTACCACTCTCAAGCTTGCCGAAGTGGAAGCCTGTTCATCTGTAAGGGACAGGCTTTTAAGCCAGCCTATTTGGATGATGCCCTGCAAAGAGGTGCCTCTGCTTATATGGCCGAAGAACTCTATCCGGTAGAGGGATGCACAGCAATTGTCGTGACCGATATTCGCAAAGCCATGGCCTTAACTGCCCAAGCTTTTTATGCTTATCCTGACCAGCACTTAAAACTGGCCGGTGTCACCGCGACTAAAGGGAAAACTACGACGACCTACTTTATGAAGGACATCCTCAATGCTGCCTATCCTGGTCAAGTGGGCTTCATTTCGGGTCAAGAATACAGTCTTGACGGCAGCCATTTCCATGCGTCCCAGCTCTCCACCCCGGAATCCTTGGACCTTTATGGCATGTTAGCCCAAGCTCGAGACCATGGTTTAACCCACATGGCTCTTGAAATTTCTTCCCAGGCTTATAAATTAGACCGCCTGTATGGCCTCCATTTAGATCTTGGTCTCTTTTTAAATATTAGCCCCGACCATGTCAGCCCAGACGAACATCCGTCAATGGAAGATTATTTCTGGTGCAAACGACATATCCTCCGCCAAGCTGACCATGTCATCTTGTCAGATGAACTCGACCATCTCGATTTTTTATATGATGAAGCCCAGGCCTCTGCTCAAACTGTGACTGTCTATGGGAGCGATGAATCTTCCTCTTCCATTTCCTACCAGCCCCTATCTGCCCAAGCTTTTGAGTTAAGAGGAAGCGAAACTATGGACGCTTCTTATCATTTAGCCGTCGGTGGCCGCTTTAATATTGCCAATGCGACGGCGGCTATCTTGGCCTGCTCTCATTTGGGAGTGGATATAGCTGCTGCCCAAGAAGGTCTTGCTCAAAGTCGCATTCCAGGCCGGATGGAAGAATATACTCTTCCCCATGCTGGCCGGGTGATCATTGATTTTGCTCACAATTACGCCAGTTTAAAGGCTGTCTTAGACTATGCTAAACAAACCTATCCTGATCTGAAGCGAACCGTCGTCGTCGGTAGCCAAAGCCACCGTAGCCGCCTCCGCTGGACGGGCATTGCTAAGGCACTGTCACAAGGAGCTGACCAAGTTTACCTCACTGCAGACGATCCAGGCGAGATGGAAGTCGCTGATATCTCACAAGCCATAGCCGAAGAAATCAGTAGAGACATGACGATCCATCTCATTGATGACCGAGAAGAAGCCGTCCGAACGGCCCTGGAAAATAGCCAAAAGGATGAAATCATCATTCTGGCCGGAAAAGGCACAGAAACAAGCCAACGAGTCAAAGGTCAAGATCTTCCTTATATAGGAGATTATCAGATTCTTAAAGAATATTTAGTCCAGTAAAAAAGCTTGCAAGCGTAAAAACCCACTTCATCAATCTTTTCGTGTTAGAATAAAATCATTATTAAAAATTTGAAGACAGAACAGAAAGGATGATTTTTTTTAATGAACACTAGGAATCGCGGAATTGATTGGGGATCTCTCATCTTAGGGGCCTTATTTCTGATTGGTGCTTTTTACGCTTTTATGAATCCCGCAGCAACCATCCAAACCGTTTCTACTTTTTTCTCCATCATGATTATCTTGTACGGAATCGTTGAAATTATTTCCTTCTTCCGTTTGAGACAGTTGGAAAACAGTGGACCATTAATTTGGTTTGATTTGATTGCAGGCATCTTCGGAGTGATTGTCGGAATCTACCTCTTCCTCAATCCTGCTATGGCCACCTCTATTATGACCGTTTTGTTCGCCGTCTGGTTCTTATTCATTTTCATCCGAGGGCTCTTCGTCCTTCCTCTGGTCAGACAGATCAGTACCGTATTATTCTGGGTGAGCTTAGCCATTAATATTTTAGGAGTTATCCTAGGTCTCCTGCTCATCGTTAACCCTCTGTCCGCCCTCTTAACCCTTAGTCAAATGATTGCTTTAGGCTTGCTCTTTGGAGGGTTCACACTCCTCATCAATGCCTTTGTTTAAATAAAAAATCTCCCCATGAATAAAGATCATGGGGAGATTTTTTGCTTAAAGATGGCGGATAAAAGTCATAATCTGCTGGACTGTCTGGTCAAGTTCTTTATTTTCGAGAATCAGATCCACTTGTTCGGGGCTGACTTCTTCCCGACTTTGGCGGCGGAAATTTAGCCGTTCTTGGATGGCCAGCTCATCGTCGCCTCGCTCTTTCATCCGTTCGACCATGTCTTCTTCACTAATCTCAAAATAAATCACCAGGGTCTGGTCAGGATAGAGCTCCTTCATGGCTTGGGCCCCATTTTGATCCATAGCTAGCTGGACGGCTGGATATTGGTCTAGAGCGCGTTGAATTTCTTCTTGGGTGAAACCATAATGATAGCCATTGTAAACGGTTTTTTCTACAAAAGCGATGGTGGGAATATCTTTTTCTTCAATAAAATAATAATCACGGCCTTCTTTTTCATCGGGCCGGGGAGGTCGACTGGTCGTCGTCACTAATTTTTTTATGCCGTAGTCTTCTTCTAAAGCCTTGCCTACCGTTGTTTTACCACACCCACTTGGCCCTACTAAAACTAAAATATATGGCTGGTCCATCATCCCACATCCTCATCTTCCTTTTGATTTATCTTACCATAGACCAACAACTGCCATTGAAAAAAACGCTCCCAGCAGGAAGCGTTTTTAAATGGAGTTAATATTGCAATTTGGACTCATAGTAATTCAATATCTTGGTTAAAGTAAAGGTCAAGATAAAATAGAGAATCATGGAAATAAAGAGCGGTAATATCCCTTTATAGGACTGGGTTTGGACAATATTAGTCTGGAAGGTCAGCTCTGCAACCCCAATGGTTGAAATAATGGAAGACTCTTTAATAATCGTCACAAATTCATTTCCTAAGGCCGGCCAAATATTTCTTAACGCCTGTGGGAAGACGATATGGCGCATGCTTTGCCCATAGGAGAGCCCTAAACTTCTTGAAGCTTCGGATTGCCCTTTAGCCACCGAATTCAGACCCGAGCGGATGATTTCGGCTACATAGGCCCCTGAATTTAAGGAAAGGGCAATAATCCCTGATAAGAGGGCTGGGATATTCACCACCATCCCTAAACCAAAGTAGATAAACATCACTTGGATTAAAAGCGGTGTTCCCCGAACGAATTCTACATAGGCACTTCCTAGAAAGGAGATAATGCTAGAGTTGGATAAACGCATAAGGGCTAAAATCACACCCAGGATGACCCCAAACAAGACCCCAATAATGGAAATAAGAATGGTCCACTTGGTTCCACTCCAAAAGTATGGCCAGTATTGGCTTAGGAAAGAAGATTGGCTCGCTTCTTCATCGAATTCCACATAAGGAATCACGTCTTGCAGCCATTGGTCAAAACTATTGTTCGCTTCGGCCTCTTCAATCACTTGATTGGTCAGTTGGATGATATCTTCTGACCCTTTAGGGAAGGCTACCGCATAACCTTCTGTTTCTCCTCCTTGGAATTGAGGATCATAGATATGAAGGTCATCCCGATTTTCCTGGTAGATGCGGGCTGTAGAATAAGTCAAGACCAGGGCTGAAATTTTTTCAGTTTGTAGGGCGATCACCAATTGGTTGATATCACTTAATAAATAAGGTTCTGCCCCCTCAATTTTTTCCAGATAATCTGCTTGCAAGGAGCCAGTTTGAGCGCCGACCGGTTCACCGGCTAAATCTTCTAAGCGACCAAACTTATCTTGATGACGTTTCAAAGTGACAATCGCCGGTTGGTCAATATAGTAGAGATCAGAAAAATCTACACTTTTTTCACGTTCACGGGTCGGTGTCATCCCAGCGATTACCGCATCCACCGATCCTGTTTCCAAGGCTGGAAGCAAGGCATCAAAGCCCAAATCTCGAACTTCCAGCTCTACCCCTAACTCATCAGCTATGGTCTGAGCAAAAGAGATATCCATCCCGATAATCTGGTCTGACCCATCCACTTGGGCATGAAATTCATAGGGGGGGTAATCCGCACTCGTCCCGACCACAAAAGTTCCTTTGTCTTGGATTTGTTCGATGGTGGTTGCCGCTTGCACAGGCTGCCCACCCATCAACACGCTTGTTATGACACTCACCGCCAAAATAAGATAGGCAAATGTTTTCTTTATCATTTCACTTTCCTCATTCCTAAAAAGTAATGCACTGTGAGTATACAGTTTTACGTTTATTTATTCAAGAAGAGTTCAAAGGAATTATTAATAAATAATGGTCTGCCAAGGCTTTTTTATTAAATCGCTACAATTTGGTGTTTTCGTTATAAATGATCCCTTTGTCTTCGTACACTCATTTTAAAAATGAAAACTCTCCCCGTTGAGAGGGGAGAAAATTTAGAAATTTAATGCTTTATGAGTCTTTGCTTTCTTCTTCCCATTGCTGTTCAGCAATGACCCGTTGACTTTGCCCTAAACCAAATAGCTTAATGAAACCTTCAGCATCGTTTTGTTTGTAGATATCATCTTCATCAAAGGAAGCTAATTCTTCATTATACAAGCTGTATGGGCTGGTCACACTGACATCGATGATGTTGCCCTTGTAAAGTTCCATCTCCACTGTTCCAGTCACATTTTCTTGGGTATAGTCCACGAAAGCTTGAAGGGCTTTTCTCAAAGGTGAATACCATAAACCATTGTAGACCAATTCAGCGTATTTGATAGCAACATGAGATTTAAAATGATAGCTGTCGCGGTCTACTGTTATTTCTTCTAATTTATTATGGGCATGGTACAGAATTTCTCCACCCGGTGTTTCATAGACTCCACGTGATTTCATTCCCACCAAGCGGTTTTCAACTATATCTAACAAGCCGATAGCATTTTCTCCGCCCACTTGATTTAATTTTTCCATCAGTGGGATAGGGTCTAATTTCTCTCCATCCACTGCCACTGGCATCCCTTTTTCAAATGAAACAGATAGGGAGGTCGGCTGATCTGGGGCTTTTTCAGGACTGACGCTAATGGATAGGAGTTGGTCATAGTTAGGTTTTTGAGTCGGATCTTCCAAATCTAAGCCCTCATGAGAAATATGGAAGAGGTTTTCATCTTCAGAATAACCTTCTTCTCGTGAGAAAGTTAAGGGAATGCCGCGTTTTTCAGCATAATCATATTCATCGTCACGCGATTTCAAGTCCCACTCACGCCAAGGAGCGATAATCGTAATATGAGGATCAAATTCACGAATGCCCAATTCAAAACGAACTTGGTCATTTCCCTTGCCAGTACAGCCATGAGCGATGGCATCACAGCCCTCTTGGTGGGCAATTTCAACCATGCGTTTTGACATCAAGGGACGGGCATAAGCAGTTCCCATCAGATAGCGGTTATCATATTTCGCGTTGGCTTTGACCGCTTGAAAGGCAAAATCGGTTAAAAATTCCTCTCTCAAATCTTCTACATAAAGTTTACTGGCACCAGATTTAAGGGCTTTTTCTTCTAAAGCATCGAAATCTTCATTTTGTCCGACATTGGCCGTCATGGCAACAATTTCGGGCTGGTCATAATTTTCTAATAACCACGAAACAATCACCGACGTATCTAATCCACCAGAATAAGCAACTAAAATTTTATTGACAGTGTTTTGAGTCATGTTTGAGTCCTCCTGTTTATTCATCTTCACTATTGATCGCCCTTCCTTAGGCATGAAATTGATTTTCCATCCAGCTGATGTGTTCCTCTACCTTTTGAGGGGCAGGACCTCCATCCACTTTACGATTAAAGGTCACATATTCCAAGTCGATATAGTCGTATATGTCACTTTCAAAATCGGCATGGAACTCTTGGTACACACTTAAATCCAGGTTTTCAAGCACTTGGTCATGTTCCAAGCAGTATTGGATCAAATCTCCTGTGACACGATAAGCATCACGGAATGGAACCCCTTTAGCTGTTAAGTAATCCGCACAGTCTGTCGCATTAATAAAACCTTGACCACAGGCTTGGTACATGCGGTCTTCATGGACAATGGTTTCTTCTAACATGGACGGGATGAGGGCCATCATTTGCTGCATTTGATCAATACTATCAAAGAGCAGCTCTTTTTCTTCTTGCATATCCTTATCATAAGCCAAAGGCAGACCCTTCATGACGGTCAATATGGCCATCAGATTCCCGTAGACTCGACCCGCCTTCCCTCTCAAAAGCTCATGCATATCGGCGTTTTTCTTTTGAGGCATAATGCTGGAGCCCGTTGAAAAGGTATCTGCCAATGAAATGAATTGGAATTCTTGGCTAGACCATAAAATTGTTTCTTCAGCATAACGACTCAAGTGCATGCTTAAAATGGATAAGGCCCCTGCTAATTCAATGCTGTAATCTCGGTCTGATACCGCATCCAAAGAATTATGGGCAAAGTCGGTAAAGCCTAAAGTATCTGTGGTTTGCTGGCGGTCAATGGGGAAAGTTGACGTGGCTAAGGCTCCTGCGCCTAAAGGATTAGTGGCCAAGATTCGTTTTTTGACATCTTCAATCCGTCCCCAATCACGATAAAGCATTTCAGCATAAGCCATAAGATAATGGGCATAAGTGATGGGTTGGGCTCTTTGCAAATGGGTATAGCCCGGCATGATGGTCGTCAAGTGTAATTTAGCCTTATCACAAAAAGCTTGGATGGCTTCCTGGATAAGTTCCATGAGCTGAGTGCAAGCCTCTTTAGCATAAATTTTTAAGTCTACCGCTACCTGGTCATTTCGGCTACGGCCGGTGTGAATTTTTTTACCAATATCTCCTAAACGGCGGGTTAATTCAGCTTCTGTAAAACTATGGATATCCTCTTCGTCCATATCAATCTCTAATTGCCCTTTTTCATAATCTGCCCAAATTTTTTCCAATTCCTCTGCCAGAGCCTGAGCTTCTTCCTGGGGAATAATGCCTTGCTGGCCCAGCATTTTCACATGGGCTAGGCTTCCTTCAATATCCGCAGCAAACAGACGCTGGTCGATCTGAATCGACTGGTTAAACGAATAGGCTAAGTCAGACAGCTGACCATGATAGTTATTTGACCAAATTGCCATGATAATTCTCCTTTTTATATATGCATACGGCGATTTTCAAATGGATTAATATTTTTTACTCATCTGTTTTTCATAGAGGTTAAGACACTGGGTAAGGGTAAAGGTTAAAAACAAGTATACCAGCATAGAAATGATTAAAGGTTCAACCCCCTTATAAGACAGAGAGGTCACATTACGGGTTTGGAAGGTTAATTCTGCCACCCCAATGGTCGATACAATAGAAGATTCTTTAATCAGGGTGACGAATTCATTCCCTAAAGCTGGCCAAATCGAGCGCAAGGATTGGGGGAAGACAATCTCTTTCATGGTGGTCCAGTAATTTAAGCCCAAAGCTCGACCTGCTTCACTCTGCCCCTTATTTACCGCATTGATTCCACCACGAATAATTTCACAAACATAAGCCCCTGAGTTTAAGGATACGGCAACTAAACCAGACGTTAAAGTGGACCAATCAAAAACCGAAGCCAAACCGATATAAATAAACAGAACTTGAATCATGAGTGGCGTCCCACGTACGACTTCCACATACAGTCGACCTAGAAAGGCGATAAGGGGCTGGCCAGAGATACGCATGAGGGCTAATAACGACCCTAAAATGACCCCCACTAAGATAGAAACAAAGGAAATCAGGAGGGTGGTTTTAATGCCATCCCAGAAATAAGGCCAATACTGCCAGATACTATCTCCTTGATTGGATGAAATAATGTGATAAGCCTCTTCTAAATATTGGTCGTATAAACCATCCGCTTGAACTTGATCAATACTTTGATTGATAGCCGCCTGCAATTGACTTTCCCCTTCAGGTATACCCACGGCCTTTTCAGCTCCAGAGCCCTCCACATTTAATTCGGAAGGAATGACAGCGAGGTCTTTATTTTCAGCTTCAAAGGCTTTGGCGACTGCATCATCTGCTAAAAAGCCATCAATATTTCCAGCTTGTAAGGCTGCCACTAAGTCACCTGATTTTTTCATGACGACGATTTCGGCATCTTCAGGAAACATTTGGCGAATGAGGGTCTCTTGGACGGTATTCTCTTGTACACCGACGGCTAACTTTTGGTCTATAAAGTCCTGGTAGTTACTAAGTTTGTCAGCATCTTCTGCTCGAATACTAAAGGATTGCTGGTCCGTGTGGTAGGCCTTGGAAAAATCGATGGACTGGTCTCTTTCTTCTGTATAACTTAAACCAGAAATAATCATATCGATTTGCCCGGCTTCCATGGAGGTGATTAAGTTGGGAAACTCCATGTCGACAATTTCTAATTCAACCCCTAAATCCTCAGCGATTTTCTCGCCAAGAAAAATATCAGAACCGGTGACTTGGTTTTCGCCTCCTTCATTTACGATAAATTCAAAGGGAGCATAACCTGAAGCCACTCCCATACGGATGACTCCCCGGTCTTTGATTTCACCCAACAAGCCCTGAGAGTCTGCGGTCGACTCCTCGGCCTTAACAACTAGGGAAAAAATGGGGCTCACCAGCAACAGACTCGCTAAGAACCACAGCATTGATTTTTTTATAAATTGTTTTTGTGCTTTCATCATCTCTTCAACTCCCTCATTAGTGTAAAACGATTATACTTAATAAGGTATTTTTATGCAAGTATTTTTTAATTATTTGAATAACTTTAGTATAATAATGTTTGAAAAGCCCTGATTGTCGCCCCCTACCTTTTCTTGATTTAAAGGGTTATAATGGCTGTGTCATACTAAATTCTATGTGAAAGAGGAAGTTCGATGAATAAAAAAGAGCGGCTCATGGCTATCCTAGTTAGTATATTACTTATTGTCTTGCTGATGGTTCTTGCGCTCACTTTTAACCAGCAATCGAAGCAAAATATACAGGCCCAGAACAGCCAGCAAGCCGAAGAAAAGCAGGAAGAAACGGCAGCCCAACCCCTGACCTTAGAAGAATGGGCCAAAAAAGAAAATATAAAAGAAGCGGATATGATATTAGATGACTTAGAAGACCTATCAGCTGAAGAAATTATTAGACACTATCAAGAAGAGCTACAAATCCCAGACAACTATTATGCCGTCACTTATCAAAATCTTCAGTCCGATGACACTTTCAACCACCGGCAAGATGATTATTTTGTAGCTGCTTCCACAACTAAAGTGATACTGGCTATGATTTTTATGGACTTGGTTGACCAAGGCGAATTGGATATGGATTCAGCCATTCCCTATGTTTCTTCCTGCTATCAGGATGGCAATGGTCAGATCACAGCTGATGTCGCCGGTGGGCAGAGCCATCCGACATACACTTTGGATTATACGATGAAAGAAATGATCGTTTCTTCTGATAACACCGCCACCCTGATGCTTCGGCTCTTTTACAGAAACAACTATGGCTCCTTAGAAGAAGCCTTTCAAAAAGTATTAGGGTTGGATGAAAGCCAATACTCCCAACATGATATTTATTATAATAATTGCTCCACCCATATCCTCCAGCAGGCTTTGAAAATTTGCTTGCAAGAAGAAAGATATGATACCGTTCTTTTCTTGATGAAAAATTCAGACCAGCCTTTCGACTTGTCGACCTATCTCAATGTTCCCATGCACGCTAAATATGGCAGTCTGTTTGAAAATCAACATGATGCGGGCATCTTTTTTTGGCAAGACCAGCCCCAATACATTTTAATTTTTATGACCCAATATTTAACTGAGGAACAAGCCAACCAATTTATGGGAGGCAGCAATTTCCAATTAGCGGTTCAAGCGGCCTATAAAGATTACCTAAAAGACTTCGAATAAAAAATCAGATTATTCTTAATCGCTGGCTTATATAGTTAAATGACAAAAAAACATGCGCTTTCACGCATGTTTTTTATATTTATTTCACGGCCTGGCTCAAAGCTTCTAAATTATTAGTCATCAACTGGATATAACCTTCTCCATTAGCGAGGGAATCATCTTCAACGTATTCCATTGAATATAAGAGAGCCGTTTCAACTCCAGCTTCCTTGGCCACTGTTTCAGCTAAATCTGAATTTTCAGTCGAGTTATAGAAAACATAAGGGATGTTATGGTCTTTAATAAGATCGACCACTTCTGCCATCCGTTGGGCAGAAGCTTCTGTTTCAGATGACAAACCGGCTAAGGATTCTTGCTGTAGATTGTAACGATGAGCTAAGTAACCAAAAGCCGCGTGTTGGGTGATAAAAATATTATTTTCTGTATCTGTTAAAGCAGCATCATAATCAGCTGATAGCTGCTCTAGTTTTTCAATAAAAGCCTCCGCATTCGCACGATAATCCTTTTCATGATCAGGATCAAGCTCAACTAAGCTGTCAGTAATAGCTTGAACTTGTTTGATAGCATTGTGGGGGTCTAACCAAGTATGGGGGTCAACAGCATGGCTGTGGTCATGACCTTCGCCTCCGTGATCATGGCTGTGGCCTTCTTCTCCTTCTCCATGCTCATGGTCGTGCCCATCACCTTCATGATCATGAGTATGACCGTCTTCTCCTTCTCCATGTTCGTGGTCGTGGCCATCGCCTTCATGATCATGAGTATGACCGTCTTCTCCTTCTCCATGTTCGTGGTCGTGGCCATCGCCTTCATGATCATGGCTGTGGCCTTCCTCTCCTTCTGCATGTTCGTGGTCGTGGCCATCGCCTTCATGATCATGGCCATCTTCTTCTGCATTATCTAATAAGTCTATGGCTGAATCAGCCTCAATAACGGATAAGCTAGACTGGTCTACATTTTCTAATAAGGCTGGAACAAAGGTTTCCATTTCAGGATTAGCGTAAACAAAAGCATCGCTTTCTTGTAATTTTGCAATATCCTGAGCAGAAGGTTCGTATCCATGTACATCAGCTGTTTGAACCATCAAGGAAACATCAGCTAAGTCTCCAGTAATTTCTTTAGTGAAGGCATACATAGGATAGAAAGTGGTCATCACTTGTAATTTATCAGCCTGTTCTGTCGTTTGACTATTGCTAGTGTCAGAAGGAGAATCTGCTGATTCGCTAGATCCTCCACCCTGACAACCCGCAATAAGGAATGTCAATAAAGTCAAAAGTAAAAATATATTCTTTTTCAATCTTAGGTCCTCCTTTTAGCTAAATCGTAGTCATTACGATTTATACTTGTTTAGTATAAAGACCATCTTACAGCTTGTCAACATAAATATTTGCTTTTAATTTAAGCAAATCATTTCATTAATCGCCTTCCTTCAGCTATACTGAATAAAATTAAAGGAGAGATTAAAATGCCAAGTAGCGAAAATTTTAAAGTCAAAGCTCAAGATTTCGTTGAAGTTAGTCCAGAAGAAGCTAACCGTTTAATTGAGCAGCAAGCTGGAAATATTGTAACGGTGATGCGCGAGACTTGTCCTTTTTGCCGTAAATTTATCAATAAAATTCATAAATTGGGTCAAAAACATGACTTGGTCATTAACTATCTAGATTCTGAGGGAGAAGACCAAGAAGGCATTAGCCAATTTAGAGAAAAATACGACTTACCAACCGTACCAGCGGTCGTATATTCATCTGAAACCGCTGGAACCGTCACACGCTGTGACAGCTCTCTTTCTGTAGAAGACATGGAAGATTTATTCGAAATTGAAGACTAATATGTCTCTCAACGAATTCTCTTAAATTAAATACATCATAGGTTATAATAAAAGAAGCCGGAAAGTTTTTTCGGCTTCTTTTAGATTTAAATTAGGAGGAAAAACAATGTCTAAAAAATTTTATAATGCAAACATCTATGGCCATCCTGACGCTTGCGAATTATTGGTTGAAGAAGGGCGTTTTAAAAAAATTGGGCAAAATTTAGGTCCAGCTGATGAAGAAATTGACTTGGCTGGTCTTTTAGTCCTCCCTCCCTATGTTGATGCCCACCTCCACCTGGATTATTATATGACCGGTCAGACTGACCAAGTAAAAAATTCATCCGGCACTTTGTTTGAAGCCATCGATATCTGGAATGACTTCAAAAAAGGAACATCCAAAGAAGAATTCAAAGAACGGATGAAACAGGCCGTTTACGATGTCATGTCCTACGGAACTCAGTACATCCGCGCCCAAACCGACTGTACGGATCCCGAATTGAAAGGAATCAAAGCCGCTTTAGAAGTTCGAGATGAACTAAAAGATAAGGTGACCATCCAAGTGGTAGCTTTCCCCCAAAACGGTATGTATTCCTATGAAGAAGACGGCAAGACCGGTTTAGCATTGGTTGAAGAAGCCTTGAAATTAGGGGCTGACTGTGTCGGAGGAATCCCCCATAACGAATGGTCGCGGGAAATCGGCGAACAAGCCATCCATGATATTGTTGATTTGGCTGTTAAATATGACAAGCTGATTGATGTCCACTGTGACGAAACCGATGATACCCAAGCTCGTTTTGTCGAAGTTTTAAATGCCGAAGCCATGAAAGCTGGCATCAGCCGTTCCACTACTGCTAGCCACACCTGCTCTTTTGGGTCTGCCGATGACGCCTATGCCTTCCGCATGATAGGCTTATTTAGACAATCGAAAATGAATTTTGTCGCTTGCCCAACCGAAAATGTTTTCCTCCAAGGCCGGCAGGATACTTATCCTCAACGTCGCGGATTAACCCGGGTCAAAGACTTTGTCCGCCACGATATCAACGTCGCCTTTGGTCAAGACTCTATTGTGGATCTCTGGTATCCAGCAGGAAATGGTAACCTGATGAATATTTTAGACCACGGGATTCATCTCAGCCAATTAATGTCCGAAGACGATTTTGACCATAATTTTGACTTAATTACCTATAATGGAGCCAAATTGATGGAAATAGAGGAGGACTATGGTTTAGATGAAGGCAAGGAGGCTAACTTTATCGTCCTCAATGCCGCCACTCCCTTTGAAGCCATAAGAAATCGAGTCGAATGTCTCGCTTCTGTTCGACATGGCGACTATCTCTTTAAAAAAGCTCGCCCATCTTATGATATCGACCTCCAACTCTAAGCAAGCCAGAATAAAATACTAAAAACCCTCTAACAGGCAGAAACTTGCTCGCAGCGAACCCTGCCCTTAGAGGGTTTTTAACTTTTTTCATTGATTAAGATAATTGTTTAAGATAACTTCCTTCTTTGGTTTTCTCCACTTGTATTTGTTGGGGGATGACTTGTTTTAAAGCTGACACATGAGAGATGAGACCAATCATCCGCCCTCCTTCTTGGATCACTTTCAAAGCATCCAAGGCTTGATTGATGGAGGTTTGGTCAAGAGTTCCGAAACCTTCATCGATAAATAAGGCTTCCATCCGGTCCCCCGCTGACCGTTCTTGGATAACCTGGCTCATCGCAATGGCCAGGGACAGGGAGGCTTTAAATTTTTCCCCGCCGGATAAGGCAGTAGCCGGACGAACGGACTGGCTATAACGGTCTAAAACAGAAATATCTAAGCCCTTGTGCCCCTGTCTGTTATCCGATTCTTCTAAACGAATCAATTGAAATTGCTGGTCTGTCAATTGGTCCAAGAGCTGGTTGGCCACTTGCAAAATCTCATCCAAATAAATCCCTAAGACATAGCGTTCAAAAGAAACATTGGCTGTTTCAGCTGCTTTTCCATTAGCAGTCGATGCCAAATCATAAGACAGGCGGTAATCACGGTCCAAGTCTTTCAACAAACGAGCTTTTTCCTGAATGAGCTGGTGGACATCTTCTTGCTTGGCTTGGCGAAGGCGCAAATCAGTCAAGGCCTTGGCTATCTCTTCGTCTCTTTGCCTAGTCTGCTGAAGCTGTTGCTGGCTTTGATTTAAGTAAGAGCTGGCCTCAGCTTGAACGTCTTCACTTAAGGTCACTGAGCGTAAAGCATGGCTGTTAATGAGACGTTTGTCTTGATAACTGCTCACCTGCTCTTGCAAACCTTGCCTTTGATCCTCTGATAATAATTGTTCATCAAAAGCTGCATCCAATGGACTCTCTTCTAAGGCGGTTTCATAGGTCTCTTGGGCTTTTTCTACTTGCAAACGCCCCTCTTTCAGATGCTTAGCTTGGACAGTTAGCCGGCTGGATAAACTTTGAATATCGGCTTTTAATTGCTGCAAACGGTCGCGCTCATCATAATAATCCTGGTTGGTTTTTTCGATATGACTAGCCAAGTCTTTGATTTGATCTTGCAGCTGGGCTAAGTCAAGCTCTTGGTCATCTGTTACCATTTGCCTTAATTCTTCCTGCCATTCCTCCATATGTTTTAGATTTTCATCCCAGATGGTTTGAGCTCTTTCTCTTTCTTTTTCCAATTGGTGCACACTGACTTGTAGGCTTTGCCGTTCATCTTCAACACTTGCTTGTTGGTCGAGTCTTTCTTGACAGACTTCTATTGCTGCTTGGAGCTCTTCCTTTTTATCAAGGGCTTGCTTCCAATGGTCTTGTTGTTCTAACTTGAAATCATCGAGCTCTTCAGCCTGGACTCCCATCGCTTCCAAAAGTTGATGGCTTTGGTCGTGGAGCTGCTGACTACTTTGCTTCAAAGATTGAACGTGGAGCTGGCTCTCTTGATAGTTTCTTTCTAGTTCCTCTAAGCTCTCTTGGTCCACGCTCTTATCACCAACTTGCGCCGGTTGGGGGTGGTCCAAAGAGCCACAAACCGGGCAAGGCTGGTCTTCATCCAAGTCTTTGGCCAAGAGCCCAGCCATATTCATATGAAAGTGAACACGGGCATGGTGGTAAGTTTTTGCCTGCTGATCTTGAGCGTGTTCGGCTTGCTCTAATTCTTCTTGCAAGCTTTTAAATTCGCTTACTAGCCCTTCATAGCGTTCAAGCTGGTAGGCTTGATCTTCGTAAGAGTGGAGGTCTTCTTTTAAGCTCTGCCATTTTTCCATTAATTCTTCTTGCTTCATTTTGGCGTCAGCTATGTCCGCTAATTCTTTTAAGCATCTCTGCTCTTGCTCCCTTTGCTGCTTCTCTTTTTCTTCTAAGCTTTCAATCTTATCTTTTAGCTGCTGATTGTCATCTTCATAGTGTTGGTATTTGCTAAGAATGGCCTGCTGCTGTTGGAGTTTTCTTTCTTTTTCCTGCCAAGCTTGTAGCTGTTGGCGATCCGCGTCCAAAGCATTAAAAAGCTGAACTAAATCTTGGTAGGCCTCCTGCTTTTCTGCTAATTCTTTTTCTTTACCATCTAACAGCTGGCAGTCATGGTCATATTCTTTTTGCTGGCCATCATATTTTTCCTTCAATTGTTGGTAGCCTTCCTTTTTCAGCCTTAAATCTTGCGCCAATTGGTGGTTTTCCAGCTGGGTCTTCCATAAACGAACCTGCTCTATTTTTTTATCTAAAGCAGCCTTTTCTTCTTTTAGCTGCAAATAGTCTTCCACTTGTTGGATGAAAGCCTTCAATTCTTCTTCTTCATTTTTCTGAGTGGACGCTTCTTCTTCCAAAGCTGATAGCTCTCGCCGGTTTTTAGTCATGTCTTCTTCCAACTTGCTGAGAACCTGATCCAAATCCCTATCTTCTTGATCAAGATCCAAGTCCTCATCCCTATCCCCATCCATATACTCAAAACTTTGCTTAATTTGATTTTTTAAGGCCTGGTAATCTGCCTCGATCTGTCTAACGCGACCATCCAAATGCTTTTGAAAGGACTCAAAAAGATGGGTATGAAAAATAGAACGGAAAATTTCTTCTTTTTCCGAAGATTTTGATATTAAAAATTGTTCAAATTGACCTTGGGGAAGAAGGACGATCTGATTAAACTGACTATGGCTGAGTCCCAAAAGACCCTCTATATAGTGATTGACTTGAGTATTATTGGATAAGTCAGTGAGTAGCCGGCCATCTTTCTCCAGCTGAACTTTTTTGCTGGCAGTCACACTGCCTCGGCTGGGATGGTATTTTTGTTGTTCCGGACGGCGGTAAATACTGTAGTGATGGCTCAGATGGCTGAATTCGAATTGGACAAAACACTGCTGGTGGCTATTAGCAAAGTCTGATTTAATATGGCTATCCTTAGACCCATCTGCTTTTTTATCATAAAGAGCATAAGAAATCGCATTAAAAATGCTACTTTTTCCTGATCCGGTGGGGCCTGTAATCAAAAATAAACCTTGCTGATTATAGGCCTCAAAATCAATTTCCACACGGTCTAAAAATGGGCCAAAGGCTTGCATGACTAAACGCTTAGGTCTCATCTATTCCTCTTCCTTTCTTACTTGCAAGTAGCTTTCAGCCACTATGGATTGCTGGTCTTCGGTCATGCCATGGCCATGGAAATGCTGGTAAAAGTCCTCAAACATACCAACCAAATCTTTCTTTTCCAGCCGGTCTTTTGAAAAAATTTGACGGTGGTCTTCTCCTAGCAGACGGTGGATATAAGAAACCCCCATCAAATAAGGATAGGCCTGTTGCAGCCGATCCATGCTATCAAGCACATAATGTTCATCCAACAAGTCAATGAAAACATAATCTTCGCTACTTTCTTGGACTACATCCTTAAAATAACCTTTCAAAATTTTTAAATCGCGCTTTTGCTTGAAAGGACGTTTTTGAATGTTTAATTTGTTTTTATCAATATCAATGAGAGTATAGCTTTTTTGGTGGTGAGCTTCTGATTTGGAGTATTTTAAAGGGCTGCCGCTATACCGAATCTGCTCGGACATGACTTTTTGCCCCTGGTGGAGATGGCCCAAAGCCACATAATCAAAAGCTGAAAAAATTTCAGCTGGAATCAAATCGGCATTTCCTACGGCTAAGGGTCGCTCAGAATCTGAGCGGACAATGCTATCAGCATGCTCATAAATGATATAGCCATGATAGATTAAAACATTTAAGCGCTGAGGATTCATCCGAGATTGAATCCTTTCCACTTGATAGCTAGCTAAGTCTTCATAGTCTTTGATGCTATCTTCCCCATATATCGCCCGCCCTGTTTCTGGATCAGCAAAGGGAAGCAACCAGAAATCTGCCGGACCAATCGACACCGGCTTCCAATCATTTTTTAGCTGACCTTCCACATAAAACTGCTCCTTAGCGAATAAGGGGCGGCCATATTCCAATAATTGAGGGTTATCATGGTTACCTGCTATCATAAGAAGCGGGATATTCATCTCATCAACAATCCGGGTGATTAATTCATTAGCAAGAGCAAGTGTCTCTTGAGAGGGGTTAACACGATCATATAAGTCTCCAGCCATAATGATAGCGTCGATATCATCATCTGCTATCTCGTCCAACATAAGATTCAGGCTGTAGGATTGGTCATCTAAGCGTGAAAAACCGTTGACGACTTTGCCCAAATGCCAGTCGGCTGTATGTAAAATTTTCATTAGCTTTCTTCTGCCTCCTGATCATAATTTCCCTTTCATTTTATAAAAGTAAATCGCTTAAGGCAAAGAATGACAAGTGATATAATAAAAATGAAAAAATTTGGAAGGAGGAAAAAGTATGGGAAGAGGAGGGGGAAGCGGAGGCTCTAATCGTTCCGGTGGTTTTGGTGGCATGGGAGGCGGCCGGTCTGGAGGCTTCGGTGGCAATCTAGGAACAGGCCGTGGAGGATCACAGCCGAGATCACCCCAAGCTCGCCCTCCCCGCTACCGTCGCCCCTATCGGCCAATGGGCATGCCGCTCCCAATGAGACCGGTCGTCCTTCGACCTTCTAACGCAAGAAAAAATGGACCAGCTTCATCTCCTGGTCCTCCTTCAGGTCAAGGCCCCACTGGCTGCGGGACAGGACTGATCAGCCTATTAGCCATCGGACTGATATTGTTCTTACTATTTTCCGTATTCAATCCCAGCTCATCCATTGAAAAATCGACCCGCCAACGGCAGCCTTTACCGGCAGGCAGTGTGAGAGAGACCGCCTATCTGACTGACCAAGCGAATTGGATTAACAATGATAGAAAAGCCCAAGGGGGATTAGAATATTTTTATGATAAGACTGGTGTCCAGCCCCATCTGCTTATTTGTACAGATATCGAGGGAGAAAAAACATCTGACCCACAGAAAATAAAAGACTACGCCCAGCGTTTCTATGACCAGCATTTTGATGATGAAGGCCATTTGCTCTTAATTTTCTACGAACCTCAACCCTCCCGCTATGCTTCTTATTACCTAGCAGGTCAGCAGGCTAAAACGGTCATCGATGATGAAGCTGGCCAAATTTTATTGGATATCTTAGATGCTAACTATGCCAATGACCAATTAGGAGATGAAGAATTTTTTAGCCAATCCTTCAAACAAGCGGCCGATCAAATCATGACGGTTCACCGCTCCCCTTGGCCTTGGCTGATTGGACTTGGCCTTCTGGCTTTATTAGCCTATCTCCTTTTTAGTTACTGGCAAAAACGTCAACGAGCGAAACGTCAAAGACAAAAGGAAACCGAAGAGATCTTAAGTCGTCCCATCGAAACATTCGGCCAAGAAGATTTAGAGCACTTAGAGAAAAAATACCAAGAGCAGGAAAGAGAGTAGGAGGAAATCATGTCTATTTTAAATCGTTTTACAGATATTATCAGTTCCAATATCAATGCTGTTTTAAATCGGATGGAAGATCCCGAAAAAATGATTGACGAATATTTACGCCAATTGTTAGATGACTTAGCTGAAGTGAAAAGCAACACAGCTGAAGTGATGGCTGAAGAAAGCCGAGCTAAACGCAAGGTCGATGAAAATGAAGCTGAAATATTAAAATATGAAAATTTTGCTAAAAAAGCCATCCAAGCGGGCAATGATGAAGATGCCCGAGTTTTCCTAACTAAAAAACAAGAATTAGAAGAATTGGGCACTGGCCTCGCTAAGGCTTATGCCACTGCCCATGAAAATGCCTCAAAAATGAGACAAATGCATGATAAATTAGCCACCGATATAGAAACCCTCCGCCATAGAAGAAACATGCTCAAGACCCAGGCCTCAGTTGCTGATACCCAAGAGAAATTAAATAAAGCTAACGATCTCTCAGGCTCATCCCAAGATGCTCGGGCTAACTTCCAACGCATGGAGGAAAAAATTTCTAACCGGCTGGATAAGGCTCAGGCTATGGAAGAATTAAATGAGGGCGCAGACCATTCGGTTAAAAATTTAGAAGAAAAATACAGCCAGTCTACAGCCTCTGCTTCAGTCGAAAGCGAGCTGGAACAACTCAAGCAAGCCATGGCTGATGAAGACCAAACAAACTAAATAAATGAAAAGGACGTGCTTTTTAAAAAGCACGTCCTTTTTTATTTTAAAAGATGCCACCCTTAACATCATACCGCCGTTTAAATAACCACTTGGCCGCCAGGGAGCCAGCACCAATAATAATACATAAAGAACTTGGGACAATAGGGTTGATGGCCGCTGGAACATAAAGATTAATCAGAGCAGCAATCACCGCCCATAAGGCAATGGAACCCAGACTAGCAGCAAAATACTTCAGATAATTATTCTTTTGGTTGGGGCGAGGAGCCGTTTTGGTGATCGCTAACATAACAAAACCACCAATCACAAAGTTAGCAATCATCGATATCAAACCTAATTGATTCGCCTCTGGATTTTCTGTGAAACTAACAGATAAGCCAGAGATTAAGGTGAAAACTCCACCCACCAATAAGGCTCCATCCACATATAATTTCCAATCTTCTGATAGCACCACTTCTTCATGCTGGCTATCTTGAGCTTGTGAATGGACATTAAGGATTTTATCCGCTCGTTCACTCACTCGGCCGAATAAGCGGCGAGCCGTTAAGCCTTGGCTTTGTTTTTCATGGGCTTGTACGAGCAAGGGGTGAATCGCTTGTTGGATCGCTGGTGGCTTTAAGCCGCGCTCATCTAATTCTTTGCTTAATTTGTAAAAATAATTACTATTTTTATTGGTCAGCTCTTCAAAAATAGCTTGGTTTTCTTTTTGAATATTTTTAACTGAGCCTTCTGACTGACTTGTTTCTTCTTTTTGCTTCATCATTAAACTCCTAAACGTTGAATCTGAACAAGATAATGTCACCATCTTGAACGATATAATCTTTACCTTCTGAACGGTAGACGCCGGCTTCACGAGCAGCAGCTACGCTTCCTGCTTCCACATAGTCTTCATAAGAAACAGTTTCTGCCCGAATAAATCCTCTTTCAAAGTCCGAGTGAATGACACCGGCTGCTTGAGGGGCTGTCATCCCCTTTTTAAAAGTCCAGGCTCGGCATTCTTTTTCACCGACTGTGAAGTAGGTGCCCAAACCTAGTAAGGCGTATGACGACCGGATAAGGCGGTCTAACCCTGGTTCTTCTACTCCTAAGTCTTCTAAAAACATGGCTTTTTCATCATCTTCTAAAGCGGCCAATTCTTCTTCAATTTCAGCAGAAATGACTACCACTTCTGCCCCTTCCTGATCAGCTATGGCTTGGACTTCTTTCACATAATCATTGTCTGCATAATCAGCCATATCCCCTTCAGCCACATTAGCAACATAGAGCATGGGTTTAGCTGTTAGTAAGAATAAGCCTTTGACAATTTTTGCCTCTTCGTCAGAAAAGTCTAAAGAACGGACCGGTTGACCGGCTTCTAAGACAGGGAGGATACGGTCTAAAATTTCCATCTCTTCCGCCGCATTATCTTCTTTGGCACGAGCTTTTTTCTTGGTTTTTTCATAGCGTTTTTCAACAGACTCCAAATCGGCCAAGGCTAACTCAATATTGATGGTTTCAATATCCTCTGTCGGGTTCACTCGCCCGTCCACATGGGTGATATTATCGTCATCAAAACAGCGCACAACCTGGCAAATAGCGTCCACTTCACGAATATTGGCTAAGAATTTATTACCTAAGCCTTCTCCCTTACTGGCCCCACGTACAATTCCAGCAATGTCAGTAAATTCAAAAGCTGTGGGTACTTTTTTATCAGGTTTGGCAATGTCGGTTAATACATCCAAACGAGGATCAGGGACTTCAACCACTCCCACATTGGGATCTATAGTCGCAAATGGATAGTTGGCAGCTTCTGCGCCAGCTTTAGTAATAGCGTTAAATAAAGTTGACTTCCCAACGTTGGGTAAACCAACAATTCCAGCAGTTAAGGCCATAAATTTTCACACTCTTTCTTTAAAATTTAGTCCGTCAAGACTTTTTTCATTTTTCTTTCAAATTCTTTGCGTGGCATCATTACCAAATGACCACATCCTTGGCATTTGATACGGATATCCGCACCCATGCGGATGATTTCCCAGCAATTTTCTCCACATGGATGGGGTTTTTTCATTTCTACTTCATCATGCAAATCATAGTTCTTTTCCATGATACTCTCCTTTAGTTTATTCCAGTCTTATATCCATCTCATCCAAAATACGGCTGAGATCTTGTTCAGAATTGAATTCAATTTCAATTTTACCCGCGCCTGATTTTCGACTCAGAATATTGACCCGAGTGGCAAATTTTTCAACCAAACACTCTTCACTGGCGCGGATATAATTGGGCTTGGCTTTTTTCTTCGTTTTTTTTGCAGGTCGTTCAGACTTTTCTCGATTGGCCTGAGCCACCGCTTCTTCTAAAGCTCTGACGGTAAGGTTTTCTTCAACCGCTTCTTTGGCAAAGGGGAGAATTTTTGATTTATCCTTCAAGCCCAGCAAGGTCCGGGCAATCCCCATGGAAATATCTTTTTGATTTAAAAGTTCCTTCACAGGATCAGGTAATTTAAGTAGGCGGAGAGAGTTAGTCACATGGGGACGACTTTTGCCTAAGCGTTCAGCCACCTGGCTTTGGGTGAGATCCAATTTTTCCATCATCATCTGGTAGGCTTCCGCCTCTTCTAAGGCAGTCAGATCTTCCCTTTGTAAGTTTTCCAAGACAGCCAACTCAATCATTTCTTCTTCTGTTAATTGGCGAACGATGGCGGGAATGGTTTGGTTTCCTGCTAATTTCGAAGCTCTCACCCGCCGCTCACCAGCTACAATCTCATAGCCACTAATAGAAGACGCTCGTAAAACAATGGGTTGCAAAACCCCAGATTGTTGTATGGAATCAGCCAATTCTTGCAAGGCTTTTTGATCAAAATTGTGGCGAGGTTGGTGGGGATTGGGACGGATGTCATCTAAAGGAATATCTTGAATCTGGTCTTCATTTTTTTCAATGGCTTGACTTTGAATATCTTGAAAAAGAGCATCAATCCCGCGGCCGAGTCTTTTTTTACTGTCGGTCATTGGCAATCACTTCCTCCGCTAGCTTGCTATATTCCATTGCTCCTTTTGATTTTTGGTCATAATCCACTATGGTCAAGCCATAGGAAGGGGCTTCAGACAAGCGGACATTACGAGGAATGATGGTGTCATAAACTTTTTCATGGAAATATTTTTTTACTTCCTGGACGACATCTTGACCTAAATTAGTTCGGGCGTCATACATGGTCATGAGCACGCCCTCTATTTTTAAGTTCGGATTGAAATGTTTTTGGACTAAACGAATGGTATTTAATAATTGGCTCAAACCTTCCAAGGCATAATATTCTGCCTGGACCGGAATAATCACTGAATCACTGGCTGTGAAAGCGTTAATTGTAAGATGACCCAAAGAAGGAGGACAATCGATCAAGATATAATCGTATTGGTCACGGATGCCTTCAATGGCTTGATCTAGCCTGGCTTCACGTCTCTGCATGCTGGTCAATTCAACTTCAGCTCCAGCTAATTCGATAGAAGAAGGGACTGCCCACATATTTTCACGGCTCGTTGGAACAATGACCTCTTTTATATCGGCATCTTCAATCAAAACATTGTAAATATCTTGGTCAATGTCCGTTTTTCTAATTCCAACCCCTGAAGTCGCATTACCCTGAGCGTCCATATCAATCATGAGAACTTTATAATCAAAATAAGCGAGAGAGGCTCCTAAGTTAACTGTGGTGGTGGTTTTACCGACCCCACCCTTTTGGTTGGCAATGGAGATAATCTTCGTCATGCTATCCTTCTCCCTTCCTATTCAATAGGCTTCTTATTCGGTGTTCCGGCTTTACGAGGATATTTATTGGGTGTTTCCTTTCTTTTTTGAATCACGTAGATATGGCGTTCCCCGGCCTCTTGTGGGAGATCAAAAGTCACATCTTCTATATATTTTCCACCCATCGTGGCGATAGCTTTTTTAGCCTTTTCCATCTCGTCGTCTCCCCCACTGGCCTTCATTGCTATAAAGTAGCCTGATTTTTTCACTAAGGGAAGACACAATTCAGTTAAAACACTCATCCGTGCAACTGCACGAGCAGTGACCATAGCATAAGACGCCCGGTGCTGCTTGTTTTGGCCAAAATCCTCCGCCCGGCTATGGTATAAATCCACATCTTCCAAACCCAATTCATCCACTAAGACTTGTAAAAATTTAATACGCTTATTTAAAGAATCGACAATCGTGATAGCTAGATTGGGAAACATAATTTTGAGGGGGATGGAAGGAAAACCTGCACCAGAACCCACATCACAAAGATTAGCTTCAGCATTAAAAGCTTCCACCTTAGCCAGGCTGAGGGAATCATAGAAATGCTTGAGGTAAACCTCATCCCGGTCAGTAATAGCGGTTAAATTGATTTTTTCATTCCACTCCACTAAAAGTTCATAATATCTTTCAAATTGTTTCATTTTATTTTCATCAATAGGTAAATTGAGAGCGTTTAAAGCGTGAAAAAATTCATCAGGATTCATTTTATCTCTCCTTTTTTCAGCTAGTGTGAAACCGAAAAGATGGTTTCACATACTCTTCTATCCTATCAAATATTCAACAAAAAACAATAAGACTCCCCCATTTAAGGGCTTTTAAAAGCGAAAAATCAGTAGCTCTTAAGAGCTACTGATTTTCGCGTCAACACTTATTTTTTAGTCATCATCATCGTCGTCATCGTAATAACGTGGAGGAGCTGGTGCGGTGTATTGAGGGCGACTAGGGGCTTTTCGACTTGGCGCTGGTCGACTTGGAGCTGGTCGGCTAGGCGCTGGAGCCTGATACTGACGACCGGCTGATGGATTCGACTGAGGTGGAGTAGCTTTAGGGTTGGATGAATGGCTTGGCTGAGCCTTAGAAGAGTTTTGTTTTTCTGGCGATGAAGATTTGCTATCTTCTTTTGATGCAGAACCATCTTTCTTCTGGCTATCATCTGTATCGCTATCACTCTTATCTTTATCATCATCCTGGTCATCTGCTTTTTTATTTTCAGATTTGACTATATCACCGCTGACCGCATTGATATCATATTTATATTGTTTGCCATTGGCTTCAAACTCTAAATGATAAACTAAATCTTCTTTCTTGGTTTTTTCATTGATATCAAACTTTTGTTTGTTTTCTTTAAACGTGGCATCTTCTTCTTTGACTTTCGCATGATCTAAAGCTATTTTTTTAGCTTCATCCAAAGCAATGATATCTTCTTCAGTCAAAGGCTCTTCTAAATCTAATTCACCCAAAGCTTCTTCAAGCGTCACCGTCATCTCTTCTAAAAAATTATCATAGGGAATGACTGATCCCGCTTCGACTTCTAAATTAATGTCGCGGATTTCATCTTTTTCTTCATCAATAAAATAACCCTTATCGTGAATAATGGGAACAAGTTGGCTTAAGATCTGATCAGTTTTTTGTCCTGAAATATCTTTCATTTCATTGACTACATCCACTCCAGCTTCATTCAAACCAAAAATATCGGCCACCTGAGCCTCTTCATCATATTCAATCGTAACTTTAGGATTTATGCTGAGAGTTAAATACCCCCGGTCAGCCGCTGGTGAAGCAATACGTTCTTCAATCGATAATTGTTCTGATGCTTGTCTCTGACAAGCGCCTAAAACTAAGACAAATAAGCAAGCAAAAAGAATCCATCCTATCTTCTTTTTCATTTTTTTCCTCCCTATACTTTTTTAATTAGTCGTCATCATCGTCATCATCATCATAATCATCATCGTAATCGTCATCATCATCGTCATATTCATAACGAGGGACTGGGGCCGGTCGAGGCGCTGGAGCCCGCGTTTGTGGGGCTTGAGTGCGAGGCGCTTGAGTCGCTGGAGCTTTACTCTGTCCAGCCGTCTGCTGATCATCATCGTCGTCGTCATCATCATCTTTTGGTGCTTGAGAACGTGCTTTTTCTTTATCTTGCTTATCTTTTTTATTCTCTTCTTGCTGTTTCTTTTCTTTTTCTTCCTTGGTCATAATTTCAATCGTGACCGATAAGCGCCCATCCAAATGTTCACGTATGGTTCGTCTAAATTCAACTCCATACTTTTCAAACATCTTTTGATCCGGGGTGTCAATGATAATATTGACCACATCTCCTTCTTCCAAGAAGCCCATCTCAATCGCACGGTCAATCAAATCATTGGTGACCACTGTTTTGTCCTTATTTTCAAGCTGGTAGTCTTTAATTAAAGCTTGGCCATCAGCATTTTCTCCCTCTAAATCGATTACATTTCCCTTACGATTAAGTTCCATCCGGACTTCGGGGTTAATGGCCAAGTAAACGGAGGAGAAGGCGACCGTATTATTTTGATAAGAGCGATATCCGAAGAAGATAAGGAATAAAGCCGCTGCTGCAACAATCAAGCCCGCAAACCAATGGGTGTTAAAAGCTGAGCCTTTGTTTTTATTTTTATTTTTCTTACGGTGGACAGGCTGGCTGGTCTCGTATTCAACCGCTTGGTATTGGTTCATGAGGACAGGATCTGTCACTGTCTGTCCAAGCTCATAATTTAAGTTGGCTGCAATTAAAAAACGTCCTTCTTCATCCAAAACGACCGCATAGGATCGATGGACTTCCATGACTAGGTATTTCATTAGTTGGTCCCCCCTCTCTGCATTTCATATAAATGGCCCCTGATAATTTCATAGCCATTAGAATAAATCAATAATAAGGCAATCACATATTTCCGATGCCTTTCCAAGGTTTTTTTAGCTACCCCCGTTTGTTCAATAATTTTCTTTAAAGGTAAACGCTTGGTTCTTAATAAATCATCGATAATCGATGGGTCTTTTTTAGCCGCTTGAATCGCTTGCTGGCAGGCTTCAATCGTCCGCTCTTGTTTGGGACAATTTTCAGCTACATCCGTAATACTGACATCATATTCAGCCATTTGCTTGCTGAGTTCTTCAATTTCAGCCTGGGTCGCCGCTAAGTTAGTGTATTCCGCTTCCACATCAGAATCATCTTCTAATTGATCAGCAATGGTGGTTTCACCCTCATCATCGCTATAGACAGACGATTCAATGGATATGACATCTTGGTGTTTTTTATTCGACCGCCAATGGTCAATTAAACGATTCCGAATTAAGGTTGAAGCCAAGGGTAAAAAAGCCCCCTTTTCTCGGTCATAATTCTGAATGGCTTCATGAAAAGCAATCATCGCAACACTTAATTCTTCATCTCGGCCCTCTTGTGGAGGCCGTTTAATGAATTTAGATGTTTCAGATTTTATAAATGGCATATACTGTCCAATTAAATCATCGGCTCCTTGCATGCTATATTTGGCCTCATAAACCAATTGGACTATCTCATGTTCTTGACTCATTCACTTGCCTCCTGTTGATAGTATACGAAGATGATACAAAAAAAACGGGGTAGCTCTGACCTAAAAGATGAGTTACATCCCACCAGCTTTATGTCATCTCTTTCCTATTCCTAATTATAAGGTAAATAAAAATAAAAAATACCAGAAAGCATTTTAACTTTCCGGTTGTTTCATTAAATATGTTTCCACTTACCGGCTTCTTTGAGAGCCAGATGCTTGTCATCTTCTTTTTCTTCAATCAGCTGGTCCAATTTATCCAATAAGAGCTCTTTCTGCTCGGGGAGTTTTCCCTTTATTGCTAAGGCATTGGTCGGGTGTGTCCCATTAAAAATGGTCGACAAGCTTAAGTGGCTCAACAACAAACGTTCCTCTTGTAAACTCTCCAAGACGGATAGGCGCTTAAACCGTCCTTCCACCACGTCTTTGACTAAATCGGCCCCTTTAAAAAGAACCATGGTCACCACTGTCAATTCATCGGGATGGACTTGGTTAAGAAAACGTGCCGTATCTAAAGCATGGTCATGACTCCAGCGTTTGCCACCCAAACCTATCATTATATAGCAGGTATAACGAATGCCCGCTTCTTCTAACTTTTTCAAGGCACGAAGTTGATCTTTGGGTCGAACACCCTTACGTTGAAAACGGAGGACCTCGTCGGAGCCTGATTCAATGCCAATGGACAAACGGTCAAGACCTGCCTCTTTTAAGGCTTGCAGGTCTTCCATGCTTTTATCCAGAACATCCATCGACCGTGCAAATGACGAAATATAGTCCACTTGAGGGAAGTGTTGGTGGATGGTGTGCATGATTTCTAATAAATGATTGGTATCACAGCACAGGGCATTGCCTTCGAGCAGGGTAAACTTTTTAGGAACAATTAACTGCCCCTGGTAAAATTCAGCCCGGTCTTTGATGTATTGCTTGACCTTTTCAATGTCAAAAACTTCAAACTTCAGTAAACCGTTCAAGTCACAAAACTTACACAAATCATAACCACAGCCTGCGGTCACCGGTATATTTTCATTGTACATTTCAGGCATGGGGGTATAAAAATTTTTGGGATAAAAATCTTCGATCCTTAACATGATATCATCTCTTCCTTTAAGAAGAGCTATAGTCATAAAAAGACTTGATAGCTATGTCTTTTTCATCAGCAATGGCTTGAATACGGTCTTGGTCTGCGGGATTAAAATATTCCACAGCTACCCCACAAACTTTTTCTATTTCTGGGGGAGAAAAAGAAATCTTGCACTCAATGCCTGCTTGACTGAGCTCTTTATATAAAGCCGTTCCATTGTTCACATTGTCAAATAACACTAATAAACGCTCGGCCATTAGACGATCATCTCTAAAAAGGCTTGGATCCGAGTGAGCATTTGACCAGAATCGTCATCCCCATAATCCACTTCCAAACTGATATTAGGAATATCTTTACTGTTCAGGTGTTTAGAAAGGAAGTAATGTTCTGTATCAAAAATTTGGCAGAATTTTAAGTGAATGTCTAAAACCCCATCGGCATGATAGTCACGGCAGAGACGCTCAACATCTTCTAAACGACCAGGGTTAGGTGTGAAACAGGCGCAATGGATGCCGTTAAAATATTTTTCAGTGAGATTAGCTAGCATGTCATCGATATTGTCGGCTTCTTCATCGACCAGTCGTTCGTAAGTTCGTGTAGAGCCACAGGTTTCTTCCACGACGACCATGCCTCCAGAGCGTTCAATCATGGAATTAATGGCCCAGGATTGCATGCCGGTTGGCGATCCAGTAATCAGCAAGCGAGGAGTATCCTCTGTTACTAAAGAAATTCCCTGATCTACTCTTTCTTGTAGTTCATCGCATAATTCATGCACCAAGCTAGCAAATTGTTTGGGTGAGACATAAGCGGCACATTGCTGGACAATCAAGCAATCCTTCCCTGATATAGGAATGATATCACCCTTACGAAAGTCCCACATCCGATTAATGGCCCGTTTTTGATCGTTTAAGATTGCTATCGATTCTCTCAAACTATCTTCAGTGACCTCAAGGCCCGTTACTTCTTCCAATTTCTTAATCATCAAATACAATTCATTTTTAAAATGTTCGAAGTCTTCTTTTTCTTTTCGCTTAGGAAGATAAATGACATGCATGTCTGCATCTTCTTCCATAATACTCCAGGCTTTGGTTTTAGCATCACAAGAGGTTTCCCCAATAAGAAGATCGGCTGAGGAAGCATAAGGGCAGGAGTGTGTCATCCGTGCTCCAATCGATGCCCGAACCAACGGACAGGTATTCGGCGGCATAAATTGTTCACCCATTTCAGCAAAAGTGGCATTGGCTGAACACAAGCCTAAAGGAATGGCTCCTGCTGCATAAATAAGATCATTAGGGATATGGGCACAATAGGTTCCGACCAACTTACCCCCTCTCATCTGATAATCGATAACTTTTTCAAGCAAGCTTTGTCCATACTCTCCAATGATGGAATCAAAGATGGTCATCATTTCTGGACGATTTTCATCCTCTTGATAATAACAAGCGTATTGGTCAGGTAGGGGTGTGCTTAAAAATTCGGGGTCTTTGACATCTATTTCCAATTGCGACCAAACATCGCTTTGCGTAATTGTCATTTATTTCTCTCCTTCATATTTCACATAATGATTAGAAAAACGAATGCAGCGGTTAACATTCACATCAGGTGGACTCAGGCGGGGGGACTTGCTAGCATACTTCTCCTTAATAAAATCAAAGGACCGCGAGCAAGTTTCTAAGTGTCTTTCTCCTTCACAATAATCTCCTGCTATCATGACATTATCCTTGAAATGCTGCATAATCCCTGCCAGCTGGCCAACTCTCATTTCCTTGATATCTCTCTTAACTATATTGATATCATTCAAGATATCTTCTAGATAGCCTATCCTTTTTTCCAAATCAAAGATAAATTGCTGGTAATAAGTCAGTTGATTAATAAAATCAGCCGGTAAATCGGACTGTCTTATTTTTAATATCAAAGAAGAAATGTGAGCAGATTGTTCGGTAATTTTTTCAAATAAAAGAGGATCAAAATCAGCTTCAAAAAAGTCTTGAAGAAAGTCAATTAGGGCCTGTGGGTCTTGGTAAAGATAAACCGGATCAAAATATTGCTGGATGACCGCCTGTCTCAGGGGGCAAAAATCATCAACAATATAAAGAGAAGAAACCGCCATAAAAGGACACTTATCTCGACGATAATATTCTACCGTTGAATTTAACATGGAGCACCAGGTCGACGTTTCTTTCTCGACTACATAATAGTCAATTCCATAAGCCCGAATAGGAAGAATATCAAAGCTGGCAATCACTTCCCAGGGCACCTTACCAAAAACAGAAACGACGGGGCGCTGACAAGACTGGTCAATGGCCTCTACAAATGCTTCCCGCCTCAGTAAATCGAGTGCTTCCATTATTTTTTCGCCCGTGCAGCGCCAATGGCACCTGCAAAACGAGCGTCCTCATGAGAATAAACTTGAGCGTTCAAACGATCAGCCAGCTTATCCATCAAAACTTGATTGTTACAAAATCCACCGGTGAGGAAATAGTCGCCGGTCGCTTGTTTACGTTTGACCAGACCTGCGACCTTATTGGCAATAGAATTTACCACGGCGGCAGCGATATCAATTTTAGCTGTTCCTTTCCCCATTAAAGAAATAACTTCCGATTCGGAAAAAACAGTACACATGGAATTCAAGGCCAAGTCTTGGTCGCCCACCACTGAATTGTCGAATAATTCGGAGAGGGTCATGCCTAAGCGGTCGGCCATGACTTCAACAAAGCGACCGGTTCCAGCCGCACACTTATCATTCATTAAAAAATCTGACACAATTCCATTTTTCATTAAAATAAATTTCGTATCTTGCCCTCCAATATCAATGATATTTAAGGTGTTACCAAAAAGATATTCCGCTCCTTTGGCGTGGCAGGTAATCTCCGTCACACTCTTATCAGCATAGGGGACTGATATCCGCCCATAGCCAGTAGCGACCACAAAGCTATCAGACAGATAGCCTTCTTCATCCAGCCAGTTTTTAATATTTTCACTGGTTTCTCTCATATTCCAACCAGATGGCATCACTTTTTTCTCTAATATTTTTTCTTTGCTATCATCCATCACAATTAATTTGGAAGCTGTTGACCCAATATCAATACCGATATGATACATCTAAATCCTCCTTTAAGACTGTGGAGCAAAGCCAAGAGCAATACGGGCCATCCGACTCAACCGTTCAGGATGCCATGGAGGATCGAAAGTGAGCTCAATCCCTGTTTCTTTTAAGCCATCGACTCCTTCTAAGGCTCCGTTAACGCGATCAATGATTTCATCACTTAAGGGACAAAAGGGAGTCGTTAAAGTCATCCTGACAAAAAGATTACACTCTTCATCGGCTAAGACCTCATAAATTAATCCCAGATTAACAATATCAATCCCTAATTCAGGATCCATGACTCCTTTTAAGGCCGCCATGACCTCTTCGTAAAAGTCTGGCTTAATTTCTTTTAATGGAAGAAAATGATCGGTCTGTTCAAAAGCTGGTGGACGTGATTCAATCTCTTTCTTCCGTAAATCAAGTTCATCTAATAGGGGGGATACCATTTTTTCATACTTATTCGCTTCAATTTCTTTATCATCCATCGTAACCACCCTCCATTCTCTTCAAATAATCCATTCTACTAACAAATAGTAGGTTATCCTATACTAGCAATTTAGCACTAAATGAAGCTTTTCACAATTCAGTATCTATAGCATTTCATAATAAACCTTGTCGATTATTAGATTCAGCTATAGATTAAGCCTTCAGGTTAATTTTCAGCCTTCATTCCACAAAAAAACATTGATATCATCTTGATATCAATGTCTGATCAGTTTGTTATCTTTTTGCTATCAAATGGTTAAAATGGCGGTGCTTCGTCATCCGTTCGGAAGGTGAGGGAGGTAAATTTATTGTATTCCTTGATAAAGAGAAGTTGAACAGTCCCCCTAGCCCCATGGCGGTTTTTTTCTATAATGACTTCGACTATATTGTCAGAAGCTGATTCTTCTTCATCATCTTCATCGCGATAATAATCATCGCGATATAAAAACCCAACTAAGTCCGCATCCTGCTCGATTGATCCTGATTCCCTTAAATCACTTAATATCGGCCGTTTGTCTTGACGACTCTCAACAGATCTGGATAATTGTGACAAGGCCATCACGGGAACCTCTAATTCTTTAGAAATCTTTTTTAACTGGCGGGAAATTTCCGAAACTTCTTGCTGGCGACTTTCTTTAGATGATCCTTCAATCAATTGCAAATAATCAATGACCACAAAGCCTAGATTGCCTGTTTCTTGCTTCAAGCGACGGCAGCGGGCTCGTATCTCTGATGTCCGGATCCCTGGCGTATCATCGATATAAATATTGGCATCGGATAAGCTTCCTGTGGCGACAATTAAGTTTTGCCATTCTTCATCAGACAATTGCCCGGTTCGCAGATGAGAAGCATCAATCGACCCTTCTGCACAGATCATCCGGTTAACCAGCTGGGAAGCGGACATCTCCAAAGAAAAGATGGCGACTGTTTGACGGGACTTAGTCGCCACATTTTGAGCTACATTAAGAGCAAAAGCCGTTTTTCCGACACCTGGTCGAGCAGCCAATATAAAGAGCTCATCCGGGTGCAAACCGGCTGTAATAGCGTCTAAAGCGCCGTATCCAGTAGACAGGCCAGTAATGGATTCATCATTCTGATACAGCCGGTCGATTTCATTCATATTCGACTGAATGACCCCAGAGATATGTTGTAAACCTTCACGATTGCGATTTTCAGCAACCTTTAGTATATCCTTTTCCGCCTGATCAAGGATATCTGCCGTATCCATTCGCTGTTCATAGGCATCTTTTTCAATCTCTTGGGAAACTTGAATCAACCGTCTTAAGATGGCCTTTTCTTCAACAATTTTGGCATAGAAAACGATATTAGCCGCACTCGGAACATTCATCAGCAAATCACTTAAGTATGAACGTCCACCAATGTCTTCTAATTGGTCCTGTTTCTCAAGCAGAGAGGCCACGAGGC
>JBHWOX010000057.1:0-64074 GCA_043424615.1 Atopococcus sp.
GTGTATAAGAACAAAATTGAATATAACAGCGGATTTTAAAAACAAAAAAGTCACAGCTTTTGCTGTGGCTTTTCGTCTTAAAAAATAAAATCATTTTTTAGTTAACTTCCAAATTATCGAAGGTGAGATAATACATGACCATCACTAGGATCGGGTTTTAAGATTGAAACTTTTCGATAATGTTCTTTTCTTTATGGGCCTTTTCTTTGAATGATAGCCGATCCTCACTATAACGACCAGACTCCCTAGCCGTTTTCACTAATTGCTTGAAATTATCATCTTGCCAGCTCAAGGAAAATTCAATCGAATGGTTGGATGTCGAATGTAAAAAATCATCCAATTCAATCCGACCCTTATTAGCTAATTGTTGGAGATATTTTAAAACGCAATCCACTAAACCTTTTTCAATCCCTTGCTGAAAATCAACTTCAAAAGACTTCAAATAGTACTCTTCATTGATATAAGACAGCTGGGAATCATAAAAGACCACCCGATCAGCCAGATAGACTTCCTGCTCATTATTCACTCTTCCAGTGATATCCATCACCTTAAATCGAGCGTCTTCATCTACTTCCGCTTGGAGCACCATATAAATTTCGTAAGTATATTGCTCCGGATTAAATTTCACTTCCCAATGCTCTTGATTTGGATACCCATCCATTTTTTCATTCATATATTGAAAAAATTCTGAACTTTCCATCTTTTAACCCCTTAATTTTTTTATTTGGCGGATGACTCGACCCATGGAGGTCTGGAAGACCAAGTTAGATTGTTGGCTGAGAGCCAAGTGACTTTTATTAATGACAACCAATCGATTCCCTTGATAATACTGAATAAAGCCGGCTGCTGGATAAACATTCAAACTACTTCCAACGACCACCAGCATATCAGCAGCAGCAATGGCTTGAATGGCCTGGAAAACTGTACCTTCGTCAAGCCCCTCACCATATAAAACGACATCTGGACGAACCATCGCTCCATCCAGTTGACAGCGTGGAATATCAGCCTCATCTAACTCCAACTCTTCATAGCTGTAGGGCTTTCCACATTGGCTACAGTAGTTGCGCCACACACTGCCATGCAACTCATAAACATGGCTGAGTCCTGCTTTTTGGTGGAGACCGTCAATATTTTGAGTGACCGCAGCCACAGACTTTCCAGCTTGTTCCAGTTCTGCCATGAAATAATGGCCAGAATTAGGACGAGCTTCCGGGTAGACTAATTTATCAAAATAAAAATCAAAAAATTCTTTAGGATGGTCCATAAGAAAAGAATGGCTGACCACTTCTTCCGCAGCCGCTTCTATATTCAAATCTTCCATAAAAATACCATCGGCCGACCTAAAATCGGGAATATCACTTTCTGTAGAGGCCCCTGCTCCAGTAAAGAATACAATACGCTGGCTATCATCAATCATTTGATTAAATTGCAGGATGTCTTCTTTCAAAATAAAAACTCCTTTTTATTCATCATCCAAATTCAAAACAGCCATAAAGGCTTCTTGTGGAATTTCAACCGCTCCTACATTCTTCATACGTTTTTTACCTTCTTTTTGTTTTTTCAACAACTTATCTTTCCGAGTTTGGTCTCCCCCGTAGAGTTTAGCGGTAACATCTTTACGGTAAGCTTTGATATTTTCACGAGCAATAATCTTATGTCCAATAGCTGCCTGGACTGGAATTTCAAATTGCTGGCGAGGAATGAGCTCTCTTAGTTTTTTAACAATTTGACGGCCGCGAGACTGAGCATTTGAACGGTGAGAAATAAAACTCAAAGCATCGACACGGTCGCCATGAAGAAGGATGTCAACTTTTACCAAGTCACTTTCTTTATAACCGATACTTTCGTAATTCAAGGAAGCATAGCCCTTGGTACTTGATTTTAGGCGGTCAAAAAAGTCATAAACGATTTCTGACAAGGGAATTTCATAAATCACATTGACACGGATATCATCAATATAATCAATGGTCTTAAATTCCCCCCGTTTTTCTTCACAAATTTCCATCACGGCCCCAATATAGTCATTAGGCACTGTGACTTCAGCTCTCACATAGGGCTCTTCAATCGATTCTATTTCAGTGGGATCAGGCATATCTGCAGGGTTGTCAACTTCTATTAGTTCGCCATCTGTTTGAATCACATGGTAGACCACACTTGGAGCGGTCGTAATAATATCCAAGTCGAATTCCCTTTCAATTCGTTCTTGGATCACATCCATATGAAGCATGCCTAAAAAGCCACAACGGTAACCAAAACCTAAAGCTTGAGAGGTTTCTGGTTCAAACCACAAGGCGGAGTCATTCAGTTGGAGACGCTCCAAGGCTTCTTGTAGGTCTCCATAATCTGCGGAATCAGTAGGATAAAGACCACAAAACACCATAGGATTCATCTGGCGGTAACCTGGTAAGGCTTCAGCCGTTGGACGATCAGCTAGGGTAATGGTATCCCCTACCCGAGTATCTCGAACGGTCTTAATATTAGCGGTGATATACCCAACATCTCCCACCATTAATTGATCTTTCTTAATGGGATGGGGGGAGAAAATTCCAACTTCAGTCACCTCAAAAGTCTTGTCATTGCTCATCAATTGGATGGTATCGCCGACTTTGACTCTCCCATCCATGATACGCACGCTTAAAACGACTCCCCGATAAGAGTCATAGGCAGAGTCAAAAATTAAGGCTTTTAATGGGGCATCCAAATCACCATCAGGAGCCGGAACATCTCTGACAATCATCTCAAGAATGTCAATAATTCCTTCACCTGTTTTAGCTGATGCTGCGACTGCTTGATCTCCATCCAAACCAATCACATCTTCTAATTGTTGGCGGACACGATCAGGGTCTGCAGCCGGCAAGTCAATTTTGTTAATCACTGGCATGATCTCGAGGTCATTGTCTACCGCTAGATATACATTTGCTAGGGTTTGAGCTTCAATGCCTTGGGCAGCGTCCACAACTAAAATGGCCCCTTCACAGGCGGCCAGTGAACGAGAAACTTCATAAGAGAAGTCCACGTGGCCTGGTGTATCAATTAAATGGAGGGTGTATTTTTGACCATCTTTTGCCTGGTATTCTACCTCCACCGTATTTAATTTAATAGTAATGCCACGTTCACGCTCTAGATCCATAGTATCCAGGTATTGCTCTTCCATTTCCCGATCACTGACCGTTGCCGTTTCTTGTAAGATGCGATCAGCCAGGGTAGATTTACCATGGTCAATATGGGCGATGATAGAAAAGTTTCGCGTATTTTGAATCCTTTCTTGGGCTTCTTTTTTATTCATGAATGTTTATCCTACTTTCTTTGATAAAAATGCTTACACATCATTATAGCAAACACTAAAGTCATAACTCAATTTGATTCGGCATCCTAAGCAAAAAGAGAGCGGAGGCCAGCAGAAGAAATTTCTTCTTTCAAGCAAGTCTCACGCTCCATCTCTCATTATTTAATTTTTATCGCCTCGGAAGACATCTTTGACTTTGTCAAAAAAACTATCGTCCGCTTGTTCGTCCACTTCAATATCGCTGGCAGCGGCAAACTGACGTAAAAGGCCAGCTTGTTCGTTCGTTAATTGCTTAGGAATGGTGACTGTCACTTTGACATGCTGGTGGCCATTCCCTTTTCCTCTTAATTTAGGCGCTCCTTTATTTTTCAAGCGGAAGGTGGTTCCCGTTTGAGTCCCAGCCGGAATTTTCAAGCTCACATTACCATGAACCGTTGGAACTTTAACATCATCACCTAATGTTGCTTGAACAAAGTTAATCGGTAATTCATAGTATATTTCAGACCCGCGTCTTTGGAACTGGTCAGAGGCTTTAACTCGGAAGACCACATATAAGTCACCATATGGTCCACCATTTTTACCACAATTTCCTTGGCCTTGTAAACGAATTTGGTTACCATCCTCTACCCCTTCAGGAATTTTAACTTTTACAGAATGCGTTTCTGTGGTTTTTCCTTGGCCGTGGCAAGTTTGGCATTTTTCCTTGATTTCTTTACCATTTCCACCACATTGGTCACAGGTCGTCTGGGTTTGGAAAGTACCGAAGGCTGTTTGTTGGGCCTGAGTGATTTTTCCGCTTCCATGACATTTAGAACAAGTGGTGGGTTGGGTCCCTGCTTTGGCTCCAGAACCCTGGCAGTTTTGGCAAGTTTCTTCACGTTTATAGTGAATGGTCTCTTCCTTACCAAAGATAGCTTCTTCGAATTCCAAGTCCATGGTGTATTGCAAATCTTCTCCTTGAACGGGAGCATTCGGATCAGGTCGACGTCCTCCGCCGCCGAAGAAGGTGTCAAAAATATCTTCGAACCCTCCGCCAGAGAATCCTCCTTGGTTGAAGCCACCATAGCCTCCACCACCGAAGCCTCCCTGGCTGCCTGCATGGCCAAATTGGTCATACTGCTGGCGCTTACTTTCATCTTTGAGGGTGTCATAGGCTTCAGATACTTCTTTAAATTTTTCATCCGCATTAGGATCGTCGCTTATATCGGGATGGTATTTTTTTGATAATTTACGATAGGCTTTTTTAATTTCATCTTGAGAGGCGTTTTTATCCACTCCCAAGACATCATAATAGTCTCGTTTATCAGCCATTTTTACCTCGCTTTCCCTGCATCTTGTTGGCTAGCAAAAACAAAAGCCAAAGACCCAGCTTTGGCTTTTATCCTCATGAAAAAATTAGGCTTTATTCATCGTCTGCTTCTTCAAATTCTCCATCAACCACATTGTCGTCAGTGGAAGAATCAGCATCAGCTGCATTACCGTCAGCTGCACCTTGAGCTTGTTGGGCTTGAGCCGCTTGTTCATATAATTTAACAGTTAGATCTTGGATGATTTCAGATAAGGAATCTGTTTTTGCCTTAATCTCATCGATGTCATCGCCTTCAAGTGCACTTTCTAATTCTTCTTTGGCCGTAGAAGCTTTGTCTAATTCAGCTTGGTCTACTGCACCACTTTCTTCCAATTCTTTCATGGTTTTTTCAGTTTGGAAAACTAATTGGTCAGCTTCATTACGGGTATCAACTTCTTCTTTACGTTTTTTATCGGCTTCAGCATTTTGTTCAGCATCTTGAACCATTTGATCGATTTCTTCATCTGATAAACCGGAAGAAGATTTAATGGTAATGTTTTGTTCTTTATTGGTACCTAAGTCTTTAGCAGATACATTAACAATACCGTCTTTGTCAATGTCAAAAGAAACTTCAATTTGAGGGATTCCTCTTGGTGCTGGTGGAATATCAGTTAATTGGAAGCGTCCTAAGGTTTTGTTGTCTTTAGCCATTGGTCGTTCCCCTTGGAGGACATGGACATCAACAGCAGGTTGGTTGTCGGCTGCAGTTGAGAAGACTTGGGATTTAGAAGTAGGGATAGTCGTATTACGTTCAATTAAGGTTGTCATTACGCCACCCATGGTTTCAATTCCTAGGGATAAAGGAGTGACGTCTAGTAAGACGATATCTTTCACATCACCACTTAAAACTCCCCCTTGAACAGCCGCACCTAGAGCAACAACTTCGTCAGGGTTAACGGAGCGGTTTGGTTCTTTGCCTGTTTCAGCTTTTACAGCATCCACAACAGCAGGAATACGAGTAGATCCACCAACTAAGATTACTTCATCTAACTCACTAGCAGATAAACCAGCATCAGATAAGGCTTGGCGAACAGGTTCTTTGGTACGTTCAATCAAGTCGTCTGTTAACTCTTCGAATTTAGCTCGGGTTAATTTATTTTCTAAGTGAACGGGTCCTGCTTCACCTGCAGAAATAAATGGCAAGCTAATATCAGTCGAAGAAGTTGAAGATAATTCTTTTTTAGCTTTTTCTGCAGCATCTTTCAACCGTTGCATAGCCGTTTTATCTTGGCTTAAATCAATGCCTTGTTCTTTTTTGAATTCACTTACTAGATAATCGATGATTTTGTTGTCAAAGTCATCTCCACCTAGTTCGTTATCACCAGCAGTTGAAAGAACATCAAAAACGCCGTCTCCTAATTCAAGGATAGAAACGTCAAAGGTTCCGCCACCTAAGTCAAAAACTAAGATTTTTTCATCTTTATCTGTATCGTTTAGCCCATAAGCTAAAGCTGCCGCTGTCGGTTCGTTAATGATACGGTCTACTTCTAAGCCGGCAATTTTCCCTGCATCTTTAGTGGCTTGACGTTGGGCATCATTAAAGTATGCAGGAACTGTAATAACAGCATGACTTACATCTTCTCCTAGATAATCTTCAGCATAGCCTTTCAAGTGTTGTAAAATGTAAGCTGAGATTTCTTGAGGGGTATAGTCTTTACCTTCCGCTTTTACTTTATAAGAAGTATCTCCAATATGACGTTTGATAGAGCCAACTGTATCAGGGTTAGTTAAGGCTTGGCGTTTAGCTGTTTCTCCAACTTGGATTTCTCCATCTTTAAAAGCGACAACAGAAGGAGTGGTTCGGTTACCTTCTGGGTTAGGGATAATAACAGGTTCCCCACCTTCTAAAACTGCAACAGCTGAGTTAGTAGTACCTAAGTCAATTCCGATTATTTTACTCATTAATTTCACTCACCTTTCAAAAAATTACTGGTAAATTGCGACACCGGCTGCACGTAAGACGCGGTCATTTAAAATATAGCCCTTTTGAAAGACTTGGGCAATAGTCCCCGCTGGATGGTCATCATCCGCCGGCATAAGGGTTAAAGCTTCGTGGTAATTCGGGTCAAATTCTTTCCCTAGTGGATCAATCACTTCAATGGATTCATCCTTGAAGGCGGTATAAAAGGAATTTAATACCATTTCTACCCCTTTTTTCATGCTTTCGCCTTCTTCAGTTTCCACTTCCACTTGCAATACCCGCTCTAAATTATCAACCACTGGGATAATAGCCTCGGCTAATTTTTGAGAACGATAGCGGGCACTTTCCTCTCGGTTCTTTTTATGGCGGCGTTGAAGATTCTGAATTTCAGCTTGGAGTCGCATTGTCTGATCTTCTAATTCACTAATTTCATTCTTTAATTCTTCTATTTCAGAGTCGGTTGAATCTGCTTCCTCTGTAGCAGGCTCTTCATCCATCTTTTCTTCAACGGACTCATTCTTCATTTCTTCATTTTTATTTTCTTTATCTGACATGTTGACCTCATTTCATCTTTAAGATTGACGATGTTCATAATAACGTTGGATAACGATTGGTAAAACATCTTGGAAAGCTTCAATCAACTGGATATTTTTACTATAGGCCATATTGGTAGGACCTAGTATAGCAATGGTTCCACTACCGTAACGGTTAACGTCATAATTGGCTGTAATCAATGAAAAATTAGCTAAATGATCATTTTTTAATTCATCCCCAATGCGGATATTAATCCTGTCATCAGAGCTTTGAATTAATTGCATCAAATAACGATTATTTTCAAACAGCTGATAAAGCGATTTAAATTGTTTTAAATTATGTTCTTCAATAAAATCAACTAAGTTCATTTCTCCACCAATGTGTAAGCGGTGACGTTGAGATTGCTCAAACACGCCTACAATTTCTTCAAACAAATCTTGAACATTGGCAGCATAGCGGTGAACCAAACGAGGAATATCATTATTCAATCGACGGTAAACCTCATACAAGTTTTGACCCACCAATTCATCTTCAATAATTCTAACCATTTTCAACATACTTGAATAATCGAGATCGGCTGGCAGTCTAAAGACAATATTTTCAACTGCGCCATCATCCGTCACAATAATCGCCATGACTTGTTGATGGGTTAAGGGTGCCAAACGGAAACTCACCAATTTATTATTGGCAGATTCTGGCCCCACAACCATGGCTGTATACTTAGTGAGATAGGATAAGATATTGGCTGATGAATGAATGATATCATCAATCCGCTGGAAAGGATTATCCAAGGTCCTTAATAATAACTGATGTTCGGCTGACATTTTATGGTTTTCTTGTTCTTTTTCCTTAAGAAATTGATCCACATAAAAGCGGTAACCTTCCAAGGAAGGAATACGACCAGAAGAAGTATGGGGTTTTTCAATTAAACCCAAAGCTTCAATCGCACTCATGTCATTCCGAATGGTGGCAGAACTATAATCTAAATCTTTCAATTTTAGTAATGTTTTTGATCCAATCGGTTTACCATGTTTAGCATATAATTCGACAATCGATTTAAACACGTATAACTGTCTGTCTGTTAACATGATCTCCCCTCTTTTCTTGACTAAGAAAAGGATGTCAAAAACGAATTAGCACTCAATCAAGTCAAGTGCTAACACTGATAATATATCAAAAAATATGGCTTCTGTCAAAGATAGTCAAAGTTTTTTTCTATCTTTCTTTGACCTTTATGAAAGACTGGTATGTAAGGGTATTGAGTCAGGCTTTGAAAGAAAAAAGGGGCTATTTACTATTTCTTAAGCTTTTTTTATCTATTTCAATCAAGATAGCATGGTCGCGCGTTAAAAAAGACCAGCCTTTTCTGCTAGTCTTTCAAGATTTGTCGACTTTTAATTTCATCAGCCTCTAGTTGATGAATTAAAGCCTCTATGCCATCGAATTTAATTTCATCACGCAAATACTCAATCCATCTAATCTTGACCTCTTCACCATAGATAGGCCGGTCAAAATCAAAAAGATGACTTTCTATGCTGTAAGTTTTTGACTCGCCAAAAGTAACATTATAGCCAATAGAGGTCATGGAATCATACCATTTTCCCTGCACAAATGTTTGACTAGCGTAGACCCCTATTTTAGGGACGAGAAGTTTAGGATGAGTGTAGACATTAGCGGTAGGATATCCTAACTCTCTGCCTCGAGCTTGACCATGAATCACAAAACCGGTCATCTCATAAGGCCGACCGAGTAATTGGTTGGCCAAAGTTAATTGACCTTCTTTGAGTAAGTCACGAATATTAGTCGAGCAGACTTCTACATCCATTTCCGACTTAAATTCGTCCACCGCCTGCACTTTAAAACGTCCCTGAGCAAGCTCCTGCATATCCGTCATTTTGGCGGAGCCATGATGACCAAAACTGTAATCATAACCAGCCACCACCACTTGCGCCTTTAAAGCGAGGATAAAGTGCTCAACAAATTCAGCTGCAGTCAAACTAGCAATTTGGCTGGTAAAATTTAATTCATAAATGATGTCCACCCCTAGATCAGACAACAATTCTTCCTTCTGCTGGTTAGTGGTCAAATAATCAATCGAATCAGGTTGGGCAGAAGTGAACACCAAGGCCGGATGACGTTTAAAGGTCATTAAGGCTAGTGGCAAATCATTTTCTTGGGCCTCTTGCCTAGCTTGTTCAATAACAGCCTGATGCCCCAGATGAAGACCATCAAAAAAACCAAGGACGAGGACGAGTTCTGGCTGTTGGGCCGGGAGGTCTAAAGGATAGCTGATATTAATTTTTTTCATAGCTCCTCCTTAAAATTGACGTATCATTTTCAATGGTTTTAGCCAGCCCGGGCGGTCGGGATTAGCATGATAAATGGCTTGAGCTTGCCCTTGATGGGTCAAGACCACAGCTGAATCTTGATCAAGGGAAAGGCTAGGAAAATTATCCTGACGCAGCTGACTGCCATGGTTGACTCGCTGGCTAAGGTCATGATTAATCTCTAAAAAAGGAAAGGATTTTAAAAAATCTTCCAAAGGGAAAATATAATCCTCAAGTTTCCCATGATTTTTAGCCTCTTTTAATTGCTCTAGAGTCACACACTCATCAGCAATAATTCCTGCACTTTTAACCCGAGTCAGCTGGCTCATATGAGCAGGAAGGTCTAGAGCTCGTCCTATATCCACGGCTAGGGTTCGGATATAGGTCCCCTTGGAACAGCAGACGTCAAAGCTAAATGTCAAGGATTGGCTTTCCTCATCGTAAAGCAAGTCAGAGGTCCGTTGCAGGCTATAGATTTCAACCTGCCGGCTTGGGCGGTCGACTTCAATCCCCTGGCGGGCATATTCATATAAACGTTTTCCTTTGACTCTGACAGCCGAATACATGGGTGGGATTTGGGTCAGAGGGCCCAGCATGGAGGCTAGGATCTGGTCTATCTCTTGGGAGGTCAACTGCCCTTCCATCAGCTTGACCTGTTCGACTGTTTCACCGGAACGGTCTTCTGTAGTGGTAGACCAGCCTAGAGTTACTGCTCCCTGGTAGACTTTATCAGCATCTAGCATATATTCCAAAACCTTAGTCCCTTTTCCAAAGGCAATGGGTAAGACCCCATCCACATCTGGATCTAAAGTCCCAGCATGTCCTACTTTTTTAAGGCCGAGTAAAGCTCTTAATTGGGTAATATACCGCTGACTATACACTCCCTTTTCCTTCCATAAAGGAATAATTCCTCCATCTATCATTCTGTCACCTTCTTTACAATAATGTCACTTGTCATTATATAATAGATTGCTCATTAACAAAAATAGGAAGATTTTATAAGGCAAAGAAAAACAGCTGCCCGCTAAGGCAGCTGTTGCTTGATTCCTTACTTTTCTTCTTTCAATTGGTTGAGTAATTGGTCGATACGATTTCCTTGTTCAATGGATGTATCTCTTTTGAAAACAAGACGTGGGGTGTGATAAGTCGTCAAGTTTTGACCAACTTTAGATTGGATCATACCACTGGCCTTGTCTAATCCTTTTTGAACCTCTTCCATAGTGGCTGGATCGTCATCCAAACTACTGTAGTAAACAGTAGCATCTTGCAGGTCGCCTGTTAAATCAACCTCTGTCACAGTAACGCCATTGACACGAGGATCTTTCACATCACTCGCTAAAATTTCGGATACCAATCTCAACACTTCGGCTTGAACACGCTCAACTCTTTGTTGGTTTGCCATTTTCAATCACCATCCTTTAATCATTAGAGGACTTCAACTTCTACCATTTCGAAGGCTTCAATTTCATCATCGACTTTGATATCGTTGTAGTTTTCAATCATTAAACCACATTCATAACCATTGGTCACTTCTTTAGCATCGTCGTTAAAACGTTTCAAACTAGCTAACTCACCTTCGTAGATAACGACCCCATTGCGAATTAAGCGAACACCGCTGTCACGGGTAATTTTACCCTGGCTAACATAGCAACCGGCGATAGTTCCAACTTTTGAAACTTTATAAGTCTCTCGGACTTGTAACAAGCCAATCACTTCTTCTTTATATTCAGGATCTAATAATCCTTTCATGGCTTTTTCCACATCGTCAATGGCATCATAAATGACATTATAGGTTCGGATGCTGACATTATCCTTTTCAGCTAGACTTGAAGCCTGAGCATTAGGTCGAACGTTGAAACCAATGATGATGGCATTAGAAGCTGCTGAAAGGGTGACGTCTGTTTCATTAATCGCACCCACTCCAGTATGGATGATATTAACTTTAACCCCTTCAACCTCGATTTTTTGCAGGCTGGCAGAGAGGGCTTCTACCGATCCGCGTACGTCTGCCTTAACAACTAAGGCGACTTCTTTCAATTCTTCGTCTTTAATACTATCGAATAGATTTTCTAAAGACATGGAAGCTGTTTGACGGCGGGATTCGATTTGCTGTTGTTCAGCGCGTTTTTCCCCCACTGAACGAGCTGTTTTTTCGTCTTCAAAGACGACGAATTTGTCCCCAGCTTCTGGGGTCTCATTCAGACCAGTGATTTCGACTGGTTGAGATGGTCCCGCTTCTTCAACATCTTGGCCAAGGTCATTGGTCATGGTACGGATACGTCCATGGGTGTGCCCCACAACGATAGGGTCTCCTATGCGCAAGGTTCCTTCTTGAACCAAAATAGTTGCCACGGCTCCTTTAGATTTATCTAAACGAGCTTCAATGACAGAACCTAATGGTCGACCTTGAGGTGCCGCTTTGAGTTCTTGGACTTCCGCAACCAGGTTAACCATTTCGAGCAATTCATCTAAGTTTTGACCCATCAAGGCAGAAATTTCAACCATAATGGTATCTCCACCCCATTCTTCAGGGATGAGCTCATAATTCATTAATTCTTGCTTCACTCGGTCTGCATTAGCCGTCGGTTTATCAATTTTATTGATGGCCACAATAATTGGGACATCTGCTGCTTTGGCGTGGTTGATAGCTTCTTCCGTTTGAGGTTTTACCCCATCATCAGCAGCAACCACTATAATAGCAATATCAGTAACATCTGCCCCGCGTGCGCGCATGGTCGTGAAAGCGGCGTGCCCTGGTGTATCCAAGAAAGTAATGGTATTGCCTTGAGTTGTCAATTGGTAGGCCCCGATATGTTGGGTAATCCCTCCAGCTTCGCCTTCAGTGACCCGGGCATCTCTTAAAGTATCTAAGAGAGTGGTTTTCCCATGGTCGACGTGACCCATGATTGTCACCACTGGCGGACGGATTTCTAAATCTTCTTCTTGGCGATTTTCTTCGATAAAGGTTTCAAATTTTGTTGGATCGGTTTCTACTTTAGGTCGAGCCTCAACCCCCAACTCATCTGCCAAGATTTCAATGGTGTCCACATCAAGGGACTGGTTTTGATTAGCCATGACCCCTAACATAAACAATTGTTTGACTAAATCAGCAGGGTCTCTTTTCAGTTCTTTTGCTATTTCAGAAATAGTCATTCCTTCTGTATACTCCAGCACGTTTTCTTTCGCTTTCTTTTTAGATTTTTTCGGCTGTTTTTTCTGAGCTTGAGGCTCTGCTTTCTTTTCAGCCTTTTTCTTGTTTCCAGCCTTGTGGGCGTCTTGAGTGGATGGTTTACTTTCTTCTACCACAGGCTCTTGGCTTTCTTCTTTAACTGCTTGCTCTTGTTTTTCTTCAGCCTCATCTTGAGACGGTTCTGCAGGAGTCTCTTCATCCGAACTAGAAGTCAGAGCATCAAGGACTTGATCTATTTCTTCTTCTGTCATGGATGCCATATGGCTGGTAAAATCCATCCCTAATTGGGCGGTCAACTCAAGTAATTCTTTACTTTGTAAGTCTAATTCTCGAGCGACTTCATATACACGTTTTTTTCCCATCTTTGTCCCTCCATTGTCATTGTAATTTTTCGTCTAAACTTTGAGCAAAGCCCTTATCAGCTAGAGCGATGATCGTTCTATTTTTTCCGATGGCTTGGCTAATTTCTGCTTGGCTAAAAGTTTGGTCAAACTTGATATCGTAATAAGTTGTTTTGTCATAGAATTTTTTTAAGGTATTAGCCGATGCGTCTTTAGCGACTAAAACATAATAGGCTTGCTGCTGGCGAATAGCCTGCAGAACGTTGGTTTCACCGTGGATTAATTGTCCTGCTCGCATAGCTAATCCTAGTAAATTTAATGCTTTTTGCTTATCCATTATTGCTCAATTTGTTTTCTGGCATGCTGGTAAGTAATGTATTCTTCTAATTCATCGTAAAATTCGTCAGACAAGTCCACACCAAGAGACTTATCCAAATCACGATTTTTTCGAGCATCATCTAAAATAGCAGGGTCTAGTGAGATATAAGCACCACGGCCATTTTTTTTGCCTGTCGGGTCGATACTGATGCCCTCTTCTTTATTTTTTACAATGCGGATCATTTCTTTTTTGTCTTTCATTTCTTTACTGACCACGCATTTTCTTAAAGGTACTTTTTTCTTCTTCATCTTTATCCCTCTTACTTATTCGGCTGGGCTGTCGTCAGTTAAGTCTTGGTCAATACTATCCATCAAGTCGTGGTCTTCTTTAACCACTTCATCAGCGACTTCCAAGTCCTCATCCTGGGCTTCGATTTCTTGGTCAATTTGCTCGTATTCATCCTGCAATTGACTCATATCAGCCATATCTTCTGCTTGTTCGCTTGATAATTCACCAGTTTCATAATCTTCTTTTTCCAAGGCTGAGCGTGTCGACTCATCCAAAGCGTCAACTTCTTCGCTCAATTCTTCTAAACTCTCCACTTCAGCTTGGGTTTGCTCAATGGCTTGAATTTCTGCCACTTCAGCTTCTAGATCCTCTTCTGTTTCTGGATGCAAGAGGGCATCCAAATCGATGTCTTCCATGTCAGATTCTGACTTAATGTCTATTTTACAAGAGGCCAGGCGAGCAGCCAGGCGAACATTTTGCCCGCGTTTACCGATGGCTAGAGACAACTGATGGTCTGGCACAACAACGATGGCAGAATTTTCTTCATCATTAATGAAGTGTAAGTCAACCACATCGGCTGGTTTTAAAGCATTGGCAATAAAAACCGCAGGATCTGGATCCCATTCAATAATGTCCATATTTTCGCCATTCAACTCATTGACTACATTTTGCACCCTTTGTCCACGAGGGCCGACACAAGTTCCAACAGGATCGATGGATGGGTCTTCAGCATAAACCGCAACTTTTGATCGGTCTCCTGCTTCACGAGCCACTGCCTTGATTTCAACATCGCCATCATAAACTTCAGGAACTTCTTGTTCAAACAGACGTTTGACTAAGTTAGGATGAGTCCGGCTGACGTAAACTTGAGGGCCTTTGGTCGTATTTTCAACATTGGACACATAGACTTTAATGCGGTCATGTGGTCGGTAATCTTCATTAGGAATACGGTCATGGTTGGATAATACTGCCTCTATTTTACCTAGGTTAACATAGATATAGCGATTGTCCATACGTTCGACTACCCCTTGTAAGAGATCATCTTCGTATTGGATAAATTCGTTATAAATGATATTGCGTTCTTCTTCTCTCACTCGCTGGGTGATGACTTGTTTAGCTGTTTGGGCAGCAATTCGACCAAATGAATCTGGGTCAATTAAAAATTTAATGGTGTCACCCGCTTCATAAGCAATGTTTTTCTCACGGGCGTCCTCTAAAGAAATCTCTAAAGAATCGTCTTCGACTTCTTCCACCACTTCTTTAGATTGATAGATTTCAAAGCGGTCACGATCAGGGTTGAATTTGACTTCAACATTTTGACTTTGGCCGTAATTTTTTTTATAAGCAGAAATTAAAGCTGTTTCAATGGCATCAATGATAATATCCTTGGAAATTCCTTTTTCTTCTTCGATTAATTCAAGTGCTTGTAAAATTCCCTCGCTCATTCTTCTCTCCTCTTCTTAAAGTTTTACAGTTAATTGGGCACGTGCGATTTTTTCATGTGGAATGGTGATTTCTTTTTCACGCGTTTTAATACGAACCTTGATAACGATAGCGTCATCGCTGACTTCAATTAAGTCTCCCTGGTAAATACTTTGACCCTCAACCGCTTGGTGGAGAGTTAGTTGAACGTATTTTCCTATGCTGCTTTTGAAGTCTTCTAAAGTCTCCAAAGGTCGTTCAGCACCTAAAGAAGAGACTTCTAAAAAATAAGCCTGAGGAATGGGATCAGGGTCGAGATTATCCAGTGCCTGACCTACTTTTTCACTATAAGCGACACAATCATCAAGAGAAATGCCTTGGTCCTGGTCGATATAAAGGCGCAAAAACCAATTTTTCCCTTCTTTTAAATACTCAACTTTGGCTAATTCATACCCCATGTCTTGGGCAATCGGACCAGCAATTTCTTTAACGGTTTCTTCAGTTTTTGACACTAGATATGCCTCCTTTAAATGATTTTCACCATAAAAAGAGTGAGCGTTCCCGCTCACTCCTCGTGTGTCTTTTCGATAGTTTAACTATATCACTATTTAAGCAGCATTGCAAAGTCTCGTCCGCTAGATCACTCTAATCGAACAGAGACAGCTGATTTTCATCTGGCATCCCTTTTAAGACACCGTTAGCATCCAAGTACTCGATGACGGTTTTAGATACCCCACCTCTTTTACTCAAGTCCTCTTTGGATAAAAATTCTTGTTCCTGGCGGGCTTGAACCACTTGGTCTGCGACCTTATTCCCCAAGGATGGCACTGCTCTAAATGGAGCTATCAAGGATTTTTCATCCTCATCGATCACGAACTGGCGGGCATCTGACTTGTCTAAGTCCACCATTTTAAATGAATAGCCTCTTTCCAACATTTCGTTGGCGATCTCTAATTCAACCAGGGTGGCTTTTTCCTTATTAGTCGCATCCAAGCCCTTGGCATTAATTTCTTTAATGACTTTTTTCACTGCCTCTTTGCCCTTGCACATGGCTTGTAGGTCGAAATCATGGGCACGAACTGAAAAATAAGAAGCATAGAAATAAATGGGCATATGCACTTTAAAGTAAGCTACCCGCAGAGCCATGATGGTATAGGCAGCCGCATGGGCTTTAGGGAACATGTACTTAATTTTCAAGCAGGATTCAATATACCATTCAGGCACGTCGCATTCTCTCATAGCAGCTAACCAGTCGGCAGGGACTTCACGGCCTTTACGGACTTTTTCCATGATGTTAAAGGCCATTTCATCTTCCATACCGTATTGGATCAAATCATTCATAATGTCATCACGACAGCCAATAACATCCGCTAGAGCCATATCGTGCTCAGCTATCAAGACCTGAGCATTTCCTAGGTAGACATCTGTCCCATGAGACAAGCCTGAAATTTGTAGTAATTCCCCAAAAGTTGAGGGGTGGGTTTGTTCCAGCATTTGCCGAACAAAGGGAGTCCCGAATTCGGGCACCCCTAACGTTCCCACCGGGGTGTTTATTTGCTCTTCAGTAACCCCCAAGACCTCTGTTTCAGAAAATATTTTCATGACGTCTGAATCATCCAGGGGAATGTCTTGAGGTTCAATGCCCGTCAAGTCTTCTAAGAGTTTCAAATGAGTCGGATCATCATGGCCCAGGATATCCAGTTTCAAGATATTGTCCTCAATAGAGTGGAAGTCAAAGTGAGTGGTCTTCCATTCGGATTCCTTATCATCTGCCGGATATTGAATGGGAGTAAAGTCGTAGACATCCATATCATCTGGAATAACGACTATCCCTCCGGGGTGCTGACCAGTAGAGCGTTTAACTCCAACTAATCCCTGAGTCAGCCGGTCCACTTCGGCTGATCGGTGGTGGAGGCCAGCTTCTTGCTCATGAGCTTTTACATAGCCGAAAGCGGTCTTATCTTTGATGGTCGAAATCGTTCCTGCCCGGTAGACATGGTCATCTCCAAAAAGAACCTTAGTATAGCGATGGGCCTCGGGTTGGTATTCTCCAGAAAAGTTTAAGTCGATATCAGGAACCTTATTTCCCGTAAAGCCTAAAAAGGTTTCAAAAGGAATATTTTGACCATCTTTGTTGAGGTCATGGCCACAAGACGGACAAGCCTTAGCAGCTAAGTCAAAACCAGACTTCACTTCCTCATCTTCAATAAACTCACTATACTGGCAATTTGGACACAGATAATGAGGTTGGAGGGGATTGACTTCGGTAATTCCTGTCAGTGTGGCTACCAAGCTGGACCCTACTGATCCTCGGGACCCAACTAAATACCCATCTTCTACACTTTTTTGCACGAGTTTTTGAGAAATAAGATAGATGACCGCAAAACCATTTCCAATGATGGACTTCAGCTCTTTCTCGATCCGTGCTTCCACAATTTCCGGCAAGTCTTCACCATATAATTCTTTTGCCTTATTATAAGTCATCTGACGGATCTCTTCTTCAGATCCATCAATATTAGGAGGATAAAGCTCTTTGCGGATAGGATCAATGGCTTCAATCTGTTCTGCTAACGCTCGTGGTTGATCAATCACGATTTGATGGGCTTGGTCTTCTTCTAAAAAGTCAAAAGCCTCCATCATCTCGTCAGTCGTTAAAAAATGTAAGCGTGAATGTTGCCGACCAATTTCGCTGGTCATCTGGGTTTCAATCAGAATATCACGGTAGACATGGTCTTCTTCATTTAGATAATGTACATTCCCAGTGGCAACAACTGGCTTATCCAGCTCCTGTCCAATTTCTATCAGATGGCGGCTGATCTCTTCAATATCTTCTAAGGATTTAATCCGTCCTTTATCTACCGCAGACAGGTAGGTCATTTTAGGTTGGATTTCTAAATAATCATAAAACTGAGCTCGTTTGCGGGCTTCTTCATAACCGGTTTGGAGGAGGGCTTCAAAAACTTCCCCTTCTGAGCAGGCACTTCCAAATAAAAGACCTTCACGATGCTCTTCCAGAACCGACCGAGGAATCCGTGGCACACGGAAGAAATAGTCAATATTGGAAGTGGATACTAATTTAAATAGATTTTTTAAGCCGGTGCTATTCTGACATAAGATGCTGACATGGTAGGGGCGAGCTTGCTTATAGGCATCACTGCCACCGACATGGTCGTTCAGCTGGTTTAGATTATCAATCTCATACTGGTCCAAGGCTTCTTTTAAGAAAAGATGATTCAAATAAGCCGTGGTTTCTGCATCATAAATCGCGCGGTGGTGTTGCTCTAGGTTGACATCATATTTCTTAGCTAGGGTATTCAAACGGTGAGATTTAAAACTGGGATGAAGAAAGCGTGACAGTTCCAAGGTATCAATCACCGGATTGGTGTTTTTTTCCAGTCCATACTTTTGAAAGGCTTGGTCTATGAAACCAATATCAAAACTGGCATTGTGGGCCACCAAGATGGCATCTTTAGAAAAGGACTTAAAGGCTCGCAGGACGTCCTCTTCGTCTTTGGAACCCTCTACCATCTCATCTGTTATACCCGTTAGATTAGTAATTTCTTCCGGAATGGAAAAACCTGGGTCAATAAATTCTTCAAATTTATCAATCACATTTCCCTTATACATCCGCACAGCTGAGAGCTCGATGAGGGAATCATAAACCGCTGACAAACCCGTGGTCTCAACGTCAAAAGCTACATATTCCGCTTCTGAAAGGTCCATATCGCAGCTGTTATAAACGATAGGCGTCCCATCATTGACTACATAGGCTTCCATACCGTAGATCATCTTAATTCCCACTTCTTTGGCGGTAGCCATGGCTTCCGGAAAGGCTTGCACACCAGCATGGTCGGTGATAGCGATAGCGGGATGTCCCCATTGAGCGGCTTGCTTGATATAGTCACTCACACTATTGATACCGTCCAGCTGGCTCATATTGGAATGAGTATGGAGTTCCACTCGGGTTTCATTTTCATCATAGCTGTCTTGACGTTCCTCATGAGGCCATTGACACAGGTCTCTGGCAATCATCACCAAGTCACGAACGTAGGTATCTTCTTGAACACTCCCTCGCGCTCGCAACCACATGCCTTCTTCTATGCTTTCAAAGGCACGTTCATCTTCTTCTGATTGAGAAAACATTTTTACAATAAAAGAGGAGGAATAGTCAGTCATCTTTACTTGGAGAAGTTTCCGATTGGTTCGTAGAGAAATAACTTCACAAGCAAAGACATAACCCTCAAAGCATACCTGCCGCTCTTCTTCTTCGATTGTTGACATTTGTCGAATGTTTTCATTTTCAGCAATTTTACGGCCAATTTTGACTTCCTTGGCCCGAGCTCGATCTTCTGCAGATTGTTGTTGCTTTTGCTGAAGACGTTCGTTAGCTAGGCGTGTATTCATATCTAGAATGCTGGCTTGGCGTTCTTCAAAAGCTTGCTTACTAGCTGCCGCTCGGTCTAAGTCAATGCGAGCATGGAGAGCTAGTCTGGGAAAGCCCATCGTTTGATAGGCGTCTTCAATAGCTGGGAAAAATTTATCTTCCGCTTGCTTCTGAACCATCTCATTATCCACATGCACAAAAATTTGACCTTCTTCAATCATTGGAAGTTGATGTTGGGCTAAATTATCACAAAAAGGAGATTGAACACCACTTTTTTCAATGGCTTTGGCCCAATAATTTTGGAGTTGTTCCTCTTTAAAATGGCCATCCATGCTTTCGATATGAAGGTGAATGCGAGCAATCGATTGAAAACTTTCTTTTAAAGCTTGCTCAAAATGGAGATAAGCTTCAAAGGGAAGAAGTTTGGGAAAAATCAAATGAAAATCCCAAACTTTCGATTGTTTATAGACATCGACTTTTTGAATTTGACCGCCCTCATAACAAGGAGAGAAATCAGGATGTTGGTCTAATTGGATATGTTTGAGCAATTTTTCAAATAGCTCAGCTTGATTCAAGGCCATAATTGACTTCCTTTCATCTTTTTACTGGCGTACAAATAGAAAAAGGTACATCTACATGTACCTCTTCCTGCTGTATGTTTTATTTTATCAACTAGTCTAATGATTTACTAATATAATCATTTATTTGATCGACGTCAATTTCAATGACTTCTTTGTCTCGTCGATCTCTAAATTCTACAATATTTTCGCCCGCTTTTTTACCTACCACCAAGCGAACTGGCAGTCCAATCAGATCTGAATCCGCGAATTTCACTCCCGGACGTTCTTGCCGATCATCCAATAAGACTTCCAAGCCCTGATCTTGTAGGTCCTTGTAAATTTTTTCTGCCAGCTGGGCTTGTGTCTCGTCTTTCATGGAGATAGGGATGAGGTGAACTTGATAAGGCGCCACATGAGCCGGCCAGATTAAACCATCCTCATCGGCTGATTGTTCGGCAATAGCTGCTAGCAAGCGGCTGATACCAATTCCATAACTTCCCATCACAATAGGTTTAGATTTTCCATTTTCATCTAGAATTTCAGCCCCTAGAGTTGCACTATAGCGGGTTCCCAATTTAAAAATGTGACCAATCTCTATCCCTTTGGCAAATTTCAAATGTCCTTGGCCGTCGGGAGATACTTCTCCCTCTTCAACCGTACGAATATCAACATATTCAGCTCCAGGGAGGTCACGCTCAGGGTTGACATGAATAAAGTGGTAACCATCTTCATTAGCTCCTGCCACCGCATTAGCCATGACTTCCACATAAGGGTCAGCCAGCACAGGGATGTCTTCACTCAAATGAACGGGACCGACTGATCCTGGAGTCGCTCCGGTGTAGTTTCGGACTTCTGCTTCAGTAGCCATTTCTAAATGGTCACAGCCAAGATAGTTAGTTAATTTAACTTCATTAACGTCATGGTCGCCACGGACTAAGACTAGGACAGGATCTCCATCCGCCATAAACATTAAGGATTTTATGGTTTTTTCCAAATCAATGTCCAAGAAGCTAGCTAAATCAGTCATGGATTTGACACCAGGGGTTTCAATTTTTTCAAGCTCTTGAGCCGCTTCATCTGACTTTTCTCCCTGGAATAAGGAGGTTGCCATCTCTAAATTAGCAGCATAATCACTTTCATCTGAATAAACAATGGTATCTTCACCAGTTTCGGCAATAGCCATGAACTCTTTGGAGTCAGAGCCACCCATGGCTCCCCCATCACCGATAATGCCACGATAATCTAAGCCAATGTAATCAAAAATTTCATGGTAAATCTGATCGAAAAGATGGTAGGACCGGTCAAGACCTTCTTCGTCCACATCAAAGGAATAGGCATCTTTCATAATAAATTCACGGGTTCTTAACAGACCAAAGCGTGGACGTTTTTCATCACGGAACTTGGTTTGAATTTGATAAAGAAGGAGGGGTAATTTTTTATAAGAGTTCACTTCACCTTTTAGAATTTCAGTAAAGGTCTCCTCATGGGTAGGGCCTAAAATGGAATCCCGTTGATGGCGGTCTTTCAAGGTGAAAAGTTCAGGTCCATAGCTTTCATAACGGCCAGACCGCTGCCATAAATCAGCAGGAAGCAGGATAGGCATCATTAATTCAGCCACATCATATTTTTCATGGTAGTGGCGAACGATGTCTTCAATTTTGCGGATCACTCGGTGGGCCAGGGGCAAATAAGTATACACCCCACTGGTTACCTGGCGGATATAGCCCGCTCTTAATAACAATTGGTGGCTAATAATTTCTGCATCCGCTGGCGTTTCCTTCAAAGTAGGAATAAATAATTTTGATTGTAACATGGTCGTCTCCTTTATTGATTATTTAAAAGAAAAAGCGATGAATGTCGTTCCAAGTGACAGCAATCATTAAAATGAAAATCAAGCCTACCCCAATCAAGGTTACCCAGCCCTCAAATTCACGGCTGACAGCTTTCCCTCTTACACCTTCAATAATGTTAAAAAGAATTTTCCCTCCGTCTAAGGCAGGAATAGGTAATAAGTTAATGATTCCTAAATTAATGCTGAGATAAGCTGCAAAATTTAATAGAGCACGTGCGCCTTGTTGGACAGCTGAACCGGTCAGAGCAAAGATAGCTACGGGACCGCCTAACTGATCAATTGAAAATTGGCCCGTAATCATTTGAAAGAGTGACATCAGCAGCCCCTTGATGTTTTGATAAGTGGCTGTAAAGCCATAGGAAATTTTCGCCCAAAAAGACGAGTTCATCGGAGCCATCACGCCGATTTTACCAATTTTTTGATCGCTACCTTCCAATACCTCCGCTTGTGTTTTCAAATCAATTGATAACTCTTTTCCCTGGCGATTCAGATCTAAGGTAAGCTCTTCATCAGGATGTTCAGCGATGATTTGGCTAAAATCAGTCCAAGACTCTACTGCTTGGCCGTTAACTGCCTGGACCTGGTCTCCTTCTTGTAATTCAGATTGGGCGGCAGGGCCTCCCTCCATAATTTGTCCAATTTGGGCATGGTTGATGGGAACGCCTCCCTGAACGAAGGCCATAGCGATGAATAATACAATCGCTAAAATAAAATTATTTAAAGGACCAGCCACATTCACTAGCATGCGAGTGAGAACTGGAGCCGATTGGATTTGGCGGTCAATGGGAGCGACTTGAACATAGGTCCCGTCCGCTTCAATGACTTCTGCCGTTCGATCCACTTGATAGCGCCGAACCCCCTCTTGTCCGGGGCTATAGCCTTCGATGTACAGATCATGAACTAAATCATAAGCTGTCACTTCCAAGGGCAAGGCATCACTGGCAAGGTCTTTAGAAGACGTGTTGATCAGCTGAACGCGACCCTGAGAGTCTAATTCTAATGACACCGGCATCCCCACTTGGATATCAGCTTCTTCTTCCGCACCTGCTAAACGAACATAGCCCCCTAATGGGAGAAGTCGAAGAGTATAGCTGGTTTCACCTGCATGATGGTGGAAAATTTTCGGGCCAAAGCCGATGGAAAACTCTCTCACTAAAATACCCGCACGTTTGGCGAAATAAAAGTGACCAAATTCATGCGCAATGACTAAGAGTCCAAAAACTACAATAAACGCTAAAATTGCCATAAGCCTTTCCTTCCTATCCTAATAGGCAAAAATACCAAAATCCATCAGTAGTTTAATCAAGTTCATTAAGAAGATGAGAGAGTCAAAACGATCAAACAACCCCCCATGTCCGGGTAGAATATCTCCTGAATCTTTTATATTATAATAACGTTTCATGGCGGATTCGACCAAGTCTCCCATTTGGGCAGCTATGGACATGATCACAACAATTAAAACATTAGGGTAAATACTCTGTGGAACCGGGAAGATGGCACGGAAGAGAACAGAAGCGATCACACTAAGAATCACTCCTCCTACTGCTCCTTCTACCGTTTTATTGGGACTGATGGAAGGGGCTAGTGGCTTCTTCCCTAAGCGCCGACCAACCAAGAAAGCTCCTGAATCCGTCACCCAAATAATAATCATCAAATAAAAAATGGAAAAGAAATCAAGATCCCTAAGATAAACTAGGGTAGAAAAGGCATTTCCAATGTAAAAAAGACCAAACATTAAAACTGTAATTTCATCAATTTCTATATCCAATTTAGAAAACAACATATAAATCAACAAAACCATAAGAATGACGATGAGGACATTGGCTTGGGAAAACCATGGCAGGACATAAATCAAACGGTCGGCTAAAATATAGGCCGCTGTGGATATGTAGCCAATGATGGCCCCAAAAGACTTAATGGGGATCCCTTTCATCACCATTAATTCAGAAAAAATGACCAAAGCTAAAAATACCGCAAACAAATCAAATATAACGCCACCTAACATTAATAAAGGGATGAAGATGGACAAATAGATGATTGTCGTGAAAAGTCTTTGACGCACAAAAACGCCTCCATCTTATTTATATTGCACCATAACGTCTTTGGCGGTGGTGGTAAGCTGTCATGGCAGCTTTCAATTCATCCTCATCAAAATCTGGCCAATATTTATCCGTAAAGTAGAATTCGCTATAGGCATTTTGCCATAATAAAAAATTGCTTAAGCGTATCTCCCCACTGGTCCGGATTAAAAGGTCGATATCCTGATAAGGTGCCGTAGCTGATGTATTCAGCAAGTATTGTTCGAATACTTCTTCATCGATATCACGAAGCTGTAAATGACCTTCAGCCACCTCTTTGGCCACTTGTTGGCAAGCATAAACAATTTCTTGCCGGCCGCCGTAATTGAAGGCGAGATTAAGAATAAATCCGTCATTATCTTGAGTGTCACGAGCAGCTTGTTCAATGACTTGCCGGGTTTTTTTAGGAATTTGATTGGGAAAACCCGTTAAGTTAATACGAATATTATTTTCTTGAATTTCAGGCATGAATTCATCAAAGAATCGGCCAGGCATATTCATTAAATAATTCACTTCCATTTGGGGGCGTTTCCAATTCTCCGTTGAAAAGGCGAACAAGGTCAGTACTTTAACCCCGTCATACTTTTTCATCGCCCGGCAAATAGTTTTAATGGCTTGCATGCCCGCTTCATGTCCTTCTGAACGCTTTAAGCCACGAGCTTTTGCCCAGCGTCCATTACCATCCATAATCACCGCAACGTGGCGTGGATTTGCCACTTTATTATTTAAAGACATTATGAGTCAACTCCACTAATCATTTTACACCCGTTTATTGTATCAAATTTAACAGGCTTTTCCTAACGGTCTTTGAAAGCAGACCGTATGTCCTCACCATCATAAGCCAACGAATTTAATTTTTAATTAAATTCAAAGAGATTTTCAGGTCTTTTATTGTTAATGAACGAAAAAGATTGATATAATATTTTTGATATATGGGAGGTTTTATGATGAAAAAAAGAATTAAAAGAAGAATTATTCGTTGGATAGTTGGAATGGTCATTACTTTTTTAGTGACTACCATTACGGGATGGATCCTCAACGAGGAAAGTTAAAGCTTTGCATCCATGGTGAAAACAAATCATACTCACGAGGGCTAATCCCCAAATAAAAAAAGCAGCTGTTATTGAAACAGCTGCTTTTTGTGTTATTCAAATTTACTTAAAGACCCTTCGCTCCTAAGAGCTGGTGACAAGGCGGTTGATGATTAGACGGTCATCAATTCGTCTTCTTTTTCTTTAGCTATTTGATCAATGTTAGCGATACTTTCATCCGTGACTTTTTGAATTTGATCTTCAAAGTTGTGATAATCATCTTCTGTAATATCGCCAGCTTTTTCGTCCGCTTTGATTTCATCCATAGCATCACGGCGGATGTTACGGACTGAAATTTTAGCATTTTCAGCGTATTCTCCCACTTTTTTCGCTAATTCTTTACGTCTTTCTTCCGTCAATTGAGGAATACTTAAGCGGATCAATTCTCCATCATTTTGAGGGGTAATACCAATATCAGACATTTGAATGGCTTTTTCAATTTCTTTGATGGACCCTTTGTCATAAGGTTTGACAGTAATCATGCGAGGCTCTGGAACAGCCACTTGCGCCACTTGGTTCACAGGTGTTTGTACCCCATAATAATCCACCATGACATGGTTCAATAAACTAGGGTTAGCATTACCAGCACGTAAGGACCCTAATTCTTTTCTCAAGTTTTCTTCAGATTTGGACATACGACTTCTAGTCTCTTTAATTAATTGATTCGACATAAATTTCTCCCTTTTTTTATGCTATTAACACTATTATACATCATCCGAGACAGTTGTACCAATATCATCACCAAGGACTGCTCGTTTAATATTGCCCTCTTCATTCAGGTTGAAGACCACTAAGGGGATTGCATTGTCCATGCTTAAAGAACTAGCAGTGGTATCCATCACCTGTAAGTTTTGGTTGATAATGTCTAAGTAGGTCAAGTGGTCAAATTTGGTGGCATCCTTATCTTCTTTAGGATCAGCAGAATAAATACCATCCACATTATTTTTAGCCATTAAGATCGCATCCGCTTCTAATTCTGCGGCTCTTAAGGCTGCAGCTGTGTCGGTTGAGAAGTATGGGTTCCCAGTTCCTCCTGCTAAAATAACCACCCGCCCTTTTGCTAAATGACGCTCGGCCCGACGACGAATATAAGGTTCTGCTACCTCTCTCATTTCAATTGAGGTTTGCACACGGGTGGGCACATCGGTGTTTTCAAGCGCATCTTGTAGGGCTAAGGCATTCATAATGGTGGCTAACATGCCCATATAGTCCGCCTGTGCTCTTTCCATCCCGAGCTCTTCCCCTGTTTTCCCCCGCCAGATATTTCCGCCGCCGACCACGATAGCAATTTGGACGCCACAGTCATGGGCAGCTTTAATTTCTTTAGAGATTTGCTGGACAGTTAAGGGGTGGATGCCTATTTTTTGGTCTCCTGCCATGGCTTCTCCACTCAATTTTAAAACGATTCGATCATATTTTGCTTCAGACATCTTAAACTCCTCTCTTTTCGTAAAAAATTTAAAAGAAAAGCTGTGACCAGTGTCACAGCCTCATGAAAAACAATTAGTTGTTTAATTCTTTAGCAATTTCATCCGCTAAGTTTTCCACTCGTTTTTCGATACCTTCTCCAACTTCAAAACGAACATAGTTGATAATTTCAGCATCATGGTCGGCTAAGTATTTACCAACTGTTTGGTCAGGATCTTTAACGAAATCTTGGTCCACTAATGAAATTTCAGATAACCATTTGTTGAGGCGGCCTTCAACCATTTTTTCAACAATATTTTCAGGTTTACCTTCAGCTAAAGCTTCTTCTTTTAATTTTTCTTTTTCTGCTTGGAGTTCTTCGCTTGGAACTTCATCGCGGTTAGTGTAGCGAGGATCAATAGCTGATACGTGCATAGCAACGTCACGGGCAACGTCTTCATTGCCACCTTCTAATAAAGTTAAAGCAGTGATTTGGTTACCACCGTGGATATATGGACCAAAAACTTGGTCATCAGCTTTCTTAATTAAAGAGAAACGGCGTAGAGAAATTTTCTCACCAATTTTGTTCGTAGCTTCATTAATGGCATCTTTAATGCTTTGACCATCTAAGTCAGCAGCTTCAGCTTCTTCTAAAGATTCAGGTTCAGCTTTAGTGATTGCTTCAGCGATTTTTTCAGTTAATTGGCGGAAATCATCATTTTTTGCAACAAAGTCTGTTTCACAGTTTAATTCAATGATTGAGGCAGTGTTGCCGTCTACATTGATGGTAGATAATCCCTCAGCGGCAATACGGTGAGCTTTTTTAGCAGAAGCTCCCATCCCTTTTTCATGCAATAATTCGATTGCTGCATCCATATCTCCGTCAGTTTCAACTAATGCTTTTTTAGCATCCATCATACCGACGCCTGTTTTTTCACGTAATTCTTTAACTTGTGTTGCTGGAATTTTAGCCATTCAATTTTCCTCCTAATTAATATTAAAGTTATTAAAAATTAAAGCAGTGATTATTCTTCTTCGTTGTTACCTTCAACAATGTCAGCTAAATCTTCTAATGAATCTGTTTTAACTGTTTCACCTGAAGTTTCGATGACTTTTTCTTCTGAAGCTTCATCTTCTTCAAGCATTTCTTCTTCAACATTGTCTTGTCCTTGAGATCCTTCGATATAAGCATCCGCTAAAGTTTGAGCAATTAATTTAATAGCACGGATAGCGTCATCGTTAGCTGGAATGACATAGTCAACTTCATCTGGGTCACAGTTAGTATCAACCATTGCGATGACAGGAATACCTAATTTTTGTGCTTCATTAATAGCGATGTATTCTTTGCGTGGATCAACAACGAATAAGACGTCAGGACGACCTGGCATATCTTTAATTCCACCTAGGTTACGTTCAAGTTTAGCGCGTTCTTTAAGTAATTGAGACACTTCATTTTTAGGTAAAACGTCAAATGTTCCGTCTTCTTCCATAGTATAAATATCTTTGAGATATTGAATACGTTTTTGAATGGTATCCCAGTTAGTTAAAGTCCCACCTAACCATCTGTGGTTAACGTAGTATTGACCTGCTCGTTTGGCTTCGTCCTCAATAGAATCTTGAGCTTGTTTTTTAGTCCCTACAAATAAGATAGAGCCACCGTTAGCTGCAACATCACGGACATATTCATAAGCAACGTCAATTAATTTGACTGTTTGTTGTAAGTCAATAATGTAAATCCCATTACGTTCTGTAAAGATATATTCTTCCATTTTAGGGTTCCAGCGACGTGTCTGGTGTCCAAAGTGAACCCCAGCTTCTAATAATTGTTTCATTGATACTTGAGTCATAATAAAATCCTCCATTTTGGTTTTAATTTTCGTCCCTAGTTTTCACCGACTCAAAAGCTTATCCCTAAGCACCCTTTGAGCCATCCAACCAGGTGTGAATTAGTGCAAATTCTCAGCACCGTTAGATATTATACAGTAATTTTTTTAATATGACAAGCAGGTCTTTTAACTTATAGACCAATATCTTGCCGGTAAATGAGTCCGTCAACTTGCAGTTTTTCAACGGCCTGATAGGCTTTTTTTCTGGCTGATGAATGATTTTCTGCCAAAGAAACTGCCGTCAAGACCCTACCACCATGACTAATGATTTTTCCTTGTTGGTTACATCGGCTCCCATTATGAAAGACAATGGTTTGCTCATCAAGGTCCACTTGGTCTAGGTCTAAATCGATGCCTATGGTGTAGGCATCAGGATATCCCTCTGAACACAAAACGATACCGACTGAGGCTTGGTCTGACCATTTTAAATCTTCTGCTTGTAATTGGCCATTGTTGGTTTTATCAATAATTTCCAATAAATCACTCTCTAAGCGAGGCATCAGGACTTCAGTTTCCGGATCTCCAAAACGCACATTAAATTCCAACACTTTGGCCTGGTGATTTTCAATCATGAATCCAATGAATAAAACTCCATTATAAATCAACCCTTCAGCCTCCAAGCCGCTTTCAATTTTTCTCAATATATCCTGAATATTGGCCTGGAGCTGATCGTCCAAGAGCGGGGAAGGAGAGAGGGCTCCCATCCCTCCCGTATTAGGACCTTGGTCGCCATCTTCCAATCTTTTATAATCTTGAGCACTTTCCATCGGGATACATTTGTTCTGAGAGACAAAACAGAGAAGAGACTGTTCGATCCCTGTCAAAAATTCTTCCATGACCACTAAGTCAGCCTGGTCACCAAAACGTTTTTCTACCATCATTTGTTTAAGAGTTTCTGCAGCCTGGTTAACATTTTCAACGATGACGACTCCCTTGCCTGCACACAAGCCATCTGCTTTGATGACCAAGGGATAAGCCGCTTCTTCAGCATAAGCCAAGGCAGCATCCAGCTCTCGAGTAGAAAAATAGTGGGCTGTTGGAATGTCATATTTCATTAAGAATTTTTTTGTAAAGTCTTTGCTTTTTTCAAAACGAGCACAGGCTTGGTTGGGTCCAAATACTTTAAGCCCTCTTTCTTCCAGAAAATCAGTAATACCGCCAGCTAAGGGATCTTCAGGACCAACAACGACCCAATCGATTCCTTCTTGCAAGCAAAAATCAGCAATGCCTTCAAAATCCATCACCGACAGATCAACATTATGAAAATCTTGCCCAGTCCCTGCATTGCCCGGCGCTAAGTAAATTTCTGTAACTTTTTGATCTTGATTTAATTTCCAAGCCAGAGCATGTTCACGTCCGCCACTTCCTAGCACTAATACTTTCATTCCGTCCTCCTTATTTTGATTCGGCTGTATTGTTTAGCTTTTCTATTTCTTCTGCTACGGCTTGGGTCAGCAAGCCATGTTCAATCTTTAAGACCCGCGCTTGCAAATCTTCAGGTCGGTCATCGGCAAAAACCGGGCAAGCTTCTTGTTTTAAGATAGGGCCTTCATCCAAATCCTCATTCACAATATGTACGGTTGCTCCAGAAACTTTAACCCCTCGTTCCAAAGCAGCCTGGTGAACATGTAACCCATAAAAACCTTGTCCAGAAAAAGCAGGAATTAAGGAAGGATGAACATTGATAATGCGGTCAGGATAAGCTTGAACAATAAAGCTTGGAAGACGTTTTAAATAGCCCGCCAAAACTAAGAGGTCAACCCCATGATCTTGGAGTTTTTCAAGGATGTCATGACAATTTTGAAGAACATAAGCATCAATGCCGTGCTGTCTGGCCCGCTCTAAACCATAAGCGTCTGCTCGGTTAGAAATCACGCAGACCAGCTGGGCTTGAATTTTTCCCGATTCAGTCGCATCTATGAGGGCCTGCAAATTAGTTCCTGATCCTGAAATTAAAACTCCTATGCGTCCCACGGCATGTGTACTCCTTCAATGTTTTCATCCACCTGACCCAAAATAAAAGGCTGGCATGATGAACGTAGGCTTGCCAAAGCAGCTTCTTGGTCAGTAGGCGACACGAAAACTACCATCCCTACCCCCATGTTAAAGGTATTGTACATTTCACGGTCTTCCACCTGACCCAAGTCTTGTAGCACTCGGAAAATATCTTGGCTTGGGATATCGGCTGGATCGATTTTGATTCCTTTTCCATCCCCTAAAACTCGCGGTAAGTTTTCATACAGACCGCCCCCTGTAATATGGGCAATGCCTTTGACTTTCACCGCCTGGATAAGGGCTTGAATTTCCTTAGCATAGATGGTGGTTGGAGTCAGTAAACTTTCCCCCACACTCGTGTTTAATCCTTCTATTTGATCATTAAATTGAATATTATTTTTTTCTAAAATCGCTCGCACCAAAGAAAAACCATTGGAGTGCACACCAGAAGAAGGTAAGCCAATAGCAATGTCTCCGTCTGCGATGGTTGAACCTGATATAATTTTGGACTTATCAACCACCCCCACAGCAAAACCAGCCAAATCATAATCATCTTCCCCATACATGCCTGGCATTTCAGCTGTTTCACCACCGATTAAAGCAGCCCCTGACTGCAAGCACCCTTCAGCTACTCCTTCAACGATTTGAGCCATTTTTTCAGGTATTAATTTCCCCGTGGCAATATAGTCCAAGAAGAATAAAGGTTGGGCCCCTTGGCATAAGATATCATTCACACACATGGCCACCAGGTCAATGCCAATGATATGATGGCCGTCCATGTCTTGAGCAATCATTAATTTAGTTCCAACCCCATCGGTACCTGAAACTAAAACAGGTTCTTCCATTTCCTTTTGATTCAGTTGGAAAAGACCCGAAAATCCTCCCACTTCAGTCAAAACGTTATGACTATAGGTTTTTTTTAATTGATCTTTAATCAATTGTACTTGCTCATAGCCGGCTTCTTTGTTGACACCAGCTGCTTCATAATCTAATCCCATCTTTTTACCCCTTCTCATCCTTTAATTTCGTTCAAAATATGGTTCATACATTTGATTTCGTCCAATAGCCCGGTGAAAACCTTCAATGGATAGATAACGTAGAGAATCGCAACCAATCAATTCAACCATCTCATCGATGCTGTGATTAACAGCAATTAATTCAGACTGGTCGGGTATATCGATAGTCACTGTTTCATCATGCACGATAGCCGGCGAAGCGATACGCACATGGACAGCATTGGCTCCCATCTCTTTAAGGGAGCGGACGGTTCGTTTGATCGTCGTACCACGCACAATAGAGTCATCCACCAAAACTAAATTACGGTTAGCCACATTCTGCTTGATGGGCGTCAATTTAATTTGCAAACCTCTTTCCCGGTCCAATTGAGTGGACTGGATAAAGGTCCGTCCCACATAGCGGTTACGAACAAAGCCTTCCGCATAGGGTAATTTTGAAGCATTGGCATAACCCATAGAGGCAATGATTCCTGAATCTGGAGCACCAATGACCACCGCATCTTCCAGGTCATCCTCCTGCCAAAGGGCCTCTCCCAAACGATAGCGGGCCTGGTAGACAGACACCCCATCTAAGATGGAATCTGGGCGAGCCGTATAAATAAATTCAAAAGCGTCAAGGTTTTCAGTCGGTTCCATGCTATTGGTCAAATATAAAGAAAAACTACTTTCAGCTGTTTGAACAAACAACTCCCCCGCCTGCAATTCTCTGATGATGGTCCCACCGATCGTATCAATCGCTGATGTTTCAGAAGAAGCAATGGTCGCGCGGCCATACTTACCAATCGAAAGCGGTTTAATGCCATCTTTATTCTTTAAAGCAATAAATCGCTCTGAATTCATATACACCATGGCAAATTTCCCATGCACTTTTTCAAAATAAGGCTGAATCTGAGAAATCGGTCCTTCGAGCACATCCAAACATTCATCCATATTAAAATCTTTAGATTCAATCAAACCATCGATAGCTAAAAGAGCGTCCTCGCGAACCACTGGCATAGGAGGAAGAGACTCATTACGAAATTTATATTTTACAAAGCCTACCCCCTTGTTCCCATTCATATGGCTAATGAGGCCTTTGCCAAAGTTTTCGCTGATCAAACCGGCATCCTTATGAACCTCCGTCTGCCCCTGGCCATCAATAGTCCCAATGCCAACAGCCGCTTGCCCCCGATGTTGGAGAGCATAGAGGCCATAATAAATGAGTGGAAAAACATCCCTATCTTCTGTATTAAAAATGCCTAATAAACCGCTCATCCCAGCCCCCTTTTATAATTCTTTAACTGCTTCTTCTTCATTCATCGCACGAACCCCTTCGCGCATTTCATCTTTGTGATCATGAAGAGCCTGTGCGAGTGTTGGATCTTGTAGAGCTAAAATTTGAGTGGCTAAAACCGCAGCGTTTTCTCCTCCATCAATAGCCACTGTTGCTACCGGAACGCCTTTAGGCATTTGAACAGTGGAAAGTAGGGCATCCAAACCATCCAAGGTGGAAGATTTCACTGGGATCCCAATGACTGGTTTAATGGTTGATCCAGCAATCACCCCACTTAAATGAGCAGCTTTGCCCGCAATTCCAATATAAACATCTGCATCGTCTTGGCTGATTAAGGCTTCTAAATCTGCCAGGGCACGGTGGGCAGAAATCACAGAAACTTCATAGTTGACCTGGAATTTTTTTAAGTAAGACGTCACCTTTTGTGCAATAGGAGCGTCACTGGAACTCCCCATGATAATTCGAACTAACATCTTGTCCTCCTTTTATTGATTAAAGTAGTCGTAAGCTTTTTGAATAAAGGGCGAAGGCTGGCAGTGGGTCACATTGCGGTATAGGTCTGAACGATTTCTTTCAAAGGGAGAAAGAGAACCAAAGACTAGACCGTCAGGACTGGCTAAGGCATCAATATTTTCTTCAGAATGGTAAGATTTGAAGCGAGAAATCACTTGACCTTGAGCGAGAAGCTCATCGGCTTGCTCACCTAAATCAATCCGTCCCCAAGCTCCAGTGATTGGAGCGGTATAAGTTTGCCCCACTGATTCCTGGCTATAGACAGAAGCATCAGAAAGCACTTGAGCGGTGACTATATCGGATATAAATTTTCCTTTAGGGTTGGACAGGATTCGAATGGAAGATTGGCCAGTGATGCGGCCATTTTCGATCAAACCAGTTCGAATTAAAGCAGCCAAACTACTGCCTGATCCCATGATTAAACGTTTTTGGTCTAAATGTTGGTGGATGGCTTCTTTCACATCCGATCGTTTTAGAATGATTTCCCACGCTCGGCCGATTTCATCGGCTTCATTGCCAAAGACTGGCCCATTAGCAAAGGCTAATAATTGGCTTTCTTTTAGGTGGGCGATCAAGCAGTCAATGGATGCTTCAAAAGCAGCATGGCTGGAATCAGCGATGACTAATTGTCTCACTTCAAAACCAGCTTCCAGTAAGGCATCGGCCATATCGTATTCACCGTTTGTTCCATATAAAACTGGAACAAGGGCTTGTTGACCTTTTTCATCCGTATGGAAAGATTTCTTAAAGCTTTCATGATGGCCAAGATCTAAGGCTTTTTTATCCACCCTGTCAAAAACAGAAGCGAAAACTTCTGAACTCGTTTGGTAGAGCTCATCCAGGTCAATAGCATGTGGCCCGATTTCAAGTGCTCCCTCTTGAACTTGTCCGATAAGATGATAGTTTAGGCCAGCGAATAAATCAGCGGGCTGACTGCTAGCGGGAATTTCGAGCAAGAAAGAGCCCATCATAGCTTCTGCCAGCCGGTCGATGATGTCGTCAGCCACTTTAACGGCTAAGCCGTTCCCCCATGACATCTCAATTATTTCTTTAAGCAAGCCATTATAGCCCACGGTAGAGGCAGCTAAGATCGCTTGATCTTGGGCAAGTTGATGGATTCTTTGGAAGATGTCTTTTTGCTGGCTTAAATCAACCACTTGGTCTGTAGTTAGAGGGTTTTCAAGCAAGATCAGCTGAGAGCCAGCTTGTTTGAAGGCACGGGAGACCAGATAATCTTTATGTCCTTGAGCTACCGCAAAGGAAATTAAGGTTGGTGGGACATCGATATCTTCGAAACTTCCAGACATGGAATCTTTCCCCCCAATAGAAGCTGTATCTAGGCCAGCCATGGCTTGATTGGCTCCTAGTAGAGCAAGGAAGGGTTTCCCCCAGCGCTTAGGATCATCTTGCAAACTTTCAAAATATTCTTGGAAAGTTAAGCGGATGTCCTGGTAATTAAAACCGAGAGCGACCAGTCGGGACATGGACTCAAGCACAGCATAGAACCCTCCATGGAAGGGTGAAAAACTGGCTAAGTCGGGATGGTAACCATAAGCCATGCCGGAAGTGGTCGTGGTACGCCCACCCCCTACCGGTAACTTAGAAACCATGCCTAATTCTTGGGTACGACGGCGACAGCCCCCATATGGGTTCAAGATAGTGGCACGCCCAATGGATCCATCGAATTGCTCAGCCATAGCTTGTTGGTTAGCGCGGTTCAAGTCAGTCATATAAGAGCTGACGGTTTCTTGAGTCCATTCATCATTCGCCACCCCATTATCGATTTTTCCTTGAGCTTGGCTTAGCTCAACGCGAGCATGTTTGGCTGCTCCATTAGAATCTAAAAATTCACGGTGGAGTTGGATGATGGTGTCCCCTTGCCAGGTCATGGTCATTTCTTTATCTTCAGTCACCTGCGCAATAACCGTAGCTTCCACATCCTCTTCTTCAGCATAAGCTAAGAATGCTTCAAGATCTTTTTCATCGACCACCACAGCCATGCGTTCTTGAGATTCAGCTAGGGCAATTTCGCCCCCATGCATGCCAGGATATTTAACCGGAACCTGGTCTAAGTCAATTCTTAACCCATCTGTTAATTCTCCTACGGCTACAGCTACCCCGCCGGCACCAAAATCGTTGCAGCGTTTGATCAGCTGGGTCGCTTCAGTGCGTCTAAAGAGACGAGTGATTTTACGCTCGACAGCAGCCGCTCCTTTTTGAACTTCAGCTCCAGCAGATTCGAGAGATTCATCGGTTTGAATTTGAGATGAGCCAACCGCTGCTCCCAAACCATCTCGACCCGTTCGTCCTCCAAGTAACACCACCCGATCTCCAGCTTGAGGTTCAAGCCGAACCACATTTTTTTTAGGGGCGGCTGATACCAGGGCACCTAGTTCTAAACGTTTCGCTTCAAAACCTGGATGGTAAACTTCTTCGGCAAAGCCACCAGTCACACCGATTTGGTTGGCATAGTCACTATTGCCTTCCAGAGCTTTTTTAGAAATGGTGCGCTGGCTTAATTTTTCTGGATGGGTGTCTTCTAAGGCTAAGTTAGGATTTTTAGCCCCGCTGATACGCATAGCTTGGTAGACCCACGAACGGCCTGATAAAGGATCGCGCACGCCACCTCCCACGCAGGTCGAAGCCCCTCCAAAAGGTTCAATTTCAGTCGGGTGGTTATGGGTTTCATTTTTGAAATAAAGAATCCAATCTTCATCGTCACCATCCACGTCCACTTTAATTTCTAAGGCACAGGCATTCACTTCAGCAGAAATTTCAACATTAGCTAGCGTGCCATCTGCGATAAGTTTTTTAGCCTGGATCGTACCTAAGTCCATCAAAGAAATTGGACGGTCGTCTCGTTTTAACTGCTGTCTTTTTTCTAAATAATCAGCTAAGGCAGTCTTGAATAATTCTTCATAAGGGCCCGCTTCAATATCAATCTGATCGATTTCGGTGTTGAAAGTCGTGTGGCGACAATGGTCAGACCAATAGGTATCAATCACTTTTAATTCAATTAATTTCGGTTGGCGATTTTGGCTTTTGAAATAGTCTTGACACAAGGTCAAATCATCCACATCCATAGAAAAATTGCTACTAAAGGCTTGCAGCTCTTTTGCTGACATGTGGTTGAAGCCTTCTACCGCTTGCAATTCTTCTGTACTGGATTCAAGAAGTTCTGGCAAATCTTCATCAAAAGCTATTTCCACATGTTCTACCGGATTTATAAAGTAATTTTTATAGGCGGTAACTTGCTCTGCTGTCAGCCCACTATAAACGATGACTTTAGATAAGTGAACAACGACTTCTTCAAAGCCTAAGAGATGGCGAATCATTTGCTGAACCATTTGCTCTTCTTCATTGTATTGGCCAGTCACTTGGCGGTAGCGGAAAGCCAAATCTTTTTCTTTAAGCTCCAAGTTAGGACTGAGCACTTGTTTAGCCGGGTCAAATAATTCTTCTTCAATGACAGCCAAGTCAGCTTCAGATACATGCTCAAATTCATAAATACGGTAAACATCCACTTGGACGTCTTTGGGCCAAGCAAAAATGTCCCTTCCTTCTTGTCGATGTTGGTGGGCTTCTACTGCAAAATCATCTAGCCTCTTGCTAACAATTTTCATTCCATTCCTCCTTAAGCTTGGAAGTAGTTGACGAGCTCTAAAGGTTCAATATAATTTCCGTCGGCATCATAGACCCGCATGTTCCCGCCAGAAACTTCGTCGATTAAGACGATTTCATCCTGACCCTCAAGCCGGCCAAATTCTAACTTAAGGTCGTACAATTCTAAACCTTTATCTTTTAAATCTGCTTTAATCAGATCAGAAATGTCTTGAGTCAGTGTTTTTAAATTTTCATACTCTCCCTCAGCCAAGATATTTAACTGCTCTAAAGCATCTTGGGTAATGAGTGGATCTTGACGTTCATCGTCTTTAAGGGTGAATTCAACATATCGGTCCAAGTCCTGGCCACTTTCTGCATAAGCGCCATAACGACGGATAAAACTCCCGACCGCCTTATAACGGCAAATCACTTCTAAGCCCTGTCCAAATACTTCAGCCGGTTTGATTTTCATAGTCGCTGCCTCTACATCAGAAGAAATATAGTGGGTAGGGATCCCCTGCTCTTCAAATAATTCAAAGAAATAGGAAGATAAAATAACATTGGAGCGACCGGAGCCTTCAATAGTCGTTCCTACTTGATTTTCGCCAGGATCAAATTTTCCATCTTTACCTGTCACATCATCCTTGAATTGAAAGTAATAGTCGCCTTGGTCATTTTTTAATAAGTTTTTTGTTTTTCCTTCGTAAATCAACATCTGAATCTCCCCTTTTTTGAATGCGTGTTTTTTACACCATCATCATACTATCGCCTCTCATCATTTTCAATAGAAAACCCGAATTATTTTTAAATATTTTTTATTAAACGTTCGTGTTTTGCTTATTTCCACCTATATATTAATGTCTTTATCTGTGTTATAATCGCCATAATCGGATATTAACTTATAAAGTAAAAGAAAAGAGGCAAAGCCTTCATGTATACCTTTCTTGTCTATGCATTAAAATTTTTATTGTTTATTTTCAATGGGCCCTTACATAGTTATGGTAAAAACCATCTGCCTGAAGAAAATTATGTGCTCGTAGCTCCCCACCGCTCCTTTATTGATCCCATTGCTATCGCTATTGCGGGTTATCCTGACCAGTACATCTTCATGGTGAAAGAAGAGCTCATGGATAATAAAATTTTAGCCTTTCTTATTAAAAAACTTGATTTTGTCCCGGTTAACCGCAAAAACCCTGGACCCTCTGCTATAAAAAAACCCATCCGCTATTTGAAAGCTGGCGAAAAATCCTTCATGCTTTTTCCAACTGGCTCGCGTTATTCCACCGATATGAAAGATGGGGCCACCACCATCGCCCGCATGAGTAAAAAATCAATCGTGCCCTGCGTATATGTCGGCCCTCTAACTCTAAAAGACATTTTTAAACGGCAAAAAATGAAAGTCGGCTTTGGTCCTGCTATCACGCTCGATAAAGGGAAAGACTACGATTATAACCAAGCCATGGTCCAAGCCTTTGAAGACATAGAAAAACAACTTCTAAACAAATAAAAAAGGGTGTTGGCCAGCTAGAATAACTTCTGCTGACCAACACCCTTTTTTTAAAGATTATTTTTTCTTTTTATTTTGTTTTTGCATCATTTTAGTCATTTGACGCAAGCGAGCTTCTGATGGTTTTTGTCCCATCTGACCCATCATCGTTCTTAAAAAGTTTTCATCAATGGGAGGGTTTTTCATTAAATAATCTTCCATGTATTTTTTAGCTATGAAAAAGCCAAGTAAAACCCCACCAATTAAAGCAATAATAATTAAAATAATCGCTAACCAAATATTCATCACAAAACTCCTTTAATCTTCTTTATGTCGTTGGTGTAATCCTTTTTCTTTTTGAACTTGCTTCAACTTATCCGGGGTGATGTCATTCCCCTCCTGGTCTACGACCTTCATTCCTTCAATATGGGTTTTAAACCCTGAACGAAAGGCTTTGAGATAAGTTTGATGCAAGTCTTTTCTTTCTTTTTCTTCTTCCTCTGTTAAGCCTTGATCTTTTTTCTTAGCCGCCAGTTCATTAATGCGGCCGAGTAAATCTTCGTGTAACATGTCTTGTCCCCTCATTTCTCTCATTAACATGTTTATATTACAATAGTCTGCCATTTCTTTCAATAATAATAGCTAGAAAAGCGAACGTTTGTTTGACGACCGTACATACGTTTGGTACAATCAAGAAAAGGAAAGAAAGGTGCTTAAAAAAATGTCTAAAAAACTTTCAGACCGGCAAAAACAGATATTAGAATTTATCCACCATGAGGTCACTGACAAGGGCTATCCCCCAACAGTGAGAGAAATTGGAGAAGGGGTTCATCTTTCGTCGACCTCGACCGTCCATGGCCACCTCTCTAAATTAGAAAAACAAGGCTATATTTATAAAGACCCCAGTAAACCTCGAGCCATTGAAGTGACTCATAAAGGCTTAGAGCTTTTAGAACTTCCCTTATATGAAGATAAAATCCCCATGGTCGGGGTGGTAACGGCTGGTAATCCTATCACAGCCATTGAAGATACGACAGACTTTTTCCCCATGCCTGATGACTTAGTTCATACTAGCGAAAGCCTCTTTATGTTGACTATTCGGGGAGAGAGTATGATTAATGCGGGTATCTTAGATGGAGATCAAGTTATCGTCCGCCAGCAATCCACCGCTAAAAACGGAGAAATTGTAATTGCCATGACTGAAAACGATGAAGCCACTTGCAAGCGCTTCTACAAAGATGATAAGCACATTCGTTTAGTCGCTGAAAATGATAATATGGACCCTATTATTTTAGACCAAGCGACCATTTTAGGGAAGGTCGTCGGCCTGTACCGCAAAGATATTTATTAAAAGGACCAAGACCACTGAAAAACAGCAGTTGCATTGAAAGCAACTGCTGTTTTTATCACTCTAAATTCAATTCTTTGAATACACATTCATCAATGAGAGTTTAGTTGAATGGTTGAAGGACTTTCTTACTGAAAAAATCACGTCCTTAATCGAATTGCATCAGAGAGAAGATATCATAATCCTTAATTTTGTCTCGTCCATTAAGGCCTAAAAGCTCAATCAGAAAAGCAGTTCCAACCACTTTTCCACCCAATTCTTCAATTAATTGAGTCGTTGCCTGGACGGTCCCTCCAGTCGCTAGTAGGTCATCCACAATGACGACTTTCTGACCAGCTTGGATGGCATCGGCATGTATTTCTAAAACATCCTCGCCATATTCTAAACCGTAATCAATTGAGCGGGTTTCGCGAGGTAATTTACCGGCTTTTCGGGCGGGAATGAAACCAACTCCCAACTCAACAGCGACTGGACAGCCGATAATAAAGCCACGAGCTTCAGGACCACAGATTAAGTCTGCCCCTTTGGCTTTGGCATATTCAGCAATCTGACAAGTGGCATAATGAAAAGCATCGCCATCTGCCATTAAAGGGGTAATATCTCTAAAGATGACCCCTTCTTCCGGATAATCCTCAATACTTTCAATATAGTTATATAAATCCATTGTCACTCTCCTCGAGACCATGACTGTAAGCAGTCTATCATTTCAGCAGCTGAGCTATAGAGTAAGATTTCCTCCATCTGCAATTGGCTTTTTCTATTCAAATAGCTTTGCGTTTGAGTTAAATCTGCTTGCTCAATTTTATCATTTTTTATAATCATACCACCATCAAGTTTAACATAATTGACCTCAATAAACACAAATATGATGTGATTCAATAAATTTAAGGGCAAGTCAAGATAGTCCGCTAAAGTTTGGCGGTGTTTTTCATAATTGATGTCCTCATGAGAAAAAATATATTTAAAAACCTTAGCAAAATCTTCTCTCTTAGCTAAACCTTCCAAATAAACATTTTCCATTGAATAAAAGATAGCAGTGATTTTATCAAACTGCTGACGGGCTAAAACATTTTGTAAAGGCTGAGCCTGCACGGGAATATCCACTAAAGTCAGTTCAGATTCTTTAATGTCTGGCTCTTGACCAGCTTCTATTAGGTAAAAATGATCCGGTTCATCATATTTTTTAAACATATAACGGAAAAAATTCGGATGGAAAAAGGCAAAGGCTTGGTCAGTATCCGCCAAATCCAATTCAGGAAGGCGGCTCGTACGCTTGTCTAAGACTTGCAAGCCACGAGGGCGCATGTCTTCCACTAGACATTGTAATTTTTTTTGGCCATTCCACTCATTTATATCTAATTGAGCTAAAACATCCAGCCGCGCTTGGTCGCCTAAATCACTTAGCTTGTCTGCCATTGAAAAAGCTATGGCATCCGTTTTTTGCCCCTCTTCCACCATCAAAAACTTCAGATGGCTCTTATCACTTCCAATGCGGCGCATATCTTGGGTTTGAACATTCTCAAATAAGAACTTAGGAGGCTGAAAGCCTTCACCAAAAGGCTGAAGCTGATTTATCTCTTCAATCAAGTCCATACTGACTTCTGCCAGCTGAGCTTTTAAGTCCACTGTCACTTCCATTTGCAGGTCTTCTTTTTGATAGTGCTCTTCTATATATACAGATAAAGCATGTCTAAGGTCATTCAAACGCTCGGCTTTTAAAGTGAGACCCGCAGCCATGTGGTGGCCACCAAAACTTTCAAAATAAGACTGGCAGGATTGAAGGGCTTGGAACAAGTTAAAGGCTCCGACACTCCGTCCACTCCCCTTCAATTTTTGGGTTTCTTCATCCAAACTTAAAATAATAGTAGGCTGGCCAGTCTCCTCGACCACCCGGCTGGCGACAATACCTATGACCCCTTCATGCCAATTTTTTCCTGCAATGACTTGTATCTTAGCAGTGGGATCAATGTTTTCCTTAGCCTGCTGAAAAATATCGTCCGTAATTGTTTTTCTTTCTTGGTTCATGTCTTCAATCGTTTGTGCCAGTTCATCGGCTTGACGAGAATCCATAGCCATTAAAAGCTCGACAGCCAGACTCGCTTCCCCCATCCGCCCGGCTGCATTTAATCTCGGACCAATACGAAAACCAATCGTTGTTTCATCAATATCTTGAGGGGATGTTCCAGCCTGCTGGAGAAGGGCTAACAATCCTAGACGCTGGCTTTGTGTTAAGTGAGCCAAACCTGCTTTGACCAAATAATAATTTTCTCCGGTCATCTCGACTAAATCTGCCACTGTCCCTATAGCAACCAAGTCTAAATATTCCTGTGGAAAGTCTCCCAAAAGGGCATGGGCCAATTTAAAAGCCACCCCAACCCCTGCCAAATCTGGAAAAGGATAGGTCCCTTGTGGATGGCGGGGGTGGATAATGGCGTAGGCTGGGGGAAGAGTCTCCCCTAATTCGTGGTGGTCTGTCACAATGACATCCACTCCCTGATCTTGAGCCAGGGCAATGGATTCATGTCCTTGGATTCCATTATCACAACTTAAAATCAGCTGGGTCCCATTATCTATTAAAAGCTGAAAGGCTTGGGGGTTAGGCCCATAGCCTTCCTCAAAACGATTAGGAATATAAAAGTCAACATCTGCTCCCAAGCTAGCCAAGCTTTCAACTAACAAGGTCGTTGAAGTTACTCCATCGGCATCATAATCCCCATAGACCGTAATTTTTTCACCAGACATCAAGGCTTGGCTCAAACGATCGACAGCCTTTTCCATGTCAGCCATTAAAAAGGGAGAGTGAAAGTCTTCCAGGCTAGGTTCAATCATATGTTTTAATTGCTCAACTCTGTCAATCCCTCTCTGCAGACACAGGGCAGCAAAGAGGGGCTGGCAGTTCAATTCTTTAGCCAAAGCCTCAATCTCTTGCTGGGGGGGTTGTTCTAAAAGCTGCCATTTTTTCTCCACTTGCATCCGCCTTTCCGAAATAAAAGAGGCTGTGACCCAGTCACAGTCCTCCTTGTCCATTTCCTATCTTTAATCAAAACACTGAATGGTTGCACCAATTAAATCCGGTCCGGTGTGCACACCCAAAGCTGGGCTGACCGAGCTGATATAAGACTGGTTCACATGGTCCAATGAAGCTTCTATTTCTTTTAATAAATTTTCAGCCATGGACCGATTTTCAGAACTTCCGTAAGCAACGGCTATATTATATTTTTCAGAGCCTTCAGCAAAAGCCAAGACGCACTCTTTCAATTTTTTTAAGCCTTTCACTCGGCCTCTGGCTTTAGCCAAAGTATAATAAATTCCTTCTTCATTACAGGATATAACCGGATTGACCTTGAGCAAGCCACCAACAAGTGAAGTCACTTTGCCGATCCGGCCTCCCGCTTCCAGGTACTTCAAGGTTGGAATAGAAAAGAAAACCCTGGACTGGCTAATGAGTTGGTGACTTTTCGATACGATGTCTTCAAAAGAATCACCCGCTTGAATTCTTTCACCAATAAAAGCCGCGAAAATACCACTGCCCACGCCGATACTTTTAGTATCTATCACTTCGACTTCTAAGTCTTCCACATCCTGGCTGACCAAGTTAAAAATGTTAGCCGTCCCGCTCAAACCACTTGAAATCGAAATAACAATGGCTTTGGTATAACCTGCTTCTTTAAGGTCAAGATAAATGTCTTTAATATCTTCTCCACTAGGGAGGGAGGTCGATGGAATTTCGTTTTCTAAACGTTGGTAGACCTCATCAGTAGAAATATCGACGCGATCTAAATATTCCCCATCTTTAAAAATGATTTTTAATGGGGCGATATGAATACCGTATTGATCGATGAGCTCCTGGGGAACATCCGATCCTGAATCTGCAACTATAGCAATTTTTTCTTCATCCATCTCATTTACCTCTCTGACTTCTTTATTTTACCTAAGCCTATCTCAATAATCTCTTGACCGCATTCAGCTATAAAAAGGTCAAGGGCTTTTTTTAGCTGAGGTCAACTTCCATTAAATCATACATTAAATGGGTGTTAGTAAAAACCTTTTGGGCTTGACTTTCTAATTCTTTAGCACTAGGGCCAATATAGCGAGATGATATATGGGTCAGAAGGAGTTGCTTAACTCCAGCATCTTTAGCCAAATGAGCCGCATCTAAATTCGTTGAATGGTGATAATCCATGGCCAGCCCTTCTTCATCTTGCGAAAAAGTACTCTCATGAACCAGGACATCCGCATCCTTAGCCAACAAAAATCGTAAGGGCGTGGGGCGAGTATCAGGAATAATCGCTATAATTTTCCCTTCCTTTTGGGGGCCAATATAGTCTTGTCCATCAATGATTCGCCCATCTTCCAATTCCACCGTCTGGCCAGCTTTGAGTTTTCCATAGATTGGACCAGACGGGATACCATCTTCTTCTAATTTATCAACCAATAAATGGCCTGGTTTTGTTTTTTCCATGATTCGGAAGCCAAAACAGTCAATCCCGTGGTCCAAAAGCTGATAGGTCACTAACATGTCCTCATCTTCAAAAAGAATACCTTCTTCATCCTCATATTCAACAAAATGAATATAGTATCTGAGATATGTTTTTGAAAGTTTTAGACTCATCATGACATATTGTTTAATCCCTTTGGGTCCGTAGACAGTGACGGCCTCCTCTCCCCCTTGAAAAGCCCGGCTACTTAAAAATCCAGCTAAGCCATAAATATGATCACCGTGCATATGGCTAATAAAAATCTTACTAACCTTACGAGGTTTAAGGGTGGTTTTAAGGATTTGATGCTGGGTGGCTTCCCCACAATCAAACATCCAAACTTCATTCCGTTCATTTAGCATTTTCAAGGCAATACTTTGAGTATTGCGCTGTTTAGACGGGACACCTGAACCCGTCCCTAAAAATAATAATTCCATGTCCGACATCCTTCTAAGCCATTGAATTTATTCTGAAAATTCAAAAATAATATTTTCTAAAATAACAGTGTCACCATCTTTAGCGCCACGCTCTCTTAATGCATCGTCAATTCCCATCCCTTTTAATTGGCGGGAGAAGCGACGAATAGACTCATCGTGTTCAAAATTGGTCATTTTAATAAGACGGAGAAGGTCTTTGCCGGTGACGACAAAGCAGCCATCTTCTTCAATCTCAATTGAAAAACCTTCGTCCTCTTCTTCCAAGGTATAGGTCACATGGTCTATCTCTTCTTCATATACCTTCACTTCTGGCGCTTGAGCCAGGGCTTCTTCTGTTGCCTGCATTAATTCTTCTACCCCTTTGGTGCTGGCTGCGGAAATTTCAAATATCTCAGCTCGTTCACCATATTTTTCTTGGTATTCCATTTGAAACAGCTCTAAATTATCTTGAGCTTCTGGCACATCCATTTTATTAGCTACGAGCAATTGGGATTTATTTTTCAAATCTGGATCATAGGCAAATAGCTCTTCATTAATGGTTTCATAGTCGGTGAAAGGATCACGCCCTTCAAATGCTGCCATGTCAATCAAGTGTAAGAGCACCCGTGTCCGGCGAATGTGGCGTAAGAATTCGTAGCCTAAGCCGACTCCCTCACTCGCTCCTTCAATTAAGCCAGGGATATCAGCAATCACAAAACTTCGATGCATGCCTCGGCTCACCACACCAATATTAGGCGTCAGAGTGGTAAAGGGATAGTCTGCAATTTTGGGCCGTGCTGCTGAGACGACCGAAAGTAAGGTCGATTTACCAACAGATGGGAAACCTAACAGACCAACATCAGCTAAAAGCTGCAATTCCAATTTGAGGGTGAAGATCTGTCCAGGCTCTCCATTTTCAGCGATTTCAGGAGCTGGATTTTTATTACTGGCAAAGCGTGTATTCCCACGGCCTCCTTGGCCACCTTTGGCAACAACTTGTTCTTGGCCGTCTTCAGTTAAGTCAGCAATGACTTTTCCACTGCTTTCTTCTCTCACCAGTGTCCCTGGAGGAACAGTAACAATTAAATCTTCCGCGGCTTTACCGTTTTGGTTTTTGGATTTACCATTTTCACCTTTATTCGCTTTAAAATGTCGCTTATATTGAAAGTCGATCAAAGTGTTCAAGCCTTCGTCCACTTTTAAAATGACGTCGCCTCCTCGACCACCATCACCTCCAGCAGGGCCACCCGCTGGCACATATTTTTCTCGGCGAAAGGCAACCATGCCGTTCCCTCCATCGCCTCCAAAGACTTCAATCGTCGCTTCGTCTATAAATGAGGTCATTCAACTTCCTCCTCTCCTCATTTTTCAAATTCTAGTATATCAATAAAAAGCAATCCTCGACAACGGAAGCAGATTCCCACCTTTAAAGGGCTAAAACAGCTAGAACTGGTCGAAAATTCTTTTGTCCTAAGAAGACAGAAAGCTGTGACCTTGATCACAGCCTTCAATTCTTTTTTCATTTTTTAATACAGTTGGGCACTTTGATGCTGGTATTCAGTCATCAGCTGTTTGCGTAAAACATCGGCCTGGGCCAGATAATGGTCCAACACTTCTCTTAGTTGATCTTGCTTATCTAAAGAAATATTGTCATGCAAGTCAAAAGTTTTCAGCTCTTGCCCATCTCCTGTTAAATCTTGACTTGACTGATAGGGATCTAGACCAACAAATATTTGCTTTTTATTGTTAAAGCGAAATTTTTCAATCTCTTTTAACTGCTCATTCAGTTGATCCGTAATCACTCTCGGGCCATCAACTCTTTCTTGAACAGCCTGGTCAATATAAATACCATCCGCATTAGATAAATAATAGAGTCGCGAGAAGAGCGTATCGGCTGCAAAAAAACTTCGATATTTTTTCTTCACGACCTGGTCTTCCGACCATAAGTTTAATTGTTGCGCCACAAAGTCACTATCTTGGTCCAAGGTATGGACAGTGAGATGGCGTGCCCCATTCCGATGTAACTTTTTAGCTAGGGGAACCACATGCTGGCCTAAGCCACATAAGAAGAACCGACTGCGATTCAAATAATTGAAGGATTGGATAAAGGTTTGTAAAACGATATCCGACTGGCTTCGAAATAAATCATAATAATCCTTGTTGGCCTTCTTAACTGAAACGAATTGGATAATAGAATTCACCAAATAATTCAGAAAAGGAAAGCCATTCGCTTGGTGGTGATGTTTCATTCCAAACTCAATATTCTCAAGCAGTTGATCATTGTCGGTCGGCAAGTCAAGGCCAGAAACTAAAGAATAGAGGTGGGTGATTAGATCCGCATTGAATTTGCTGTAGGTATCCAGGATAACTTTTTCCACATCAAAATCGACCTTCTCAGATAAATAATTCAGAAAATCACCATGCTGAAAGATAGATTCATCCACATTGAAATAATATTCCACAAAATCTGAACTCGTTAAAATGAGTAAATCTAAAACACCTTCAAATTGGCTAATATCAGCCAATTGTTGGTGGACTTCTGAGTCAGATAAAAGGTAATTATCCAGGTCTTCTTCACTGAGGACACTTTTATTAACCCCATACATCAATAATTTCAAAACGAAACTCCTTTGCGTCAATCAAAATTAAATAAATTGGCGAACATAAGACCACACATCATTTCGTCCTTCTTTTGTTTGAGAAGAATATAGAATAATCTCATCCGATGCTTCCAATTCCAGTCCATCCACAATAGCTTGTAAATGTTGCATTTTCTTAGTTTTTTTTAACTTATCAGCCTTGGTGGCCACCACTAAAGTGGGTCGGTCATAATATTTCAGAAAATCATACATCTGCCGATCCAATTCACTGGGATCATGGCGAGCGTCTACCAGCAGAATAGTGAGACATAAACTTTCACGTGCTGTAAAGTATTCATCCATCATCTGTCCCCATTTTTCGCGCTCTTTTTTGGAGACCTTGGCAAAACCATAGCCCGGCACATCGACCAGATAATAAGCCTCATCAATCAAGAAAAAATTAATGGTCCGGGTTTTCCCTGGTTTAGAGGATGTGCGAGCCAATCCTTTTCGATTCAGGAAAGAGTTGATAAAGGACGACTTCCCCACGTTGGAGCGCCCGGCTACAGCAATTTCAGGAAGCAGTTGCTTTGGATATTGCGATTCACTGACTGCACTCATGACAATTTCTGCAGATTGAACATCTTTTTTCATGGACTCCCACTTCCTTTCTAATACCATATAACTGTACTAAATTTTATAAGGGATTTAAAGTTGCTTTTTACGTAAAAAGAGAGAGGAGGACAAGAGTCCCAGCCTCTCAAAAATTGGACAGTTAGTTTTTTAAGCTATTTTTTCACCGTCAGCATCATAATAATTTTTTTGGCCTTCTAAAACCGTTTCTTTGCTGATCACTACTTTATTCACGTCATCACGGCTCGGAATTTCGAACATAATATCCAACATCACCTCTTCGATGATGGAGCGTAAACCACGAGCCCCTGTGTCCCTTTCAATCGCCATATGGGCAATTTCATGAAGGGCGTCATCTTCGAATTCTAAAACGGTATCATCCAATTCAAAGATTTTTTTATATTGTTTGACCAGGGAATTTTTTGGCTGGGTTAAAATATCAACCAAATCGTCTTCTTCCAAGCTATCTAAAGTAGCGACGATTGGCAGACGACCGATAAATTCAGGAATCAAGCCAAATTTTTGCAAGTCTTCGGCAGAGACTTGAGACAAGATAGATTCCTCATCTTTTAATTTCGAAGATGCATTTTGACCAAATCCAATCACTTTTTCACCCAAGCGGTTTTTGATGATATCTTCGATCCCTGAAAATGCCCCACCTACTATAAAGAGGATATTAGAAGTATCCACTTGGATCATTTCTTGGTTGGGATGTTTACGACCACCTTGAGGCGGCACATTGGAGGTCGTTCCTTCAATGATTTTAAGCAGAGATTGCTGGACGCCTTCTCCAGAAACATCACGGGTAATCGATACATTTTCACTTTTCTTAGCTATTTTATCAATTTCATCTACATAGATGATGCCTCGTTCACAAGCCTCCACATCAAAATCAGCGGCCTGTAACAATTTTTGTAAGATATTTTCTACGTCTTCTCCTACATAACCGGCCTCTGTCAGATTAGTGGCATCAGCAATGGCAAACGGAACGTTAATGATTTTAGCTAGGGTTTGGGCCAAATACGTTTTTCCTGAACCGGTTGGACCGAGTAAAAGGATATTCGATTTTTGGACTTCAATAAAATCATCTTCATCGGCACTGTCATCATATTGAGAAATACGTTTGTAGTGGTTATAAACCGCAACCGATAAGGTTTTTTTGGCATCTTCTTGGCCAATCACGTATTCATCTAAAATGTCACGAATTTTTTTAGGTTTTGGAATATCGCCAATTTCATATTCTTCTCGCTCATTGATGAGTTGGTTGTCAATGATTTGTTGGGACAGCTCCACACACTCATCACAGATATATACTCCCGGCCCTGCAATTATTTTTTTAACTTGATCTTGGGATTTGCCACAAAAGGAACAGGAAATAAAGGCACTTCCGTCATCATCATGGTACATCTGCAAGGTCACCTTCTTTCTTCTAAGCTCACTTTACTTTACCACACCGGCAAGCAGACTTCTATTTTATGCTACTAGCCAAGAAAAAACCAGAATGACACTTACTCATTCTGGTTTATTTTATTCTTGAGTGGATTAAGCTTCTTCGTCTTCGTTTTCCTCATCCGCTTCATCTGCTTCTAACACTTCGTTGGCTGAATCAACAATGATGTCGATCGCTTTTTTCAATTTAATATCGTGGTCTAACATGTCAGGAGTCAAGGCTTGTTTGACTGTGTCAGTGTCTAGGCCGTATTCTTCTGCTAATGTTTCGATTTCTTTTTCGCGTTCATCTTCAGAAACTTCTAAGTCTTCTGCTTCAACGATGGCTTCTAAAACTAAGTTAGTGCGAACACGCAATTCAGCACCTTCCGCCATTTGTTGGCGCAATTGTTCTTCAGTGGTGTTAGAAATTTGGTAGTACATGTCTGGAGAAATGCCTTGAGACTGTAAGTTGTTTAAGAAAATTTCCATTTGGCGTTGAACTTCTTCAGCAGTCATGGCTTCAGGAATTTCTTCGATTTTAGCATTTTCAACCACTTTACGGATGGCTTCATCTTCCACCGCTTCTTGTGCTTGTCTTTCTTTTTGCTCTTTCATTTCTTCTAGACGTTTTTCTTTCAATTCAGCTAAGGTATCCACGTCGTCATCCACGTCTTGAGCGAAATCATCGTCTAATTCTGGGATTTGTTTTTCTTTAACTTCATGAACAGTCACTTCGAAGATAGCGTCTTCACCGGCTAAAGACTCTTCAGGATAGTCTTCAGGGAAGGTGACTTCCACTTCAACTTCTTCCTCAGCTTTTTTACCGATTAATTGGTCTTCAAAGCCAGGAATGAAAGACTGAGAACCTAATTCTAATGGGAAGTTATTGCCCGCTCCACCATCAAAAGCTTCTCCATCTTTTTTACCTAAGAAGTCAATCACTACAGTGTGGCCTTCTTCAGCTGCTTTATCGACAACCACTAATTCGGCTGCATTTTGTCTTTCCTCTTCAATTTGAGCATCGACATCTGCTTCTTCGACGTCACGGTCTTGCTTAGTGACATCTAAATCTTTATAATCGCCTAATTCAACTTCTGGTTTTAAAGTTAAGATGGCTTGGATTTCCCAATCTTTTCCTTTATCCATAGATTGAGGTTGGATAGTTGGTTGGTCCACCGGCTCAACACCAGCTTCATCCAAGGCTTTAGTATAGGCCATTGGTAAAATTTGGTTTAAAGCATCTTCATATAAGGCTTCTTCCCCATACATTTTGTTGAAAATTTTACGAGGTACGTGCCCTTTACGGAAACCTGGGACAGATAAGTTTTTTTGTACACGTTTAAAAGCTTGGTCTATTCCAGCTTGAACTGTTTCTTTATCAATAGTGAAATTTAATTCACCTGTTGTTGGTCCAGTCTTTTCAAAATTCACTGACATGTCTAAAAATCCCTCCAAGTAATTTTTATTTCAAATAATTTGCATACCTGATTATGATACACCAAATCCATTCAATTGTAAATGCTAATTCCCTTTCGTCAACTGCTGAAAACGCCAAATCATTTTTTCCTCTTTTTCATTCCATTGGCCCTGTTCGAGTGAGTCAGCTGAGATAGGAGACATATAGAGGCCCAACCAAAAATCAGCATCCTCCACCACCTCTTCATTAAAGGGATAGAGTAGCATCATGTGGTAGTTCATTTCAGCCTGAATCATCTGATATTCCACCGGCCGATTCTTATAATGTAAATCCAACAGATTTTGCAGTTCTTTCACAACCGCCATCTCTTGTAAATCATCCAATTCAGCTAAGTTGACCTGCTTCAAATGCCCAAACCACTCCAGCTTCAGCTTTCCTTTTGGATCCATGTCTTTCAAGTAAAGCAGGCAGTAGGTTTTAGCCATTTCACTGGCATAGGGGTTGGTTAACAGATTTAAGAAAGCTGGTTTTAGCTCTTCTTTCTCTATGGATGAGCTAGCTTTTAAGATATCTAATTGTTCAAGTGGAGAATAATTGGACAGTTGATAAAGTTTCTTCAAATTAGCCTGCTTGAGTTCTTCTTTTTCCTCATGGTCAGCTTGTTGAGCTTGATAGAGCCAATCTTTCATAGCCTGCTGGTCACTTTCTTGAAGGAAAGGGGCATGTTCCTCAATTTTCTTTAACCAGTCTTCTGCCTTTTGCCATTGGCGGTCAGCTAAGAGGACTTGAAAATAGGCTTGAGCCGATTCCTTTTGAGCAAGAAAATGGTCCAAATGTTCTTCAGCTAGGTCGACAGCCTCTGCTTCATAGCCTTGGAGGCGAAGAATCTTAAAATAAAGCTGGTGGCTGATTTCATTTGGCCTGCTGACATAGGCTTGCTGGGCGCATTCTTCAGCCAAGCTGAGCTGGCCTTTTTCCAGAGCCTGCTGAGCTTTAGCCAGCAATCGTTCCGCATTATCAGGAAATTCGATGCGTTCTCCCATCCTAAACCTCCTTCAGTCGATTAAAAAAGCCATGACTTTGCGGTCACAGCCTCTACAACTTTATTTTTCTAAGAATCCTTCAATGTCCTTGAAGTTAACAATGGTTCTTTCTTCTAATAATTCATGCATGCGTTCAGCTGAACGATCCCAGTCAATTTTGACCACCGCACTATTGTCTAATAATTTTTCAATGGTTCCGACCATGTCTTCATCTCGAAAGCTAAACTCGATGATTTGACCCTCTTCAGGTCGGATACTTTCTTTGATATAATCAATGATTTTCACGGCATCTTCGTATTCTTTGTCCAATAATTTAGCAATGCGTGAATTTGAGGACCCTTTTCTTAATTCAGTTTTAACTAATTCTTTGGTCTTTTCAGACACTTTTATTTCTTGCTTATCTTTTTCTTTTGCCATAGCATTTCCTCCTCAGTCCTATCGCCACCAATATAGCACACCGGCTAAGATCTTGCTATTAAATTAAGATTCAATATTTTCTTTGACCCGGTCAGCATTTGTACCGGCTTTTTTCAAACCTGCACTGATTGTTTCAATTTCTTCATCTGTCAAGACACTAAAGATGTCATAAATTTTTTCTTCGTGGATGGGAAAGATTTTAGTCATTAGTTCTTCCCCAGCTTCAGTGATGGACACATGTAACATCCGCCGATCTGTTTGGTCGTTGGTTCTCATGATATAGGATTTATCTTCTAACTTATCCAAGACATAGGTCAAGGAACTATTGGGCAATTTCAAGCGTTCACCAATCTCTTGAATAAAATGTTGACCCTTATGATATAAAAACTCCAAAACCATAAATTCTTTCCAGTTAATTCCATAGGTTGACATGTCTTTTTTCAAAGCAGATAAAATACTTTCATCAGACCGCATCATAATCCGAAGCAGGCGTAATACATTTTCTTCTCTCGACATTGTTTCCCCCTCCATCCTTCAGTTCAAAGCGGAGAACTCAGCTATTAATAAAAAAAACACCTAAAACATTAGGCGTTTTTGGACGATCGTGGAGGGATTCGAACCCCCGACATTTCGCTTAGAAGGCGAATGCTCTATCCAGCTGAGCTACACGACCTTTTATAGCAACGAAGAGTATTATATCGATTTATCGTCTTTTTGTCAAGGGAGTTCAACTAATATTTTAACCAAGGGGAAGTAACTTTAGCAAAGCCCTTAACTCTATACTCATTGCTCTTGTCATCGAAAGTCCAACTGTCGACCATTGTTTCTTTTTTCAGACGATTTAAAAGATAGGCGTCTTCAGCTGTTAGCACAATACGATAGGGGTGCAGGATGTCTTTAACTTTTTCATTAATGGCATGGTTCAGCCGCTCAATATCTTCTGTTTTCTGAGCAGATAGGACGATACTAGGGTAAATATCGGGAACAAAAGACTCCTCTGCCAAGTCTGCCTTATTATAAACCGTCAAGCGTGGAATATGGTGACTATCCATGGCTTCTAATAAGTCGACTACTGTCTGCTCTTGAAGAGTCACATGGTCTGATGAAGCATCAATCACGTGGATCAGCAAGTCCATGGTTGTTGTTTCTTCCAAGGTCGATTGGAAAGCTTCAATTAACTCAGTAGGTAAATCTTGAATGAAGCCTACTGTGTCCGTGAGGGTGGCCTGCATACCTGATTCCAATTGATATTGGCGGGTTAAGGGATCTAAGGTTGCAAACAAAGCATTTTCTTCAAAAGTATCCGCCTGGGTGAGTGCATTTAAAAGGGTAGATTTGCCGGCATTGGTATAGCCCACTAAACCCATTTGAAAGATATGGTTAGACTGGCGGCGGTCGCGATTTCGTTCACGATGAGCCTGGAGTTTGACTAATTCTTTTTTGATGTCATTCATCCGACCTTGAATATAACGGCGATCACTTTCCAGCTGAGTTTCTCCGGGTCCGCGTGTTCCAATCCCTCCCCCTAAACGAGACAGATTCAGTCCTTGGCCAGCCAAGCGAGGAAGCAGATAAGCTTGCTGGGCTAATTCCACCTGCAAGCGTCCTTCCTTGGTTCGGGCGCGCATAGCAAAAATATCTAAAATCAATTGCATGCGGTCAAGGATTTTCGCTTCTACCTCGGCTTGGATATTGCGAACCTGGCTGGGGCTGAGGGCCTGATTAAAAATTACAGTAGACAAGTCTAAAGCCTCTACCCTCCGACTTAATTCAGCTAATTTTCCCTTTCCAATAAAAGTTCGGGGATCAACTTGATCACGTTTTTGAACTAATTTTTCAACCAGCTGTCCCCCGGCCGTTTGCACCAATTGAGCCAATTCTTCCATAGAATAATCAAACTGCCGGTCACTTTCATCGGTTTGGACCCCTACAATCATGACTCTTTCATTCAACATGCGTTTTTCTCCTTATCTCTCTTTCTTTAAAAAGCAGTGAAGGTGTTGCTGAAGTTTTGATAGGTCTTCAGGATGTTGGACCAAATCTAGCCACACATCCACTGGTGTTCGGTTCCTAAACCAGGTCAACTGACGTTTAGCATAGCGGCGAGACGCTTGCTTCAAATCCTCTAGGGCTTGGTCCAAGCTCATCTCCCCCCTAAAGTAAGGGAATAATTCTTTGTAGCCAATCCCCTTCGCCCCAGGGACCTCTTCCCCATATTGCTCATAAAGAGCTTGGGCTTCAGCTAATAGACCTTCTGCCATCATTTGATCCACTCGTTCATTAATACGGTCGTATAAAACTTGACGGTCCGTATTCAAGCCAATAACAAAAGCAGCATAGTGGCTCTCACGCTCATTTCTTTCCTGTTGAAAAGAAGAAAAAGGCTGGCCGGTTTGGTGGATGACCTCCAAAGCTCGGATGAGTCGTTGCTGATTATTGGGGTGGATGTTTTCAGCCGCTAGCGGGTCTCGTTCATGCAAAGCTTGCCATAAATAGCGGTCTGGCTTTTGGCTAGCCAGCTCCTTTAGTCTTTGGCGGTATTCAGTATTTTTCGGGCTTTCTCCCCCATGGGACACATCATAGAGGAGAGATTCAATGTACAGGCCCGTTCCTCCAACAATAAGTGGCAAGTGTTGACGATTAGAAATCTCTCTAATCTTTTGACTGGCCTGCTCTTGAAAATCTGAAGCCGAATAAGGTTCGGTTACTGGAAGAATATCCAGTAAATGATGGGGAATCCCTTGCATTTCCTCTGGCTTGATTTTTGCTGTAGCTATATCTAAGTCCTTATAAACCTGCATGGAATCTCCGTTAATCACTTCTCCATGAAAGTCTTGGGCGAGTTGAATGCTCAAAGCCGTCTTACCGACAGCAGTTGGGCCAACAATGACGACAATTTTTTCTTTAGCCATTTGACCGCCTCCTTTCTCATTGCTAGCTATCATAAATAAAATAGGTAAAAAATTCCACTTTACACACCGAACATTTGTTCGTATAATAGAAATGAATAGGAGGAAGACCCATGATTCGTGTCAAATATTCAGACCAGCCTCGTCGTGATATTCTCTGCGTCGATGTTAAGTCTTTTTTGCTTCAGTTGAAGCCGTCGAACGCAATTTGCATCCCCTAAAAGCTTATATTGCGGTCATGAGTCGTGGGCACCAGCAGGGGGGACTCGTTTTAGCCGCTTCTCCACGAGTAAAAGAAGAATTCGGCATTAAAACGGGATCACGAAAGTATGAAATTCCCCCCAACTCCCCTATTCAGTTGGTTAAACCACAGATGGGCTTATATTTGAAAAAAAATGCGGATATTATTAATATTTTTCGCCAGTATGTCAGCGAAGATGACTTACATATCTATAGTATTGATGAATCTTTTTTAGATGTGACAGCTTCCCACCGGCTCTTCGGCAATACTTTTGACATTGCCCGTAAAATTCAAGAGCAGATTTGGAAAGAATTACGTTTGCTAGTGACAATTGGAATTGGTGACAATCCTCTGCTAGCTAAGCTTGCCTTAGATAATGATGCTAAACACAACCGCCAAAAGGGATATATTGTGCGTTGGACCTATGAATCCGTCCCTGAAACGGTCTGGAAAATTGATCCCATCACAGACATGTGGGGAATTGGAAAACGGACCCAAAAAAAATTACACCAGCTAGGCATCGATAGCGTTTATGAACTTTCCCAATACGATGTCAACCGCTTAAAAAAAATGTACGGTATTATTGGCGAACAACTTTTTTATCACGCCCATGGCATTGACCAAAGCATTATTTCTGAAAAATACCAGCCGGTCGCTAGTAGCTTTAGCCGCAGTCAAATTTTAGAATACGACTACACCCAACTGGACCAGATCAAAATTATCATTAAAGAAATGACCGACTTGGTTGGTGCTCGCCTACGTGAACACCGGACTCAAGCTGGCTTGGTTCATCTGACTGTCGGTTATTCACGCCACATCCTATCCAAGGGTTTCAGCCGGCAAAAGTCCATCGATCCCACCAATGAATCTCACAAGTTAATTCAAGCTGCTTTAGACTTACTGGATGAATTTTATGACGGACTCCCTGTCCGCATGATTGGGATCAGCTGCGGAAAATTACAAGCTCAGCATAACATCCAGCTTGATTTATTTGAACAGGCCCAAGACACTCTCCACCGCTTACAATTAGAAAAAACGGTCGACCAAGTCCGATCGCGTTATGGCTATTCTTCTCTTGTCCAAGCTTCCAGCCTACTGGACGGAGCTACAGCCATTGACCGCAGTCATTTAATTGGTGGCCATAGGGGGTAAAACTGATGACTCAGCAGATCATTCAATTAGAAGGCAAAATGACTTCCAAAGATGTCCAAGTTCTATCCATTAAAAAGGGCTATCCTTTATGTCGCTTCTCCTTCCTTACTTACAATCAAAAAATTAATGTCCTGCTTAGCAAAAACTTAGCCTTGCGCGCCTTATATGAACTACGACAACATGACCGACTGCGGCTTGATTTGGCAATCAGTTCAAGCGGCCACTATTGGCTCATCGACTACCAGCTCCAAGGGTCTAATTATCCCTCCGCTAAAAGCTTTGTTTAATCCTGCATATAAAAAAAGTAATGGTGTTGAGCCGGGCTCAATTTCTACCATTACTTTTTTTATTAGCTTATTTTCTTTTGATTCGACCGGTCCAAGCTTCATACCCACCTTCTAGGCGATAAATCGGTTGGTAGCCTTCTTTTTTCAATAGAGCAGACGCTTGTCGGCTAACAGTTTGGCTATCAGCATAAAGATAGACAGGCTTGTCGCGTCTTAATTCTTCCACCCGCATTTTCAGCTGGGATAGAGGAAGATTGCGAGCACCTAAAATGTGCCCCTTATTAAAATCTGCCGGTTCTCTGAGATCAATCACTTGTTTACGGCGGATATCTTTAGCAAATTCTTCTTCAGAAATATCCTGGCCGGCATTTTTTCCCTGAAAGAACCGATACAACCATAAAGCGGCCAAAACCAAAAGGGCAATGACCAGTAAAATAATGATAATCGTATTAATATCCATGACTATTCCTTTCTGATTATTTATTATCTCATCCCAATAAAGAGCACGATGGCAGCGGAAAGCACTCCCAATATGGCGTGGGTCCAGCGGGTTTGGGATTCATTAAAGCTTAAGGCGGCTGCTGTGAAGTAACCACCGACTAGACCACCAACATGCCCCGCCATGTCCACTCCTGAACTCACTAGGTTGAAAGCGATATTTACCACAATTAAAATCAAATAATTTTTAGCCACGGCCTGCAAGTAAGGATTATTAGGTTGGGCTTTGGCTAAAACCAAGGTGGTGGATAATAAACCAAAAACAGCCGTAGACGCCCCTGCAGAAACAGCATCATTAAAAGCAAAAGAAAAGATGTTTCCCATTAAACCACTCATTAAAAAGATGAGGGCATACTTCCAATGGCCGTAGATCCGCTCTAAATCACTTCCCAAGTAATATATAATCAAGCCGTTCATAATCAAATGAACCAAACCGATATGTAAAAAGATGGGAGTGAGAAAGCGCCAGAATTGTCCCCCTTGGATGAATGGATTAAATTTAGCTCCAAACAAAATTAAGGTGGCTGTGTTTTGGCTTGAAGAATGGATTTCCATCAGGACTAACAGGATGACCATCACGATGAGGAAAAAATAAGTGACCAGCGGCTGTTGGGAGTTTGGCTTCCCTTTCATGGCATACTCCTCTCTCAAGATATAAAACAAAAGCTAACTTCAAGTTAGGCTTAAAGTTAGCTCCATGACTATTTTATTTTTTAGTCTCACGATGAACGGTCATTTTACGTTCACGTGGGCAATATTTTTTCATTTCGATTCGATCTGGTTGGTTGCTTTTATTTTTTGTAGTAATGTAGTTTTGTTCTTTACAATCCGTACATTCTAAAGTAATATTCACGCGCATAAAACATCCCCCTTACTGAGTGAAATTTAGACAAAAGTCATTACCAAAATATACTATCATATTGAACAAAATTAATCTAGCATTTTTTCAATTATCCTAAAAAATTAATTTTTAATTCGTAGGCTATAGCAGAAGCTCTTAAGAGAATATGTTACAATTTAACAGAATAGAGCTGAAAGGTGGAAGGTAAATGAACACATGGATGTTAGCCCTTATATTTTTTATTATTGCTGTTGCCCTCTTACTGGTCTCCTTCTTTAAAAAAGAAGATTCTGTCCAACTTCGCGAAGAAATGGAAGAAATCATGCTCGACCTCTTCCATGAAAATAATAAATTAAAAAAACGCCTCAGCCAAATTGAGGCGGAGTTGGATTTGCATTCTCCTGAAGAAAGAGTGAGAAAACAAGTCCTGCCAACGACTCAACACCAGGTGGTAAAATTATATAGCCGTGGGCAAAGCAAGCAAGAGATTGCTGAGACCTTAAATTTATCCCTCTTAGCGGTTGAAGACATTATCCAATCATACATTGCTGAAAGTACGAACTAGGTGAAGGTGAACGCTATGAAAATAACAAAACATACCTTACGAACTGCTGGTCTGTCATTCTTAGTGGCTGGTATACTGGCAGCCTTATTCGCCATCATCTCTCCTACAAGCCCGCCCGACGCCTCCGCAGACACGTCCTCTGCATCCCAAGTGGATTCAGCGGCTCCAGCTGAAAATAGCAAAGAGGTCTTGGAAGAAAAAGAAGCACGGACCATCCAGGTCCAACCTAAGCAGGAAGGCCAAGGACAAACGACCAGCTTTGAAGTCAAAGATGAGGACAATGCCGAATCCATTAGCCAACGCCTAGCCGAAGCGGGATTGGTTGATGACGCCAAAGAATATCAAGAATTTTTAACGGCTAATGGTTATCATGAAAAACTCGTCGCCGGCCAGTACGATTTAAACGACCAAATGTCTTATAAAGATATTGCTGAGAGCTTGACCCAAACAGCTGATCAATCATAATAGAATCGCCATCGCTTGGACAGCGCCATAAAAAGAAAAAGCAGCGCCTATCGTCATAGGTTGCTGCTTTTTTACTTGCTATTCTCTTACTTCTTTTTCCGCGTTCTCTTCATCCTCATTTTGTTCGCTATCCTCATCTTCCTCATCTTCAGTGATAGGAACTTCCACTGGCTGACCCTCTTCATCCAAAATCGGATAGTTGGCAGCCATCAGTTGATTTAAGTTTTCATAATCTCCCACTTGGAAGTAGGCATCAAAAACTTGACGAGCCACTTCATTCACAGCTGGGTCATAACCGGCTGCTGGTAAGTAAGGAATGACCACTGATATAGCGACTTGAGGATTGTCATAAGGAGCATAACCGACAAATAAACGATTGTTCGTTTTTTCGCCTCGGCGGTCTTGGTGGTCTCCATAATATAGAGCCTCTGCCGTCCCTGTTTTACCGGCAGCAACATAAGGAGCGCCATCAAAGTAGGAAGAAGCGGTTCCCCGCTCACTATTAATGACCCGGTACATCCCTTCTTGAACCCTTTCCATGTGTTCTGGTTTGACGTCTAAGGTATTCAAAGCAGTGGGCTCGTTTTGGGCTTCTAAGACCCCTGTTGATTGGTCATCGGCTTGACGTCGAATTTCAGAAACCACATTCAGCTCATAACGGGTGCCCCCATTAGCGATGGTCGAGATATATTGAGCCAATTGCAGAGGGGTATAGGAGTCAAATTGACCAAAGCTGTAATACATCACTTGGCCAGGAGACTCTACCTCTCCCTTGAAGCCAGTTTGTTCTCCAGGTAAATCAATCCCTGTTTTAACTCCTAGCCCCATTTGTTCGAAATAGTTTCTCATTTTAGCTAGGGTCGCTTCAGCATCAATATCGACAATGTTTCCATTCTCAAAACTGTCTAAGCCTCCCATACGCATGGCGAGTTTGGCCATATAGACGTTAGAAGAAACTTCCAAAGCTGAAATATCATCTTCCACTTCTGTTCCATCGGGGTTGTAAACCGATCGAATGGGTGGCGTTCCTGCAATATAAAGGGGTTCATCGGTCATCACATTATTAGAGCTATCCAAAACTCCATCCATATAGGCGGCTAAAACTGTTGCCCCTTTAACCACTGACCCCGCTTCAAAGTTCTGGGTAAAGGTTCCAAGGGCATCGTCTTCAATCTCGCCCGTTTCTAAGTTAACACGCTTACCTACCAAGGATAAAACAGCTCCATCACGAGGATCCGTCGCTACAATATAGATCTGATTATTCAAGCCCCGGCTATCATTTTGAAGGTACTGGGTGGCAATGTCTTCTACCACTGCTTGGAAACCGGCGTCAACATTTAAGACCAGGTCATCTCCTTTTTTACCCGCATACTGTTCAATTTGATTCGTGATTTCCCCGTTAGTATTAGTTTCAGTAATAAAAGTTGATTTGGTTCCTTTTAAGACCGGTTCATATTCTTGTTCTAAATAAGATAAACCGACCCGATCATTCCGCGAATAACTACGAGCCAGATAGAGGCGAGAAGCTTCTTCAGGAATCCCCTGATCTTCACTGGAAACAGAGCCTAAAACAGACCGCAACAAACCGTCCATAGGATAGGTTCGCTCCCAATCCACCCCGGTCGACACACCCGGAAGGCGGTGAATGTTTTCAGACACCCTAGCAATTTCTTCATCTGTGACCCCATCTTTTTTTATGGTGGTATTAGTCAGGGCATAGGCAGCATTCATCTCTTTGAAGATAGCAACTGCATCCATATCGTCACTATCCATTTGTTGCAGGTCTTTCTCACTGACCTTTTCTAATTGGGCCGCATAAAGTTTGGAACCTTCCAGTTGTTTTTCCGACTCAGACAAGCGTTCATTCACTTTATCAGGATCGAGGGCGAAGATATAATCCTTCAAATCGCGAACACTCAAGTCGTAGTCTTCACTATTTTCCAACTCACTCACTGCCCCCATATCAATATATTGGGCCAGCTGTTCAGCCACTTCGGCCATATCATCCGTTCCCACGTCTTTTCCACGCATGTAAGTGATCGATTGCTTGGCCTCATTCGCCACTAGGGGACGGTGGTTAACATCATAAATTTCACCACGGGGAACATTCCCCTCGACCACCGTCGATTCTGTTCGGCGGACCTCAGCAACAAATTCACTCCCATTGATAATTTGCAGGTAAGCCAGCCTTAAAATTAAGGTGACAAATAAAATAAAAACAATAAAAAAGAGTAAATTTAACCGAGCTGGAATATGCGATTGTGGTCGTCTTCTGTAGTTATTTTTTTTCATCCGTATCCTCCAAGTTCGATGAATAAGCTTAAAACAAAAATCGGAATGACTTATCCATTGGTTCATTTTATCATTACAGCAAAAATATATTAAGCTTTTTCCAAAGATTTAAGACTTTATCAGTAAAAGTCCTAAAAGGAGCTGACTTATGCTAAAATTTATAAAAAGTCTTAAAAGGTGATTTGTCGTGCAAGAACATATAAAACGCCTCTTCCTACCCCACTGCCTAGCTTTTGGCTTTCCTATTTTGATCATGGCTCTTATTTTTATCTTTCAAGGGGTCTACCCTTTTGGTGATGAAACCTTATTGACCATTGATCTTGGTCAGCAGTATATTGATTTCTTTGCTGAATATAAGCAATCCGTTCCCTTCCACTTGGAACGTTTCATTTATAGTTTTCATAAGGGTCTAGGAGGAGAAATGACGGGCTTGTGGGCTTATTACTTGATGAGCCCTTTGAATTTAATTTTTTTACTTTTTCCACTTGACCAGATTGATTTAGCGGTAAGTCTATTAATTTTACTGCGATACGGCCTGGCTTCTTTCAGCATGTCTTTTTATCTGAGTCATCAAAACCGGTCACATCCTCTGATGATTGTCCTCCTATCGACCGCCTACGCCCTCAGCGGCTATATGGTCAACTACCAATTTAACCTCATTTGGATGGATGGGGTGGTCCTGCTCCCCCTCATCGCTTTAGGAGTCGACCGTTTGTTTGAAGTGGGACGAGCCGACCTCTATATTCCCTGCCTAGCCTTAGCCCTCATTTCAAACTATTACATTGGTTACATGATCTGCCTCTTTCTCACCCTTTATGCCCTATTCAATTGGACCGTGCATCTTGACCGTTATAACAATTGGAAGCAAACCCTAGCTATAGGCACTCGCTTCGCCTTGTCCTCAATCTGGGCAGCCGCTATAGCAAGTTTTATCTTGATTCCTACTTTTTTACAACTTCCTTTAAGCAAAGTGGCAGACAGCCATTTCGACTGGAATTTTACACTCCTACAAAACCCCCTGGACACATTTGCCAAATGGACCATAGGATCATTTAATTTTGACCAAATGCCTGATGGTCTGGCTAATATTTTCGTCACTGGCTTGGTCCTGGTCCTCGCCTACCGTTATTTTTTTAACCGGCAAATCCCCTGGGCTGAGAAAATCGGAGCTGGCCTAGTTTTAAGTGTCCTCGTCCTATCGATGAATATTGATGCTTTGAATAAAATTTGGCACGGCTTCCAGAATCCGAATTGGTTCCCTTACCGCTTTTCTTTTGTTTTTATCTTTTTCCTCATCAGCCTGGCCTACCGGCAAATCATTAAAAATCAAGTCATTTCTCTGCTTGAATTTAGCGTTGGCTTGCTTTTAAGCTTAGGCTTGGGTCTCTATATTTATCTGCAAGATTTTGATTTTATCCAACTGCCTGCCTTAGCGCTCAGCCTTGGCCTCATTCTTTTATATTTCAGCCTACCCCTGCTTTTGATGAAAAAAGAGCACTGGCTCAGCTGGACCCTTTTAGCCCTGGTTGCTTTGGAATTGACAGCTAATGCTGCCTTGAGTATCAATGCCTTGGATTATTTAGACCGGGATCGTTTTGTGGCCGCTAATGAATCAAACCGCCACATGGCCAAAACCATTGATACTTACGATCCCTTTGAAGATGATTTTTATCGCATTGAGAAAACCTACCAACGAACGAAGAATGATAGCCATCACGCGGGCTATAAGAGCGCCAGTCATTTTGGTTCCACCTATGAAGCCAATTCTCACCGGCTTTTTTCAGCACTAGGTTATCCAGCAGGTAGCGGTTTTTCAGCCTATTCAAATGGTACTTTATTGACGGATAGCTTTTTTAATATTCGCTATTATGTTGGGGACCATCAAGTCAATGACTCTCCCTCTAATACCGACTATTATCAAGCAGGCCTCCCCATGTCCATTATCCAAATGAAACCCGACTTAAAAGCCTATGAGCCCGTGGTTGAGCTCCCTTCCTATACCATTTATGAAAACCCTTATGCCCAATCCTTAGCCTTCAAAATGGACCCATCGATCCAAGATATGACCATCCCGCCAAACTATCCTATCGTCTTACAAAATCAATTGGCCCACTATATTGACCCTAGCCAAGACCATCCTCTCTTCATGAAAACCATCCCCCAGCTAGATATTCACAATTTAAATTTAGTTCATGAAGACGATCAGGTCGTCGGCTACCCCATAGATGAAGATAAAAAAGCCTATATTGAAGCCCGCTTAGACCTTTCAGTGAATCATTCTTATTACTATGTCTTAAACGGATGGAACAAATGGGATGATTTTGACTTTTACATCGATGGCGAACCTCTTTACCAATACAACACCTTTTACGATGACGTCATCCTCAACCTTGCTTCCCAAGAAGACAAAGAATTAACCATCCGCATGGAAGTTAAAAACGATAAAATCTATCTGTCCAATCAAGGCTTCTACGCTATGAACTTAGAAGATTTTGAAGACATCAACCAAGTCATGCTGGACCAATCCATTCCTATCCGAGAATATAACGATCGCTCGCTCAGTTTTGAGACCGATATCGAGAGTGATCAAGAGATGATTGCCCTCTCCCTCCCCTACGACCCCTCCTGGCAAATCAAAGCCAATGGCGAAAAAGTTGAAGGAGTTAAAGTCATGGACAGCTTAATGGGAATCCAGCTTCCGCCTGGTCATTATGATATTCAAATGACCTATCAAACTCCCGCCCTAAAACCATCCCTAGTTTTATCATTCCTAGCCAGTTTACTTTATGGAGGAAGATTAGTAAGAAAACGGTGGAAGCGAGATAAAACTGATCAATAAAGAAATCCATAGCTATCAAAATTATCCAGAACAGCTGATTGCCGTTCTGGATTTTTTTATAAAAAAACAGTGGGCCAAATGCCCACTGCTTTTCTTCCATATA
>JBHWOX010000058.1:0-19328 GCA_043424615.1 Atopococcus sp.
CCGTAGAAACAATCAATCGCCCTCCTGCTTTTAAATGTTGGCTGACTTGAGGTAAGAGTTGGATGATAAATTTAGCAACAATATTAGCAACAATAATATCATATTCACCTTCAACAGCGGCCAGTAAATCACTAGGAAAAACTTGGGCTTGCATATGATTTAATTCTAAATTGTGCTGGGTGGAGGTTAGGGCCTGTTCATCAATATCACAAGCACTTAAGTCTTTAGCACCTAGACGTCCGGCCGTGATGGTCAAGACTCCCGATCCCGCTCCAACGTCCAACACACTTTCTCCGCCCACCATGCTGTATTCCAAAGCTAACATGGCTAGAATGGTTGTGGGGTGTTGCCCCGTCCCAAAAGCAATCCCGGGATCTAAGATGACTGGCGGCATAGGCTGATGAGGATCTAGCTTTGCTTTCTTCTTGGCTGGTTGGATGCTGAGATATCGACTCAGTTGAATGGGCTCATAATGTTTTTCGAATTCTGAAAACCATTCATCATCCCTAACTTCTTCTATTGAAAGCTGAACGGGTCCTTTTAGCAGCTCCAACTGCCGTAATTGGTCCATTTTTTCATCAAGCAAATATTCGATTTCTTCCATGTCTTCACTTATATCAAAATAAGTGGTCACTTCAGCTTGAGAAGAATCCTGATTTATCTCCTCCCCTTTCCAAATCAAATAATCCAGCTCTTTCACTTTTTCAACATCACGAGGGTCATGAATCACCGCCCCCTGCCCTCCAATTTCTTGCAAGTAAGTGGCTAATATTTCTGCACCAGTCAAATCCACTTGTATGTTTAATTCAATCCACTCTGTCATCTTCTCTCCCTTTCTGCCCCTTCTCCTACTTGCTAAAGCCAGCAATACTTGCTAAATTTAACAAAATAGGAGTGGAATCATGACGAAAAATAAAGTACTACAAATTTTATTATCTCATCCCAATCAAACTCTTTCTGGCCAAGACATTGCTGACCAGCTTCAACTCTCACGTAATGCGGTCTGGAAAGCTATAAAAAGTCTCCAAGAAGAAGGATATGGGATCGAGTCCCAACCATCCAAAGGTTATCAATTAACCCACTTAACGTCTCAGCTTGATCCTTTTTTGATTAAAAATTTTTTAGAAGACGATTGGAAAGACTTAGAGATTGATCAACACCAAAGCGTCTCCTCTACCAATGATTTGGCTCGGCTGGCCATTGAAGAAGACCCCTCCCACCGCTACCTTATCCTTGCTTCCCATCAAGAGCAGGGACGAGGGAGAAGAGGTCGGTCTTTTGACTCCCAACTGGACCAGGGCTTATATATGTCCTTGGCTTTTAAGCCGTCCATTCAAGATTTCAAAGACATTCCCCTCTATACCCTACTCACAGCTGTCGCCTTGGTGGAAAGTTTACAGCCTTATCTCGACCACCGCTTAGCCATCAAATGGGTGAATGATATTTTTTATCGCTCACGCAAAGTTATAGGTATTTTATCAGAAATGGTCACCCACATCGAAGACCAACACATCCCCCATGTCGTCATCGGTATCGGCCTCAATTTAGCGGGCAGTTTTGATCATGCTTCAGAAGAGGTCCAAGCTATAGCAGGAACACTTTTTGGTTCCAATCTCCCTGCTGATTTCAATCTTAACCGCTGGCTAGCCGACTTCCTTAATCGTTTTGCTCGCTATGACCAGCAGTTTGAAGAAAAAGAATTTCTAGATCATTACCGTGATTATATGCTTGGAATCAATCAAGAGATTAGCTTTTTGTTGAATGATATCCCCATGACGGCGCGTTTACTGGGAATTAATCAAGACGGTCATCTTTTAGTTGAAGATGACCATGGGCATACTCGAACCTTATACGGCCAAGATATTCATTTTTCCAGCCGGCAATTTATCGACCAAGTCGATGAGGCTGACTCCTCTTTTCATTCATCCAATCAATAAATAAAGCTCTAATTAAAAAAGGAGGCTGTGTCGAGTCACAACCTCCTTTTTTATTTAGGCATTGGATTTTTACAGCTAATCCACAAATACTTTCAACTGAGCGATAAATTCTTGCAAAACATCCATGGCTGCTGCATAAGAAATACGGAAATATCCTTGACCCGCTTCACCAAAGGCTGAGCCGGGGATCACACCTATCTTCGCTTCCTTAGCTAGGGCTAGGCAAAAGTCATGGTCATCGCCTGTATAGTCCTCTGGGATTTTGACAAAGAGATAAAAAGCCCCGTCTGCTTTAGTACATGCAAAACCTAAGGCAGATAGCTCTTCCATCAAATAATCTCGGCGTTGGTGATATTGATCACGCATGCTCACAATATGACTATCACAAGCTTGCGAATAAGCAGCCACACTAGCAAATTGAGTGATAGTATTGACGGTATTGACCGATGCTTGGTTTACCTTAAAAATTTGGTCAATCATGGCTTCTGGTCCTACAATCATACCGGACCGCCAACCAGTCATAGCATGAGATTTAGACAATCCGTTTAAAATAATAGTTTGTTCAGGTAAGAATTCAGCTATGGAGACATGCTCTTGGTCATAAAGGAGTTCAGAATAAATTTCATCTGAAACCACGATAATCTCTTTGCCTTTTAAAACTTCAGCTAAAGCTTGCAGTTCATCACGCTTATAAGTGACACCTGTCGGATTGGAAGGATAGGTGAGGAGAAGGGCTTTAATATCGCCTTCTTTTTCCAGCACTTCTTCCAATCGTTGGGGGGTTAAAATAAAATCATCGTCACTGACATCCACAGTAATCATTTGTCCACCAGCAAAACAGATATGATTTTGATAAACAGGATAATGAGGAGAAGGAACCAAGACCTTATCTCCTTGGTTTAATAATGCAAAAATGGTGTTGAATAAAGCTCCCGTCCCACCATTAGTAATTAAAATTTCAGATTCAGCTTGATAATCTAAATCATAATGACGTTTTAGATAATCCGATATGGCTTGTAAAGCTTCAGGTAGACCACGGGAAGCAGTATAGCCATCTTTATTGGCTTCAATCGCTTCAATGGCCGCTTGGTGAACTTCCTGCGGCGCGCTAAAGTCCGGTTGGCCCAGAGTTAAATCAATCAAACCGTCAATATCCTCGATTTGTTGTTTAAATTCACGGATCGGACTAGGACTCGCTTGAACAACTTCTTTTTTCAATTTAAATTCTGTCACAGTTTGTCACCTCTCTATGTTTAGTTTCACGTCCAGTTATTATAACATAGTTATTAATAATATGTTATAATATGCCCAACTCATCAATAGCTATCTCCCAAACTTATCGATATTTTCATCTTGATAAATATCGGATTTTTGGCTATTTTAATATATAGAAAGCGTTTTCACTTTTCTAGCTGATGTGTGAAACGATTTTTTTATGTTTGAATGGATGAAAATGTTGAATTTTTATTATTCTAGTGAAAGAAGTGAAGTAGTAAATGAAGAATATTCAAAAGGTCTTAGTGGCCAACCGTGGTGAAATTGCCTCCCGTATCATGCAGGCATGCCGGGAACTCGATATAGAAACTTTAGCCATCTATTCTAAAGAAGACGAATTGAGTCAGCATCGTTTCAATGCTGACCAATCCGTTTTAGTTGGTGAAGGTAAAAGTCCGACAGCAGCCTATCTCGATATTGAAGGCATTATCAAAGTGGCTAAAGAAAATGATGTTGATGCCATTCACCCTGGCTATGGTTTTTTAAGTGAAAATGAAAGCTTCGCCAAACGTTGTCAAGAAGAAGGCATCAAATTTATTGGGCCAAAACTCCAACACTTGGAGATGTTTGGTAATAAAACACGTGCCCGCGAAACGGCCATTGAGGCTGGATTACAAGTGGTTCCAGGTACAGATGGCGCCATCGAATCCGCTCAAGCAGTTAAAGACTTTGCTGAAGAACACGGCTACCCTATTATGATTAAAGCCGTCAGCGGCGGTGGTGGTAAAGGAATGCGCATCATCCGCTCAGCTGATGAAGTTCAAGAATCTTATGAACGTGCTAAATCCGAAGCGATGAATTCATTTGCTGACGATTCTCTTTATGTTGAAAAATTTATCGAAAATCCTAAACATATCGAAGTCCAAATTCTCGGAGATGAACACGGCCATGTGGTTCACCTTTTTGAACGCGATTGCTCTGTCCAACGCCGCCATCAAAAAGTAGTCGAAGTGGCTCCATCCTTCTCTCTAGATGATGCTATCCGTCAACGCTTAGCTGATGCTGCCCTTCAATTGGCTGAAAATGTTCAATATGTCAATGCTGGGACCGTTGAATTTTTAGTGTCTGGCGAAGATTTTTACTTTATCGAAGTCAACCCCCGCATCCAAGTAGAACATACTATTACTGAACAAGTAACTGGGGTCGACATTGTCAAAGCCCAATTATTAGTGGCTGATGGAGAAAGCTTATTTGATGAAGCCATCCACATGCCGCAACAAGAAGACATCAAAACTGACGGCTATGCCATTCAATGTCGTATTACCACTGAAGATCCTGAAAATGACTTCGCGCCTGATTCCGGACAAATTGTGAACTACCAAGCACCTAATGGTCCTGGCATTCGTTTAGACGAAGGAAATGCCTATAAAGGATCAGTCATTAGCCCTCACTATGATTCACTCTTATTAAAAATTATCACTTACGGAGATACTATCGAAGATGTTTTAGATAAGACTGAACGTGCCTTAACTGATACGCGCATCACTGGCTTAAAAACTAATATTTCCTTCTTAGAAAATATTATTCAACACCCTCTCTTTAAGACCGGCGATTACAGTACCAACTTAATCAATGACCATCCAGAATTATTTGAAGTCAAAGCAGAAGTAGACCGTGGCGTTAAGTTGTTAAACTATATCGGAAATATTACGGTTAATGGTTTCCCAGGCATTCAAAGCAATGCCAAACCAACCTTCGATAGCCGACACACCCCTCAAGCGAATGGGCCTCTGTCAGAAGATCGTACATTCAAACATATTTTAGACCAAGATGGGCCTGAGGCTTTAGCCCAAGCTGTCCTAGAGGAAAAAGATGCCTTGGTGACCGACACGACTTTCCGAGATGCCCACCAATCCATTTTAACAACTCGTTTAAGAACTCAGGATATGCTTGAAATTGCGCCCTATATCAACCAAATCCTTAGAGAGGCATTCTCACTAGAAATGTGGGGAGGAGCAACCTTTGACGTCGCTTACAACTTCTTAAAAGAAAGTCCTTGGGATCGTTTAGCACTTTTAAGAGAAGCTATTCCAGACATTCCTTTCCAAATGCTGTTACGTGCCTCCAATGCCGTGGGCTATAAAAACTACCCTGACAATGTCATCAAAGCCTTTATCCAAGAAAGTGCTAAAGAAGGTATCGACGTCTTCCGTATTTTTGATTCCTTAAACTGGATGGAAACCTTGAAACTTCCTCTAGAAGCCGCTCTTGAAACAGGCAAAGTAGTCGAAGGAACTGTTTGCTATACAGGTGACATTTTAGATCCTGACCGATCTTCAACTTATACTTTGGACTATTATGTTAATATGGCGAAAGAATTAGAAGCTTTTGGTGTTCATACTTTAGGCATTAAAGACATGTCCGGTATTCTAAAACCGGAAGCAGCTTATCAATTAGTGAAAGCCTTAAAAGATGAAATTAAAATTCCAGTTCACCTGCATATGCACGATACCGCTGGAAATGCGATTAGCTCTTACTCTCGTGCCATAGATGCAGGGGTTGATATTGTCGATGTAGCTAACTCAGCCTTATCCGGCACCAACTCTCAACCTGACGGCAATGCCCTTTACTATAACCGCCAAGGAACTAGCCGAGGGGTTAAAGTCAATGTAGATGCCAACGATGAAATGGAAGACTACTGGAAAACCACCCGCCAATACTACAAACCTTTCGAAAGTGACTTAAACGCTCCTTGGACAGGTGTCTATAAATATGAAATGCCTGGTGGACAATACTCCAACATCTTGTCCCAAGCCAGATCTGTTGGCTTAGGTGACCGATTTGATGAAGTATTAGATATGTACCGCCGTGTCAACCTCATGTTTGGTGACATCATCAAAGTAACCCCTTCCTCTAAAGTGGTGGGTGACATGTCCCTCTTTATGGTTCAAAACGACTTAGATGAAGAATCTGTTATTGAAGAAGGCCCTAATTTAGACTTCCCAGATTCAGTGGTGTCCTTCATGAGAGGTGAAATTGGTCAAACCGTTAACGGTTTTAATAAAGAACTTCAAGAGATTATCGTTAAAAATAAAGATATCATTACAGACCGCCCAGGAAACCATATTCCTGACTTTGACTACCAGGCCGCTAAAGAAGAACTAGCTGAATTAATGCCTGAAGAGCAAATCGATAACAAAGTCTTACTTTCTTACGCTATGTATCCGAAAGTTTTCAAAGACTATATTGTCAGTTATGAAAACTTTAACCGTATTGAAGTTTTAGATACTCCAACCTTCTTCTATGGTTTAGAATTAGGGGAAGAATGCGAAGTCACACTTCATGACGGCCAAAGTCTTCACATCAAATACTTAGCTCAAGGTCCAGTTAAAGAAAATGGTAAGCGCACCCTCTTCTATCAATTCAATGGAGAAATTTTAGCGGTTGAAATTTTGGATGCTAATGTGAAAGATGCAGCGGCTCTCCGCCCTAAAGCAGATAAAACAAACAGCAAACATATTGGCGCTCAAATGCCAGGAACCGTTGTTTCCATTAATGTCGCTGTAGGTGATGAAGTCAAACAAAACGACACCATCATCGTAACGGAAGCCATGAAGATGGAATCTGCCATTCATGCTACAGAAGACGGCGTGGTCAAAGCGATTCATGTTAATGAAAATGACCAAATTGAAGGTGGCGACCTCTTAATCGAATTTGAATAAAATAACAACCAACTGATTTGAGTGAAATTAAAAGACCCCCCAGAAGTTAGAATTAAACTAACTCCTGGGGGGTCTTTTTATCTCTGCTAATGAGTTAAAAATATACATCCTTCTAACTAAATAAGCCAAGTAAAGTGGCAATCAAGCCTGCAATAACCGATAAGGCAATAATTAAAGTAAAAAATTGACTGACCCGGCTAATTGAAGAAGGCTCATCCTCTTGCGATTTTTTATTATTTCTTTGCTTGTGCATTTGTGAGTCGATTTTTTCATGAAGTGGATTTTTATCAGACATCCTTGTCCTCCTTCAATTGAAAGGCTTGCTGGAAGCTCTTTGGATCTATTTGGTTGGCTGCTTGTTGTTGATCTTTCAAGGCCTCTTGATAGGCATTTTCACTCGTCATAACGTGTTCAATAGCCTGGGCTAATTTTTCAAGCTTATTTGCTGGAAAAATGTGCTTAGCCGCTATGTAAGATCTTTCATGGGCAGTTTCTTCAAAAGCGAAAATAGGAAGTTGGTGGTCAAAGGCCCGTCTGACGGCTTGAAAAATTTCATTAGAGTGATTGATATCTAAGTAGATATTAGATTGCTGGTAAAGGTCTAACAATTTAGATTGTGAGGCATTGGGATATAAACTCACATTGCCCTTGCCTTCAAAGGCCTTCAAGCGATCAGACATTTCAGTAATAGCTGCAATTGAAAAATGGCAATGTGGCAGACGTTCAGTCAAGACATCCAGGCCTTCTATTTGATCGGAATTCGTTAAAATTAAGCAATGTTGGCCAGGCTGGGCTTCTTTTTCATACTGATAGAGATAGCCAAAAGGCTGAATATCGTCTTGCTGGCTAAGTTCTTGTATTTTTTTATAAGTATGTTGATTGGGGACAAGGATGCGCTTTGTTCGAGGGACTCCCCCACTTAAAATAAATTGCATATTACCAGGGATTTCATCTTGAATCGGCTCTTGCCAGACTAAAAAGTCTTCTCCATCAGCTTCTAATCGCAGGGTCAAAAAGAAAGAAGTCGACAAGGAATTGTAAATGATGGATGAATAATCTAAACCACTTTCTTGTAAATAAAATAAGAAAAAGTCTATTTTATCCTTGAAGATATGGGTCTGACCCTGGTATGTCAAGATGTAGTCTTGGGTAATATGATTGTGAACTAAGACCTCGCATCCATTGACATCATAATAAGTCGTCACTGCCAGCTGGGATAATTTGTTCATTGAAATTCTGGCATAGCGTCGGCCGTATTGGTTGTAACAATCCACAAAACGAACCCGTCCCTGATCATCCAACCAATCGACTTTATTAATCAGTCGTTTTTCATGGGGCTGGGCATAGTAAATACGAGCCTTTTCCTGATGGTAGTGGGTCAGCTTAGCAGAGCTGGCATCCCCCGATATCTCCCAATAAGCGGGAACTTTCAATTCATTGAAAAACAAGGCGCGTCCGTTAGGATCTTCTTGCCCCATAAAATAACTAAAAGGATCTAAAATATCAGGCGAAGCAAACCCATGATAGTCCAAAAGAACCGTCGGATGGTCCATGCCTGCTGCTAAAAAAGACTGGCGCAAGTCCCGGCTTGCTAAATCATCCTGCATAAATAAATTAATCATGCTTGACCTCCTCTATCAATTGAGCCCATTGTTCTTTGACACGTTCATCCAAGTAAGTCTCTGCTTGCTGGTAGGAGGCTTGGTGCATAGCTTCTATATCTGATTGGAAGACTTGGACAATTCCTTGGGCGATGCCACCAACAATTTCATCCGTCGACCGGTCAGTATTTTCGACGATGAATCCTGATTGGCCATCTTCAATAAAAGCTTGGCTACCGTATCGAACATTGAGGCCAATCATGGCACATCCTGATCCAATCGCCTCCAACATGGTTAAGCCAAAGCCTTCACTGGTCGAAGCTGAAATATATAGCTCGTAATTTTCATAAACGTCTGTTAACTTTTGGTGCCCTTTTAATTGAATATACTCTCCAGCTCCCAGGTCAGTGATGAGTTCTGTTAAACGCTGCCTTTGATTGCCTTCACCATAAATATCAAAGGCCAAATCGGGGATGACTTCCTTAGCTTGGACCACTGCGCGAATAATCCAATCAATATTTTTTTCTGCCGCCAAGCGAGAGGCAGTCATAATTGAATAAGGTTGACGACCGCTTGGACTCTCACGAAGCTGGTCCAACGAACCCACAGGTATAGCCAGGGCTCTTGGAACTTTGCCATAATAATGGCGGAACTGCTCTTGTAAAATATCTACTTGCTCTTGAGTAGAGGCAATAAAATAATCAAAGGCTTCAGCATTGGTGAATTGATAGTCGTAGTAGTTGTTCCACAAAATATAATCATCTGACAGAAGATGTTCAGAAAAATGCTCAGCGTGAATCACCACAGCAACACTTGCTTCATTTTTATGGGTCAAAATTTGTTCAGCCTGACCCGATGCCCGATCAATAATGACCAGGTCTTCTTTTTGAAAATTCAATTGGGCAACAAAATAAGCCAGCATTTCTTTTTGGGAATAAAAGATATGACCATTGAGCGTAAATATAGACTCTTCCCCATCTAAAATCTCTTCATAAGCCGTCGAACCGTCTTCATTATAAAATCGACGAAGGTAGACATGAGCTTTGCCATCCAAGGGGGCATAAAATTCGGTAAAAAGGCGGGTATGGGTGAAGTAGTCTTTACGAATCAGTTTTTGATTAGACACATACTCCACCCGTTCGACAATGTCTTCTGTCCCTTTTTTCAGATAACACGTTAAAAAGTCTTTTTCGTTTTCAAAATAGTAACGAACCAAATCTCCTTCACGGTAATCGTGATGGATTGGTCTAGAAATAGTTTGCAAAAATTCAGCTAGGGTTACTGTCGAAGGCCCTATAGGAATATCTGTAAAATACTGGTACATCCAGATGACTTCATCATCCTTGAAACCCATATTAGCTGTTAGATTTTGAATATTAGTGTTAGCAATAAATTCTGTAAAAATAAATTTAGCATCAATTCCTAGTTGACGAAAGATATGGGCGCGGTAAAGTTGAGCATATTCGACTCCACTAGACGCCCATCCTATACCGAGATTAAAATTATAGACTGTCATCGTCGACTCCTTTCTCTTAAGGGAAGTAGAGGATCGGTTGACCTGAAGAATACTCCACCGTTGACAAGCTAATATTTTGAATGAAATCTTGCTTAATCTCTGCCTTCATCCGATCATAAGATCGAACGGCTTCTTCTTGATATTCATAGACCGGGTTTTTTTGCGCGGAGGCTCGGCTGCTGACAACCGTCTTGAATTGACTGAGATAGTCCACCTGTTCTACCCAATTTTTATCAATAGCTTTTAGTATACATTTTCTCTTAAAATCTTCATACCATTCATCTGTTAGTAGACCTTTTTTTTCTTCAATATTTTCATGGATAATTGTTAGCATGTGTTCCGATAAATCTTTACGGTTCATGCGCTTGAGGTCTAGCTGACCCGGCTTATAGTTATAAGACAAATTATCATAAATAAAGCGCTCAATTTTTTGTTCATCTAGATCCTCCCACTGTTGAAGGAAATGGTCGACCACTTCTCGCCCAATTTCTAAGCTGTTGATTTCATCTATATGATCCCCTCTTAAAAGATAGTCACGCTCCCGGTAGATGATTTCACGTTGATAACGAAGATTGTCATCAAAAAGAACGGCTTGTTGGCGAGACATCTTGCCTTGGCTATCCGCATTTTTTTGGGCCTGATCAAATACTTTCTGATATTTTTTCTGACTCAAAGGTTCAAAACTTGCTTCATAATTGGGATGGTCTTCCATTGAAAAATGATACTTTTCAGGACCATATTTTATAATCAAGTCATCTTCCAGGCAGGCAAAAAACTGGGTCATGCCAGGGTCTCCCTGACGACCGGATCGTCCCCGCATCTGCAAGTCGCTACGTTCTGACATTAAGCGCTCTGTGCCGACAATGCAAAGGCCACCTAAGTCGTGAACCCCTTCGCCAAGTTTTATATCGGTACCACGTCCAGCCATGGAGGTAGCTACAGTGACGGCTCCCCATTGACCGGCTTCTTTAATAATGGCCGCTTCCTTGGCTGCATTATAGGCATTTAATACATTATGGGGAACCCCCTTATCCAAGAGTAAGGAAGAATAGAGAGAGGAGATTTCTACTGATCCTGTCGAAATCAAAACCGGCTGGCCTGTTCGATGGCGGTCTAGAATATACTCCAAAGAGGCCGCCACTTTTTCTGGAAAAGTACGGTAATAAATATCTGGATAGTCGATGCGTATATTTGGTTTGTTAGGAGGAATTTGAACCGTAATCATATCATATATGTCATTAAATTCAGATTCCGCCGTTTTCCCCGTACCAGTCATGCCAGACATTTTTTTAAATAGCTTAAAAAGATTTTGGTAGGTAATATTGGCCATGGATCGATTGTCTTTAGATAATTCGACTTTTTCCTTAGCCTCAATAGCCTGGTGACTGCCTGACTGGAGTTGAGTTCCTTCTAGTACTCGGCCATTACGCTGATCTAAGAGTTTAACCTTCCCATCTTGAACCACATAATCTTGGTTCAACTGATAAAGAAAATGAGCCTGCAAGGCTAATTGAATGTGGCGAGCATACTCACTAAGTTCAAGAGAATAAAGGTTGTCTACCCCCAGAAAACGTTCTGCCTTATCGATGCCTGAATCTTTAAGCCAAACCGCATCTTCCTCTTCAGTCATTTCATAATCTGACTCGTCCAGCATACGTACAAATTGGTCACAAATATGATATAAATTCGATTGGACTCGGGGTGAGCCTGAAATAACTAAAGGACTGATGGCATCATCCAGTAAAACTTCATCAATTTCGTCAATCAATACATAATTTAAGGGGCGCATATAAGTTTTATCCTGATCATCGGCTAAATGGTCAATTAAATAGTCAAAGCCCAAAGATCCATTGGTCGTGTAAACAATATCAGCGGCATAGATTTCTCTCTTATCCTCCGCCTCTAATTCCTCACCTTCAGGTCGTTCAGGAACACCCGAAGCAGTTGTTAGGCCTAAAAACTCATAAACCGGTCCGATTTCATCCAAGTCACGCCGACTTAAATACTCATTGACTGTGACCATAATAGCCCCTTCGCCAGTCAGTGCGTTCAGGTACATGGGCATAGTCGCTGTCAATGTCTTTCCTTCACCAGTCTTCATTTCAGCAACATGGCCAGAATGCATGACGATAGCCCCCATGACTTGAACATCATAGGGGAACATGCCGAGGACCCTTTTATCGGCCTCGCGAACGACTGCAAAAGCTTCCACCATCAAATCATCCAAATGTTCACCATCTGCCAGCCGAGCTTTGAATTCGGCTGTTTTAGCTTGCAATTCTGCATTCGATAAAGACGACATCTGGTCCTTTAATCGATTAATCTTTTTTAAAGAAGATTTGACCTTGCTCAACCGAAGGCGATTTAAAAAATCCCGCCCCTCATCTTTCCTTCTTGCCATTTCTCAACCTCCTTCTTTTTCTCACTTCTAATTGTTTGGGTCTGTCCATGATAGCCTGGCTCATTTCTTCATAATCCAAGTCAGCAAAAACAGCTTGCTCTTCCTTTTCGGATAAGATAAAAGATCGGAAATAAAGTTCCTCATGACTCGAGTTGATAAGCGCAAGTTCATAGGAAAAGGCTGAAAGTGGATAAATAAACTCCCCTCCTCCATCCAGATAGACTTCAGATATTTTTTCACCCGCCATATCAAAAAAAGTCAAACAAGGGATGACCGAGCCCACAGGACTGGCATCGAAATCAGCTATCAAACGGTAGGAATGTCCACCTTTTAAAAGAGGAAGATTAGGAGTAGTCCGATTGGCCCAATAAGCCGTGTGTGACCGCCAAGTCTGGATAGCTTTACCCGAAGCCATGCCAGGATTTTGATAAAAGACCCCCTGTTTTTGTAACTGAATCCTAGCTCCAAACAGATAGGTTTTTTCATCGACTCGGTCCCATGAAATCCGTATCGCTGTTTTCATTTTCTTCCTCCCCTTCAAAATTGGCTAATAATCGACGATATTGATTAACAAACCAGCTGCCAATTTTTTGACTTTCATCATTGTGCCGCCCCATATACCCTCGGCTGATAATGCGCGAGGAGCTCTCAGCTAAACAATCTAAAATACTGTAGTAAGCGGTGGTATCATAGTCATCTTGCTCCATGTAAGCAATCGCTAGGGTGGTGCGATCAAAATCAGCTAATTTTAGGCGCCGGCTTAAGAGCTGGTCCAACTGATCCAAACCTTCTTCTGTGACCTTTCCTAGCTCTTTTAAAACCATATCCAAAGATGTCATAAATTCATTGGGCCGCTTAATGCGTAAGTTCCGAGCCACCTGGCTAATATGAATCAAAGGTTTACCAACAATAATCGCATAAGGAGAAAAGAAACTCCCGTAATACAAGGCCCCAAAAGTCCCCATTGAAAGGCCTGAGAAAATAACTTGGTCATGGTCAAATCCTAAATCATCTAAGGTATCCTTAATTTTTTTTATTAATAGCTTTTCCAATTCATCTGAAGCCATATAAAAATCGCCCCCCTCCAATCGGGGGTCAGTCACCAACAAGTAGGGATGGTCAAATCCCTTCATCATGAAAAACCCTTCAAAACCCTCCGCTGTCCGATAACCAGAAAAATAAATATTCAAAGGCGGCTTCAAATTACCAGGGTGGAAGTAGCAGGCCAACTCTTCTCGATTCTCGTCAAATAATCGTTCACCACCTAAAAGATATTGGCCGAATTTACCTCGAGAATAGCGCATATGTAAGGGCCCTAACGAAAGCTTCCCTTGGCCTTTAACAAAGACGTTAAAGGATAAGACACAGCTTTCACCTATATCAACATGGCATTGATCGGGTGACTGTAAGTTAAACCACACTTCTTGAATCAGCTGATCATTATGAGGATGAAAGGCGCTGACCTTAAGCGCTAATTCCAACTGGTCTGATGCTTCAAATTCCAACCAAAAATCTAAAGGTTCATAGCGCTCATGATTGACATTTGATTTGAGACTAGCCAGCGGAATCCAATCGTCACAAGAAATGTCATTTAATTGAAGCCGGTGATGGCCGACATATTCCAGATGAAAAGTGCTTGGATGAAGAATATCAAATTGGCCAATTTGTCGCCTTTCCCCATATTGATTTGAGAAAAAGTAACGGTAAAAGTCCAATAGCCATTCATCCTGGCTTTGGATGGACAAGTCCAAAATCCAGGGCTGAGCTCGCCGCTCGAATAAGATCCAAGTGGAATGATCCATGACCATCTTTTCATCCACGACAAAGGCATAGGGGTCTGCAAGGTCCAGTAATGTTTCGAAGTCAAAATTCTTTTCAAGTAGTCCGGTTATAAAAATCAAGCTGTAAGAAGGAATAGCTTCTTCCCCTTCTTCAACACTTGCTAACCAATCATCAAAATTTTCGACCGCAACATAATCCCAAAGAGTTGGCAAATCCTGCCAAACGCTTGTAGGATTCCAGCAATCCTCACCGTCACCAATTTGTAATACTTTGACTCTTGCCTTACTCATCTGCCTCTCCCTCCAACAGTTTCTTCCATCGTTCAACCACTTTAGCGTTGTAATGTTCATTAATTAGATTCACTGAAAAAACCAAGGCTTCATTCCAATGTTTTAAGCCGTCCAGATAATAAATCAGACCCTCTTTCAATTGCTGATCATTTTCAGCAATATAGCCATTTTTTAAATGGTGGACATAAGTGGATTCAACAGCATTTATCTGTGGAATCCCCACACTGACAGCCGCAATTTGTAAAAATAAGTCTGGTTTTGAGGATAAATCAACCACTAGTCTTACTTTTTCCAAGCCCTGAATAAAGCTGATATCATCATTGAAAGCTAAATAGCTAAAAATTGGGCCATCATTTTTTTCTGGCAACTTGTCTTCAAAATCTTGAACGTCCTCGGTTTCTTCTTGCCCTAAGTCATCTTGGAAATCCTTAACGATATTTTTCAACTTCTCTTCTCCTAAAAGTGATGAACCACGGCTAACTATCTGAAAACGGAGATAGGAATCTTTTTTATAAAGGTCTAAGCCTACTTTTAAAATAGCCGTTAAATCTCTCTCATTGAGCTCAGAAGCATTGATAAAAATATACTGTTCCTTCACTTGCTGACTTTTCCCCAAACTCAAATGAGTATTATAGGGAGCAATCTGATAAATTTGAGTGCTTGCTCCTTGATCAGCCAGTTGCTGTTGAAGAATTTTTTCATTAAGGTCTGAATCCACCACTACAAGCTTGACTTCTCCAATTTGATTATCAAGATTTTCCCATTGATTTAGAAATCGGCGGCCTTGGAAAAAGGTAGGGACTAACTCACGCCCACCAAGGCTTGATAAAAGTAAAGCATTATGGACTGGGTGAGCAGCAAAGATGATAGGATCAGCTGGTGAAATGATATTTTTTTCCAACTGACTTAAACCTTCTTTAAGTAGGTCATCAATTGAATCATAAAGACTCTTTAAAAAACGATCGGCATATTTAGGATTGATGCTTACCTCTCCTTGTCCTGACAAATCCTGCCGAAATACTCGCTCTCCCTCAGGCGTTAAATAATCTTGGTAAATGGCCTGTCCCGCTTCATAAGCAATAAATGAAGAAATCCAACCACGATCGTCGACTATCAAAGACTTGATCAATTCTCCATGTTCAAAACGATCAATTTGAGCCACATAGCCTAGTTGATGAAAGTGGACTTGGGCATAGAGATCCCCTTGAACTTGGACTCGAACACCATACAGATGATAAATAAATTCTGCAGCCGGTGGCCAAGTTAAATGGCGCCAATCTAAGGATTGAGCATAACTGTCTTCAGCAGCTTGAAAATAATCAAACAAAGACAAATAAGAACTTCCATACAAGCCTTGAGCATGTAAGTTCAATCGTAGGTAGGGTTGGTAATTTAAAATGATAAGCTGACTAGGCTCACCATATTCTCTAAACATACGGACTTGGTTAACCGTGTCATCAAAAGTATAGGCAAAGTTAGCACTCATTTTAGGTTGGGACCATCTTCGATCGGATGAATACCAAGCAGGAATAAAATAATAAGTCATCAGAACCTCCTAATCAAACAAGGGCGTATAAAGTCCCTTTTGCCAATAGGCTTTTATTTCTTTTAAGATTTCAATCACCAAAGAAGTCAGAATAATAGCTGACGAGGGCACGCTTACCCAAGGTTTAAAAACAGGATAAAAGACAGCTAAAATATGTGGCAAGCCTACACTTAAAGCCATAAAGGTCCCCCCAACAATGGATAAGAGCCATACTTTATGGGAAATGTAATCTTCTGTCGGTCTGCCTGGGCGAACGCCCACTATATAGTCGCCGGCTTTCATTAAACGTTCAGCCGTTTGATGGGGGTCAACATTTATAAAAGCCAGACCAATCGCCAGGAGAAAGACCAGTAAGATATATATTAAACTCCCTGACAGCTGGTTCGTATTAAAAACTCCCATCAACTCTTGTAAAATTTGTGACTCGGGAAAGACAACATTGAGAAATTGCAGCAAATACTGCGGTAAAGCCATTAAAGACATGGAATACATAATTGCCATCCCACCCCCAGCATTAACTTTTAAAGGCAAGTAAGACTGATTATTATATTTATTTTCAATCCTCACCCGACGCAATGGAAGACGGCGCTCAGCCCCACTCAAAAAGACCATCAATATCATAGTTAGGATTGAATATATAAGAACGATACTTAACATTTGATAATGCCAAGCTTGGCCCCATCTAAAAAAGGCAAAAATCATAGCGGAATTGGGGATTAATCGATCTAAAATACCAGCAATAATAAAGATCAAGATCGAGCCTATCCCTTTCATAACATTTTGATTGCTTAACCAAATCGTAAAGAAAGATCCTGCCATCAAAAATAGAGCAATAGCTGAACGCACAGGCCATTCCCCAGCAAAAAAGGAGGTGCTTCCATCAAGTAATGGGTAAGTAAAAGCCAGTCCAAAAGCCTGAATAATAGCTATAATCAACATCAAGAAGCGTTTCCATCGGTCAGTCTCTTCAAGGCTCAATTTTTTCTTTTTTAACCAGTCCGTCTGCATCAAAAATCGCATGATGATCATACTCGACATCATCGGACCAATCCCCATGGTCAGAATAGAGGTCCGGGATAAGTCACCAGCTGTTGCTGCTAAAGCAGCACTCATAAAATCAAAAGCTGAAGCTTGATTTTGCGACAAAATTTGATCTAGATCGACCAAAGGCAGTGGGATATTTCTCCCAATCATATAAATAAGGAGTATCCCCAGCGTATAAGTGATTTTACGAGTTAAAAGTATATTAGAGCGCGCAAAGGCTTTCATAAAACATATAATCCTTCCTGAGTTTTTTAAAAAATGTTTGAATGGTAAGAAAAGATGCAAGCTCTTAACCTATCATTAATGAATCATCAGCTTCTTTGAAAAAAGGATGGCTCACGTTCTTATATAACAAACGTGCTGAATAAGCAGTGCTTTATTTCATTGGAGTAATTTGCAAACAGTATTGATCTTTTACTCCAAATTCTTCAAAAATTTTGGGCTCCGGATTCGACCGTTTCCCATAACAAAATAATTATAAGCGTTAATATAAACTTAATCAAAGGCTCTTTCAATACATCATTCTGAGAGAATTCAACTCAAGCTTGCCTTCTTTCAAGAATATACTTAATAGACTAAGATGTCGGCACTATATCCACGCCTAAGGCAGTACTCTAAAGAGAAAAGATTGAGGCGTTTCTCTCAATTATTCTTTTAAAAGTCGTCCTTTTCACCTTAATAAGTATTTAAGCCGATCTTAATATCCGTCTCATTTAATAGTTTCCCTGCTACTCAATTGAAAAGCTAGACTACAGAGATTAGATGAGAAAACTTTAAATCTTCATAATTTATCTGGTTTACATGAATGAACACCAGCTTTAAATAACATTCTTCAAGTAGATAGCTGCTTCAACGTCTCCAAATTAAAATTCTTGAAGTCCCGAGGCTGATAAGTCCACGATTCGGATGTTCTTTTCACCGGCTAACGCCCGCAATAATTCCATCAATCCTTTTTTCTAACTCACTATCTATATCCGCATTGACATTATAAGCATAAACCGACAAATCTTGAAATTCCATTGTTCTAGCTACATTTGCTACTGTTTGTTGAGCAATCTGAGCCGTACTACTGAATGCATGACCATTCAATTTACTAATGTGATATTCCATTTAATCGCTCCTTTCATTAGATGTTTTATCAGTGACTATTATATCAATCCGCTACTATTTCTAGTAATCATTCAAAAAAAAACCTCTTCTTTTTTCAGAAGAGGTTTTTTAGCTTAGTTATTATTTTTTATCTTTACGCTCTTTCTTTTTAAGGATACCCAAACCAGCAAGAATAGAGCTTAAAGCAGTTCCTAGGTAACCTATACTAACACCTGTCTTAGGAAGATCCTCTAAAGAAACTTCCTTCGCTTTGTCAGCGCTAGTAGCTTTTGAAGCTTTCTCAATACTTACTGGACGTGGAATAATATTCTCATTTATTTCACTATGAGTAGGTAAGAAGCTTTGTGAGCCTTGGTTATCTTCACTTGTTGATGCTAACTGACTTGATGCAGCTAGGTCTGCACTATGCGATTCAGATGCTGCTGTCGAAGCTGAAGTGGAAGCAGACACACTTGCAGACTCAGACAGTGATGCTGAGATCGCTGCAGATTCAGATTGTGAGGCAGAGACTACCGCCGATTCTGATTGGCTTTCAGAAATGACTGCTGATTCTGATAATGAAGCTGAGAAGCTTTCAATATCAAATTCAGGTAATTCAGATTCAATCCAGCCTGGTCCATGAGAGTGGATCTCAGAAGTTGATGCTTCTTCACTCGCTGATACAGAGTTCGCCAGACTTTCTGAAACAGAAGCTGATTCTGATTGGCTCTCTGAAATCGATGCTGACTCAGACTCTGAACTAGAGGCTGATCCTGATTCACTCTCTGAGATTGATGCTGATTCAAACTCAGACTCTGAACTAGAGGCTGATTCTGATTCACTTTCAGAGATCGATGCTGACTCAGATTGTGATGCACTTGCAGACTCTGAGCTAGATACAGATTGCGATGCAGATTCAGAACTTAATGCTGACTCTGACTCGCTTTCAGAGATTGACGCTGACTCAGACTCAGATTCTGAACTAGATGCTGATTCTGATTCGCTTTCAGAGATTGATGTTGACTCTGATTCACTTTCAGAAATCGATGTTGACTCTGACTCTGATTCTGAACTAGACGCTGATTCAGATTCAGATTCTGAACTTGATGCTGATTCTGATTCGCTTTCAGAGATTGATGTTGACTCAGACTCTGATTCTGATTCACTTTCAGAAATCGATGACTT